>NZ_JCAFTS010000023.1:0-4065 GCF_059370495.1 Stenotrophomonas sp. YJH_SMC_69 | reverse complement strand
GGTGCGATTGCCGGTGGCGTCATAGGCATAGGTTTCGATCGGCGTGCCGGTCGTACCGTCCTGGGTCTGGGTCAGGCGACCCAGCGCGTCGTAGGCGTACTTGGCCAGCACCGACGAGCCTGCGCCGTTCTTCAGCTCGGTGATCGAACCGACCGGATCATAGCCGTAGCCCAGCGACAGGCCACCTGCGGCCGGGTCATGCATCGCCTGCGGGCGGTAATCCAGATCCAACGGACGCTACAGCTGGCGGCCGTTGCCGTAGGTCCAACCGATCACCTATTGCTCGGAACATCCTCAGTCCGGGCGCCTCCTTGGATAGCTAAGGAGCGAGGGCGGAAACGTTTAGGCTCTTATTAGCCCGCAGCGGACGGCCTCCTGGGACGAAGGCTAATAACTGGCGAGAAGTCGACTTTCCATACATCCAACTCAAAAAGATCTCCATAATTGTCCAGTGAAAGTGTCACTATAACTTCAACCCCATCCGTGTCGACAAAGGTTTTGCTGGCCAGCTCCTTTCCAAGCAAACGGTCGAGATTGCTTGATTTGAACAGCAGGCTCCCCATCCCGCCATCATCCATCCCCTCAACTTCAATCGCCGCAAGTGAATCAGCAGTGATGCCCGGAAAATCCACACCTTGAAGCATCAATTTCACTAATGATTTTTCAGATTCCGATAAATGCCTGTACATGCATCAATTCCTGGGCGGAGTAATTCTACTTACATTAATGCTTCCATCAGGAAACTTATGGGAGCTGTATTCAATTTTAACACCGTCGACCATCACAGAGCCAGAATATGTTCCAGAGGGGTGATTCGCCCCGATTCGCTCAATATCGGCGGCAATCGCCGCCTTCACACTAACGCTATCCATCCCAGCCTTTTCGACGTGTCGGAAGGCGTGATAAACCTGATTGTCCACTCGGCCAAATGTGAGCAGTATCCGGCCAGCTTTGACTGGCAGTTTCAGGAGCTTAAGAGGGCCAATACCGATCGCCGCCATCGCAGTATTGCCCGGCGCTGGGTTCTCACATGCTTCGTAAATGCCTTTGACGTCCCCGACACCTGGAGTCATGTCCGCAACCCATGGAAGCAACATTCTTGCCTGGGACTCATCGAGGGGATTGGCCATCTCCCTTGGGCTTCCGATAACCTGAAGCCCCTGCGGATCGATCGAGAAGGTTGGCCGAGAGCCAACATATGAGAAGGTGGAAATCCCACCCTCCAATCCAATTGGATCACTCTGCGAATACCGCCCCACCGCCGGGTCGTATTCCCGCTGATAGTTGTAGAACAACCCACTCGCATCCGTGGCCTGCTGGCCCGGGAAGCGCAGCGCCAGCTCGAACGCCACTCCATCACCATCCGGGTCGGTACTCGGAATCTGGTTGCCGAACACCTCGCTCTTGTTGCTCCACTCCCAGATCGCCACATCACGCACCGGATCGATCACCACGCGCGGCGTGCCCAGATGATCCGGCTGCACGTAGGCAAGTTCCGGCACGCCGGCGCTCGGCACGCTGATCAACGCCACCGGGTAGTTGTCCAGCCAGATGGCCTGCTGCTGCGCCTGGCCCGTGGCCGAGTAAATGCCCAGCCACTGCCCTGCTTCGTCGTACAAGGTGATCCGTGCTGCGCCACCGGCCGGGGTCCGCAGAACGCGTTCACCGCGGTGGTTGTAACCGTAGCTTTCCAGTACGGCATTGCCCTGCTTCACCGCGTTCATGCGGTTGGCATCGTTGTAGATGAACGTCTTGCCGCCGATGCTGGTGGTGTTGCCCACTGCGTCATGGTTGCGCGCTTCGCCGTCCACGGCGGTCAGCCGGTGGCTGGTTGCGGGGTAGGTGCAGCTGGCAGTGCCTGCCGAGGTGGTCAGCGCGGTGCGATTGCCGGTGGCGTCGTAGGCATAGGTTTCAATCGGCGTGCCGGTCGCGCCGTCCTGGGTCTGGGTCAGGCGGCCCAGCGCGTCGTAGGCGTACTTGGCGAGTACCGTTGAGCCTGTGCCGTTCTTCAGCTCGGTGATCGAACCGACCGGGTCATAGCCATAGCCCAGCGACAGACCGCCTGCGGCCGGGTCATGCACCGCCTGCGGGCGGTAATCCAGATCCAACGGACGCTGCAGCTGGCGGCCGTTGCCGTAGGTCCAGCCCGTCGCCAGGCCGAAGGCCGCATAGGTCACATTGTTCACCACGATCTGGCGTGCCTGGCCAGGCCGGGTCAGGCCGATCTGGCTGATGCGCCCCTGGATATCTCGCACGTAGTCAGCCACGCTTCGAATGTCTCGCACTGACGTAGCAGCATCCTGCCGCCAAAGGCGTTGTCCAGTCCATCTTTCAGGGGATTGCGAACCACGTATCGACGACCTCCTGAGTTTTATGTTATGCCCTACGGAAATACGTGCTCACAGATCATCCACAGTCTCTCGAGAACTAGAGGCAGCGTCTGGCTGACGATCGTACATAGCGGTAAATGCCTCAGGTGATGGTTGGTTGCCGGATGGGTGTGGCTCTCGCTTCCTGCCAACATGGTCAGTGTGGTGCGATTGCCAGTATCGGTAGGCAGAGGTCCCAATCGGCCTGCTGGAGACTTTAATTAGCGGGCGTAACATTAGTTCACAGTCCCCAGAAGCCATCCCAGATCAAGCGCCACCAAGATTTGGCTATTCGGGCCGCTTCACTTGGCTTTCTTGTGAGAGCCACAATGACCCATACGGTGCTTCCGCCCATGATGCCTAGCCCAGCCAATGTCATTAGCGCGGGGCTTATGTGCCTATAAAACCACCAGCCTAGGAGGACCAGGATCATCAAAGCAACATAGCGGAGCAGCAATCCAGTTTTCATAGTCCTATGGTTCCTACTTCCTGCAAGAATTCCCTTGGCTTATGGACAGCCTCCTTAACGTGCTTCTCCATAATATCAATCCAAAAAGGCTCACCGGGGTCATCTGACTCAGTTCCCCAAGGCAACAAACCCGAGTATGTCTTCAGGACGTCGCCCCTCGAATAGTTGCTACTGTCTTCACAGGCTGCCTCCGCCCACTGCTGCTCGGCGCGAGCCCACGCCTTCTGGCCACTAGTGATGTTCCAGACGCCCAGCCCAATACTTGCGGAGCCCGGTGCGGCAGTCACTACTGCCCCCTCCATGCCAAGTCCTCCAGCGATCCTCAGCGTACCCGAAGCAAGCAAGCGCCCTGCGTTGATCGCATTCCCAATTGCGACGGCTGTCTTGTGCACGTTCCTTAATCCCAACGGGTCTATTAAGCTAAGTGAATTTCCGCCAACGTATCCGTAGGTGCTGATTCCGCCTCGTAACCCAATCGGATCACTCTGCGAATACCGCCCCACAGCCGGGTCGTACTCGCGATGATGGTTGTAGAACAGCCCACTCGCATCCGTCGCCTGCTGGCCTGGGAAGCGCAGTGCCAGTTCGAACGCCACACCATCCCCGTCCGGGTCTGCACTCGGAATCTGGTTGCCGAACACTTCGCTCTTGTTGCTCCACTCCCAGATCGAGACATTCCGTACCGGATCGATCACCACGCGCGGCGTGCCCAGATGATCCGGCTGCACGTAGGCCAGCTCCGGCACGCCGGTAGCCGGCGTGTTGATCAGTGCCACCGGGTAGTTGTCCAGCCAGATGGCCTGCTGCTGCGCCTGCCCCGTGGCCGAGTAGTTGCCCAGCCACTGCCCCGCCTCGTCGTACAAGGTGATCTGAGCCGCGCCGGCGGCCGCGGAGCGCAACACGCGCTCGCCGCGATGGTTGTAACCGTAGCTTTCCAGCACCGCATTGCCCTGCTTCACCGCGTTCATGCGGTTGGCGTCGTTGTAGGTGAACGTCTTGCTGCCGATGCTGGTGGTATTGCCCACCGCGTCATGGGTGCGCGCCTCGCCATCCACTGCGGTCAGCCAGTGGCTGGTTGCGGGATAGGTGTAGCTGGCGGTGCCTGCCGACGTGGTCAGCGCGGTGCGATTGCCGGTGGCGTCATAGGCATAGGTTTCGATCGGCGTGCCGGTCGTACCGTCCTGGGTCTGGGTCAGGCGACCCAGCGCGTCGTAGGCGTACTTGGCC
>NZ_JCAFTS010000022.1:0-7822 GCF_059370495.1 Stenotrophomonas sp. YJH_SMC_69 | reverse complement strand
CTCGGCGTTCTGGCGCACGGTGGAGGTCAGTTCCTCCATCGAGGCGGCGGTTTCTTCCAGGTTGGCGGCCTGCTGCTCGGTGCGGCGCGACAGGTCGCTGTTGCCGGAGGCGATCTCGCCGGCGGCCAGGGTGATGCTGGACGCGCTGGCCTGGATCTGGCCGACGATCTGGGTCAGCTGTGCAACGGTGGTGTTGGCATCGTCGCGCATGCGTGCGAACACGCCCTGGTAATCACCGTGCATGCGTGCGGTCAGGTCACCTTCGGCGATGGCCGACAGCAGCTGCGAGAGCTTGCCGAGGTTGTCATCGCTGACCGCCATCATCGCGTTGAGGTTCTCCAGCATCAGGCGGAAATCGTGATCGAAGCGCTGCGCATCGCCACGGAGGCTGAAGTCGCCGGCGGCGGCGGCGCTGGCCAGCTGCTTGATCTCGGCATTGATGCGGCCGAGGTTGGCCTTGACCGTATCGACGGTGGTTGTCATCGCGGCCTTTTCACCCGGGTAGCGTGCAATGTCGCGGCTGAGATCGCCAACCGCGTACTGCTGCACCACGTCCAGCACGTCGTGCAGGGTCTGCAGGTGGCCGCCGACCAGGGCGTTGGTTTCCTGCACCATCAGCCCGTACTCGCCGGGGAAGGCGCTGGCGTCGATGCGGTAGCTCAGTTCGCCACCGTCGTGACGGCGCGCCATTTCGCGCTGGCCGGTGATGACTGCATGCAGCTGCTGCTGCATGCCGGCCATGGCCTCCAGCAGGCGGCCGGTTTCGTCGTGCGGCTGCGGGCCGATGTGGCTGTCCAGCTTGCCGCCGGCGATGCCTTCGGCCACGGCGGTGGCCTGCTTCAGCGGCACGGCGATGCGGTTGCCGATGACCCAGCTCAGGGCCAGCACGATCAGCACCAGTACGCCACCAGAGACCGCCATGATGGCGGTGAACACCAGCGCCTGTTTCTGCACGTCGTCCATGTAGACGCCGCTGCTGACCACCCAGTTCCAGGGCGCGAACAGGCCGGCATAGGCGACCTTCTCGACCTCGCCCTTGCTGCCCGGCTTGGCCCAGCGGTAGTTGACGAAGCCGCCGCCGGCGCGAGCCGCTTCGACCTGGTCGTAGTAGATCCGTACGCCGTCGTCGGTACGGAAGTCCTTCATGTCCTTGCCGACCAGGTCCTTGCGGAACGGGTGCATCAGCAGGCGGTAGCCGGTGTCGTAGATGTTGAAGTAGTAGGTATCGTTCCCGGCGCGCATGACCTCCAGCGCCTGCAGCGCGGCGCTCTTGGCGGCCTCTTCGCTGAGCTCGCCGGTACCGGCCAGGCGGTGGTAGTGCAGCAGGATGCCGTAGCTCAGTTCGACCTGGGTCTTCAGCGCGCTCTTGCGGGTTTCGGTCAGGTCCAGGTACTGCATGCGGGCGGCGATCACCGAGAGCGCGATCACGCCGAGCGCGATGAGCAGCGTCAGCAGGTTGAGCTTGCGCCGGACGGAAAGATTGCGGAAGTAGTGTTGCCAGCGATGCAGGAGATTCATCGAGCAGGACCAGGTCGAAGCGGGCGGGCGGCGCCGTGCCGGTCAGCGGCGGGATACGCCGTGACAACCCCGTTATCGGCCGCGCGGGCGGGGGATTGAGGTGCGGTGTCCGAACGTATTCAGGTTTCCTTGCAGCGGCGGCTGCGGCGCTGCCTGCGGCAGGCTTTTGAAGCAACGGCAACGGCAACGGCAGGTCATGGCGATCGGTAGCTACGGGTTGGCCGGGTCGGGATGGGCAGGCAGGACACGCCGTGAACCCATCCATGGGGGCTCGATGGCGCCATCCATGGCGCCAACGGTCCTGCCTGCCCACCCCGACCCGGCCCGCCAGGGCTTCACTTCGGCGGACGGCAAGAGCATTGGGTTTCCAGGTGGAAAGAGCGGTCAGATCCGTTTTCCTGCGGAAAACGGATCTGACCCCGGAAGTGACCTGGCTTTTGTCTTTTGCTCTTCTTTCTTCAATCCGGGGTGGACGCGCACGGGAAGTGTCCGTGGCCGGGAGGGTGGGTTGCGCAGGGGCGTGAGCCGCATGGGGTCGAGGCATGCCTCGGGCGGGTTGGGCAGGACGCCCAACCCCGGTCTTGCCGTGTGCGCAGGACAGTGCACACGTGCAAGCGGCGATCGAGCTTACAGAGACGTACTTGCAGCGTCCCCTGCCCAACCCATCCTCCCGGCCCAAACGAAGGAAGTCCGCCGCTCTCAGCGACCACCCCGAGGGGCTTCGCCGTTGGCTGGATAATCAGATACCCCGTAAACAAAAACGCCCCAGCACAGGGCCAGGGCGTTCTCGTAACTCAGGTCAGGCAGGCATCAGAACTCCTGCCAGTCCCCGTCGGCCAGTTCGGTGGCCATCGGGCGACCACCCGCCGTGCGGCGGGCCGGCGGGGCAGCCGGGGCCGGGGCAGCCGGTGCAGCGGCGCGCGGCGCCGGGGCGGTGACGCGCGGGGCGGCGACGACCTCAGCTTCGTCCACCACGAAGATCGACACGGCCTCGCTGAGGTGGCCGGCCTGTTCTTCCATCGCACGTGCGGCGGCGGTGGCTTCTTCCACCAGCGCGGCGTTCTGCTGCGTGGTTTCGTCCATCTGCACCACGGTCTGGTTGACCTGCTCGATGCCGGCACTCTGTTCCTGCGAGGCGGCAGAGATCTCGGCCATGATGTCAGTCACACGCTGCACCGAGGCGACGATCTCGCCCATGGTCGCGCCGGCCTTGTGCACCAGCGCCGAGCCGTCGTTGACCTTGCCGACCGAGTCGTCGATCAGGCCCTTGATCTCCTTGGCGGCCGCGGCCGAGCGCTGCGCGAGGGTGCGCACTTCGCTGGCGACCACGGCGAAGCCGCGGCCCTGTTCGCCGGCACGGGCGGCTTCCACTGCGGCGTTCAGCGCCAGGATGTTGGTCTGGAAGGCAATGCCGTCGATGACCGAGATGATCTCGGCGATCTTCTTCGACGAGGCTTCGATGGCCGACATGGTGGTGACCACCTGGCCGACCACGTCACCGCCCTGCGAGGCGACACCGTGCGCGCCGATGGCGAGCTGGTTGGCCTGGCGTGCGTGCTCGGCGTTCTGGCGCACGGTGGAGGTCAGTTCCTCCATCGAGGCAGCGGTTTCCTCCAGGTTGGCGGCCTGCTGTTCGGTGCGGCGCGACAGGTCGCTGTTGCCCGAAGCAATCTCGCCGGCCGCCGAACTGATCGCGCGGCTGGACTGCTTGATGCGGGTGACGATCTCGCTCAGCTGCGCGGCGGTGGCGTTGGCGTCGTCGCGCATGCGGGCGAACACGCCCTGGTAATCGCCGTGCATGCGCACGGTCAGGTCGCCCTGCGACAGCGCGGCCAGCAGGCCGGAGATCTGCTCGATGCTGCCGGCGTTGGCGTCCAGCAGGCCGTTGATCTGCTGGGCCAGCTGCAGGAAGAAACCTTCCTTGTCGCTGGCATCGATGCGGCCGGACAGGTCGCCAGCGGCGGCCTGGGCGATCACGCGGGCCACTTCGGCTTCGACCTGCGCTTCCTGGGTACGGTCGCGCCATTCCACCACGTAGCCGACGGTGTCGCCGCCTTCATTGCGGATGGTCGAGACCACCTGGGCGAACTGGGCATCGCCGTACTGCATCGGGCGACGGGCGACGCCGTGTGCCTTCAGGTTGCCCAGCAGGGTCTGGTCCATCTCGCCGCGGTGTTCGAGCACGGTGACCGGCTTGCCGATCAGCGAAGCCTGCGCATCGAAGTCCGGCAGGTCGCGGCGCAGTTCGTCCTGGTACTGGCTCAGGGTCTGCTGCAGGGCGCGGTTGCTGTAGACGATGGTGTTGCTGGTGTCGGTCAGGTAGACGCCGGTCGAGCTGTAGTCCAGCGCGGTACGGATGCGCAGGTTCTCGCGGGCGATGGCCTGGTCGGTCTCGATGCGCTCGCGCAGGTCGCGCTGCATGCGCTGCATGGCCTGCATCAGTTCGCCCACTTCATCCTGGCGGCTGACGTCGATGTGGCCATCGAGCTTGCCGCCGGCCACGTCGTTGGCCACCGAGACGGCGCCACGCACGCTGCCGACCAGGGCGCGGGCAAACAGCCACACCAGCACCAGGCCGAGCGCGGCGCCGCCCAGCAGGGCGATCACGGTCAGCACGGCCGAGGCGGAGTAGGTGGATGCGGCCTCTTCGCGCGAGGCGCGGGCGAGGCGGTTGTCTTCGGCGATCAGCGCCTCCAGCGCGGAGGCGGCCTTGCGGTGCTTGGTGCGGGTTTCGCCGACGAAGGTATCGATGGCGTCGTCCGGCAGGTCCAGTTCCAGCATCTCGGTGACGCTGTCATAGGATGCCAGGGCGTCCTTCCATTCCTTGGCGAAGGCGTCGAACAGCTTCTTCTGCTGCGGGTTGTCGACCAGCTTCGGATACTCCTTGATCGACTTGTCCATGCTGGCGCGCAGGTCGACGCCCTGCTTGCGCGCATCGGACTTGACGTCATCGCTGGCGCGGATCAGCTGCTGGTAGGCGGCATTACGGTACTCGCCCAGCATGCCGCGCATCTCGCCGGCCATGCGGATGCTCTCCATGCGTGAACCGGCCAGCTCGGTGGTCACGTTGTTCAGCGAATGCAGGCCGCGATAGGCGACGATGCCCTGCAGCAGCATCACCAGCAGGAGGACGCCGAAGGTCAGCAGCAGTTTCGGCATCAGTTTCAGGTTGTTGATCCACGGCATGGGCGTTGCGAGCTCCTAAGGCAGACGCGCCCGGGCATCGGGCCCGGTTGCAGCAGAAACCACGCCAGGACCAGGCCCGGCGTGGTCCGACGAACAGCGGATTACTTGATGTTGGCCAGCTTCAGCCCAGCCGGCGAGCTGACTTCGATTTCCGCGCGCGAGGCGTCGCGCTGGATCTTGCCGATCACGCAGACGGTCTTGCCTTCCAGGGTTTCCAGCGGGAAGGAGAACTTGCCGCGGTTCTCGCCGGCGATGCGCGCCGAGAAGGTGTGGCGCGGGAAGGCGCCGCCCATGTACAGGAAGGTCGGCTGGCCTTCGGAGCCTTCTGCGTAACGGGCCTTTTCGACCTTGCCACAGACCATGCCGTCCTTGCCGACCGAACGCGGCGCCATTTCCGGCGGGATCATGTCGGCCGACTGGGCGAAAGCGGAGGCGGCGGTGGTGGCCAGGACAGCGGCCGAGACGAACGCAAACAGGGACTTCATCGAGGGTATCTCCGGGGATGGTAACGATCGGGCCGGTCCTGCGCGCTCCTGCGCGACCGGCTTCTGTCCCCCTATCGGCACCGCCGAAGGGAACTGAAGGGTTTTGTGACTGGAACGTGAAGCAGTTCCGGTTGCTCAGGCAGCGACGTCTTCGGCGAGGTTGGCCTGGCCCATGTCGGCGCTGTCGAGCAGGGTCTCGATGTCCAGTAGGATCAGCATGCGATCGTCGTGGGTACCGATGCCGGAGATGAAGCGGGTGTCGACGGCGGCGCCGAATTCCGGGGTCGGGCGGATCTGCTCGGCCGACAGCGGGATCACGTCGGAGACGCTGTCGACGACGATGCCGACCACGCGGTCTTCCACGTTCAGCACGATCATCACGGTGAAGGCATCGTAGCGGGCGTTGTCCAGGCGCAGCTTCAGGCGCAGGTCGATGACCGGGACGATGGTGCCGCGCAGGTTGATCACGCCCTTGATGTAGTCCGGGGCGTCCGGCACGCGGGTGACGGCGTCGTAGCCGCGGATTTCCTGCACCTTGAGGATGTCCACGCCGTAGTGCTCATCACCAAGGGTGAAGCTGAGAAATTCGCCACCGGCGCTGGCGGCGGAGCTGGTCTTGTCGTTCATCGAGGGGTCCTGGTTCTGCCGGAAGTCCCGGTGTCAGGCTCGATATCGGCCCCGCCGGGGGGGACTTTAGGTGCCGGGCAGTGCCGTGGATGGGGTCAGATCCCTTTTCAGGGAAAAGGGATCTGACCCCGGCACGCGTTCCAGGGTTGCCGGCCGGCGGCCGGCACTACCGGTCGGACGGCCTCAGAGCTCGCCGTTGCGGCGGGCCTTGCGCTGGCGGTCGATGCGGAAGATGTAGCGCTGGATGGCGCTGTCGGCGCCGCGTGGCAGGCATTCAAAGCGCATCCCCACGCGCTTGACCTCGATGCCATTGGGCTGACGCTGCGGCAGCAGGTTGCAGACCACCAGTTCGATATCCAGGTCGGGGCCGTCCGGCAGCGACAGCCGCGCCGGATAGCGCTTCTGCAGACCAAACACCGCGCAGTCATTGGGCACCACCACGGCCAGGCCGCCACCGCTGATGTCCACTACGCGCATCGACAGGGCTTCGGCGCGCGCTTCGCCAGGCGGCAGCAGCAGGTGGGGTGAGTCGGTGACCGGCGTCTCCAGCCGGTACAGCTCGCGGCGCTGCAGGTGCACCAGTTCGTCAGGCAGCGGCGCACGGAAGGCCACATGGCCGTCGTTGTCCACGCGCTGCAGTTCGTGCAGCCGGAACCGTACCAGCACGCGTTCGAGCTGGGCGAAGCACAGCAGGTGATCGGCCTGCTCGGCGGCGCGGTTGGAGGCTTCCTGCGGGCTGCCATCGAGCAGCAGGAAGTCCTCGTCCTCGTCGAGGTCGAGCAGGGCGGTCGGGAAGGAACGGTCGCGGCCGTCGATATGGGCATTGATCAGCGATCGCTGGTCGATCAGCGAGCGCAGCAGCTGGCGCAGCTGGCGCGGGTTGCGGACCAGGAATCGTTCGTCCGCGGCATCGGCCGCGTGGACATCATGCACTGCAGTGTCGTTGCCGTCGGACATGGAATCTACGGTCAGGGGCGGGCGCCAGCACGCGTTGGCGCGAGGCTCGATGGGGATATCGGCGTCTGCCCCGGATTATGAAGTGGGATTTGCATCACTTTCCATGCGTAAAGGGTCAGATCCCTTTCCCGCGGGAAAGGGATCTGACCCCGTGCTTCTGTCAGAATTCCTGCCAGTCGCCGTCCGTGGCCAGCGCCGGCTGGGCCGTTGCCGTGCGCAGCGCACGTGCCGGGGCCGGCTTTGCCGCAGGCGCGGCGACTGCGAGCTGTCGCGGTACCGGTGCGGCCAGCGGGCGTGACGGGATGGCCGCCGTGCCCTGCGATGCCAGCCGGAAGCGGGCGACGGCTTCACCCAGCTGCACGGCCTGGTCTTCCATGGCACGTGCGGCGGCGGTGGCTTCTTCCACCAGCGCGGCGTTCTGCTGGGTGGTCTCGTCCATCTGCACCACGGTCTGGTTGACCTGCTCGATGCCTGCGCTCTGTTCCTGCGAGGCGGCGGAGATCTCGGCCATGATGTCGGTCACGCGCTGCACCGAGGCGACGATCTCGCCCATGGTGCTGCCGGCCTGGTGGACCAGGCTGGAGCCTTCGGCAACCTTGCCGACCGAATCGTCGATCAGGCCCTTGATCTCCTTGGCGGCCGCGGCCGAGCGCTGGGCGAGGGTACGCACTTCGCTGGCGACCACGGCAAAGCCGCGGCCCTGTTCGCCGGCACGCGCGGCTTCCACTGCGGCGTTCAGTGCCAGGATGTTGGTCTGGAAGGCAATTCCGTCGATGACCGAGATGATCTCGGCGATCTTCTTCGACGAGGCTTCGATGGCCGACATGGTGGTGACCACCTGGCCGACCACGTCACCGCCCTGCGAGGCGACACCGTGCGCACCGATGGCGAGCTGGTTGGCCTGGCGGGCGTGCTCGGCGTTCTGGCGCACGGTGGAGGTCAGTTCCTCCATCGAGGCGGCGGTTTCTTCCAGGTTGGCGGCCTGCTGCTCGGTGCGGCGCGACAGGTCGCTGTTGCCGGAGGCGATCTCGCCGGCGGCCAGGGTGATG
>NZ_JCAFTS010000021.1:0-16405 GCF_059370495.1 Stenotrophomonas sp. YJH_SMC_69 | reverse complement strand
GGTGGGGCGGTGTCGGAGTGCGGGGTGTCAGCCGCATGGATGCGGCTGCCAAGCCTTATCTGATCGGAATCTGGCAGCGTAGGTGTCGAGAGCCGGCGTGGGCCGCCGTGTAAGCCTGGATCTCGACGATCGCCATGTAGCAACTGTGTTGATGGAGGGGCCAAGCCCCTCCATCAACACAGTTGCTACATGGACGTACTTGCGGCGTCCCCGCAATCCGACACCGCCCCGCCAACCCACGGAATGCCAGCTTCTGCTGTTGCCGTTGAGGTTGCCGACCAGCGGCCGGCACTACCAGGGGTGCAGGGCGCAGCCCTGCCGAAAAACACGCATAAAAAAACAGCAGGCCGAGGCCTGCTGTTTCGGTGTAATGGTGCGCCCGGAGAGATTCGAACTCCCGACCGCCTGGTTCGTAGCCAGGTACTCTATCCAACTGAGCTACGGGCGCCAATTACATAAACTTGTTGTGCTGACTGTGTATGGTGCGCCCGGAGAGATTCGAACTCCCGACCGCCTGGTTCGTAGCCAGGTACTCTATCCAACTGAGCTACGGGCGCGCGGTACACAATCAAATTTTACTGCATTTCCAGCGGCGGATGCTGAAAACCTGTCGAGTGGTGCGCCCGGAGAGATTCGAACTCCCGACCGCCTGGTTCGTAGCCAGGTACTCTATCCAACTGAGCTACGGGCGCCCTGCGACAGGAGCGGAATTATGCGGATGTCGGCGCGTACCGTCAACAGTTTTGTGAAAATTTTCATCCAACTGAATGAAAAAGCGGTCCGCCACAGCGTCAGGGGCCTTCAACCAGGCGAAATGATCCGCACGCGTGCCCAGTTCCTGCGCCGACAGCACGCGCAGCTGCGCGTCCACATTCGGCAGCTTGGCCAGCAATGTCTGCATCGATCCGGTCGGTGCCAACCAGTCGTGTTCCATCAACACCGCCTGCGCGCTGCCATGCACGCGCGCCATCTGTGCGTCGAGGTCTTCGTCCATGCCGGCCGCGGCATAGTGGTTGTTCAGGCCCACGCGCGCCCAGTCGGCGATCAGTCCGCGCGCTTCGGTGCCGCCGAAGCCGAGGCGCCGGCCATGCAGCACGCCTTGGCGCTGTGCGATCCACGGCAGGAAGCGGTAGACCAGTGGCAGCAGCCAGCCCCGCGGTGGCGGGAAGTCGCGCCAGAACGGTGAGCCGCTGGCCGCCAACCACAAGCGGTTGAAGTGCTGCGGATTGCGGCCGGCATGCACGCAGGCCAGCTGACCGCCGAGGCTGTGGCCACCGATGATCCAGGGCAGCGCGCCGGCCTCGTCATCCGCCGCGACAAGGACCGCCTGGCTGGTGGGCAGATCCTGTTCGAGTACCTCGCGATAGCCCCAGTCCTGCGTGCGCGACGGCCGCAGTGAGCTGCTGCCATTGCCGCGCCACTCGTGCAGGTACACCGCCACGCCCTTCGCCGCCAGCGCCTGCGCCAGCGGCAGGTAGTGGCGCGCGGCCACGCCCAGTGCAGGCAGCCACAGCAGGCGCGCGATGGGCTGTGCAGGCACGCAGGCAATCACTTCGTAGCGATGGCCATCAGCGCACTGCACGGCGAGGACGTCCGGTGTGAGGCTCATGCGTGTGGTGCCGCGCCGAAGTGATCGAGCACCAGCACCTCGCTGCGGCCGGGGGCATAGCCCTGCTGCAGGCCGCGTGCAACGTAGTCGATACCGGCTTCGCAGGCATTGGCCAGGCTCAAGCCGTTGCACAGTTGCGCGGCGATGGCCGAGGCCAGCGTGCAGCCGGTGCCATGTGCGTCCAGCGGCAGGCGGGCATGGATGAATTCTTCGCTGCTGACGCCGTCGAAGTAGCGGTCGATCACGCGGTTGCCTTCCTGCAGATGGCCACCTTTGAGCAGCACCGCACCGGCGCCCAGGTCGAGCAGGGCGGAAGCGGCGCGCTCCGCGTCATCGCCGTCGCCGATCTTCCGTCCGACCAGCAGCTCTGCTTCCGGCGTGTTCGGGGTGATCAGCGTGGCCAGCGGGATCAGCCGCTCGCGCATCGCCTGCAGGGCGCTGTCTTCCAGCAGGCGCGCGCCGCTGGTGGCGACCATCACCGGGTCCAGCACCACGTGTGGCGGGCGATGGCGCTCCAATGCATCGGCGACGGCATTGATCACCTCGGCGTTGGCCAGCATGCCGAGCTTCACCGCGTGGATGTCGAAGTCGTCGAAGCAGGCGTCCAGTTGCGCGCGCAGGAAATCGATCGGCGGCACATGCACGGCGATGACGCCGCGGGTGTTCTGCGCGGTCAGTGCAGCAATCGCGGAAAGGCCATGCACGCGGTGTGCGGCGAAGGCCTTCAGGTCGGCCTGGATGCCGGCGCCACCACCGGAGTCGGAGCCGGCGATGGTGAGGGCGGAAACGGGAGTGGTCGGGCTCATCCAGCGATTGTGCCGTGGTCACCGTAAAGGAGGTAGCGTCGCCGCTGATAGATGGGGTCAGATTCCTTTTCCGCAGGAAAAGGGATCTGACCCCCCGGAGCGCCGCCCTCAATGCCGCCAACGCGCCCACTGCTGGTACAGCACATAACCCAGTCCGGTCAGGCCGGTCAGCAGGGCGGGGGCAAGCAGGGCGTCGTACTGCCAGCGCACGAACAGCCAGGCGCCGAGGATGCCGCCGGCGAGGAAGCCGCTGATGATCAGGCCGCTGAGGGTCAGTCGCCGTACCTGCAGTGGCAACCCGCGCAGCAGGTGGCCCAAGCCGATGCCGAGGTCGGTGAACATGCCGCTGAGGTGGGTGGTGCGCACCACCGCGCCGCTGAAGGTGGTGGCCATCGCATTCTGCAGGCCGCAGGCCATGGCAGCGGCCAGTGCACCCCATATCTGGTGCCGTTCGAACAGCGGAATGGCTACCAGCAACAGTGCTGACTCCAGCGCCAGCGCCACGCCGTAGCGTCGGCCCAGCTGCAGGGTGCTGTCCTGGATCAGCAGGCCGCTGAGCATTGCGCCCAGCGAGAACGCGATCAGCAGTCCCCACAGGTGTCCGACCGCGCGCCAGTCACCCTGGGCCAGTGCCATGCCGAGCTGGCTGGTACTGCCGGTCATGTGGCTGACCGCCTGGTGCTCGAAACCGAGGAAGCCGACCACGTTGACCATGCCGGCCACGCACGAGAGCGCGACCGCGCCGATCCAGACCCAGGTGGGCAGGCGTATTCCCATCGGCGGGGCCCCTCAGGGCCCGCCGAAGCCGCCGTTGAACTGCAGCTCGCTGAAGGTGTTGCTGGCCGGGTCGAACACCGCGCCCCAGAACTGCGCGCCGCCATCGCAGACGCGGATCGCTTCGCGGGCCGGATTGATGCCGCTGTCGTCGGGCAGGTGGAAGGCATTGATGTAGATCAGGCGTCGGCCTGCGCTTTCGATGCCGACGTACTGCCGGTCAAAGTCGAGCACCTTCGGCACCTGGGCCTCCAGCGAAGACAGGTTCGCTTCCAGCTGGTCGATCTGCTGCCGGCTGGGTGCCCAGTAGCCGCTGACCCGCCCGGCCTCGCGGCCGGGGCTGGGCCGCGAGCAGGTGTCGAGCACCTGCGCGGCGATGATCGGGCGGGTGACCACCCAGGACTGGCCGGTGCGCTCGGCGGTGGGCACACTGGCCGGGCCGCGCGTAGTGGTGCAGGCGCCCAGCACGGCTGCGAGGGTGATTGCAGCCGTGGGCAGCAGCAGGCGGGTGCGGCGGTTCACAACACCTCCGAAGCGTAATCGGCCAGGCGCGAACGCTCGCCACGGCGCAGGGTGATGTGTGCACTATGCGGCCAGTTCTTGAAGCGATCCACCGCGTAGGTCAGGCCCGAGGTGGTCTCGGTCAGGTACGGGGTGTCGATCTGCTCGACGTTGCCCAGGCAGACGATCTTGGTGCCGGGGCCGGCGCGGGTGATCAGCGTCTTCATCTGCTTCGGGGTGAGGTTCTGCGCCTCGTCCAGGATCAGGTAGCGCGACAGGAACGTGCGGCCGCGCATGAAGTTCATCGAGCGGATCTTGATGCGGCTGGCCAGCAGGTCGTTGGTCGCCTGGCGCCCCCACGTGCCGCCTTCCTGGTTGTGCGTGAGCACTTCCAGGTTGTCGGTCAGCGCGCCCATCCACGGCGTCATCTTCTCTTCTTCGGTGCCGGGCAGGAAACCGATGTCTTCGCCGACGCTGACCGTGGCGCGGGTCATGATGATCTCGCGGTAGCGCTGCTGGTCCATCGTCTGCGCCAGGCCGGCGGCCAGCGCCAGCAGGGTCTTGCCGGTGCCGGCGGTACCCAGCAGCGTGACGAAGTCGATCTCCGGATCCATCAGTGCGTTGAGGGCGAAGTTCTGCTCGCGGTTGCGTGCGCTGATGCCCCACACGGCGTGGCTGCCGTGGCGGAAATCATCGACCAGCGACAGCACCACCTTGCCGTCACCGACCACGCGGCTGACGCGCAGCTCGACTTCATCTTCGCCGGGCAGGTAGACGTACTGGTTCGGGTACCACTCCTCGCCGTCCTGCGCCTGGATTTCGTAATGGGTACGGCCCTTGTCGCTCCAGCTGCGCAGGTCGTCGCCGTGGCGCTTCCAGAAGTCTTCCGGCAGCTCGGTAGCGCCGGTGTAGAGCAGGCTGAAATCGTCCAGCGCGCGGTCGTTCTCGTAGTCCTCGGACACGATGCCGGCGATGGCGGCCTTGATCCGCAGGTTGATGTCCTTGGAGACGAACACCACCGGCAGGTCGGGGGTTTCTTCCTTCAGGGCCAGGATCGCGCCGAGGATGGCGTTGTCCGGGATCACCTTGCCGAAGCTCTTGCCAGCGTCGAAATGGCTGGTCTGGAAGCGCAGCTTGCCGGCGCTCTGCTTGCCGCGCAGCTGCAGCCCATTCGGGCGCTGCAGCGGAATGCCGTCGGCCAGGTTGTCCAGGCCGGAGGCCTGCACCAGCTCGTTGAGGAAGCGGCTCACTTGGCGGGCGTTGCGGCTCGCTTCGGAGGTGCCCTTCTTGCCGTTGTCCAGCTCCTCGATCACCTGCATGGGCAGGTAAACGTCGTGCTCCTCGAATTTGAACAGCGCGGTCGGATCGTGCATCAGCACGTTGGTATCCAGCACGTAGATGCGCTTGCCTCGGGTCATCGTCGATTCCTGGTTACGGACAGGGAAAAACCACCACGGCCTGCTGCCGGGCAGGGTGATGGCAGACACAGTAGGCAGTGGGACTCACTTGGACTGGGAGGCCTTCAGTTCGGCGAGAACGGCATCGGCATGGCCGGCGACCTTGACCTTGCGCCAGGACTGCACGATGCGGCTGTCGGGGGAAATCAGGAAAGTGCTGCGTTCGATGCCACGTACCTGCTTGCCGTACATGTTCTTCATCTTGATCACGTCGAAGGCGCTGCACAGCGCTTCGTCGCCATCGCTGACCAGGGGGAAGCCGAAGCCCTGCCTGGCACAGAAATTGTCGTGCGACTTCACCGAATCGCGCGAGACGCCCAGCACGACCGCGCCGGCCTTCTTGAACTTCGGCAGCAGCGCGTTGAAGTCGATACCTTCGGTGGTGCAGCCGGGAGTGCTGTCCTTGGGGTAGAAGTACAACACCAGCCACTGGCCGGCATAGTCGCCGAGGGTGGCCTGGTCGCCACCGGACAGCGCCAGCGGCAGGGAGAGGGTGGTGCTGTCCAGGGTATCGCCGTTGTTCATGAGGTCCTTCTGTCGAGCCTGGGTTCTTTCCAAGACAATTGCATGAAACGCCACGCGCCCGTGAGAGGCGCGCGAAAAATCAGGAATTCATTCAGAACTTCATCGGGTCCATGATCGCGTCCAGGTTCAGGTGGTCGCAGAACTCAAGGAAATCGTCGCGCAGCGCGGCGATGTGCATGTTGGCCGGCACGCCGATGGTGACCTGTGCACTGAACATTTCCGCACCGGTCTGCATGGCGCGGTAGCGCGTGCTCTGTAGGTTCTCGATGGTGATGCCCTGGCGGTCGAAGAAGTCGGCCAGCTGGAACAGGATGCCCGGCTTGTCGGCGGCGATCACTTCGACGATGTACGGCAGCAGGTTGGACTGCGCCTGCTTGGCGGCGGTGCGGTACCAGACCAGCTTCAGGCCCTCCTCGCGCTCCAGCCGGGTCAGCATCGCCTCGAGCTTGGCCACCGAGTCCCAGGAGCCGGTGGCCAGGGCGGTGACCGAGACATCGCGGCCGACCGTGGCCAGGCGTGCGTCCACCAGGTTGCAGCCGCTGTCGGCGATGCGGCGGGTGACGGACAGCAGGGGGGACTCCGGATGCGTCGTATAGGCGTTGATCAGGAGGTGGTTTTCGCTCGGCGCGGGGCGCGGGGTGGTGTCGGTCAAGGCGATTCCGGGTAATGCATGCGTGAGTCTGAATGCCCGCCAGAGGCGGGGATCCACCGGTGTCCAGCATACTTGCCCGTGCTTTCGCGCCGCAAGTAACATTCAGGCCGCCCCCAGCCTTTCGTGGCGGGCGTTTCCCTTCCCAGCCAAGAGCAGCACGTCCTTGTCCCTTTCCGGCCTCATCACCGCGCTGGCGACCCCGTTCCGGGCCGACGGCGCCCTCGATCCCGATGGTTGGCAGCGCCTGCTGCACCTGCAACTGGAGGGTGGCGTCCATGGCGTTGTCGTGGCTGGCTCGACCGGCGAAGCGGCGACCCTGACCGATGCCGAGTACGACCAGCTGCTGGCCAGCGCCGTCGAACGCATCGGCGGCCGCATCCCGGTCATGGCCGGCACCGGCCTGTCGGGCACCGCCAAGACCATCGAACAGACCCGCCGTGCCGCCGCCCTTGGCGCCAGCCACGCACTGGTGGTCACCCCGCCGTACGTGCGGCCGACGCAGGCTGGCCTGATCGCGCACTATCGCGCGGTGGCCGACCAGGGCGGGCTGCCGGTCGTGCTGTACAACGTGCCCGGCCGTACCGGCTGCGACATGCAGCCGGAGACCGTGGCCGAACTGGCCAGCCACCCCAATATCGTCGGCATCAAGGAAGCGGTGGGTGACACCGGCCGGGTGCAGGCGCTGCTGGCGCTGCGCAGCCCGACGTTCGCGGTGCTCAGTGGCGACGACGGCACCGCCGCGCGTTCGATCCGGGCCGGCATCGATGGCCTGATCTCGGTCGGTTCCAACGTGCTTCCGGGCGCGTATCGCCGGATGTGCGAGCTGGCTGCCGCGCACGACCACGAAGCCACCGAGTCGTGGGACGCGCGCCTGCATCCCTTCCATGATTTCTGTGGCGTCGAACCCAACCCGATCCCGGTCAAGGCGCTGCTGCGCCGCATCGGCATCGGCCATGACCTGCGCCTGCCGCTGCTGCCGCTGTCGGCAGCACATCATCCCGCGGCCGACCACCTTGCCGGCGACATCGCCGCCCTCGAAGCCCTTTCCAGCCACTGACCTTCCGTCTTGGTCTGACCCAGGAGATTCACATGCGTCAATCCGTTTCCACTGTCCGCGTGCTGTCCTACGCCCTGCTTGCTGTAGCTGTTGCGGCCGGCACCACCGGCTGCTTCAAGCGTGGCGTCAAGGGCGACTACGCCCTGGCCCCGGAAATGCGCCCGCTGGAAGTACCGCCGGACCTGAACCTGCCCAACGCCACCACCGACAACAAGGTGCCGACACTGGCCTCGGCCACCAAGCCGGCGGCGCCGGTCGCCGCAGCCCCGGCGGTGGGCAACACCGGTTTCACCATTGCCGGTGGCAAGGATGAAGCCTTCGCCAAGGTCGGTACCGCACTGGAAGGCGTGGAAGGCGTGACCATTGCCAGCCGCGCGCAGCTGCTTGGCTCGTACGACGTGGCCTACGAAGGCAGCAACTTCCTGGTCCGCGTGGTGGCGGTTGATGCAGGTGCCTACATCTCCGCGGTCGACCCGCGTGGCCTGCCGGCCACCGCCGAAGCGCCGGTGAAGCTGATCGCCGCGCTGAAGGCGAAGCTGGCTCAGTAAGGGCCGCCCTGGTGGAGGCCGACCTTGGTCGGCGCTTCCGTGCCAACCAAGGTTGGCACCTACCGGAAGACGTGCCTTGGTAGAGGCCGACCTTGGTCGGCGCTTTTGTGCCAACCAAGGTTGGCACCTGCCGAGAACAGAAAAGGGCGCCATGGGCGCCCTTTTCTGTTGCCGCCGCGGGCGCTTCTCAGCGCTCCAGCAGCTTCAGCTTGTCCGGCTTGCCGTCCCATTCGCCGGCGTCGGCGGGCGGGTCCTTGCGCACGGTCAGCACCGGCCACTCCTTCGCCAGCTCGGCGTTGAGGGCAACGAAGCCTTCCTGGCCGGCGGGGACGTCGTCCTCGGGGAAAATCGCGTTGACCGGGCACTCCGGCTCGCAGAGGGTGCAGTCGATGCACTCATCCGGGTCGATCACCAGGAAGTTCGGGCCTTCGTGGAAGCAATCCACGGGGCACACTTCCACGCAATCGGTGTGTTTGCACTTGATGCAGTTTTCGGTGACGACAAAGGGCATGGGCTGGGGGTGGATCGATTCCTGAACCCGCCAATTCTAGAACAGGTTGGCCCCCGGTGTCGGGATGGGACGGAAAACGGGCGTCTGGCAGGCGCGGCCATTGGCGGCACGGCAGGGCGTGTGCGAGGCTGCGCGACAACCGGTCCTGGTGGCCGGGCTCCCTTCCCAGCAGGATCGTCCATGTCCCAGGCCCCGTCCCGCACCGCCTCCCACGGTGGTGAAAACACGGCGTTCATCGTCCTGATCAGTTGCGTGGCCACGCTTGGTGGCTTCCTGTTCGGCTTCGACAGTGGTGTCATCAACGGCACGGTCGATGGCCTGCGCCAGGCCTTCAACTCCAGCGAGGCGGCGCTGGGTTTCGAAGTTGCCTCGATGCTGCTGGGCTGCGCGGTCGGTGCATTCCTGGCCGGTTGGTTGGGCGACCGCCTGGGGCGCCGTGGTGTCCTGATCGTGTCCGCGCTGATGTTCCTGGTCTCGGCGCTGGGCGCCGGGGCGGCCCACGCGTCCTGGCTGTTCATCGCGGCCCGCGTGCTGGGCGGCTTTGCGGTGGGGGCGGCCAGCGTGATGTCACCGGCCTACATCGCCGAAGTCGCCTCGGCGCGCTATCGCGGCCGGCTGGCCACGGTGCAGCAGATGGCCATCATCTGCGGTTTGTTCGCGGCCTTCCTCAGCAATTACCTGCTGGCCCGCGCCGCCGGCGCCTCGACCGAGCCGCTGTGGCTGGGCCACGAAGCCTGGCGATGGATGTTCTGGATGCAGGCGCTGCCCTCCGCGCTGTTTCTGCTGTTGCTGCTGGTGATTCCGGAAAGCCCGCGCTTCCTGGTGCTGAAGGGCCGCCAGGGGCAGGCGAGGGCGGTGTTGTCGCGACTGTACGGCGAGGCCGCTGCCCGGGCCAAGCAGGCCGAGATCGAAGCCAGCCTGGAACAGGACCAGCACAAGCCGCGCTTCGGCGACCTGCGCAGCAGGGCTACCGGCAGGCTGCGCCCGATCCTCTGGGTGGGCATCGGCCTGGCCATGTTCCAGCAGCTGGTCGGCATCAACGTGGTGTTCTACTACGGCGCGGTGCTGTGGCAGGCGGTGGGCTTCTCTGAAAGCGACGCACTGCTGATCAATGTGCTGTCCGGCGCGCTGAGCATCGGCGCCTGCCTGCTCACCGTGCTGCTGATCGACCGCATCGGGCGCAAGCCGCTGCTGTGGGTCGGCTCGGTCGGCATGTCGGTGGCGCTGGTGCTGATGGTGGTGGCGTTTGCCAGCGGCAGCCTGGCCGGCGGGCGCCTGCAGCTGTCCGATGGCATGGGGCGGCTGGCGCTGGTCGCCGCCAACGTCTACGTGGTGTTCTTCAACATGTCCTGGGGCCCGGTGATGTGGGTGATGCTGGGCGAGATGTTCCCCAACCAGATCCGCGGCCCGGCGCTGGCGGTGGCGGGTGCGGCGCAATGGACCTCGAACTTCGCGATCACCGTGACCTTCCCGATGCTGCTGGCCGGCATCGGCCTGGCCGGCGCCTATGGCATCTACGCGGTCGCGGCGATCCTCTCGATCGTCTTCGTGGTCCGCTACGTACGCGAGACCAAGGGCAAGGAGCTGGAGCAGATGGAAGGCTGACGGCGACTGGCTTCGGTTGCGTTCCGTTGGCGCCTGCTTGTCCAGAGTGTGAGGGGGCAGGCCGCCCTCTCCAGGACACGCAAGAGCCCATCCATGGTGCTCACGGTCCTGGAGAGGGCGGCCTGCCCCCTCCTGACAGTTTCATGGTGCGTGCGGATGCGGCGAAGCGCTGGTCGGTTGTTGCCGCAGCTGGCGGGAAACCGTCCAGAGTTGGGTGGGGTCACCCAGGGCAGGACCCGTTGGCGCCAAGGATGGCGCCATCGAGCCCCCATGGATGGGTTCACGGCGTGTCCTGCCCTGGGTGACCCCACCGGCTCGAGCCGATTGCAGGGAGGCGCCAAAGCGACCAACCCGACCGCAATCACTGCAATCCCGGAAAACAGAAAAGCCCGCACAAGGCGGGCTTTTTCGGTTCCTGCTGCGGCGACTGGCGCTCCCTAGGGGACTCGAACCCCTGTTTTAGCCTTGAGAGGGCCACGTCCTAACCACTAGACGAAGGGAGCGTAACTGTGTCGCTGCCGAGGCAGGAGCGCTAGTATATGCACCTCGATGCCATTGGGCAATCCCGAAACTTCAACCGGAAGCGCCAACATCATTTCCTCTGCTACATCACCGTTCAGCCTGCGCGTCATCCCGCGCGACCAGCACACGATCTCCCGCAAGGACATCAGCCCGAACGCCCTGCGCGTGCTTTACCGCCTGCGCGATGCCGGCTTCGGCGCCTACCTTGTCGGCGGCGCGGTGCGCGATCTGCTGGTCAATGGCCAACCCAAGGATTTCGACGTGGCCACCGACGCCACGCCCGAGCAGGTCAAGCAGCTGTTCCGCAACTGCCGCCTGATCGGCCGCCGGTTCCGCCTCGCCCACGTAGTGTTCGGTCGCGAAATCATCGAAGTCGCCACCTTCCGTGCCAACAGCGATGACGGCAGCGGCGACCGCGAGATGGAAAACGGCATGCTCGTGCGCGACAACGTGTACGGCACCATCGAAGACGACGCCATCCGCCGCGACTTCACCTGCAACGCCCTGTACTACGCCATCGAGGACTTCTCGGTGCGCGACTACACCGGTGGTTTCGAGGACGTGCAGGCGCGCCTGATGAAGCTGATCGGCGACCCGGTGCAGCGCTACCAGGAAGACCCGGTACGCATGCTGCGAGCGGTGCGCCTGGCGGCCAAGCTCGGCTTCCAGATCGAAGAGGGTACTGCCGCGCCGATCCCGCACCTGGCCGGCCTGCTCAACGAAGCCGCGCCAGCGCGCCTGTTCGAGGAAGTGCTCAAGCTGTTCCTGTCCGGACACGGCGTGGCCAGCTTCGAAGGCCTTGAGCGTTACGGCCTGCTCGACGTGCTGTTCCCGGAAAGCGCCAAGGCGCTGAAAGCCAACCGCACCGGCGCGCTGCGCCGCATGCTGGTCGAGGGCCTGGCCAATACCGATGCGCGGGTGGCCAACGACGAACCGGTCTCGCCGGCGTTCCTGTTCGCGCTGCTGCTGTGGCCGGCGTTCTGCCGTGCACAGGCGACCCTGCTCAAGCAGGGCGTGGCACCGGAAGAGGCGCAGCGCCGCGCCGCCGACCGCGTCACCGTGCAGCAGTTGAGCACCATCGCGCTGCCGCGCCGCTTCTCGCTGCCGATGCAGGAAATCTGGCTGCTGCAGTCGCGCTTCAGCTCGCGCCAGCGCAAGCGCGTGTTCCGCACCCTGACCCATCCGCGCTTCCGTGCCGCGTTCGATTTCCTCAGCCTGCGCCAGGTGGCGTCGTCCGAGCACGCCGCCGATGTCGAGTTCTGGCGCGAAGCGCAGGCGCAGTCCGGTCGTGAGCTGGAGTCGTCGCTGGATGCGATGCACAGCGAAGATGGCGATGACGAGAGCGGAGCGCCGCGCAAGCGCCGCCGTCGCCGCCGTCGTCCGGGTGCCGCGGCCGGTGCAGCGGGCGAGTAAGCGATGACCCTCGCCTGGATCGGCCTCGGCGCCAACCTCGGCGACGCGGCCGCCACCGTCGGCGCGGCGATTGCCGCGCTGGACGGCCTGCCCGGGACCCGGCTGCGCCAGGCCTCGCGGCTTTACGCAACGCCGGCCTGGGGCAATGAAGACCAGCCGCCGTTCGTCAATGCGGTGGCCTCGGTCGAAACCACCTTGCCGGCCGATGAGCTGCTGCAGGCCATGCTGGCGCTGGAGCAGCGCTTCGGTCGCACGCGTGATCCGGCAGTGCACTGGGGCCCGCGCGCGCTGGACCTGGACCTGCTGCTGTATGGCGCGCAGGCGCTCGACCAGCCTGGGCTGAAGGTGCCGCATCCGTACCTGCACGAGCGTGCCTTCGTGCTGGTGCCGCTGGCCGAAATCGCGCCGGAACTTACAATTCCTGGCCATGGACGCGTGCAGGATGCAGTGATGCGGGTCGATGCCTGCGGGATCGCGCCGATAGGGTGATAATGCCCGGGTTATCTCCCCCGGTTATCAGCACATGAGCACCCACGCAGACAGCAAGCCCTGGACCGTTCCCGCCCTGGCCGAGGCCAAGCGCAATGGCCAGAAGCTGGTCATGTTGACCGCCTACGACGCCGGCTTCGCCCGCACCTTCGATGCCAACGGCGTCGACCTGATCCTGATCGGCGATTCGCTGGGCATGGTCGTGCAGGGTCATGATTCGACCCTGCCGGTGACCGTGGCCGACATGGTCTACCACACCCGGGCCGTGGCCCGCGTGCTGCAGCGTGCGCTGCTGGTGGCCGACCTGCCGTTCGGCGCCGATGCCACCCCGGAACGCGCGCTGGATGCCTCGCTGCAGCTGCTGCAGGCCGGTGCCGAGATGGTCAAGATCGAAGGTGCCGGCTTCAAGGTCGACATCATCCGCTACCTGGTCGAGCGCGAGATTCCGGTCTGCGCGCACCTCGGCCTGACCCCGCAGTCGGTGCTGCGACTGGGCGGCTTCAAGATCCAGGGCCGCGGCGATGCTGCGCGCCAGCTGGTGGAGGACGCCAGGGCCGTGGCCGCCGCAGGCGCCAGCATCATGGTGCTTGAATGCGTGCCGACCCCGGTCGCTGCCGAGGTGACCGCTGCGGTGGATGTACCGACCATCGGCATTGGCGCGGGCCCGCAGTGCGATGGCCAGGTGCTGGTGCTGCACGATTTCCTCGGCCTGGACAGTGGCCATCGCCGTCCCAAGTTCGTCAAGGATTTCCTTGCCGAAGGTGGCTCGGTGGCCGGTGCCACCCGCGCCTTTGCCGACGCGGTGCGCGACGGCAGCTTCCCCGACGAACAGCACGCCTACGCCCAATGATCCAGACCTTCAACGAGCTCGGCGCGTTGCGCGAGCAGATCGCCCAGTGGAAGCGTGAGGGCCTGCGCGTGGCGCTGGTGCCGACCATGGGCAACCTGCATGGGGGGCACCATTCGCTGGTGACCCTGGCCCGCCAGTACGCCGACAAGGTGGTGGCGAGCATCTTCGTCAATCCGACCCAGTTCGGCCCCAACGAGGATTTCAGTCGCTACCCGCGCACGCCCGAGGCCGACGTGGCCGGGCTGGAGCAGGTCGGCTGCGATGCCGTGTGGCTGCCCAGCGTGGAGACGATGTATCCGCTGGGCGTGGACAGGACCACGCGCATGCACGCGCCGGGTGTCAGTGAAGTGCTGGAAGGCGCCAGCCGCCCGGGGCACTTCGATGGCGTCTGCACGGTGGTGGCGCGCCTGTTCCTGCAGGTGCAGCCGGACGTGGCCGTGTTCGGCCGCAAGGACTACCAGCAGCTTGCCGTGATCAGGCAGATGGTGGCCGAGCTGTCGTTCCCGATCCAGATCGTCGGTGCTGAGATCGTGCGCGACGAGGATGGCCTGGCCAAGAGTTCGCGCAACCAGTACCTGAGCGACGAACAGCGCCCGGTCGCGACCACCATCCACCGCACCCTGCTGGGCATGCGCGAGGGCTACGTGGCGGGGCAGGCACGTGATCGCATCGAAGCCGACGCCACGGCCGCATTGCAGGCAGCCGGGTTCCAGGTCGACTACGCGGTGCTGCGCACCCCGGAGCTGGCCGAGCCGACCTTCGACGGCGGTGGCCGCGTGGCGCTGATTGCCGCGCGCCTGGGAACCACCCGGTTGATCGACAACCTGGAGTTCTGAGTTCCGGCGGCGCCGCGCGATGCATGGGGTCAGATCCCTTTTCCAGGGGAAAAGGGTTCTGACCCCGGTTTCACCGCCTACCTGAACAGGTTGCCGGCCGTGATGCCCCGCGCTGCGCGGGTGCTAGAATCCGCTCTTTCCTTTGCCGTTGCAGCGCCCCCATGCACCTGTCCCTGCTCAAGACCAAGATCCATCGCGCCACCGTCACCCATTCCGAGCTGAACTACGAAGGCTCGATCGCCATCGATGACAACCTGCTGGCTGCCACCGGCATCCGCGAGTTCGAGCAGGTGCACATCTGGGACGTGACCAATGGTGCGCGTTTCTCGACCTATGCCATCCGCGCCGAAGCCGGCAGCGGCGTTGTCTCGCTCAACGGTGGCGCCGCGCGCCACGTGCAGGTCGGTGACATCATCATCATCGCCGCGTTCGCCAGCATGACCGAGCAGGAAGCTGACAGCTTCAGGCCGAAGCTGGTGTACGTTGATGGCAACAACCAGATCACCCACACCAACGACACGATCCCGACCCAGGCCGCATGACAACGAACAACGGATTCGACTCGCTGCATTCCCACGCCCAGCGCCTGAAGGGCGCAAGCATTCCCAGCCTGCTCGCCGCCGAACCCGGCCGTGTACAGGAGCTGGCGCTGCGGGTCGGTCCGTTGTACGTCAATTTCGCCCGGCAGAAATACGATGCCGCGGCGTTGCAGGCGCTGTTGGCGCTGGCTGCCGAGCGTGATGTCGGTGGTGCCATCACGCGCCTGTTCCGCGGCGAACAGGTCAACCTGACCGAAGGGCGCGCCGCGCTGCATACCGCGCTGCGCGGCGATGTGGTCGATGCGCCGGTGGCGGCCGAGGCCTATGCCACCGCGCGCGCGATCCGCCAGCGCATGGGCGTGCTGGTGCGCGCGCTGGAAGACAGTGGCGTGACCGATGTGGTCAGCGTCGGCATCGGTGGTTCCGACCTTGGCCCGCGCCTGGTCGCCGACGCGCTGCGTCCGGTCAGCGGTGCGCGCCTGCGCGTGCATTTCGTCTCGAACGTGGACGGCGCCGCCATGCAGCGCACGCTGGCCACGCTGGATCCGGCCAAGACCGCCGGCATCCTCATCTCCAAGACCTTCGGTACGCAGGAAACGCTGCTCAACGGCCAGATCCTGCACGACTGGCTGGGCGGCAGCGAGCGCCTGTATGCAGTCAGCGCCAATCCGGATCGCGCCGCCAAGGCCTTCGCGATCGCCGCCGATCGCGTACTGCCGATGTGGGACTGGGTGGGTGGCCGCTATTCGCTGTGGTCGGCGGTCGGTTTCCCGATCGCGTTGGCGATCGGCTTCGAGCGCTTTGAGCAGCTGCTGGAAGGCGCCGCACAGATGGATGCGCATGCGCTGGATGCACCGCTGGAGCGCAACCTGCCGGTGCTGCATGGCCTGACCGACATCTGGAACCGCAACCTGCTGGGCCATGCCACGCATGCGGTGATGACCTACGACCAGCGTCTGGCGCTGCTGCCGGCCTACCTGCAGCAGCTGGTGATGGAAAGCCTGGGCAAGCGCGTGCAGCGTGATGGTGCGCCGGTCACCACCGACACCGTGCCGGTGTGGTGGGGTGGGGCAGGCACCGATGTGCAGCACAGCTTCTTCCAGGCGCTGCACCAGGGCACCAGCGTCGTTCCGGCCGACTTCATCGGCTGTGTGCACAACGATGATCCCTACACGACCAATCACCAGGCCCTGCTGGCCAACCTGTTGGCACAGACCGAGGCGCTGGCCAATGGCCAGAGCAGCGACGATCCGCACCGTGATTACCCGGGCGGGCGGCCGAGCACGCTGATCCTGCTCGACGCGCTGACCCCGCAGGCACTGGGTGCGCTGATCGCCATGTACGAACACGCCGTGTACGTGCAGTCGGTGATCTGGAACATCAACGCGTTCGACCAGTTCGGTGTCGAGCTCGGCAAGCAACTGGCCAGTGGCCTGCTGCCGGCGCTGCAGGGCGAGGATGTGGCGGTTGCCGATCCGATGACCCGCGAGATCCTGGCGCAGCTGAAGCGCTGATGCTCTGGTAGTGCCGGCCGCTGGCCGGCATCCAGGTGATGCTTCAATCGTTCATGAGGTTGCCGGCCAGCGGCCGGCACTACCGCAGCAGATGGGTTGCCGGCCAGCGGCCGGCACTACCGCAGCAGATGGGTTGCCGGCCAGCGGCCGGCACTACCGCAGCAGATGGGTTGCCGGCCAGCGGCCGGCACTACCGC
>NZ_JCAFTS010000020.1:0-16654 GCF_059370495.1 Stenotrophomonas sp. YJH_SMC_69 | reverse complement strand
GATCATGTTCTTGACGTAGTCAGCGTGGCCCGGGCAGTCAACGTGGGCGTAGTGACGGATCGGGGATTCGTATTCGACGTGCGCGGTCGAGATCGTGATACCACGAGCCTTTTCTTCCGGCGCGGCGTCGATCGAGGAGTAATCCTTGAACTCGCCACCGAAGCGCTCGGCACCGATCTTGGTCAGTGCGGCGGTCAGCGTGGTCTTGCCGTGATCGACGTGACCGATGGTGCCGACGTTGACGTGCGGCTTGGTGCGCTCGAACTTACCCTTTGCCATTGTTCTATACCTTGATTGTTCGTAAGTGGTTTCAAGAGAGGCTGAGCGAGGCTCAGCCCTTCTTCATGACGGCTTCGGCGATGTTGGTCGGAGCCGGCTCGTAGTGATCGAATTCCATGGTGAAGGTGGCGCGGCCCTGGGTCTGCGAACGCAGCGCAGTGGCGTAGCCGAACATTTCACCCAGCGGGATCATCGCGTTGATGATGCTGGCCGAACCGTCACCGGTGGTGTCGGAACCCTGCAGCACGCCGCGACGACGGCTGACGTCGCCCATCACGTCACCCTGGTAATCCTCCGGGGTCACGATCTCGACCTTCATGATCGGCTCCAGCAGCACCGGCTTGGCCTTGGCGAAGCCCTGCTTGAAGGCCATCGACGAAGCCAGCTTGAACGCCATTTCCGAGGAGTCGACGTCGTGGTACGAACCGAACACCAGCTTCACCTTGACGTCCACGACCGGGAAGCCAGCCAGCGGACCGCTGGTGATGGTTTCGCGCAGGCCCTTTTCAACCGACGGAATGAATTCCTTCGGGATCACGCCGCCGGTGATGTCGTTGATGAACAGGAAGTCGTCCTTGATGGCCGGAGCCAGCTTCGGATCGGCACGGTCTTCAGCGGTGATCGGCGACAGCTCGATCACGACGTGACCGTACTGACCCTTACCACCGGACTGCTTGGCGTGCTTGTAGTCCGACTTGACGTCAGCCAGGGTGATGGTTTCGCGGTAGGCCACCTGCGGCGCGCCGACGTTGGCTTCAACGTTGAACTCGCGCTTCAGGCGATCGACGATGATGTCCAGGTGCAGCTCGCCCATGCCCGAGATGATGGTCTGGCCGGATTCTTCGTCGGTCTTGACGCGGAACGACGGATCTTCCTGCGCCAGACGGCCCAGGGCCAGACCCATCTTTTCCTGGTCCGACTTGGTCTTCGGCTCGACGGCCATCGAGATCACCGGCTCCGGGAACGTCATGCGCTCCAGGATGATCGGCGCGTCCACGGCGCACAGGGTGTCACCGGTGGTGGTGTCCTTCAGGCCCACGGCAGCAGCGATGTCACCAGCCAGAACTTCCTTGATTTCCTCGCGGTTGTTCGAGTGCATCTGCAGGATGCGACCGATGCGCTCCTTCTTGCCCTTCACCGAGTTCAGCACGGTGTCGCCACCGTTCAGGGTGCCCGAGTAGACGCGGAAGAAGGTCAGCGCGCCGACGAACGGGTCGGTGATGATCTTGAAGGCCAGCGACGAGAACGGAGCCTTGTCGTCCGACTTGCGGGTCATCTCGACGGTGTCGTCGTCAACGTCCACGCCCTTCACGTCCGGCACGTCGACCGGCGACGGCAGCAGCTGGATCACGCCGTCCAGCATGGCCTGCACGCCCTTGTTCTTGAAGGCCGAGCCGCAGTACATCGGCACGATCTCGGTGGCCAGGGTGCGGGTACGCAGCGCATTGATGATTTCAGCCTCGGCCAGCTCTTCGCCGCCCAGGTACTTTTCCATCAGCTCTTCGCTGGCTTCGGCAGCGGTCTCGACCATGAACTGGCGAGCCTCTTCGGCAGCCGCCTGCAGATCGGCCGGGATGTCGCTGTATTCGAACTTCATGCCCTGCGAAGCCTCATCCCAATGGATGGCCTTCATCTTCAGCAGGTCGACAACGCCCTTGAAGTTGTCTTCAGCGCCGATCGGCAGCTGCATCGGCACGGCGACCGCGCCCAGCTTGGCCTTCAGCTGGCCGACGACCTTCTGGAAGTTGGCACCGGTGCGGTCCATCTTGTTGACGAACGCGATGCGCGGCACGTGGTACTTGTTGGCCTGGCGCCACACGGTTTCCGACTGCGGCTGCACGCCACCGACGGCACACAGGACGAAGACGGCACCGTCGAGCACGCGCAGCGAGCGCTCCACTTCGATGGTGAAGTCGACGTGCCCGGGGGTGTCGATGATGTTGAAGCGGTGCTCCGGCAGGGACTTGTCCATGCCCTTCCAGAACGCGGTGGTGGCAGCGGACTGGATCGTGATGCCACGCTCCTGCTCCTGCTCCATCCAGTCCATGGTGGCGGCGCCGTCGTGCACTTCACCGATCTTGTGGCTCTTGCCGGTGTAGAACAGGATGCGCTCGGACGTGGTGGTCTTGCCGGCATCGATGTGAGCCATGATGCCGAAGTTACGGTAACGCTCGATGGGAGTGGAACGGGCCACGGGAGCCTCTCAGATTTCTTAGATTTCGGATGGCCGAACGCCGCCTTTCGGCGGCCTTCGGATTGGCGCAGCCCTTCTGGGACCGCGAGGCAGCACGCACCGAAGTGGTGCTGCCCTGCCTGTTTTACAAGGCCGTCAAACTCACCAGCGGTAGTGGGCGAATGCCTTGTTGGCTTCGGCCATGCGGTGGGTTTCTTCGCGCTTCTTGATGGCGCCGCCACGGTTTTCCGAGGCGTCGATCAGTTCAGCAGCCAGCTTCTTCGGCATGGTGTTCTCACCACGCTTGCGCGCGGAGTCGATCAGCCAGCGCATGGCCAGGGCCATCTTGCGCGACGAACGCACTTCGACCGGCACCTGGTAGGTGGCACCACCGACGCGACGCGACTTGACTTCGACCGCCGGAGCGACGTTGTCCAGAGCCTTCTGCACCAGTTCAATGGCGTTGGCGCTGCTGTTCTTCTCGGTGATCACGTCCATGGCGCCGTACACGATCTTTTCGGCGACGGACTTCTTGCCGCTCTGCATGACCATGTTGATGAAGCGGGCGATGGTTTCGCTTCCGTGCTTCGGATCGGGCAGGACGGAACGCTGCGGAGTATTACCCTTACGCGACATAGTGCTCTCTCCTTATGCCTTCGGACGCTTGGCGCCGTACTTGGAACGGGCCTGGCGACGCTTGGCAACGCCGGCGGCGTCGAGCGAGCCACGAACGGTGTGGTAACGCACACCCGGCAGGTCCTTGACGCGACCGCCGCGGATCAGGACCACGGAGTGCTCCTGCAGGTTGTGGCCTTCACCACCGATGTAGGAAATCACTTCTTCCTGGTTGGTCAGGCGGACCTTGGCAACCTTGCGCAGAGCCGAGTTCGGCTTCTTCGGAGTGGTGGTGTAGACACGGGTGCAGACGCCACGGCGTTGCGGGCACTTGTCGAGCGCCGGCGAGGCACTCTTGTAGGTGGTCGCTTGCCGCGGCTTGCGGACCAGCTGGTTGATCGTCGCCATCAGTAGGTTCTTCTGATTGGTGGCCGGAAAATCCGACCAGAGATGCGGAAATGTTAAAGCAGGCCGAAATTCTGGCCTGCTGAGACAGACGATTGTAGCAACCTGCCAGGAAAGCAGTCAAACGCCTCCTGTCAAGCCCGTCCCTGATCCCGGGACGTTACTGGGGGGCCTCCATGTACCCCGTTCAGGTTGACAGGGTCGATCGCGGACGATCTCCCCTGCCCTTTCCCAATCCCATCGATGGACCGATGGGGTGGTCCGGCCTTGCGGCCGGACCGGCTACCTCATTCTTCGCCCGACGCCTGTTCAGCTTCGGCTTCAACCACCGGCGCCTCGACCGCGACCGGGGTACCGGCCAGGGTCTGCATTTCCGACTCGGTGAGACCGGAAGCGCCGCGACGGCGGTTGCTGTGGTACGCCAGGCCGGTACCGGCCGGAATCAGGCGACCCACGATGACGTTTTCCTTCAGGCCACGCAGGTTGTCCGAGGTGCCGCGGACGGCCGCTTCGGTCAGCACGCGGGTGGTTTCCTGGAACGAAGCGGCCGAGATGAACGATTCGGTCGCCAGCGACGCCTTGGTGATACCCAGCAGGACCGGATCGAAGTGCGCCGGCAGCTCGTTGCGGGCCGACAGGCGCGCATTTTCCTCGATAACGCGCTGACGCTCCACCTGTTCGCCGTTCAGGAACTTGCTGCTGCCCTGATCGGTGATCTCGACCTTGCGCAGCATCTGGCGGGTGATCACCTCGATGTGCTTGTCGTTGATCTTCACGCCCTGCAGGCGGTACACGTCCTGGATTTCCTTCACCAGGTAGGCCGCCAGCGGCTCGACGCCCAGCAGGCGCAGGATGTCCTGCGGGCTCGGCTCGCCGTCCACGATGGTTTCACCCTTGGTGACATGCTCGCCTTCGAACACGATGACCTGGCGGTACTTCGGGATCAGCTCTTCGTGCTCCGAACCATCGGTGTCCTTGATGATCAGGCGCTGCTTGCCCTTGGTGTCCTTGCCGAAGCTGATGATGCCCGAACGCTCGGCCAGCACCGCCGGATCCTTCGGCTTGCGCGCTTCGAACAGGTCGGCCACGCGCGGCAGACCACCGGTGATGTCGCGGGTCTTCGACGCTTCCTGCGGGATCTTGGCGACGACGTCGCCCACGCCCACCGGGGCGCCGTCCTGCAGGTTGACGATCGAACGCGGCGGCAGCAGGTACTGCGCCGGCAGGTCGGTGCCCGGAATCGACAGGTCATTGCCCTTGGCGTCGACGATGCGCACGATCGGGCGCAGGTCCTTGGCCTGGGTACCACGACGCTTCGGATCGGTGATTTCGCGCGAAGCCAGGCCGGTCAGCTCGTCGGTCTTCTCGATGACGGTGATGCCATCAACGAAGTCGATGAAGCGGATGAAGCCGGCCACTTCCGACACGATCGGGTGGTTATGCGGATCCCAGTTGGCCACGGTCTGGCCAGCCTTGATCGCATCACCGTCCTTGGACGTGATGGTCGCACCGTACGGCAGCTTGTAACGCTCACGCTCACGGCCGTGGGCATCGAGCACCGAGATTTCGCCCGAGCGCGACACTGCGACCAGCGAGCCGTTGGCATGCTCGACCGACTTGAGGTTGCTGAACTTGACCGAGCCGGTGGTCTTGACGGTGATGTTGTCGACCGCTGCCGCTCGCGACGCCGCACCACCGATGTGGAACGTACGCATGGTCAGCTGGGTACCCGGCTCACCGATGGACTGCGCGGCGATGACGCCGACTGCTTCACCGATGTTGACCAGGTGGCCACGGGCCAGGTCGCGGCCGTAGCAGCGCGAGCAGACACCGAACGCCGATTCGCAGGAGATGGTCGAGCGGACCTTGATGGTCTGCACGCCGGCATCTTCCAGCTTGGCGACCCAGGCTTCGTCGAGCAGGGTGTTGCGGGTGACGATCGGATCCTCGTCGTTGCCCGGCAGGAACACGTCCTCGGCAACCACGCGACCCAGCACGCGGTCCTTCAGCGGCTCGACCACGTCGCCGCCTTCCACGATCGGGGTCATGATCAGGCCTTCGGTGGTACCGCAATCCACCTCAGTGATCACCACGTCCTGCGCGACGTCGACCAGACGACGGGTCAGGTAACCCGAGTTCGCGGTCTTCAGCGCGGTATCGGCCAGACCCTTACGGGCACCGTGGGTGGAGTTGAAGTACTCCTGCACGTTCAGGCCTTCGCGGAAGTTCGCCTTGATGGGCGTCTCGATGATCGAGCCGTCCGGGCGGGCCATCAGGCCGCGCATGCCGGCCAGCTGACGGATCTGCGCCTGCGAACCACGCGCACCGGAGTCGGCCATGATGTACAGCGAGTTCATCGACTTCTGGTCGATGGTCTCGCCCTTGGCATTGACCACCTTCTCGGTACCGATGGTGTCCATCATCGCCTTGGCGATGCGCTCGTTGGTGCGCGACCAGATGTCGACCACCTTGTTGTAGCGCTCGCCGGCGGTGACCAGGCCCGACTGGTACTGCTCCTGGATTTCCAGCACTTCGGCTTCGGCCTCGGTGAGGATGCCCTTCTTCTCGTCCGGGATCAGCATGTCGTCGATGCCGATCGAGACGCCGGCGCGGGTCGCGTAGGCGAAGCCGGTGTACATCAGCTTGTCGGCGAACACGACCGTGTCCTTCAGGCCCAGCTGGCGGTAGCTGGAGTTGATCAGGCGGCTGATGTTCTTCTTGGTCAGCTCGGTGTTGGCCAGCGCGAACGGCAGGCCTTCCGGCAGGATTTCAGCCAGCAGGGCGCGACCGATCGTGGTGTCCACGATCGAGGTCTTGTTCTGCTTGTTGCCGTCTTCGTCGGTCACCACCTCGGTGATGCGGACCTTGACCTTGGCGTGCAGTTCCACCACGCGGTTGTCGTAGGCACGCTTCACTTCGGCGATGTTGGCGAAGGCCATGCCCTCGCCCTTCTTGTTTTCCAGCGAGCGGGTCATGTAGTACAGACCCAGCACGACGTCCTGCGACGGCACGATGATCGGCTCGCCGTTGGCCGGCGACAGGATGTTGTTGGTCGACATCATCAGCGCACGCGCTTCCAGCTGGGCTTCCAGCGAGAGCGGCACGTGGACGGCCATCTGGTCACCGTCGAAGTCGGCGTTGAACGCGGTGCAGACCAGCGGGTGCAGCTGGATGGCCTTGCCTTCGATCAGCACCGGCTCGAACGCCTGGATGCCCAGACGGTGCAGGGTCGGCGCACGGTTCAGCATCACCGGATGCTCGCGGATGACCTCTTCCAGGATGTCCCAGACTTCGGCTTCTTCGCGCTCGACCAGCTTCTTGGCGGCCTTGATGGTGGTGGCCAGGCCACGACGCTGCAGCTTGGCGAAGACGAACGGCTTGAACAGCTCCAGCGCCATCTTCTTCGGCAGGCCGCACTGGTGCAGGCGCAGGTACGGACCGACCACGATGACCGAACGGCCCGAGTAGTCGACGCGCTTGCCGAGCAGGTTCTGGCGGAAGCGACCCTGCTTGCCCTTGATCATGTCGGCCAGCGACTTCAGCGGGCGCTTGTTGGTGCCGGTGATGGCACGGCCGCGACGGCCGTTGTCCAGCAGCGCATCGACCGATTCCTGCAGCATGCGCTTTTCATTGCGCACGATGATGTCCGGCGCGCTCAGCTCGAGCAGGCGGCGCAGGCGGTTGTTGCGGTTGATGACGCGGCGGTACAGGTCGTTCAGGTCGGAGGTCGCGAAGCGGCCGCCATCCAGCGGGACCAGCGGGCGCAGGTCCGGCGGCAGCACCGGCAGCACGGTCATGACCATCCATTCCGGACGGTTGCCCGATTCCAGGAAGGCCTCGATCAGCTTGATGCGCTTGGTGAGGCGCTTGAGCTTGGTTTCCGAACCGGTAGCGGCGATTTCCTCGCGCAGGCGGGTCATTTCCGACTGCAGGTCGATCGTGCGCAGCAGTTCGTACACGGCCTCGGCGCCCATGGCGGCGTCGAAGTCGTCACCGTGCTCCTGGCGGGCCTGCAGGTACTGTTCTTCGGTCAGCAGCTGGCGGCGCTCCAGGGCGGTCAGGCCCGGCTCGGTCACCACGTACGCTTCGAAGTACAGCACGCGCTCGATATCGCGCAGGGTCATGTCCAGCATCAGGCCGATGCGCGACGGCAGCGACTTCAGGAACCAGATGTGCGCGACCGGCGACGCCAGGTCGATGTGGCCCATGCGCTCACGGCGCACCTTGGCCAGGGTCACTTCGGTGCCGCACTTTTCGCAGACCACGCCGCGGTGCTTCATGCGCTTGTACTTGCCGCACAGGCACTCGTAGTCCTTCACCGGGCCGAAGATGGCGGCGCAGAACAGGCCGTCGCGTTCCGGCTTGAAGGTACGGTAGTTGATGGTTTCCGGCTTCTTCACTTCGCCGAAGGACCACGAACGGATCAGGTCCGGCGAGGCCAGCGCGATCTTGATCGCGTCGAAGTCCAGCGTCTGGCGCTGCTGGTTGAAGAGGTTGAGCAGGTCTTTCATGGTGTTCTCCAGAAGGAGGAATGCTGTGTCGATGGGCTTTCAGTTGACTGCCAGCGGCGCGGCGGCGGAGGCCGCCGCGCCGGCATGGATCAGTTGTCTTCCAGTTCCATGTTGATGGCCAGCGAGCGGATTTCCTTCACGAGCACGTTGAAGGATTCCGGCATGCCCGCGACCATCTCGTGCTCACCGTCGACAATGTTCTTGTACATCTGGTTGCGGCCCTGCACGTCATCGGACTTCACCGTCAGCATTTCCTGCAGGGTGTAGGCCGCGCCGTAGGCTTCCAGCGCCCAGACTTCCATTTCACCGAAGCGCTGGCCGCCGAACTGCGCCTTGCCGCCCAGCGGCTGCTGGGTGACGAGCGAGTACGGACCGGTCGAACGGGCGTGCATCTTGTCGTCGACCAGGTGGTTCAGCTTCAGGTAGTGCATGTAGCCAACGGTGGTGTGGCGATCGAAGGCTTCACCGGTGCGGCCGTCGTACAGCTGGGTCTGGCCGCTGCTCGGCAGGTCGGCCAGTTCCAGCATGCGCTTGATTTCCGCTTCGGTGGCGCCGTCGAACACCGGGGTAGCCATCGGCACGCCGTCGGTCAGGTTGCGGGCCAGGCGCAGCAGTTCCTCGTCGCTGAACTGCGACAGGTCGACACGGTTGGCCACGTTGGTGTCGTCGTGGTTGTAGATGTCGTCCAGGAACTTGCGCAGGTCGGCGACCGCCGCCTGGGCTTCCATCATCGCCTGGATCTTGCGACCCAGACCCTTGGCGGCCCAGCCCAGGTGCACTTCCAGGATCTGGCCGATGTTCATGCGCGACGGCACGCCCAGCGGGTTCAGCACGATGTCCACGGTTTCGCCCGAGGCCATGTACGGCATGTCCTCGACCGGCACCACGTTGGAGACCACACCCTTGTTGCCGTGGCGGCCAGCCATCTTGTCGCCCGGCTGGATGCGGCGCTTCACGGCCAGGAACACCTTGACCATCTTCAGAACGCCCGGAGCGAGGTCGTCACCGGCGGTGATCTTGCCGCGCTTGTCGGCGAAGCGACGCTCGAACTCCTTCTCGTGCGCCTGGATCTGCTTCTGCGCGCGCTCGATGGCTTCCGAAGCGTCCTCGTCCTTCATGCGCAGGGCGAACCAGTCAGCCTTCTTCAGGCCGTCCAGGAAGGCGTCGGTGATCACGTCACCCTTCTTCAGGCCAGCGCCACCGTTGACCACCTTGCCCACGATCTGCGAACGCAGACGCATGTAGATGGCGGCTTCCAGGATGCGGAACTGGTCGTCGAAGTCCTTCTTGACGCGCTTGATTTCAGACTCTTCGATCTGGCGGGCGCGCTTGTCCTTCTCGATGCCGTCGCGGGTGAAGACCTGCACGTCGATGACGGTGCCGTCCATGCCCGGCGGAACGCGCAGCGAGCTGTCCTTCACGTCCGAAGCCTTCTCGCCGAAGATCGCGCGCAGCAGCTTCTCTTCCGGGGTCAGCTGGCTTTCGCCCTTCGGGGTGACCTTGCCGACCAGGATGTCGCCGGCACGGACTTCCGCGCCGATGTACACCACGCCGCTCTCGTCCAGGCGGTTCAGCGCCTGCTCGGAGACGTTCGGGATGTCGGCGGAGATTTCCTCCGGCCCCAGCTTGGTGTCACGCGCGACGCAGGTCAGCTCTTCGATGTGGATCGTGGTGTAACGATCCTCTTCCACCACGCGCTCGGAGAGCAGGATGGAGTCTTCGAAGTTGTAGCCGTTCCACGGCATGAACGCGATCAGCATGTTCTGGCCCAAGGCCAGTTCGCCGATGTCGGTGGACGGACCGTCGGCCAGCACGTCGCCGCGGGCGATGACGTCACCGACCTGGACCAGCGGGCGCTGGTTGATGCAGGTGTTCTGGTTCGAACGGGTGTACTTGACCAGGTTGTAGATGTCCACGCCTGCGTCGGTGGCGCCAACGATCTCTTCCTCGTTGACCTTGACCACGATGCGGGCCGCGTCGATCTGCACGATCTCGCCACCACGACGGGCATTCACGGTCACGCCCGAGTCGCGCGCCACGGCGCGCTCGATGCCGGTACCGACCAGCGGCTTCTGCGCACGCAGGGTCGGCACGGCCTGACGCTGCATGTTGGCGCCCATCAGTGCGCGGTTGGCGTCATCGTGCTCCAGGAACGGAACCAGCGCAGCCGCGATCGACACGGTCTGCATCGGCGAGACGTCCATGAAGTGGACTTCCGCCGGCGGCTTCAGCAGCGATTCGCCCTGGAAGCGGCACGGGACGAACTGCTCGGTCAGGGTGCCCTTGGCGTCGGTCAGCGCGTTGGCCTGCGCAATGACGTACTCGTTTTCTTCGATCGCCGACAGGAACTCGACTTCGTCATAGACCTTGCCGTCCACGACCTTGCGGTACGGGGTCTCGAGGAAACCGTACTGGTTGGTGCGGGCGTACACGGCCAGCGAGTTGATCAGGCCGATGTTCGGGCCTTCCGGGGTTTCGATGGTGCAGACGCGGCCGTAATGGGTCGGGTGCACGTCGCGCACTTCGAAGCCGGCGCGCTCACGGGTCAGACCGCCCGGGCCCAAGGCCGAGACGCGACGCTTGTGAGTCACTTCCGACAGCGGGTTGTTCTGGTCCATGAACTGCGACAGCTGCGAGGAGCCGAAGAACTCCTTGATGGCAGCGGCGACCGGCTTGGCGTTGATCAGCTCCTGCGGGGTCAGGCCTTCCGACTCGGCCATCGACAGGCGCTCCTTGACCGCGCGCTCGACGCGGACCAGGCCGACGCGGAACACGTTCTCGGCCATTTCACCGACCGAACGCACGCGACGGTTGCCCAGGTGATCGATGTCATCGACCACGCCGCGACCGTTGCGAATCTCGGTCAGGACCTTGATCACGTCCAGGATGTCGGAGCTGTCGCCGTGGGCAGCGACCAGGCGCTTGGACTCTTCGTCGTTGCGCTCACCGAAGTACTTGCTGTCGTACAGCACGGCTTCGCCGGTGGTTTCCTTGCGGCCCACGCGACGGTTGAACTTCATGCGGCCGACCGCGGACAGGTCGTAGCGCTCGAAGGTGAAGAACAGGTTGTGGAACAGGTTCTGCGCGGCATCCTTGGTCGGCGGCTCGCCCGGACGCATCATGCGGTAGATCTCGACCAGGGCTTCCAGCTGGGTCTTGGTCGGGTCGATGCGCAGGGTGTTGGACAGGTACGGACCACGATCCAGGTCGTTCACCCACAGGGTGCCGACCGCGTCAACGCCGGCCTTGCGGAAGGCCTGCAGCTGCTCGTCGGTGATCTCGTCGTTGGCCTGGGCCAGCAGTTCGCCGGTCGAGGCATCGACCACGTCGTGCGACAGGATGCGGCCGACGATGTAGTCGTCCGGCACGGCCAGGGCGGCGATGCCCGAGGCTTCCAGCTGCTTGATGTGGCGCGCGGTGATGCGCTTGCCGGCTTCCACGATGACCTTGTCGCCGTCGGCGAGGTCGAAGCCCAGGGTTTCGCCACGCAGGCGCTCCGGCACCAGCTCCAGCTGGACGCCTTCATCCGGGTTGATGTGGAAGGTGTTGATCTCGAAGAACTCGGCCAGCATCTCTTCGTTGCTGTAGCCGAGCGCGCGCAGCAGGATCGACACCGGCAGCTTGCGGCGACGGTCGATACGGGTGAACAGCGCGTCCTTCGGGTCGAACTCGAAGTCCAGCCAGGAACCGCGGTAAGGAATGATGCGGGCGCTGTACAGCAGCTTGCCCGAGCTGTGGGTCTTGCCACGGTCGTGGTCGAAGAACACGCCCGGCGAGCGGTGCAGCTGCGAGACGATGACGCGCTCGGTGCCGTTGACGATGAAGGTGCCGTTCTCGGTCATCAGCGGGATTTCGCCCAGATAGACCTCCTGCTCCTTCACGTACTTGATGGCCTTGGTCGACGACTCACGGTCGTAGATCACCAGGCGCACGGTCACGCGCAGCGGGGCGCCGTAGCTCATGCCGCGCTGGCGGCACTCACGCTCGTCGAAGACCGGTTCGCCCAGCTTGTAGCCGACGTATTCCAGGGCAGCATTGCCGCTGTAGCTGGCGATCGGGAAGACCGACTTCAGCGCAGCGTGCAGGCCGTGGTCCGTGCGCTTGGCCGGATCGACGTTTTCCTGCAGGAATTCACGATAGGAATCCACCTGGATGGCGAGCAGGAACGGCACTTCGAGAATCGAGCGCTGCTTGCCGAAATCCTTGCGGATACGCTTTTTTTCGGTGAACGAATAGGACGTCATGAGGTCTTCCACCTTGTTGTGCGGATCGTGCGCCCACGATCCGAAGGGAACTTGAAATTGTCAGTTGGAAGTCGCTGGTATTGCCGGCACCAGCACGCCTTCTCCCGCTACTTCCAACTGCCAACTCGTCTGCTACCACTCCCCCGCTGCCGCGCCGTGCGCTGGCCTGCCGGGGTTTGACTGCAGCCCGTGTTGGGCTTTTTCCTGCTTTTGAAACAGTCGACTAACAGTCGACCCTACCGGTACCGCAACAACGACCAAAGGCCGGGGGCTTACGCCCCCAGCCTTGGCTGCATCGCCGTGAATCGGTGACGATGCAAGGTAACTGCTTACTTGACTTCGACAGTCGCGCCAGCAGCTTCCAGGTCCTTCTTCATCTTCTCGGCGTCTTCCTTCGAAGCGCCTTCCTTCAGGACGCCACCGGCTTCGGCCAGGTCCTTCGCTTCCTTCAGGCCCAGGCCGGTGATGGCGCGGACGGCCTTGATGACCTCGACCTTCTTCTCGCCGGCGGTCTTCAGGGTGACGGTGAACTCGGTCTGCTCTTCAACAGCAGCGGCCGGGCCAGCGGCAGCAGCCACGGCAACCGGAGCAGCGGCGGAGACGCCGAACTTCTCTTCGATGGCCTTGACCAGCTCCATCACTTCCATCAGGGACTTCTCGGCGATGGCGTCGACGATCTGTTCGTTGGTAAGGGACATGATTAATACCTTTGGATGATTTTCTGGGTTGAGGTTCCGTCAGGAACCACGGTAAGTCGAAACTCAGGCGGTCTCGGCGGCCGGCTCGGCAGCGTCGGCGGCGACATCGCCACCCCCCTGCTTCTCGCCAACGGCCTTGATGGCGCGGGCAAACATCGTGACCGGCTCGGTCAGGACGCGGGCCAGCATGGCCAGGGCCTGGTCGCGGGTCGGCAGCGAGGCCAGCACTTCGACGTGGCTTGCCGGGAACACTTCGCCACCGATGGCGACGACCTTAGCCTTCAGCTTGTCGTTGCCCTTGGCGGCTTCCTTGATCAGGCGACCGGCAGCGCCGGGCTCCTCGAGCGAGAACGCGTACAGCAGCGGACCAACCATCTGGTCCTGTGCGACTGCGAACTCGGTGCCTTCAACGGCGCGCGAAGCCAGGGTGTTCTTGACAACCTTCAAGAAAACACCGGTTTCACGAGCCTGCTTGCGCATCGCGGTCATCTGGGCGACCGTGGTGCCAGCGTATTCGGCTGCGATCAAGGAGTGGGCCTTGGCGGCGACGTCTGCCAGCTCGGCGACTACTTCTTGCTTCTGGGACAGATTGAGAGCCATTGCACTCCTCCTATTGAACTCCGCTTACGGCTCCTGCCGTGTGCGGTCCTGTACGGCATCCGTCCTGGACGCCGGGAACATCGGGATGATGTTCCGGGGGTGGGCCGTTCTAGACCTGGAGTGGGCCAACCTGGGAAACCCAGACGTGCGTGAACCAGAAAAACTCCAGAAGGGCACCATCTACGCAGGGTGATTCCGGGGAATCGATTAAGCGCTCATGACTGCTCCGGCGGCGACTCCTTGCCAGATCGAGCTTCCGTGCCCGTCGCCGGTATTGCCACGACCGCGCCTGCGGTCTTTGACGGCTACCGCAGGCGATGCACTGCCAGCGATGCCTTCAAATGTCACGGTCACGGCACCGAAGGTACCGTGACCGCTTGAAACAATTACTTCAGGGTCAGCGACGACTGGTCGACGGTGACGCCCGGGCCCATCGTCGAGCTGACCGAAACCTTCTGCAGGTAGGTGCCCTTCGAGGTGGCCGGCTTGGCCTTGATCAGGTCCAGCAGCAGCGCGGTCAGGTTCGACTTCAGCGCGTCTTCGGCGAAGTCGGCCTTGCCGATGGTGCAGTGGATGATGCCGGCCTTGTCGGTGCGGTAACGGACCTGACCCGACTTGGCGTTCTTCACGGCTTCACCCGGGTTCGGGGAAACGGTGCCGACCTTCGGGTTCGGCATCAGGCCGCGCGGGCCCAGCACGGTGCCCAGCTTACCGACGACACGCATGGCGTCCGGGGTCGCGATGACGACGTCATAGTTCAGATCACCGGCCTGCATCTTCTCGGCCAGATCGTCCATACCGACGGCTTCGGCGCCAGCGGCCAGGGCTTCATCGGCCTTGGCACCGGCCGGAGCGAACACGGCGACGCGGACCGACTTGCCGGTACCGGCCGGCAGCACGGTGGAGCCACGGACCTGCTGGTCGGACTTCTTCGCGTCGACGCCCAGGCGCACGGCAACGTCGATCGACTCGACGAACTTGGCCTTGGTGGCGGTCTTCAGGATGTTGATCGCGTCCTCGAAGGCGTACGCCTTGCCCGGAACGACGGCGGCCTTGATGGCCTTCTCACGCTTGGTCTGTGCCATCTTATTAACCCTCCACCACGAGGCCCATGGAACGGGCAGAGCCAGCGATGGTACGCACGGCGGCGTCCAGGTCGGCGGCAGTCAGATCCGGTTCCTTCGCCTTGGCGATCTCTTCCAGCTGCTTACGGGTGACCTTGCCGACCTTCTCGGTGTTCGGGCGCTTGGAGCCCGACGAGATGCCAGCGGCCTTCTTCAGCAGGGTGGTAGCCGGGGTGCTCTTGGTGATGAAGGTGAACGTACGGTCCGAGTAGGCCGTAATGATCACCGGAACCGGCAGACCCGGCTCGAGCTTCTGCGTGGCAGCGTTGAACGCCTTGCAGAATTCCATGATGTTCAGACCACGCTGACCCAGCGCAGGACCGACCGGCGGCGAGGGGTTGGCCTGACCGGCCTTCACCTGCAGCTTGATGTAACCGACAACTTTCTTTGCCATGTGAGTGCTCTCCGGGTGCTAGCGCCTTTCGACAACAGGCTCCCCATCGGACCGGGAATCACGCGTCCCGGCATCGCGTTTTGAAATCATGCTGAAGGCCACCTTGCGGCGGCCTCGTCCTGCTGGCTTTCCCAGCAGGGAGCCGCGCACTATAACAGGTTTTTTCTTCACATGCCTGAAGCAGCAGGTAAACGAACGAAACCGGGCCAGGCCCGGTTTCTGGTCCGACGCCGAGCATGGCTCGACGCTACAGGCAGGTCAGACGGCCTTTTCGACCTGGCCGAACTCGAGCTCGACCGGGGTCGCACGACCGAAGATCAGCACCGAGACGCGCAGACGGCTCTTCTCGTAGTTGACCTCTTCGACGACGCCATTGAAATCGTTGAACGGGCCATCGGTGACACGGACCATCTGGCCCGGCTCGAACAGCACCTTGGGACGCGGCTTCTCGACACCTTCCTGAACGCGGTTCAGGATGGCCTCGGCCTCGGAATCGGCGATCGGCAGCGGGCGATCAGCGGTACCGCCGATGAAGCCCATCACGCGCGGGGTTTCCTTGACCAGATGCCAGCTTTCGTTGTCGATGCGCGGAATGCCGGCTTCTTCGTGGGTCTCGATCTGGACCAGCACATAGCCCGGGAAGAACTTGCGCTCGGAGCGGCGCTTCTGGCCAGCGCGCATCTCGACCACTTCTTCGGTTGGAACCAGGACGTCGCCGAAGCGCTCTTCCATGCCATCACGGACGATGCGATCGCGCAGGGCCTGCGCCACCGACTTCTCGAAGCCCGAATAGGCGTGAACGACGTACCAACGCTTCATGCAATTCTCCTTAGCGGCTCAGGAACCACTGAGTCAGTTTCTGGATCAGGAAGTCGAAGCCACCCAGCAGCAGGCTGAGGATGAGCACCACGACGATCACGACCCAGGTCATGCGGATGGCTTCCTGGCGCGTCGGCCAGACCACCTTGCGCAGTTCGAAGCGCGACTCGGAGAGGAATTCGCGGGTGTCGCGCCCCTTGCCGGTCAGCATGAACACGCCGATACCGCCAACCAGACCGACCACGACCGCCAACGCACGCACCTGACCCGCCCACGCACCCAGCTGGGCGGCGCGACCGGAGTCGGCGGAGAACCAGAACCAGACGAACAGACCGGCCAGCACCAGCAACGATGCGGCGACATACTTGACGATATCTCCACCATTGGCGGAGTTGTCCTTGGAGTGTTCGATCTTGCTATTCATCCGGCTGTGTCTGCTTTAGCGGCGCAGGCCGCTGGGTAAGGTGGGCAGATGGCACGCCAGGAGGGACTCGAACCCCCAACCTGCGGTTTTGGAGACCGCTGCTCTGCCAATTGAGCTACTGGCGTACGTTGAAAACTTGCCTTCCCTTAGACGGCGAAGGCGGACCGAGGTTCCCGGCCCGCCATTCGCGTAACCGGCGGCGCTATGCAACCACCGGTACTGCAGGCTTACTCGATGATCTTCGAGACCACGCCGGCGCCGACGGTACGGCCGCCTTCGCGGATGGCGAAGCGCAGGCCTTCGTCCATTGCCACCGGGTTGATCAGGGTGACGACCATCTTGACGTTGTCACCCGGCATCACCATTTC
>NZ_JCAFTS010000019.1:0-16870 GCF_059370495.1 Stenotrophomonas sp. YJH_SMC_69 | reverse complement strand
TCTGGGTGGCCGGGTTCAATGAGGTTGCCGGCCAGCGGCCGGCACTACCGATAGGCCCCGGTAGAGCCGGCCGCTGGCCGGCTGCTCTGGGTGGCCGGGTTCAATGAAGCTGCCGGCCAGCGGCCGGCACTACCATCGATAGGCCCCGGTAGAGCCGGCCGCTGGCCGGCTGCTCTGGGTGTCCGGTTCCACTTCGGAAGCGGTCAGCGCGGCTGCTTCACCGGCAGCACCACGCGGAAGCGCGAGCCCACGCCCGGGGTGCTGTCCAGGTCGATGCGGCCGTGATGCTTGTTGATGATGCTGTAGGAGATCGACAGGCCCAGACCGGTGCCACTGCCGACCGGCTTGGTGGTGAAGAACGGATCGAAAATGCGCTGGCGCAGTTCCGGCGAGATGCCGCCGCCGGTGTCTTCGAATTCAACCCACACGTGATCGCCATCAACGCCGGTGCGCACGGTGATCGTGCCGCGCTCGGCGATGGCATGGCCAGCGTTGAGCAACAGGTTCATGTAGACCTGGTTCAACTCCGACGGCAGGCACTCCACCAGCGGCAACTGGCCGAATTCGCGTACCAGGGTGACCTTGTACTTGAGTTCGTTCCAGATGATGTTGATGGTCGATTCCAGGCCCGCGTGCAGGTCGACCAGCTTCCACGATTCGTCGCGACCGGAATACGAGAAGTCCTTCAGGTCGCGCACGATGCGGGTAACGCGCTCGATGCCTTCGCGCGATTCCGCCATCAGCTGCGGCAGGTCGCGGCTGATGAAGTCGATGTCCAGGCGGTCACGGATGTCATCGATTTCCGGAATCAGTGCCTTCGGGTCCGGCGCGCGCAGGGCGCGCTCGTAGGCTTCGATCACGGTGAACAGGCTGCGCAGGTACTCCTGCAGGCTGCCCAGGTTGGAGTGCACGTAACCGATCGGGTTGTTGATCTCGTGCGCGACGCCGGCGGCGAGCTGGCCGATCGAGGCCATCTTCTCCGACTGCAGCAGCTTTTCCTGGGTGCCATTGAGGCGCAGGTAGGCCTGGCGCAGCTCGGCGTGGCGCTGCTGCAGTTCGCGCTCGTAGTCTTCCTGCCCTTCGATGTGGCGGAACAACGCAAGGAAATGCCCTTCGCCGACCGGACCATGGTGGTACAGGTGGGCGATGACCACGCCCTCGCCCAGCGGCAGGCTGCCATTCCAGTGGCCATGCTGGCGGGCCTGCTCCAGTGCATCAGGGGGGAGCAGCTCGCGCAGCCGCTGCGGCGGCGGCAATCCGCCGTCCGAGCCACTGGCCAGCAGGTTCTGCGCGGCCGGGTTGGCCAGGGCCACCTGCCCGTCTTCAGTGAACAGCAGCAGGCCTTCGCGCAGGCGCTCAAGCAGGGCCTGCAGCACCGGCTGCGGCGGAAGGGGGGCGGTAACCAGGGCGTTGGCAGCGGACACGGCGACTCGGGGCGTTCGAACAGGCGCCCAATATACGCGGTCATGCAGCGGGCTTCAGCCCACCGGGAGGGGGTGTGCGACCGCCGTCGCGTCAGGCGACGGCGAGTGGCCGGCCGATGCTGACCGTGTGCGACTGGCCCTTGGCATCGTAGGCCGAGGCATCTTCGGTACGGCCGAGCTGGCGCAGCGCCCAGTTCACCTCGCGGCGACGGCGCGACAGCAGCACGCCGTTGGCGCGGTTGCGCTCGGCCAGTTCCTGCAGCTGTTCGCCCTCGCCCACCGGCGGCGCGCCTTCCAGCGCACGCAGCGCTTCCAGCTTGGCGCCGGTGGCCCGGATCAGGGCGTGCACGTCGTGCTCGACCAGGGCCTGGCGCTCAACGTCCAGGGCCTGGGCGAGGCGCTGCAGCGGCTCGCTCATCGCCGCAGTCATCCGTGCAGCTGCTGGTCCAGATCGAGCATGCGCGATGCGATCGCGTCCGGATTGATCTTGTAGGTGCCGTTCTGCAGTGACTCGCGCACGGCCGCCACGCGCTGGGCGTCGATCGCCGGGGCGGTGGTCAGCTCACGCTCGATGGCCTGCAGATTGGTGGCCTCGCCGGTCAGGCGCAGGCTGTCGGCCGCCTCGACCGGGCGCGCCGCCGCATCGGTGCTGACGCCGGGCTTGCTGGCCGGGGTCGTCACGCTGCGCAGTGCCTGGGGGACCTGCAGGTTGCCGTCGATTTTCTGGCTCATGGGGTGTCCTGGAGTTGCCGTTCACAAGGGATAACGGCCGCAGGGCCGTGATCTTTAGGGATATTTTGCGGTAAATCAACGCGCCACGATTACGTCACCTGCGGCGTCGACCGTGCCCTGCACGATCCGCCGCGAGGACAGGTTCTCGACCGAGACCCGCTCGTTCTCACCGGCATCACCCATCGCACGGCCGGCAATGCGCACCTCGACCGAGCCGCGACGCGACACCAGGGCTACATTGTCTCCTCGCTTGATGAGACGCTGGACCACCAGATCGTTGTTCGACAGCAGGGCTCCGGCCTGCAACGGACGGCGGGCGATGCGGCCGATCGCTGCATTGGGATCGGACAGCACCGCGCCGGCAATCCGGGCAGCGTCACGCTGGGCAGTGGTGATATCGGCGGCCGTGAGGGTTTCTCCAGTGCCGATTCCGCGGTTGAGCACCAGCACGGTCTGGTTGCGCCGCACCTTCACCGGCACGAACAGGCGCCAGCCGCCCGCATCGGGACAGCTCACCTCCACCGTGGTGTTGGCGGTGGGCTGCACCTGCAACGCGCTGCCGCATTTCGGCAGGCGCAGCGCATCGGCCACCTGCGCCTCGCCTTCACTGCCGGCAGGCAGCGTCGACAGCGCCGCAGTGCGGATGCTGGCCACCGGCTGCCAGTCCGTGGCGCCCGCCCACGGCGCGGCCAGGGCGAGCGCGATGGCGAACAGCGATGTGACCCGGCGCATGGCGCCTCCTGTCGATGGGATCTGGCCCAGCAGCGTGCAAGGGGTGTGCCAGAGACCGGGGCCCGTTGATCGGATCCGGGATGGGGATTCGACCGGATGGGTAGAGTCGACTGCCAGTCGACTTTCGCGCGAAGCGCGGGGTTTCCCGTGATCGGATCGAAGAGCAGTCGACTGACAGTCGACTCTACAAACGCGGTGCGGGCCGCGCGGGCGGCAGAGCGCCCTCAAGTTCCGCCCCCACCACGCCGATACAGCAGCCATGTCCCATGACCTGCTCAACCGGATCGACCAGCGGACCCGACTGGCCGGCCACAACCGCCTGGCGCTGCTGCTGTTCCGCCTCGGCGGACGTCAGCTTTTTGGCGTCAATGTCTTCAAGGTGCAGGAAGTCCTGCGCCGCCCGGAGCTGTTCCAGGTGCCCGGCCTGCCCAGCCAGTTCTCCGGCGTGGCCGACGTGCGCGGCCGCTCGGTGCCGGTACTGGACCTGGGCCTGGCGATCGGCCACCCCGAGCGCGAACCGGACGCGGACACCTCGCCCGGCTACCTGGTCGTCACCGAATTCAACCGCTCGATCCAGGGCTTCCTGGTCAGTGGCGTCGAACGCATCGTCAACATCGCGGTGGAAGACATCCACCCGCCACCGGAGCTGGGCGCCGAGTCGAGCTACCTGACCGCGGTGACCCGCTTCCAGGGCGAGCTGATCCAGGTGATCGACGTTGAGAGCGTGCTGGCCGATATCGCCCAGGTGCGCGGAGAAGCGGTACTCGACCCGGCAATGGCCATGCCCGCCGACGGCCCGCAGCTGCAGGTGCTGGTGGTGGACGACTCGCGCGTGGCCCGCCAGCAGATCCGCAGCGTGCTGGACCAGCTGGGCGTGGGTGCCACCCTGCTTTCCGACGGCAAGCAGGCGCTGGACCACCTGCTGCAGGTCCACGCCTCGGGGGAAAACCCGACCGAGCGCTATGCCATGGTCATCTCGGACATCGAGATGCCGGCCATGGATGGCTACACGCTGACGACGGAAATCCGGCGCCACCCGGGCCTGGCCGGCCTGTACGTGCTGCTGCACACCTCGCTGTCGGGCGTCTTCAACAACGCCATGGTCGAGCGCGTCGGCGCCAATGCGTTCGTCGCCAAGTACTCGCCGCACGAGCTGGCCGACTTCGTGCTGGACCGCCTGCGCAAGGTGGCGCTGGCGGCGTAAGGCCCGCCGAGGGGTCGGATCCCGGAACGGGCTCCGACCCCGCATCGCAACGCGTCAACCACGGGGTCAGAGCCCCTGCGGGGATCTGACCCCCTCTCCATTTGGCACACCCCTTGCAGCTTCCCGGGCAACGTTCCCGTGGGAGTGCACCGTGCGCAACCTGATTACCGACTACCTGGGCGTCCACGCCCAGGCCATGCCGTTGCGCGAACAGCGGATGAAGCTGATCGCCAGCAACCTCGGCAATGCCGACACTCCCGGCTACAAGGCCCAGGACCTGGACTTCGATGCCGCCCTGCGCCACGCCCAGGGGCAGGATGCCAATGGCCTGATGGCCACCACCCATGAGCAGCACTACGAGATCAGTAGTGGCCTGAACCCGTTCCAGATCGCGCGCGAAGGCGTGCAGCCCAGCCTGGACGGCAACACCGTCGACCCCGATGCCGAGCGTGCCGCCTATGGCCGCGCCGCACTGGAATACCGCGCCTCGCTCAGCTTCGTCGAGAGCAAGGTGCGTTCCATGCTGACCGCGATCACGGGGCAATAAGCCATGAGCAACCTGCCGATCTTCGACATCGCCGGCTCCGCGCTGCAGGCGCAGTCGGTGCGCATGAGCACCATCGCCTCCAACCTCTCCAATGCCGACACCGTCGCCGGTTCCGCCGACGCCGTGTACAAGCCGCTGGAACCGATCTTCCAGGCCGTCACCAGCAAGAACGATCCCAACATCACCTCGGTGAAGGTGAAGGAGATCACCCAGAGCGAGGCCGCGCCGATCAAGCGCTACGAGCCGGGCCACCCGCTGGCCGACGCCGATGGCTACATCTACCAGCCCGATGTCGATCCGGTGGCGCAGATGGTCAACCTGATCTCGACCTCGCGCAATTACCAGGCCGGCGTGGAGATGTTGACCACCGCCAAGGAACTGGCCCTGGCCACCCTGACCATGGGCCGCTGAGGCCCGCAGCACCGGATACCGCCATGACCACCGCCGTCAACAACCAGACCAGCCAGGACGTCTATTCCGCGCTGGGCCTGAACGCCCCCAACAGCAACGCCACGAAAAAGAAGAACACGCTGGATCAGGCCGACTTCCTGCGCCTGATGACCGAGCAGCTGCAGCACCAGGATCCGCTGAAGCCGATGGACAACACGCAGATGGTCGCGCAGATGGCGCAGATGTCCACCGTGCAGGGCATCACCGATCTGAACAAGACGGTGAAGGGCTTCCAGGAGTCGATGGCCAGCGACCAGGTGCTGCGTGGCGCTGCGCTGGTCGGCCACCAGGTGCTGGTGCCGTCGGAAAAGCTGGTGCTGGAGAAGGAAGGCAATGTCGAAGGCACGGTGGCTGCACCGTCGGCCGGCATCATCACCGTGGACATCACCGATGCCAACGGCGCCAAGGTCACCTCGCTGAGCGTGGAAGCCAAGGCTGCCGGCGAAACCGCCTTCCAGTGGGACGGCAAGGATGCCAACGGCAAGCGCATGGAGCCGGGCAAGTACTCCACCGTTGCCAGCCATGTCGACACCGCCGGCAAGAGCACCAAGCTGTCCACCTACGTACAGGCGCCGGTGGAGAGCGTGACCGTTGGTTCCGACGGCCTGTACCTGAACCTCAAGGGCCTGGGCACGGCCCCGATCGACTACGTGCTCCGCGTCAGCTGAGCCGCACCTTCCGCATCAACCAGGAGCATCCCATGGGCTTCAATGTCTCGCTGTCCGGCATCAACGCCGCCAACACCGACCTGAGCGTCACCGCCAACAACGTCGCCAACGTCAACACTACCGGCTTCAAGCAGTCACGCGCGGAGTTCGCCGACCTGTTCGCTTCGACCAGCTACGGCCTGTCGAAGAACCAGACCGGCTCGGGCGTGCGCGTTTCCAACGTCGCCCAGCAGTTCATCCAGGGCCATAACGAGCAGACCGGGCGCAGCCTGGACATGGCCATTTCCGGTGAAGGCTTCTTCACCATGAACATGAATGGTTCGCGCGTGTACTCGCGCGCCGGCAACTTCCAGACCGACTCGGCCGGCTACGTGGTCAACCCGCAGGGTGCGCGCCTGCAGGTGTTCGCGCCGAATGCCGATGGCACCAACTTCGATGCAGGCCGCCTGGTCGACCTGCAGCTGCTGACCACCGACAGCCCGCCGAAGCAGACCAGCGAAGTGAAGGTTGGCTTCACCCTGCCGGCCAACGCCAAGCAACCGACGGTGGCGACCTTCGACCCGGCCGATTCGAACAGCTACAACCACTCCAGCGGTGGCATCACCGTGTACGACTCGCTGGGCGTGAGCCACATCCAGGTCTCGTACTTCGTCAAGGGCGCCAACCCCAACGAATGGACCGTGCGCAATTACGTCGATGGCCAGCCGGCCGGCGCACCGACCCCGGTCACCTTCGACAACAGCGGCAAGCTGGTCGCACCTGCCAACGGCAAGGTCAGCCTCGGCACCTTCACCCCGACCACCGGTGCCGGCCAGTTGAACATGACGCTGGACATCAGCGGCTCCACCCAGTACGGCGAGAAGTTCGCCCTGCGCAATACCCAGCAGGACGGCTATGCCGCCGGCAAGCTCAACGAAGTGACCGTGTCCGAATCCGGCGTGGTTTACGCCCGCTATTCCAACGGCGACGACAAGCCGCTGGGCCAGGTCGCCCTGACCACCTTCAACAACACGCAGGGCCTGGAATCGAAGGGCAACAACCTGTGGGTGGAGACCTTCGAATCGGGCACGCCGCGCACCGGCATGCCGGACACCTCCAACCTCGGCAAGATCCAGGCCGGCTCGCTGGAAGCGTCCACCGTCGATCTCACCGAGCAGCTGGTCAACATGATCACCGCGCAGCGCAACTTCCAGGCCAACGCGCAGATGATCACCACGCAGGACCAGATCACCCAGACCGTCATCAACATCCGTTGATGAGCTGCTGACCCTGTCACGGAACTCCCCGCATGGATAAAGCTCTTTACGTGGCGATGACCGGTGCCCGCGCCTCCCTGCAGGCGCAGGGAACGCTCAGCCACAACCTCGCCAACTCGGACACCCCTGGCTTCAAGGAAGCGCTGGCCAACACCGAAGCGTTCCCGATCAAGGGCCCGGGCTTTGCCTCGCGGGTGGATGCGCTGCACGTCGACGCCGGCTTCAACCGTACGCCCGGCTCGCAGCACATCACCGGCAAGCCGCTGGATCTGTCCCTGCAGACCGGCACCTGGCTGGCCGTGCAGTCCAGCGACGGCAGTGAGGCGTACACGCGCGGCGCTGCATTGTCGGTCACCCCGAACGGCCAGCTGGTGACCTCCAGCGGCCGTCCGGTACTGGATGACAACAACAACCCGATCGCCATTCCGCCCTACCAGGCGATGGAAATCGGTGCCGACGGCACGCTCTCGATCATCCCGCAGGGCGAAGGCCCGCAGACCATGGCGCAGATCGGCCGGATCAAGGTGGTACAGGCGCCGGACGAGCGCCTCGAGCGTGGCCTGGATGGCCTGTTCCGCAACACCGACCCACTGCAGCCGTTCGCACCGGCACAGGGCACGGCCGTGCACAGCGGCCAGCTGGAAGGCAGCAACGTCGATGCCGCCGGTGCACTGGTGCAGATGATCCAGCTGCAGCGCCAGTACGAAATGCAGGTGCAGGTGATCAAGCACGGCGACGACAACGCGCGCAGTGCCAACAGCCTGCTGCGCCTGGGCAGCTGACGGAATTCCGGCGCCGCCCGGGCGCGGCGCTGGCACACCGCTTGCACACCCGTTACCAGGGGCCGCATCGCGCGGCCGGCTTTACCCAGACAGGACACCGAAGATGAACCAGGCATTGTGGATCGCGAAAACCGGACTGGATGCGCAGCAGATGCGCATGTCGGTGGTTTCCAACAACCTCGCCAACACCAACACCACCGGCTTCAAGCAGGACCGTGCCAGCTTCGAGGACCTGCTGTACCAGCAGGTGCGCCAGCCCGGCGGCTCTTCGTCGGCGCAGACCCAGCTGCCGACCGGCCTGCAGCTGGGTACCGGTGTACGCGTGGTCGCCACCGCCAAGAATTTCGAGCAGGGTGGCCAGCAGCAGACCGGCCGTGCGCTGGACGTGATGGTCAACGGCCGCGGCTTCTTCGAAGTGCAGATGCCCGACGGCAGCTCGGCCTACACCCGTGATGGCTCGTTCAAGATCAACCAGGACAGCGAGCTGGTCACCAACAGCGGCTACCCGGTGCAGCCGGGCATCCAGATTCCCGAGGGCGCGCAGTCGGTGACCATCGGTACCGACGGCACCATCAGCGTGAAGATGGCCGACGGCGCGGCGTCAGTGGAAGTGGGTGCGCTGACCCTGACCGACTTCGTCAATCCGGCCGGCCTGCAGGCACGCGGCGAGAACCTGTTCCTGGAAACCACCGCTTCCGGTCCGGCACAGAACGGCAATCCCGGGCTCAACGGCCTCGGCACCGTGGTGCAGGGCGCGCTGGAAGGCAGCAACGTCAATGTGGTCGAAGAGCTGGTGTCGATGATCGAAACCCAGCGCGCCTACGAAATGAACGCCAAGGCAATCTCCACCACCGATTCGATGCTCGGCTATCTCAACAACAAGCTCTGACCGGCCCAACCGGGAAACCGCCATGTCGCCCATTTCCAGATTCACCCGCACTGCCCTCGCCTGCGCCGTGGTCGCCCTGCTCGGTGGCTGCGTGATCGCCGGCGACGTGCGCCCCTACGCGGCGATGGCACCGATCCAGCCGATCATGCCGCCGCAGGCCGCGCCGACCGCCGGTGCGATCTACGCTGCCGGCCCGACCCTGCAGCTGTACTCGGACCGCCGCGCACGCGATGTCGGCGACCTGCTGACCATCACCCTGCTGGAAAACACCACCGCGCAGACCAGCGCCAACACGGCCACCAACAAGGAATCCAACCTGAGCCTGGGCACGCCGTCCATCCTCGGTGCGCCGGTCACCCTGGGCGGCAAGGACATCCTCAGTGCGACGGCCAAGGGCGCGCGTGACTTCACCGGCAAGGGCAACAGCGCGCAGAGCAACCGCCTGCAGGGCAGTGTCACCGTCACGGTGATCCAGCGCCTGCCCAATGGCAACCTGGTGGTACAGGGGCAGAAGAACCTGCGACTGAACCAGGGTGATGAACTGGTGCAGGTGCAGGGCATCGTGCGTCCGGGCGACATCAGCCAGGACAACACCATTCCTTCCAGCCGCGTGGCCGAAGCCCGCATCGTCTACGGCGGCCGCGGCCCGGTCGCGCAGTCCAACGCGATGGGCTGGCTGAGCCGCTTCTTCAATTCCGGCCTGACGCCGTTCTGAGTATGGCCATGAAACTCCTCCCCTCTTCTTCCTGGCAGCGCCGCGTGGCGTCGTTCGTCGCGCTGATGCTGCTGGTCGTGGCAGCCCCGGCCAGCGCCGAGCGCATCAAGGACCTGGCCCAGGTCGGCGGCGTGCGTGGTAACGCCCTGGTGGGCTACGGCCTGGTGGTCGGCCTGGATGGCAGCGGCGACCGCACCAGCCAGGCGCCCTTCACCGTGCAGAGCCTGAAGAACCTGCTCGGCGAGCTGGGCGTAAACGTACCGGCCAACGTCAATCCGCAGCTGAAGAATGTTGCGGCCGTCGCGATCCATGCCGAGCTGCCGCCGTTCGCCAAGCCGGGCCAGCCGATCGACATCACCGTGTCGTCGATCGGCAACGCCGTCTCGCTGCGCGGCGGCTCGCTGCTGATGGCCCCGCTGCGCGGCGCCGACGGCCAGATCTATGCGATCGCGCAGGGCAACCTGATCGTCGGCGGCTTTGGTGCGCAGGGCAAGGATGGTTCGCGGGTTTCGGTGAACGTACCGAGCGTGGGCCGCATTCCCAATGGCGCCACGGTCGAGCGTGCCCTGCCCGACCCGCTGGCCAATGGCGGCGACATCACGCTGAATCTGCACAACAACGATTTCACCACCGTTTCGCGCATGGTCGCCGCACTCAACAACGCGTTCGGCGAAGGCGCCGCGCGTGCGGTCGACGGCGTGACCGTGGCCGTGACTGCGCCGACCGATCCGGGCGCACGCATCGGCCTGCTGGCCCGCATCGAGAACCTGGAGCTGACCCCGGGCAGCGCCCCGGCCAAGGTCGTGGTCAATTCCCGCACCGGCACCGTGGTCATCGGCCAGCAGGTGCGGGTCGGCCCTGCCGCGATCTCGCATGGTTCGCTGACGGTGACGATCCAGGAGAACACCAACGTCAGCCAGCCCAATGCCCTGTCCGGTGGCCGTACCGTGGCCAGCCCACAGTCGACCATCACCGCCACCAACGACGGCAGCCGCATGTTCAAGTTCAGCGGCGGCACCACCCTGGACGAGATCGTGCACGCGGTGAACGCCGTGGGCGCGGCGCCGGGCGACCTGATCGCGATCCTGGAAGCCCTGAAGCAGGCCGGCGCATTGAGTGCCGAGCTCGAGGTGATCTGACATGCGCATCAATCCCGCATTCGACCTGCACCCGGCGCAGCAGAACGACCCGGCGAAGATCGACAAGGTCGCACGCCAGCTGGAAGGCCAGTTCGCACAGATGCTGGTCAAGAGCATGCGTGATGCCAGTTTCGGCGACTCGCTGTTTCCCGGCGAGAACAAGATGTTCCGCGACATGTACGACCAGAAGATCGCCGAGGCGATGACCCGCGGCAAGGGGCTGGGCCTGTCCGGCATGATCAGCCGCCAGCTGTCCGGCCAGGCCGCCGACGGCCCGGCGCTGGATACCCGCGTGGCTCCGGCCAAGGCCAGCCGCGCCTACCAGCTCAACGCGCCGGACAAGCCGGCACCGTCGCTGCCGTTGGAAGATGGCAGCCAGGCCGTGCGCATGCTGCAGCAGATGGCGGCCGGCGCACAGCACGGCGCGCAGGCCGCGCTGGCACCGATGGAACAGGCACTGGACCTGATCGCCGGTCGCGAAAGCAGCAGCCTGCACCGCTCGCTGGGCACCGAGGATCCGTACATCGGCAACCTGCAGGGCGAGGACTGGTCCACCAACAACGACCAGTGGTCGGCGACGGCCAGTAACCGCGGTACGGCCATGAGCCAAGCCGATGCGATGGCTACCCGCACCGCCGTGGCCCAGCTGGGGCCGCACACGCCGGAAGGTTTCGTCGCCAGCATCTGGCAGCACGCGCAGAGCGCGGCCAGGGAACTGGGCGTGGATGCCCGTGCGCTGGTCGCCCAGGCCGCGTTGGAAACCGGCTGGGGCAAGCGCCACATCCGCCAGTCCGACGGCAGTACCTCGCACAATCTGTTCGGCATCAAGGCCACCGGCTGGAGCGGCCAGCGCGTTGAAGCCGGCACCCACGAATACGTGGATGGCGTACGCCGCAACGAAACCGCCAGCTTCCGCGCCTACAGCTCGCCGGCCGAAAGCTTCGCCGACTACGTGCGCCTGCTGAAGACCAGCCCGCGCTACCAGCAGGCCCTGCAGGCCGGCACCGACGTGCAGGGCTTCGCCCGTGGCCTGCAGCGCGCCGGCTATGCCACCGACCCGCGCTATGCGGCCAAGATCGCCGCGATCGCCGGCGGCCCGACCATCGAGCGTGCCGTAGCGGCCGTGACCGACGCCGGCGCGCGCCTTGGCCAGACCTTCGCCAGCACCGCGACCGCGGCGCTGGGTATCACCCGTCGTTGAGGAACCCCATGTCCAGCGTACTTTCCACCGGTACCGGTGCCCTGCTCGCCTTCCAGCGTGCGTTGGCGACCACCAGCCACAACGTGGCCAACCTCAATACGCCCGGCTACAGCCGGCAGAAGGTCAACTTCGCAACCGCCGACCCGCAGAACTACGGCTATGGCACGGTCGGCAACGGCACCCGGATCACTGACATCCGCCGCACTGCCGACCAGCTGGCGATCTCGCGCCTGCTCGACAGCAGCGGTGAACTGGCGCGCCTGAAACAGCTTTCGGGCATGGCCGACCGGGTCAACGCGCTGTTCTCCGATGCGGCCACCAATGTGGCCGGCGTCTGGTCGAACTTCTTCGATTCGGTCAGTGGCCTGTCGTCCAACGCGGCCGGCACCGCCGACCGCCAGAACATGCTCGACGGCGGCAAGGCGTTGGCCAACCGCTTCGTGCAGCTCAACACGCACTTGAACAACCTCAACAGCGAGGTCAACAACGGCCTGCTGGCCGGTGCCACCGAGGTCAACCGCCTGGCGCAGGAAATCGCGCAGATCAACGGCGCCATCGGCACCAACGTCGCCACCGCGGCGCCCGATCTGCTCGACCGCCGCGACCAGCTGATCACCCAGCTGATCGGCTACACCGGTGGCACGGCGGTGATCCAGGACGGCGGCATCATGAATGTCTACACCGCCGGCGGCAACGCGCTGGTGGTGGGTACCACGGCGACCAAGGTCACCACCGTGGCCGACCCGTACCAGCCCGAACGCCTGCAGTTGGCGCTGGAGACCCAGGGCAACACCATCCGCCTCGACCCGAAGGCGGTCGGCGGCCAGATCGGTGGCCTGCTGGAATTCCGCGACACCGTGCTGACCCCTGCCCAGGCTGAACTGGGCAAGCTGGCGGTGGGCCTGGCCGAGAGCTTCAACCAGGCGCACCACCAGGGCGTGGACCTGTATGGCCAGCTGGGCGGGGACTTCTTCACCATCGGCAACCCGCGCGTCACCGGCAACAACAGCAATACCGGCACCGCCAGCCTCAGCGCAACCTACGGCGACCTGGGCAAGCTGGACGCGCAGAACGTGGTGCTGCAGTTCGATGGCACCAACTGGAAGGCCAGCCGCGCCGACACCGGCGCCAGCATCCCGCTGACCGGCACCGGCACCGCCGCCGATCCGCTGGTGATCAACGGCGTCAAGCTGGTCGTCGGCGGTACGCCGGCTGCAAATGACCGCTTCCTGCTGCAGCCGACCGCGGGCGTGGCCGGCAGCATGGAAGTGGCAATCACCGATCCGTCGCGCATCGCCGCCGCCGCAGCGGTGAAGGGCGCGGCCGCCACCGCCAACACCGGTACCGGCAAGCTGAGCGGTGTCACCGTCACCGATTCGACCAACGCCAACCTGCGCAATCCGTCGGCGATCGTGTTCACCTCGGCCACCACCTACACCATCGACGGTGGGCCGCCGCAGACCTACACGCCCGGCCAGACCATCAGCGCCAACGGCTGGAGCTTCGTGCTGGACGGTGCACCGAAGGTGGGCGATACCTTCAACATCACCCCGACCCCGGCCGGTTCGTCGGACAACAGCAACGCGTCGAAGCTGGCCAAGGTGGAAAGCGCGAAGGCGTTCAACGCCGGAACGGTGACACTGAACGGCGCGCTGGGTGGCCTGACCACCCAGGTCGGCGCCGCCGCCCGCTCGGCCGAGTACTCGCTCGACGCGCAGCTGGTGATCAATGACAAGGCGCAGGAAGCCCGCGACGAAGTCTCCGGCGTGAACCTGGACGAGGAAGCGGCGGACATGCTGCGCCTGCAGCAGGCCTACCAGGCCGCCTCGCAGCTGATCTCGACCGCCGACAGCATGTTCCAGACCATCCTGGGAGCCGTCCGCCGATGAGCAGCCGCATCTCCACCAGCATGATGTTCAACCAGTCGGTGTCGCTGATGATGGCCAAGCAGGCCAAGCTCAGCCACCTGGAGCAGCAGATCGCCACCGGCAGCAAGATCGTCAGCGCCAAGGACGATCCGGTTGCCGCCGGCACCGCGGTCGGCCTTGACCGCAGCCTGGCTGCACTGGACCGCATGAAGCTCAATGCCGGCAACGTGCAGAACCGCCTGGGCGTGCAGGAAAACACCCTGGCACAGGTCAACGACCTGATGGCACGCGTCAACGATCTGACCATCCAGGCCAGCAATCCGGCGCTGAGCGCGGCGGACAAGAAGACGCTGATCACCGAGGTCAACCAGATACGCGACGGCCTGCTGTCGCTGGCCAACGCCGATGATGGCACCGGCCGCTACGTGTTCGGTGGCACCAACGACGGCGACCCGCCGTTTGCCAAGATCAACGGCAAAGTGGTCTACCGTGGCGACCAGACCCAGCGCCAGGTTGAAGTCGGTCCGGATACCTACGTGAAGGACGCGCTGCCCGGCAGCGAGATCTTCATGCGCATTCCCACCGGCGATGGCTTCGTCGACGGCAGCGCCGCGGCCGGCAACACCGGCAACGGCGTGCTGACCAACATCACCCGCGACGGCAGCGACAGCTGGAACGGCCAGGGCTTCAGCGTGCGCTTCACCACTGGCAACCAGTACGAGGTGGTGGATGGTGCGGGCAACGTGACCGGAACCGGCACCTACAAGGCCGGCGACGATCTGGAAGTGAACGGTGTGCGCCTGCGCATCACCGGCGCACCGGCGGCGGGTGACAGCTTCAGCGTACAGGCCGCCAGCAGCCGCGACATCTTCTCCACCATGGACAACCTGGTGGCGGCGCTGGGTGCCGACACCGGTACCACCGCGCAGATGACTGCGCAGCAGAACCAGCTGCAGAGCGCACTGCGCGACGTGGCGCGCGCTTCCGAGCGGATGATCGATTCGCGTGCCGCAGGCGGTGCGCAGTTGAAGGCGCTGGACAATGCCGCCGACATGCGCGAGGCCAATGGCGTGACCCTGAAGACCACGCTGTCGCAGATGCGCGACCTGGATTACGCCGATGCGCTGAGCCAGTACCAGCTGCAGAGCACCGCGCTGCAGGCGGCGCAGACGATCTTCTCGCAGATGCAGTCGATGTCGCTGTTCAACAAGCTGCGCTGACGCGCCGCCCGAGTCAGTCCCGAAAGGCCGCGATGCCCTGCATCGCGGCCTTTTTCGTTTGCGCGCCTGCCCGCCGCTGCGCGGCCACCTGGCCGTCGCTGGACGATTTTCCGTGATTCTCCATCAAGCCCGGCCCGACCCCGCCGATACCTTCATCAGCGCTGGTCAGGCCCTGCCCGACCGCCCCTCCCGGGGCCGCTTCCACCCTGGCAACAGGGCTGAAAACCCCGGGAAAACAGCTTCAGGCAACGAATTCTGGCTTCAATGGAATTCACGGCTAAAGGTTGTTGACAAAGCGCCGTTATTCATTTGGCAACGGCGAAGCACACAGCCACACAAAAAAACAGGCGGCGCTTCGTTTCATTCACCAACGGGTTCCATATAAGAGGAGACGACCCCATGGCACAGGTAATCAACACCAATACGATGTCGCTCAACGCTCAGCGCAACCTGAGCACCAGCGGCAGCTCGCTCGCCACCACCATCCAGCGCCTCTCGTCCGGCCTGCGCATCAACAGCGCGAAGGACGACGCGGCCGGCCTGGCCATCAGCGAGCGCTTCACCACCCAGATCCGCGGTCTGGACGTGGCCATCCGCAACGCCAACGACGGCATCTCGCTGGCCCAGGTCGCCGAAGGTTCGCTGAACGAAGTCGGCAACAACCTGCAGCGCATCCGCGAACTGGGTGTGCAGGCTTCCAATGCCACCAATTCGGCCAGCGACCGCAAGGCCCTGCAGGCTGAAGTGACCCAGCTGGTCAGCGAGATCGACCGCGTCGCCAAGCAGGCCGACTTCAACGGCACCAAGCTGCTGGACGGCAGCTTCACCAGCCAGCTGTTCCAGGTGGGCGCCAACGCCGGCCAGGCCATCGCCATCAACAGCGTGGTCAACGCCAAGGCCGATTCGCTGGGCGCGGCCACCTTCGCCAACGGTTATACCGGCACCGCACTGGCGGTGGACAAGGCGACGGCCGACACCACCTACTCCGGCCTGCAGGTCTCGGTCACCCCGCCGGGCGGCACCGCCACCACGGTCACCATCAGCGACTTCACGGTGAAGGCCGGCGAATCGATCACCTCGGCCACCGCCGCGGCGATCAACAACAAGCTGGGCGAAACCGGCGTGGTTGCCTCGGTCAATGCCGGCGTCGTCAGCCTGGCCTCGGTCAAGGATGGCCAGACCTTCGCGCTGGGTTTCAGCGCGGCGACTCCGCCGGCCGGCGCCACCGCCGCGACCCTCGCCGGCCTGGGCCTGACCGAGACCAGCACCAACGGCGGCACCCTGACCGGTGCAGCGGCCAGCTTCGTCAAGGACCTGAACGTCACTACCGCCGAAGGCGCACAGAAGGCGATGTCGATCGTCGACAAGGCCCTGGAATCGGTCAACAGCGTCCGCGCCGACCTCGGCGCGATCCAGAACCGCTTCACCTCGGTGGTGGCCAACCTGCAGACCTCCTCGGAGAACCTGTCCGCGTCGCGCAGCCGCATCCGCGATACCGACTTCGCCAAGGAAACCGCCGAACTGACCCGCACCCAGATCCTGCAGCAGGCCGGTACGGCCATGCTGGCCCAAGCCAACCAGGTACCGCAGAACGTGCTCAGCCTGTTGCAGCGCTGACATGAGCCGCCCCCGGGGCACGTCGGGGGCGTCTAACCCAACTCACGTGCAACCGCTCAAGGACCTCTCCTCATGGCACAAGTCATCAACACCAATACGATGTCGTTGAATGCTCAGCGTAACCTGAGCACCAGCGGCAGCTCGCTGGCTACCACCATCCAGCGCCTGTCCTCCGGTTCGCGCATCAACAGCGCCAAGGACGACGCCGCCGGCCTGGCGATCTCCGAGCGCTTCGGCACCCAGATCCGCGGTACCGACGTCGCCATCCGCAATGCCAACGACGGTATCTCGCTGGCCCAGGTCGCCGAAGGTTCGCTGACCGAAATCGGCAACAACCTGCAGCGCGTCCGCGAGCTGTCGGTGCAGGCCTCCAACGCCACCAACTCGGCCAGCGACCGCAAGGCGCTGCAGGCCGAAGTGACCCAG
>NZ_JCAFTS010000018.1:0-40751 GCF_059370495.1 Stenotrophomonas sp. YJH_SMC_69 | reverse complement strand
CTCGGCGTTCTGGCGCACGGTGGAGGTCAGTTCCTCCATCGAGGCGGCGGTTTCTTCCAGGTTGGCGGCCTGCTGCTCGGTGCGGCGCGACAGGTCGCTGTTGCCGGAGGCGATCTCGCCGGCGGCCAGGGTGATGCTGGAGGCGCTGGCCTGGATCTGGCCGACGATCTGGGTCAGCTGTGCAACGGTGGTGTTGGCATCATCCCGCATGCGCGCGAACACGCCATTGAACTGGCCTTCCATGCGCGCGGTCAGGTCGCCGGCGGCGATCGACTGCAGCAGCTGCGAGAGCTGGCCGAGGTTGCCGTCGGCCACCTGCATCATGGTGTTGAGATGCTCGATCATCAGCTTGAAGTCATGCTGGAAACGCTGTGCGTCGCCGCGCTGGCTGAAGTCACCGGCAGCGGCCGCCGCGGCCAGCTGCTGGATCTGCGAATTGATCGCCAGCAGGCTGGCCTTGGCCGCGTCCATCGATTCGTGCAGGATCGCGCGGCTGCCGGGCAGGCGGCGTGCATCCGGGGTGAGATTGCCGATGGCGTACTGGTTGAGCACGTCGATGGCATCGCGGATCGCATCCAGGTGCTCGAAGATCACCGTATTGATGCCGCCGGCCAGCTGGCCATAGACACCCGGGAAATCTTCCGGAATGCGATGGCTGATGTCCGGTCCCGCGTGCATCTGTGCCATCAGCTGGGTCTGCTCGCTGAAGCGGCGGAGCATTGCGGTCATCTCGGTCGTGGCGGCCAGCATCCTGCCGGCTTCGTCCTTGCTGGTGGCCTGGGTGCTGACGCTGAGGTCGCCGCGGGCAACCGCCTGGATGGCATGCACGGCCTTGCCCAGCGGGCCGGTCACTGCACGCGAGATGACGATGGCCAGCGCGGCGGCCACCAGCGACAGCAGCACGATGCAGCCGATGATGGCGATCATGCTGGTGCGATGGGTGGCGTTGGCGTCGGCGATCTTGCCGTCCATCTGCCCGGCGATGTGGGTGCCCAGTGCCTTCATCGCAGCGAACAGGTCGCGGCGCGCCGGGCGTGACTGCTCATCGGAGATCTGCTGGGCCTGCGCGCCATCACCGGCGGCCACGGCGTCGCGCATCGCCTTGTTGGCGGCGAAGTAGCGATCCAGCTGGGTGCTGGCGGCGCGATACAGTTCGCGCTCCTTGTCCAGCGCCGGCAGCGCCGCGTACGCCGCCAGTTCGTCATGTACGGCCTTGGCGGTGTCGTCCATGCGCTTGTTGTAGTCGGCGACCTTCTCCGGCTGGTCGAGCATGCTCAGCTGGGCCAGTTCGTAGGTGCGGAACTCACCGAGCTGCGAGCGCGCCTCGCCCAGGTGCTGGACCGAGGGGATATCGTTGCCGGCCATCTCGCGCAGCTGCGCGTTGGCTTCGCTCAGTCGCAGCAGGGCGAACGCGCCGAGGACCAGGGTCATCAGGGTGGTAAGGGTGAACCCCACGGCCAGCTTGCGGGCGATGGGCAGATCTTGGAACCACTTCATGCAGGGTGCTCCAGGTGGGCAGAGTGCCGGCGTCTGTGCGCCGGTTTGGGGGTGGTTGCAGAGCGAACGGTGGTGCCCGGTGGGGTTCGGTGACGGCCGTCAAAGCGAAATAGCGGCGCAGTCCGGATGGACTTTATGGACGCATGTCACATTCGGTGGCGTAGGGATGACGGCGCGGAAGTGGCGCAGCGGCGGGGCTTTCCCTTGCATGGCGTAGTTGCGCGCGAAACCATCGCGTCGACGGAGTTCACAGAACGGATGGGGTCAGATCCCTTTTCCCCGAAAGGGCATCCGGCCCCGGCCGGAATGGAGCGCGCAAACAAAAACCGCCGCCCCGAAGGGCGGCGGTCCAGTACACGCATGCAGTGTGGATCAGGCGGCCTGCGGCATCCGCAGTGAACGCACCAGCCCGCCGATGTCGACGATCAATGCGACGCGGCCGTCGCCGAGAATGGTCGCACCGGACACCCCGCCGATGCGGCGGTAGTTGTTCTCGATGTTCTTCACCACCACCTGCTGCTGGCCGACCAGTTCGTCCACTTCCAGGGCGATCTTCTGGCCATCGCCTTCGACCACCACCACCAGCGATTCGCTGCCGGGTGCACGGTTGCCGTAGCCGTAGTACTCGCTCAGCGACAGGATCGGCAGGTATTCACCGCGCACGCGCAGCACGCGGCCTTCGCCGGCCATGCTGCGGATGTCCTCGGCTTGCGGCTGCAACGCCTCAAGCACATAGGCCAACGGCAGGATCAGGGTCTCACCGGCTACCGCCACGGTCATGCCATCGAGGATGGCCAGGGTGAGCGGCAGGCGGATCAGCGTGCGGGTGCCAGCGCCGAGGCTGCTTTCAATCTGCACCTCGCCCCCCAACGCCTGGATGTTGCGGCGGACCACGTCCATGCCGACGCCACGACCGGACAGGTCAGTGACTGCATCGGCCGTGGAGAAGCCGGGCTGGAAGATCAGGTCCCAGACCTGCGAATCGGTCGGGTTGTCCGGCACCGCCAGGCCGCGCTCGGTGGCCTTGGCCAGGATCTTGGCGCGGTCCAGGCCGCGACCGTCGTCGCTGACTTCGATGACAATGTGGCCGCCCTGGTGCGAGGCCGCCAGGGTGATCGTGCCGGTTTCGTCCTTGCCTGCACCGCGGCGCACGTCGGGCATTTCCAGGCCGTGGTCGATCGAGTTGCGCACCAGGTGCACCAGCGGATCGGCGATCTTCTCGATCAGGCCCTTGTCCAGCTCGGTACCTTCGCCGACGGTGCGCAGCCGCACCTGCTTGCCGAGGCGGCTGGACAGGTCGCGGACCAGGCGCGGGAAGCGACGGAACACCGCATCGACCGGCAGCATGCGCACGCCGATCACCGCTTCCTGCAGGTCGCGGGTGTTGCGTTCAAGCTGGTCCAGGCCAGCGAACAGGCTCTCGGCGTGGACCGGGTCCAGCGCATGCGAGACCTGCTTGAGCATGGCCTGGGTGATGACCAGTTCGCCGACCAGGTTGATCAGCGCGTCGACCTTGTCGACGCTGACGCGGATGGAGGTTTCCGCTTCCTGGCTGGCGCCACCGCTGGCGGCAGGCGCGGCGGGTGCCGACGGCGACGCTGCCGCCGGAGCGGGAGCAGCCGCGGCCGGCGCCTGGGGGGCCAGGCTCGGCGGTGCGGCCGGACGGATGTCCAGCTCGCAGTCGTCCAGTACCCACGCGAAGGTGTCTTCGATCTTGCTGCGCGGCACCTTGCCGACCAGACCCAGGTCCCACGCCAGGTGGGCTTCGAGCGGATCGAGCTGCGCGAAGCCCGGCAGGCGGTCCATGCGCGCGGCGACCTGCAGCGAACCGAGGTGTTCCAGTTCGCGGATGATGCGCAGCGGGTCGTTGCCGCTCATGAACAGCGACGGCGCCGGGGTGAAGCCGATCTGCCAGGCTTCCGGCGTATCGTCCACCTTGGCTGCGGCGGCCGCCGGGGCGCTCGCTGCGGCCTGGCCGGACAGAACCGCTTCCAGGCGTGCCTTCACCGCAGCGACGGCAGCCGGATCGGCAGCCTGGCCATGTTCGGCTTCGCGCAGCAGGGCGCGCAGCACGTCCACCGAAGACAGCATGGCGTCGACGGCGTGGCCTTCCAGTGCCCGCTTGCCGGCGCGCAGCTCATCGAGCAGCGTTTCCAGCACGTGGGTCAGGCCGGCGATCGCGTCGAAGCCGAAGGTGCCGGCGCCGCCCTTGATCGAATGGGCAGCGCGGAACACCGAATTGATGATCTCCGCGTCCTGCTGCCCCGATTCCAGGGCCAGCAGGCCAGCCTCCATCGCGTCGAGGCCTTCGCGGCTCTCCTCGAAGAAGGTGGCGTGGAAGCGTTGCAGGTCCATGCTCATGGCAGTGGTGGTCCGGAAGCGAAGAGGGGGAGCGGTGCCGGGCGATCAGCCCAGCACTTTCTGCACGGTGGCGACCAGCTGTTCGGGATTGAACGGCTTGACCAGCCAACCCGTAGCGCCAGCGGCCTTGCCTTCGGACTTCTTGTCGGCGGCAGATTCGGTGGTCAGCATCAGCAGCGGGGTGAACTTGTAGTCCGGCAGCTGGCGCAGTTCGCGGATCAGCGCGATGCCATCCATGTTCGGCATGTTGACGTCGGTAACCACCGCATTGAAGCGCTGGCCCTTGGCGCGACCGAGCGCGACCGCGCCGTCTTCAGCTTCTTCGACGGCAAAACCGGCCGAGGTGAGGGCGAAGGACACCATCTGGCGCATCGACGCCGAATCGTCCACCACCAAGATACGTGCGCTCATGCAGCGTTCTCCACAGATTTCAGGTTGTCATGGGTTACGTCCAGGCCGAGGGCCTGGGTGACGCCCAGCAGGCGCGCGGCGTCACGGAAGGTTGCAGTGCAACCGTGGAAGCCGGTGCCCAGGCCTGCCTCGCGGCGGGCCTGCACGAACGCACACAGCACCTGCACGGCGGCCGTGTGGATGCGGGCGACCTGGCTGGCATCCAGGGTCAGCTCGCCTGCCTGCTCCACCAGGGGGGCAAGGCGGTTCTTGAGCTCGGTAGTGCTCTCGATGCCGAGATCCCCACCCAGTTCGACAGTGCTCATCGTTGCTCCGGACAAACGGTTCCGTGATCCATAACGGCATCCCGGTGGGGTTCTTTAGAAGAATCGACGCGGTGCGTCGATGCGGTCGCTGTTGAAAAGGGGACGGAGGGGATTAAGTCGCAAGCGACTTGGCTCTGCCGCGGGCCCCTCGGCAACGGCGACCGCGCAGTGGGGACGCAAGGTGTTGATCCAACGGATCAACTCCTTGCGTCCCCGACAGGCACCGCTTCGGCGCCAAGCGCCGAGCCACTTGCGACTTAATCCCCTCCGTCCCCTTTTTGGGGGTCAGCTCAACAGCCGTGTGGCGTCCAGCAGGATCATCGGGCGCTGGCTGACGCGGGCCACGCCGCGGAACAGGTCGTTGGAAATCTGGCAGATGCGTGCGGTATCGGGAGGTTCGATCTGCGAATCGGTGAGGTTGGCGACATCTTCCACCGCCGACACGCGCAGGCCGATGGTCTCGCCGTCTTCTTCCAGCACCACGATGCGGGTCTGGGCGTCGTCCTCGGCGGCAGCCGCGCCCAGGTGCAGGCCCAGATCCATCACCGGAACCACCTGGCCGCGCAGGTTCATGATGCCGAGCATGGCGGCAGCGGTGCCGCGCAACGGCAGCAGCGGCACCGGCAGCACGACCTCCTGGACCTTCAGTAGTTCCAGCGCATAGGCCTGGGTGCCACAGCGCAGGCGCAGCCAGCGCGAGGTGCGTTCACCGGCACGACGGTTCTGCGGATGCGGGCTGCGGGCCGGTTGGTGGGCCTGCGCCTGCAGCTCCTGCCAGGTGCCGGGGCGGTTGCCTGCGGGTGCATCGACGGCGACGCGCGGCGGCGGCGTGCCGGCGCGTGCGGCCGGGGCCGGTGCAGGGCGTGTCGCCGGGGGGGGCACCGGCGCTGCGACCACGGCGGGCGGGGGTGCAGGCACGTCTTCGCCACCAGCGGCTGCCTCGAAGGCGGCCTGCAGGCCGGGGCTGTCGGTGTGGGCGAGACGATGGCTGTCCGCCGGGTCGGTCTCGTAGATCACTTCGTCCGGCAGATCGTCCCAGGTCGGTTCCGGGCCGGTGTTCGCAGCGGCCGCAGCGGGTGCCGGCGCGGTTTCGTGGATGACCTCGTCGGGCAGGTCATCCCAGGTCGGCTCGCGTTCGGTGGACCCGGCGCTGGCCGGCGCGGCGGCGGCCTCGAAGGCGGCCTCCAGTGCAGCCTCATCCTCGGCCGGGGCCGCGACGACGGCATCCGTTTCGTTGACCACTTCAGCGGGCAGGTCGTCCCACGTGGGTTCGCGTTCGGCATCGATCACGCTGACGGGCGCGGACGCAGCATCGAAAGCGGCTTCCAGTGCGGCATTGTCCACGGCAGGGGCAGCGGCAACGCTCTCGGTTTCGGTTTCGTAGATCACCTCGGCCGGCAGGTCATCCCAGGTGGGTTCGCGTTCGGCGGCGGCTTCGGTGGCCGTGGCCGGGGCGGTGCTGATCGGCGCGGGGAGGGGAGCGGCGGCCGGGGCGATCGCCTCGCCCAGCAGTTCGTCCAGGTAGTCGTCGAGGATGCCGGTGCTGTTCATGCGGCCTGCTCCAGGGCGCGGGCATCCTCGCCGAGGATCCAGTTCAAGGCGCGCCGGTAGGCAGCCAGGCCACGCCCCGGGTAGTCTTCGCCGACGCTCGGCAGGGTCAGCCCGGCGGCGTTGCTGATGCGGGTGTCGATCGGAATCGCGTCTTCCCAGACGCGGCTGCCATGGCGGTCCTGCATGGTGCGCAGCGACTCGTTGCCGGCGCGGGTGCGGCGGTCGAACAGGGTTGGCAGGATCGAGATCGGCAGCGGCCGGCGGCGCGAACGCTCGACCATCTCGCCGGTGCGGACCATGCCATCCAGGCCGTGCAGCGCCAGCGGCTCGGCCTGGGTCGGAATGATCAGGCGATCGGCGGCAGCCAGTGCGTTGATCATCAGCAGGCCGAGCGTCGGTGCGCAGTCCAGCAGGATGTAATCGTGCTGGCCCTGGTGGCGCGCCAGCGCGTTCTGCAGGGCCAGGCCGAGGCCGGGTTGGTTGGCGCTACGGCGTTCAAGCGTGGCCAGCGCGGACTGCGCGCAGACGTAGTCCAGGCCCTGGATGTTGCTGGCATGGCACAGGCCGGACAGGTCCGCCGGCGGTGCGCCGAACAGCTCCAGCACGCCGGCCGGCGGCGGGTCCACCGGCACGCCGAAGGCGCGGCTGAGCGAAGCATGCGGATCGAGGTCGATCAGCAGCACGCGATGGCCGAGCGCGGCCAGGCCGCGGCCGAGGGCGAGGGTGGTGGTGGTCTTGCCGACTCCGCCCTTCTGGTTGGCGACTGCCCAGATGCGCATCGGATTACTCCTTCATTGCCGGGGGAACGGCGGCGCCGACGCGGCTGCCAGCCGGCACCGGTGGCAACGTCACCGGTGCGATGGGGGAGGTGGGGGCGCTGGCCGGCGTTGCGGCGGCCTGTTCGGTGACGGTGCTGCCGGTGGCGCCGGTGGCTGCGTTCAGGCGCTGGCCGAGCGGGTCCACCGAATGCGAGGTGTCGGCCAGGATGATGACCATCACCCGGCGGTTGCGGTTGCGGCCCTGTGCGCTGTCGTTCTCTTCGCGCGGGCGGAACTGGCCATAGCCGACCATCGCCAGCCGCGACGGCTGCACGCCCTGGTCGGCGAACAGATGCACCACGCTGGCGGCGCGTCCGGCCGACAGCTCCCAGTTCGACGGGAAGGTGGCGGTAGCGATCGGCACGTTGTCGGTGTGGCCTTCCACGCGCACGCTGTTGGGCACGTCGCGCAGCACCTCGGCCAGGCTGGCCAGGGTCTGCCGCGCATGTACGTCCAGTGCGGCCGAGCCGGTGGGGAACAGGATGTCGCTGTTGATCTCGACCTCGATCCACAGTTCCGTGCGGCGCACGCTGATCATGCCGCGGTCGATCAGCGGCGCCAGGGCGGCGGTGAGGCGGTCGGCAATCGTGTTGAGCTGGCGCTCGGCACGGGCGATCTGCTCCTGGTTGTGCACCGACACCGGCATGCGCATCTGCGAGGCCATCGACGGCAGCAGCGTCGGGTCGTGCGAGGGCGCCGGCGCGGACGGTCCGATCTTGGTGCCGGACTTGATCACCGACGGGCTGTCCCAGCCGCCACCCTGCACCTGCTTGTTGCCCACCTGCACCGGATTGATCGTGCGCGGCGCGCCACCGAAGGCATCGGTGAGCGCGTCGGCCATGATCCGGTACTTGCCCTCGTTCACCGACGAGATCGCGTACATGACCACGAAGAAGGCGAGCAGCAGCGTCATCAGGTCGGCATAGGGGATCGCCCATGCTTCGTGGTTGGCGTGCTCTTCGTGGTGCTTGCGGCGGGCCATGTCAGTGCAGGAAGCCGGAGAGGTTGGTTTCGATGTTGCGCGGGTTCTCGCCCTGGGCGATCGAGATCAGGCCTTCGATGACCATTTCGCGGTCGCGCGTGTTGTGCGAGATCACGCTCTTGAGCTTGGCGGCGATCGGCAGGAACAGCAGGTTGGCCGAGGCGATGCCGTAGATCGTGGCGGTGAACGCCGCAGCGATGCCGTGGCCGAGCTTGCTCGGGTCGGCCAGGTTCTTCATCACCGCGATCAGGCCCAGCACGGCGCCGATGATGCCGAGCGTCGGTGCGTAGATGCCCATCGCTTCGAACACCTTGGCGCCGGCCTGGTCCTGGTGTTCCTGGCTGCCCAGTTCGATTTCCAGCATGTGCCGCATCGATTCGGGCTCGACACCGTCCACCAGCAGCTGCAGGCCCTTGCGCAGGAACGGGTCCTGCTGCGATTCCACCTGCGATTCCAGGCCGAGCAGGCCCTGGCGGCGGGCGATGTTGCTCCACTCGACGATCTGCTGGATCAGTTCGCGGCGATCGCTGTGCGGCGGGCGCACGACCCAGCGCACGATCTTGAACGCATGCTTGAACACCGCCGGCGAGGTGTGCAGCAGGATCGCGGCAACGGTGCCGACGATGACGATCACGAACGCCGCAGGCGACCACAACGACGCCAGGCCGGCGCCCTTGAGGATGCTGCCACCGACCAGCGAGGCCAGGGCGAGAAAGAGTCCAATGAGGCTGAGTCTATCCATGGATCCGGTATCGGCTTGTATGAATGGGACTTGAGACACCGGTACGGGCTACTGGTGCGACTTCACGGTTTTACGGGTTCAGCAAGCGGGTCAGTCGTGCGGGCTGCGCAGGCCATCCACATCCAGGATCAGCGCCATGCGACCATCGCCGATCAAGGTTGCACCGGCGTAACCGCGCAGGCCGCGCAGGGCCTTCGGCAGTGGCTTGATGACCACTTCCTCGCGCCCACGGACCTGGTCCACGACCAGGCCGAAGCGCGCTTCGCCGGCCTGCAGCACCACGATGGTCAGCAGGGTCGATGCGGCCGGCGTCACATCCAGCCACTGCCGCAGATCGACCAGCGGCAGCGTGTGCGAACGGCGGTCGAGCACGGCACGGCCATCGAACCAGCCCAGCGAGGTGCGCGGCGCGTGCAGTACCTCCATCACGCGCGCCAGCGGCAGCGCATAGACGTCCTCGCCGGCCTGCACCAGCAGGGTCGGCAGGATCGCCAGGGTCAGCGGCACGCGGATCAGGAAGCGGCTGCCGCGGCCCAGCTCCGACTGGATCTGGATCTGCCCGCTGAGTTCGCGGATGCGCGACTGCACCACGTCCATGCCGACGCCGCGTCCGGAAATATCCGTGACCTGCTGCTTGGTCGAGAAGCCGGGCAGGAACACCAGGTGCAGGCACTCCTCGCTGCTCAGGCGGGCGGCGGCTTCCGGATCGATCAGGCCCTTCTCGCGTGCCTTCGCGCGCAGCTTTTCCGGATCGATGCCGGCGCCATCGTCCTGCACCTCGATGCTGACGTAGTCACCTTCCTGCTGCGCCGACAACCGCACATGGCCCATCCGCGGCTTGCCCTGCGCTTCGCGCAGGTCGGGCATTTCCACGCCATGGTCGATGGCGTTGCGGACCAGGTGCACCAGAGGGTCGGCCAGCGCTTCGACCAGGTTGCGGTCGAGCTCGGTCTCGGCGCCGATCAGCTCCAGGTCCACTTCCTTCTTCAGCGAGCGGGCGACGTCGCGGGCGACCTTGGGGAAGCGCGAGAATACCTTGCCCACCGGCTGCATGCGGGTGCGCATCACCGCCGACTGCAGGCGCGCGGTGGCGATGTCCAGGGTGGACACGGCGCGGTCCAGCTCCTCGTCGCGCAGGCGCGCACGCAGGGTCTTGAGCCGGTTGCGCGACAGCACCAGTTCGCCGATCAGGTTGACGATCGCATCCAGGCGCTTGGTGTCCACGCGCACGGTGTGTTCGGCTTCGGCCAGCGGCTTGGCGGCCGGCTTGGCCACCGGTGCCGGTGCGGCGGCCGGGCGCGGGGCGGCGATCGGTGCCGGCGCCACCGCAGCCGCGGGCCTGGCGCCGGGTGCGGCGCCACCGTGCAGCTGGTCGAGCAGGGCTTCGAACTCATCTTCGCTGATCAGGCCGTCGTCGGCCTTCTTTGCCGGCGCCACCGCAGTCGGTGCGTTGCCACCGTGCAGCTGGTCGAGCAGCGCCTCGAACTCGTCGTCGGTGATCAGGTCGCCGGCACCGGCCGCCGGTGCGGCGGCAGCGGCGGCAGGCGCTGCTGCACCGCCATGCACGTCGAACTGGGCGATCAGGTCCGGCGGTGCATAGCCCGGCTCGGTGCCGGAAGACACGGCATCGAGCATCGACTGCAGGTAGTCCAGCGATTGCTGGGCGGCGTCGAAGTGATGGGCCTGCAGCACGGCCTGGCCGGCACGTGCAGCGCCCAGCGCCTCTTCAGCGGCGTGGCACAGCTCGACCATGGCGGTGACACCGAGGAAACCCGCGCCGCCCTTGAGCGTGTGGTAGCCCCGGAACACCGCGTTGAGCTGTTCGGTGTCCTGCGGTGCCTGCTCCAGCGACACCAGCTGTTCGCCGAGGCGATCCAGGATTTCCTGTGCCTCGATGATGAAATCGGCAGTGATGTCGTCGGATACCGCGCTCATGCTTACAGCCCCAGATCCGACAACAGGTCGTCGGCGTCGTTCTGCGAGACCGCGTGGCGGTCCAGTCCCTTCAGTGCCGGCCCGGCCAGTTCCGGGTCGGTGCGATGCTGTTCCGGCGGCAGGCCGAGCGCGCCGAAGCCTTCATGCACGCGGCGGACGATGCCGACCACGCGACGGATGATCTGCCCGGTCAGGTCCTGGTAGCTCTGGGTCAGGGCGATCTCGGTCAGGTTGTGGCGGATGCGCTCCAGCTGCGCGTCCTGGCCTGGCTGCAGGCCTTCGGCGCGCAGCTGCTCGGTCAGGCTGCGGCATTCCTCGGCCAGGTCCAGGGTGCGGTGGGTGGCCTGTTCGGTCATCGCCACCACGTGGTCCAGGCGTGCGCACGCATCGTCCAGTTCGCCGGCCTCGCTGGGCACGGTCGGCAGTTCGCCCAGGGCCTGCCCCAGCTCGCGGGCCAGCCGCGAGAGGCCGCTCATCATCGGCTGCGTGCGCAGCGCGACCAGTCCGTCGATGCGTTGCCGCCAGGCGGCTTCGTCACCGGACTCCAGGGCATCCAGGGCTTCCTGCAGGCGCAGGGCGAGGGCGTTCTTGTCGACCGTGGTATCCATCAGGCGCTGGCCGCCAGGCGTTCGAAGATCTTGCCCAGCTTCTCTTCCAGCGTCTGCGCGGTGAACGGCTTGATGATGTAGCCGTTCACGCCGTTCTGGGCCGCTTCGATGATCTGCTCGCGCTTGGCTTCGGCGGTGACCATCAGCACGGGCAGGGTCTTCAGCTTGGCGTCGGCACGGATCGCCTTGAGCAGTTCGATGCCGGTCATCACCGGCATGTTCCAGTCGGTGACGACGAAATCGAAGGGCTGGCTCTGCAGCAGCGACAGCGCGGCATGCCCGTCCTCGGCTTCGGCGGTGTTGGTGAAGCCCAGATCGCCCAGCAGGTTCTTGACGATTCGACGCATGGTCGAGAAGTCGTCGACGATGAGGATGCGCATGTTCTTGTTCAAAGCAGAGTTCCTTTGTTGTTCATTCCGGGCGGCCGGGGGCAGTCGCCTCGGGGATGTTCATTCTTCCAGGCCGGCGTCGACGGCCTCGAAAATCTTCAGGCGGCCGCGCAGGCGCAGCACGGCCTGGCCATGGATCTGGCAGACCCGCGACTCGCTCACGCCGAGCACCGCGCCGATCTCCTTCAGGTTCAGCTCCTGCTCGTAGTACAGCGAGAGCACCAGCTGTTCGCGCTCGGGCAGGTGGCCGATGGCCTTGCCCAGCTCACGGCCGAACTCGCCGCGCTCCAGCACCTGTTGTGGAGTCGGGCCGCCCTGGGCGACGGTATCCAGTTCGCCCTGGTCTTCGATGCGCGACTCCAGGCTCAGCACCTGGCCACGTGCGGCGTCTTCCATCAGGCGCAGGTATTCCGGCAGCGGCATCTCCATCGCGGCGGCCACTTCGGTGGCGCTGGCGGCACGGCCCGTGCTCTGTTCCAGGCGGCGGATGGTGGCGGCGGCGTCGCGTGCACGGCGGTGCACCGAGCGCGGCACCCAGTCGCCACGGCGGATCTCGTCGATCATCGAGCCGCGGATGCGGATCGAGGCATAGGTCTCGAACGAGGCGCCCTGGTCGGCGTCGTAGCTGCGCGAGGCTTCGATCAGGCCCATCATGCCGGCCTGGATCAGATCATCGACTTCGACGCTGGCCGGCAGGCGCGCGGCCAGGTGGTGGGCGATGCGTCGCACCAGGTCCGAATGCTGGGCGATGACCTCGTTGGCCGCCGAGCGCTGGACTTCCCTGTACTGGTGGGCTGCGCCTTTCATGCGGCCACCCCACGCTGCTTGAGGATGCGTTCGAGGAAGAACTCGACGCCACCGCGCGGTTCGGTCGGTGCCTGCCAGCGCGCGGTGCGGCGTGCGATCTCGGTGATCGCCAGCGCCGACGGGCTGGACGGATAGGCCTTCACCACCGGCTGCTGGCGCTGCACCGACAGGCGCAGCCAGTCATCCTGCGGCACGCAGCCCAGGTAGTTCAGCGAGACATCGGCGAGGAACTTCTCGCAGACGCGGGTCAGCTTCTCGTACAGCACGCGGCCCTCGTTCGGGTCGCGCACCATGTTGGCCACCACCTGGACGCGGTCCACGCCGCGCTCGCGCGACAGCACCTTGATCAGTGCGTAGGCGTCGGTGATCGAGGCCGGTTCGTCACAGACCACCACCACGGTGTCCTGCGCGGCCTGGCAGAAGGTCAGCACGCCGTCGGTGATGCCGGCGGCGGTATCGACCACCATGATGTCCAGCTCGCGTTCCAGTTCGGAGAACACGTTGACCAGGCCGACATGCTCGGCCGGGGCCAGCTCGGCCATGTGCCGGCGGCCGGAAGCGGCCGGGACCACCAGCACGCCGTTCGGGCCTTCGACGATGACGTCGTCCAGCGAGCAGCGGCCGGCCACCAGGTCGGCCAGCGTAAAGGTGGGGTTCAAGCCCAGGATCACGTCGATGTTGGCCAGGCCCAGGTCGGCGTCCAGCAGCAGCGTGCGCTTGCCCATGCCGGCCAGCGCCACCGCCAGGTTGGCGGACACATTCGTCTTGCCCACGCCGCCCTTGCCGCCGGTCACCGCGATGGTGCGCACAGGGCCGAGCGGCTCGCTGCGGGTGGCCGACAGCGGGAAGGTCTTGGTCAGCTTGGCGTACTCACGCGACGGCATGGTTCAACTCCGGGTTGCAGGGCATATCGGCCGCTCGGCGCAAATCTTCAAGGCGAAGTACAAGATTGGCTGCACTGGCCCGGTGCAGGTCCTCCGGGACGTCCTGGCCATCGGTCACCCAGGTGATCGGCAGGGCGTGGTCCACGGCCACCGACAGGGCGTTGCCGAAGCGGCCGGTCTCGTCCAGCTTGCTCAGCACCAGGCCCTGCAGGTTGGCCGCACCGAAGCGGCGCACCACCTCGTCCATGTCGCCGAAGCTGGTGTTGGCCGGCAGCACCAGCAGGGTGCGCACCTGGCGCGCGGCGCGCAGCCACTGCAGCTGGGCGGCCAGGGCACGGTCGCGCGGGCCCAGGCCGGCGGTATCGATCAGCACCAGCTTGTAGTCCTTCAGGCGTTCCAGCAGCTGGTCCAGGTCGGTGCCGCTGTTGGCCTCGTGCACGGCGATGCCGAGCTGGCGGCCGTAGCCATACAGCTGTTCACGGGCGCCGATGCGGGTGGTGTCGGTGGTGACCAGGGCGACGTCACGCGGGGCGTGCTTCTCGGCGAAGCGCGAGGCCAGCTTGGCGATGGTGGTGGTCTTGCCGGCGCCGGTCGGGCCGACCAGCGCGATCACGCCGCCTTCTTCCAGCGGGTCGACCGGGGCGATCGGCAGCTTGCGCGAGATCAGCCCCAGCATCAGGCCGCGGCCACGATGGGCTTCGGTTTCCAGCGGGATCTGCATGGCCACGTCGCGGGCCAGCCCGGCGTCGAAACCGTACTCGTCCATCAGGTCCAGCGCGGTGGCGCGCACCGGGCTGCCACGCAGGCGCTCATCGGTGAAGCGGTTCATCTCGCGCTCGATCACCTGGCGCATGCCGGCCACTTCCTGGCGCAGCTGGCGGATCTCGGCGTCGTCCTGGGCAACCACGGTCAGCGTCGGTGCCGGGGCCAGCATGGGGGCCGGGCTGGCCTCGATAGCGGCTTCGACCGCTGCCGGTTCGCTGGCGGCGATCCCGGGCTGCGCGTCGATCACGGCAGCGGTCGGCAGCGGCGGCGGCAGCACGGCCGGGGCCACGCTTTCGTGATGCGCCTCGTGCGGCGGGTCGATCTGGAAGCGCGCGCGGTTGGCCGGCACGGTGGCGGCCGGTGCAACGATGGCCTCGGCGAACGGGGCGAAGATCTGGTCCGGCGGTGCCGGTTCGTTGACGGCGGCGCGGGCCAGGGTGGCGGCGAAGCCGGTGCTGCCCCGGGTCGGCACGATCTCGTCGGCGCTGTCCAGGGTGCGGCCGGTGGCACCGACGGCGGCGCGGGCGAGGGCGGCCACTGCCGAGGTGGTGGCCGCGACCGGTTCCGGCGCCGAGGTGCTGCTGCGGCGGCGGGTGACGGCGGCGATCACCGCGTCGGCGGCGGTGCGCGGCTTGGGTGCCGGCGGCGGTGCGACGTCACGGCGCGAGGCTTCCAGTGCACGCTGCACGGCGCTCTCGTCGTAGTTGGCGGCGGCGACGATCTCGATGCCTTCCTCGATCCGGCGGTTGGACAGGATCACGGCGTCAGGACCATGTTCCTTGCGCACCAGGTTCATGGCCGAGCGCATGTCGGCGGCGACGAATCGTTTGATTTTCATGCTGTGGTCACGGGGCGAAGACGGCGGGGTGGCGGTCGGAGAACTCGGGTGGTCGGTGGTCTGCACGGTGCGGGTTCCCCTTGGTATCTGTCTGTTGCGTTGGTTCGAAAGTGGTGTCTGTTTTCTGGCGCATCGCAGGGCGGCGTCAGCTGATCGTTCCGACCAGCTTCAGGCGCTTGTCCTCCGGCACCTCGCTGTAGGCCAGGACCGACAGCGACGGAACGCTGTGGCGGACCAGGCGGGCCAGCGCGGCGCGCACCGGGCCAGGTACCAGCACGACCGCGGGCTCGTTGCGGGCTTCCTGCTTGCTGACACATTCGGCCAGGCTCTGGTGCAGTCGCTCAGCGAGTCCGGGTTCCAGCGCGGCGCCGTTGCCCTGCGTGGACTCCTGCAAGACACGTTCCAATTGCGGGTTGAGGGTGAATACCGGCAGCTCCGCCGACATTCCGGCGATCTCCTGCACGATGAAGCGGCCCAGTGCGGTGCGAACAGCGGCGGTCAGCACGGCCGGGTCCTGGCTGCTGGGCGCATGTTCGACCAGTGCCTCCGCGATCTTGCGCAGCTGGCGGATCGGAATGCGCTCGACCAGCAGGTTCTGCAGCACGCGCACCACCGCCGACAGCGGCAACGCCTTCGGCGTCAGATCTTCGACGAGCTTGGGCGCGCTCTTGGCCAGGTTGGCCAGCAGGTGCTGCACTTCTTCGTGGCCGAGCAGTTCCGGCGCGTGCTCACGGATCAGGTGCGACAGATGGGTGGCGACCACGGTGGCCGGATCGACCACGGTGTAGCCCAGCGTTTCGGCCTGGGCGCGCTGGTGCGGCTGGATCCAGGTGGCGTCCAGGCCGAATGCGGGGTCCTTGCCGGCGATGCCTTCCAGCGCGCCGAGCGCGCTGCCCGGGTCCAGCGCCAGCTCGCGGTCGGGGTGGATCTCGGCGGTGGCCACCGGCACGCCGTGCACCAGCACGCGGTAGCCGTTGGCCGGCAGTTCCAGGTTGTCGCGGATGTGCACCGACGGGATCAGGAAGCCGACATCCTGGGTCAGCTTGCGGCGCACGCCCTTGATGCGCGCCATCAGTTCGCCGCCCTGGTTGCTGTCCACCAGCGGGATCAGCCGGTAGCCGACCTCCAGGCCCAGCGGATCGACCGGGCGCAGTTCGTCCCAGCTCAGTTCGGCAGTCGGTGCCGGTGCGGCCGGGCGGCCGAGTGCGTTGAGTGCGGCGGCATCGGTGCCACCGCCTGCCGCATCGGCAGCCGGCGCCTTGCCCTTGCGGTACAGCTTCCAGGCGATGAAGCCGAGGATCGCGGCCAGCGTCAGGAAAGCGACGTTGGGCATGCCCGGCACCAGGCCGACCACGCCGATGATGCCGGCGGTGATCGCCAGCGCACGGTACTGGCCGAACACCTGGCCGGTCATGGCCTGGGCCATGTCCTGCGAGCGCGAGGCGCGGGTAACCAGCATGGCCACGGCGCTGGAGACCAGCAGGGCCGGCAGCTGCGCTACCAGGCCGTCACCGATCGACAGCAGGGTGTAGGTGGCGGCGGCTTCGCCGAACGGCATGCCATGCTGCAGCACGCCCACGGCCAGGCCGCCGAGCATGTTGATGAACAGGATCAGGATGCCGGCAATGGCATCGCCGCGGATGAACTTGCTGGCGCCGTCCATCGCACCGTAGAAGTCGGCTTCCTCACGCACTTCCTCGCGGCGCAGCTTGGCTTCTTCACGCGTCAGCAAACCGGCGTTGAGGTCGGCGTCGATCGCCATCTGCTTGCCGGGCATCGCGTCCAGGATGAAGCGCGCGGTCACTTCCGAAACGCGGCCCGCACCCTTGGTAATGACCACGAAATTGATGATGGTCAGGATCGCGAACACCACGATGCCGACCGCATAGTTGCCGCCGATCACGAATTCGCCGAAGGCGGCGATGACCTTGCCCGCGGCATCATGGCCGTTCTGGCCGTTCAGCAGGATCACGCGGGTGGAGGCCACGTTCAGCGCCAGCCGCAGCATGGTGGTGATCAGCAGCACGATCGGGAAGATGGTGAAGTCCAGCGGGCGCTTCACGTAGACCACCGCCAGCAGCACCATCAGCGAGATGGCGATGTTGAAGGTGAACAGCGCATCGAGCACCGGCGCGGCCAGCGGCACCACGACCATGGCCAGCAGGGCCAGCACGATCAGCGGCGCGCCAAGGCCCTGGCGGATCATTTCCAGGGCGCGGCGGGTGTTGAAACCGGCGGAGGGCTGGGCGCTCACGGGCGGCCTCCCTTGCCGAATTCATCCACCTGGATGTGCGGGGCGTCCGGCATCGGGCCAGTGCGCCAGGCGCGCAGCTGGTAGACGTAGGACAGGACCTGGGCGACGGCCGAATACAGTCTCACGGGGATTTCCTTTCCGAGTTGGCCTTCCCGATACAAGGCGCGTGCCAAAGGCGGGGCGGAGACGATCGCCACCTTGTTGCCGTCGGCCACTTCACGGATGCGCAGGGCGGTTTCGTCCACGCCCAGCGCGACCACGGTGGGGGCATTCATGGCGCCGCCCTCGTACTTCAGGGCCACCGCGTAGTGGGTGGGGTTGACCACCACCACGTCGGCAGTGGGCACCGCCTCCATCATCCGGCGGTTGGCCATCTGCTGCTGCAGCTGGCGGATGCGGCCCTTCACCTCGGGGCTGCCCTCGCTTTCCTTCATTTCCCGGCGCAGTTCCTCGCGGGTCATCTTCAGCTTGCGCATCCAGTTCCAGCGCTGGTACGGCGCATCGATGGCGGCCAGCACCAGCATCGCGCCGGCGGTGGCCAGCAGCAGGCGCAGGGTGAAGCCCAGGCCATCGGTGATGGCGGTTTCCAGCGGGTGGTGGATCAGCCCGCGCAGGGTGTCGAAGCCGGTCCAGACCACCAGCCCGGCGGCGACGCCGACGAAGGCCACGCGCAGCAGCGATTTGGTGAATTCGGCAATCGCCTCCGGGCCATACAGGCGCTTGAGCCCGCTCATCGGGTTCATGCGGTTGATGTCGGGCAGCAACGCCTTCTGCGACCAGCGCAGGCCGCCCATCACCAGCGGGGCGACGAAGCTGGCCAGCAGGCAGACCAGCACCAGCGGTGCGATCACCAGCATGAACTGCAGCAGCAGGTCGCCGAAGTGGCCGAACAGTTCCTTCGGGTTCTGCCGCAGGCTCTGTTCGGGGCTGAGCGCGTGCTTCATCCAGGCCGTGGCGCCACGGCCGATCGAGCCGCTCATGGCCATCACCGCCAGCACGCCGGCGCCGAACACGGCGGCGGTGCCAAGTTCGCGCGAGCGCGGCAGGTTGCCCTGTTCACGGGCGTCGCGCAGGCGTTTTTCGGTGGGTTGTTCGGTCTTTTCGCCGGCGGATTCGTTCTCGGACATCACGGGCACTGCGGCAGGGGGTGCCGGGGTGCGTGCAAGAACCGTTCCACGCCTGGCGTGGATCTACCGACGGCCCGTTCTGTAGAGCCGAGCCCACGCTCGGCTACGGTTGGGGCCAGGCGCGAAGCACAGCCGGGCATGAGCTCGGCTCTACAGGAGAGTGCCGCAGGAATCGTTCCGTGATGGCGGGCGCGCGTGGCCCGGTGTCAGCCGGGCGGGTATTGCGGCGGCGGGCTCTGTGCCAGTTCCACCCGCGGCCGGGGCAGGTCGTGCAGCTGCATGAAGCGCGCCGCATCCACCGGGCGGCCCAGCAGGTATCCCTGCAGGAAGTCGCAGCCCAGGCGTTCCAGGTAGGCGCGCTGCGCGGCGGTCTCCACGCCCTCGGCGACGATGTCCATGTCCAGCGCATGGCCCAGCGCCACGATCGCCGAGACGATCACCACGTCTTCGGCACTGTGTTCCAGGTCGCGCACGAACGCATGGTCGATCTTGATCTCGGTGGCCGGCAGCCGCTTCAGGTACAGCAGGCTGGAATAGCCGGTTCCGAAATCATCGATGGAGATGCCCACGCCCAGCGCCGACAGCGCCTGCAGCAGGCGAAGACTGGTATCGGTATCGCGCATGACGGTGCTTTCAGTGATCTCCAGCACCAGGTGGCGCGGGGCAATGCCATGGCGCTCGATCACCTCGCGCACATCCTGCAGCAGGTGCGGCGAACTGAACTGCACCGGCGACAGGTTCACCGACATCGACCAGCTTTCATGCCCGGTGTCGTGCCAGCGCCGCAGCTGCTGGCAGGCCTGGTCCAGCGCCCAGCGCCCGATCTCGTTGATCGCACCGCTGCGCTCGGCCAGGCGGATGAAGCGGTCGGGGGGAATCAGGCCGTGTTCCGGATGGCGCCAGCGGATCAGCGCTTCGGCGCCGGCCACCTTCTGCGTGGCCACGCGGATCTTCGGCTGATAGTGCAGGAACAGCTGCTCGCTGCCGATGGCGCGGCGCAGGTCGGCCAGCAGCCGGAACTGCTGCTCGGCACTGTCGTTCATCCAGTCGGCGAACAGCACGAAGGCGTTGCGACCGGACTCCTTGGCCTGGTACATCGCCGCGTCGGCGAAGGCCATCAACTGGCGCTCGCTGGCGGCGTGGTCCGGGCAGATCGCCACGCCGATGCTGGCGGTCACCTGCAGTTCGTTGTCCGGCAGCAACGGGCCGCTGCCCACCGCCTGCAGGATGCGCCGGGCCAGGGTCGGCAGGTCCTCGTCGTGCTCGATGCGCACCACCAGCACGAACTCGTCGCCGCCCAGCCGTGCCAGCATATCGTGCGGGCGCAGCAGCTGGCGGGTGCGTTCGGCCACCGCCACCAGCAGCGCATCACCGGCCTGATGGCCATAGGCATCATTGACCTGCTTGAAGCCGTCCAGGTCCATGAACATCACCGCGAAGCGGTTGCCGCCCTGTTCGGCCTCGGCCAGTGCCTGCACGATGCGCCGCTGCAGCAGCAGGCGGTTGGGCAGGCGGGTGAGAGGATCGTGCAGCGCGGCCTGGGTCAGTTCCTGCTGCGCGTCGGTCAACGAGGTGCTCAGCATCGAATTGCGCAGCCGCAGCAGTTGCGCTTCCACGCGCTGGTCCAGCCATGAGACCACCAGCACCACGGCCAGGATCGCCACGGTCAGCACTACCACCAGCATCGCCAGCCACTCGTTCTGCAGGCCATCGCCGACCGCCGCGCCGCAGACGCTGCCTTCCGGGAAGCGCGCAGCGGCCATGCCGGTGTAATGCATGCCGACGATGGCCAGGCCGAGCAGGCCCGCCGCCGCCAGTCGATCACCGATGCGGGTGCGCTGGGCGCGCAGCCGGAACGCCACGTACAGCGCGGTCCAGGAGGCAGCCACCGCCACCATCAGCGAGAACAGCAGCCAACCCGGGTCGTAGTCGATGCCCGGCTGCATGCGCATTGCAGCCATGCCAACGTAATGCATGCCGGCGATGCCGGTGCCCATCAGCAGGGCGCCGACCGCCAATCGCGGGTGGGGCAGGGTGCGCAGCGAGACCAGCCACAGCGCGAACACCGATGAGGCGATGGCAAGCGCAAGCGAGAGCAGGGTGATGGGAAGGTCGTAGCCCAATGGAATGGGCAGGTCGAAAGCCAGCATGCCGATGAAATGCATCGACCAGATGCCCAGGCCCATGGCGAAGCCGCCGCCCAGCCGCCACCACCAGGCCGCGCCCCTGCCCGGGGCGGTCACCGTGCGCCCGGCCATCGCCAGCGCGGTGTATGAAGCCATCACGGCGACCAGCAGCGAGATCGCCACCAGCCACGGGTTGTACGTGCCTACCAGCATTCGTCAGTCTCCCGGACCTGCCTGTCGACGGAAACCACGGTGGGGCATGCATGAGGCAGGCCGACGCACGACGCCGGCCATGTGCGGCATCCCCCCGGTTGCCGCGCATTCACTCTAACGCGCAGACCGGGGGGGACTTCAAGCGGCAATACGTGAAATTGCGCCTCTGTAGAGCCGAGCCCATGCTCGGCTGCCTTCGGCAGGAGCGGCAGCCGAGCATGGGCTCGGCTCTACAGAAACAATTGCATGGCAAGCAGTAGAACGTGATGATCGGGTCAGTGTGTGACCGCGTCCGCAGCCTGGAAGGCGGCGTCGAACAGGCGCTGTACCGGCGGCCCCATTTCCCCGGCCAGCAGGGCCAGCAGGAACAGGCCCAGCAGCAGCGAGACCGGCAGGCCCAGCTGGATCGGATTCAGCGCAGGGGCGGCACGCGCCAGTACGCCGAAGGCCAGGTTCACCGCCAGCATCGCCACGGTGAGCGGAATGGCCAGCGTCAGCGCGCCGCGCAGCACGGTCAGCAGGAAGGTCGGGGCGATGCTGAAGAAGGCGTGCGGGTCCGGCAGCGGGGCGCCGATCGGCAGTGCGCGGTAGCTGTCGACCAGCAGCGAAATCAACGCCAGGTGGCCGTTGGCGGTGAAGAACAGCAGGCCGAACAGCAGGTAGAACCACTGGCCGATCACACCCGAAGTGCCACCGCGCAGCGGGTCGCTCATCTGCGCGAAGGCCAGGCCGGTGCCCTGCGCGATCAGTTCGCCGGCCATCGCACCGGCTTCGAATACCAGCCGCAGCATGAAACCGATGGAAACGCCGATGGCCAGTTCGCGCGCGATGGTCAGCACCGTAGCCGCGTCGAAGCCGGTCCAGTCCGGTACCGGTGGCAGCAGCGGCGCCAGTGCAATGGCCAGGGTGCCGGCCAGTACCACGCGCACCCGCGACGGCACCGCACGCGTGCCGACCATGGGCATGGCCATGGCCACCGCGCCGATGCGCAGCATGGTCCACAGCACGGTGCCGATCATGCCGAAGGCCTGCAGGCCGTCGGCCGCCATCTGTGTCGCGGCGTCCATCGAAGCGCGTGCCCTAGCCGATCAGGTGTGGGATGCGCTGGAACAGCAGCGTGGTGAATTCAACCAGGTGGCCGATCAGCAGGCTGCCCAGCGCGAACAGCACCGCGGTCAGCGCCGCCGCCTTGGCGACGAAGGCGATGGTCGGTTCATTGAGCTGGGTTGCAGCCTGCACGACACCGACCACCACGCCCACCACCAGTACGGTGAGCAGCAGCGGGCCGGCCACCCACAGCACGGTGATCAGGCCGCCACGCAGTTCGGTCAAGGCAAGTTCGGGAGACATTCGGGTTCCACCTTCTTATATAGAGTCGAGCCATGCTCGACTGTCTTTCAATCGCGCCGGATCGCGTCACGCAGGATTGAAGCTGGCCGCCAGCGTGCCCACGGTCAGCACCCAGCCATCCACCAGCACGAACAGCAGGATCTTGAACGGTGCCGACACCAGCATCGGCGACAGCATCATCATGCCCATGGACATCAGCACGCTGGCGACGACCAGATCGATGATCACGAACGGAATGAAGATCAGGAAGCCGATCTCGAAAGCGGTCTTCAGTTCGCTGGTGACGAACGAAGCGACCAGCACCGGGAACGGGATCGCATCGGGGCTGGCGTAGGTGCCGTGCCCGGCGATGCCGGCGAAGGTCATCAGGTCGGTCTCGCGGATCTGCGCCAGCATGAACCCGCGCAGCGGCTGCGTGGTCAATGTCCAGGCGGTCTGGAAGTCGATGTCGCCGTTGAGATAGGGCGCCATGCCCGTGCTCCACGCCTTGTCCCAGGTCGGCATCATCACCATCGCGGTGAGGAACAGGGCCAGGCCCAGCAGTACCTGGTTGGACGGCGTCTGGCCGGTACCCAGTGCCTGGCGCAGCAGGCCCAGCACGATGATGATGCGGGTGAACGAGGTCAGCACCAGCAGCATCGACGGGATCAGGGTGATCGCGGTCATCAGCAGCAGGGTCTGCAGCGGCAGGCTGACCGGCTGGCCGCCGATCTTGCCGACGTTGACGTCCGGCAGCGGGGTGGCCGGGGCGCCGGGCGCGGCGAACGCCAGCACCGGCAACAGGCACAGGGCAAGCAACAGCAGCCACGGCATCAGGGTGGCAACACGGGTACGGGTGACACGCATGTCAGGGGTCCTTGCGCAGCCGCTGCTGCAGCAGCTGGGCGAAATTCGGCAGGTTCTTGAAATCCGGCACGCGCACCGGCGCCGGTGGCGGCAACGGTTCGGGCAGGGTATGCAGGGTGTTGATGCCGCCGGCAGTGACGCCCAGCAGCAATTGCTGGCCGTTGACCTCCACCACCACCACGCGCTCCTTGGCGCCGACGCTGAGGCTGGCCACCAGCTTCATGCCTTCGGCCGGGCGGAAGCCGCTGCCGGGCATGCGCTTGAGCAGCCAGCCCAGGCCGATCACCAGCGCCAGCACCGCCAGCAGCGCCAGCACCGCACCGAACAGGCTGGGTGCGGCGGCCGCGTGCTGGCCGACCTGCGGGCCGATCGGCGCTGCGGTCTTGCCGACCGCCAGCAAGGTGGAGGCCAGCAGGCTCAACGCAGTCTCCGGATCCGCTCGCTCGGGCTGACCACGTCGGTCAGGCGCACGCCGAAGCGGTCATTGATCACCACCACTTCGCCGTGGGCGATCAGGGTGCCGTTGACGAACACGTCCAGCGATTCGCCGGCACCGCGCTCCAGTTCCACCACTGAACCCTGGTTGAGCTGCAGCAGGTTGCGGATCGGCAGGCGGGCACGACCGACTTCCAGCGACAGGGTCACCGGCACATCGAGGATCACGTCCAGGTTCAGGTCCGGACCGTTGGCCTCGTCGGCCTGCAGGCTGCTGAACTGGGCCGGGGTCGGTTCGAGGGCGTCGATATCGTTCATTGCGGGTCTTCCTGGATGACGGGTACGCGCGGGCGGGTGCCCGGCGGATGGGTAGCGGTGATCTTCACGGCGTTCATGCCGTTGGCGATGCCGAACTCGCCGGTGAACACAGGGATGTTCTCCACGCACAGCGGCACCTGCGGGCTCAGCTCGATCGGCAGGATGTCGCCGACCTTCAGCTGGGTCAGGTCGCGCAGGGTCATGCGCTTGCTGGCCAGTACGCTGGACAGGGTGACTTCGGCGATGTTGAGCTGCTCGCGCAGGGTCTTGCCCCAGCTCTCGTCGCGGTCGTTGCGGTCGCTCTGGATGCCGGCGTCGAGCAGTTCGCGGATCGGTTCCAGCATCGAGTAGGGCAGGGTGACGTGGATGTCACCGCCGCCGCCGTCGAGCTCGACGTGCAGGCGGCACACCACCACGTACTCGCGCGGGGTCACGATGTTGGCGAAATGCGGGTTGATCTCCGAGTTGATGTACTCGAAGTCGACGTCCATCACCGGTGCCCACGCTTCGCGCAGGTCGGCGAAGGTCTGCTTCAGCAGCAGGTGGATCACCCGCATTTCGGTGGCCGTGAATTCGCGGCCCTCGATGCGGGTCGGGTAGCGCCCGTCGCCGCCGAAGAAGTTGTCGACGATGGCGAACACCAGGGTCGGCTCGAACACGATCAGGCCGGTACCGCGCAGCGGCTTGAAGCGGATCAGGTTCAGGTTGGTCGGCACATACAGCGAGTGCATGTAGTCGTTGAACTTGATCAGTTCGATGCCGCGCACCGACAGCTCGGCCGAGCGCCGGATCAGGTTGAACAGGCCGATCCGCCACAGGCGCGCGAAGCGCTCGTGGACCATTTCCAGGGTCGGCATGCGACCACGGATGATGCGGTCCTGGCTGGCGAAGTCGTACGAGCGCGCTTCGCCTGACGGGGGTTCCGCATCGGTCTCGACCGCGCCGCTGTCCACGCCGTGGAGCAGGGCATCGATCTCGTCCTGGGACAGCAGATCATTCATCGGGGGGCCCTTACTGGGTCACGAAGCTGGTGAACAGCAGATCGTCTGCGCCGTTGCTGCCGGTCTCGGCCTTGAGCACCTTCTGCACCTCGGCCAGCGAACTGGCCTGCAGCTTCTGCTTGCCGGCGACATCGGCGATCTGGTCCGGGCTGACCTGCGAGAACAGCATCAGCAGGCGCGCGCGGATGGCCGGGGCATGGGTCTTGATCGCTTCCAGCGCGGCCGGGTCGCGGGTCATCAGCTGGACCTCCAGCTGCAGGTAGCGCGGGCCGTCGACCGGGCCATTGAGGTTGACCACGAACGCCGGGTCCAGCGCGAAGTACTGTGCCGGGGCCGGCGTCGCGCTCTTCTTCGGCGCCTGCGCGGTCTTCTCTTCGTGCTTGGACTGGGTGAAGAACCACACGCCGCCACCAGCGGCAGCGGCGGCCAGTACGGCCACCAGTGCGGTGATCAGGATCGGACTACGCGGCTTGGCGGCCTTGTCCTTCTCGGCGGTCTTCTTGGTTTTGTCAGCGGCTGCGGCCACGGGGTGAAGCTCCTGAGGGTTGCTTCACCGGGATATGCAAGGGGTGTGCCGAAGGCTGGGCCCGCAGGGTGCGACGGAATTCCGTCGGGGTGCAGGTAGGGCCGTGCGGAGCAAGCTCAGCACCCACCAACGCAATACGGGGAGGTGCCAACCGCCTGCCCTGGTGGGTGCCAACCTTGGTTGGCACACCTGTCAGGCGTAGGCGTCCAGCAAGCCGCGCTGGCGGATCAACTGCGCGGACGACACGCTGGCATCGCCCGGCGTCGGTTCTCCGTCGCCGGTCATGCCGCCGCCACCGGGTTGTCCCGACGCATTGCCGTCACCACCAGACGCGTGGTGGCCGACATCGGCGTGAGCCAGCTGGAAGCCCTGTTCGCCCAGCAGCTCGCGCAGGCGCGGCAGGCTGCTTTCCAGTGCCTGGCGCACGTCCACGTGCGGGCTGCTGAAGCTGGCATGCACCTTGTCGCCGTTCAACTGCAGGCGCACGTCGACCGGCCCCATGTCGTCCGGGCTCAGGCGGATGTGGGCATGGCCGATCTTCTGGTCGGCCAGCCAGCCCAGGCGTGCGCCGATGGCCTGGTCGAAGCCATCGTCACCCAGAACGGGCTTAGGCGTGGGTTCGCCATTGAAGATCGCGTTGCCGGTGGCGAGCGCCGCCTTCAGGTCCTGCACGGCGGCCGCTGCCGGTGCGTGCAGCAACGGTGTATTTGCGCGGTCGCCAACGGCGGCCACGTCACTGCCTTCGCCGCGCTCGCTGCGCTTGCCGGGCAGGATCATCGCCGGCAATGGCAGCGCGGTGGCATCCTCCGCGCTGGTCGCCGCCGGTTTGCCGTCGGCCGCCACGGGGGCTGCGGTTGCCGCTGCCGGCGCGGCTGCAGGCAGTGTCGGGGTCGCGGCGGGGGCAGTGGTGGGTAGCGCCGTACCGCTGGCCAGTGACGGTGCAGCGCTGCCCGCCAGAGCGACGGCCGGATCGGCAGGCGTCGGCATCGCCAGCACCAGGCCGGCCAGGCCGATCGGTGGCCACGGGGCGTCCTCGGTCGCGGCGGGCTTGTCCTTGTCGGTGCCGGGTCCAGCCGGGGGCAGGGCAACGGGCGGTAGCGGCGGCGTTTCGGCAGTTGCCGCTTCCGCGTCCGCGCTGCGTTCGCCCGGTGCCTGGCCATTGCTGTCGGCGGTCGATGGCTGGCTGGGCGGGGACGGCGTCGGTGCGGTAGCGCTGCCGGCAGGCGCGGGCGCGGAGGGCGCACCGCCCTGCAGCAGCTGGCTGAAGTCCTTTGCGCCTTCGCTGCGCGCGGCGCGTGCGGCACTGTTGCTGGTGGCGGGCGTGGCCGGGTTGGCGCTGCTGGCGAGCGGGGCGGGCATCACGGGCGGCCTCCCTGCTCGGCGCCGTCCTGGTCTTCGGCCTGCACCAGGCGCGCGCGCCGCGCGCCAATGTCGTCCATCTCGCGCTGGTCGCGGCGGTCGGTCACCACCTTTTCCTGCGCGCGGTAGCTGGCGGCCAGCTGCTCCAGCACCGCCTTGTCACGGCTGGCCAGGATCAGCCGCGCGCGCTCGGCCTCCACTTTTTCGCGGTTGCCGTTGACCGTGGCCTGCTGCTGCTCGACCGCACTGTCCAGGCGATCAAGGAAGGCGCGGCGGTTCAGCAGCTGTGCCGGGCTGGTCGCTGCCATCTGGGCGTTGGCGTACTCCTCGGCATAGCGGCGCAGTTCGTCCAGGCGCGACAGATGGGTGTCGAGCACGCGCTGGCGTTCGGCCAGGTCGCGGGCGACCGCGTCCTCGTGTTCCTGGGCCCGCTTGAGCAGGGGATCGATGCGCTTGGACTGGTTCATGGCTTAACTCTCTTGTTCCACCAGGCGCTGCAGCGCCGCCTGGCTGTGCGGGAGATCTGCGGCCTTGGCAACGTCCTGGCCGAGGAACTCCATGATTTCCGGCCAGCGTTCCAGGGCTTCGTCGGTGGCCGCGTCGTTACCACGCTGGTAGGCACCGATCGCGATCAGGTCACGGTTGGCCGAGTACGCCGAGACCAGTCGCTTCAACTTGCGGATGCGCAGGCGCCACGGCTCGTCGGCGATTTCCGTGACCACGCGGCTGACCGACGATTCGACGTCGATGGCCGGGTACAGGCCGCTGTCGGCCACCCGGCGCGAGAGCAGGATGTGGCCGTCGAGGATCGCGCGTGCGGCGTCGGCGATCGGATCCTGTGGATCATCGCCTTCGGTCAGTACGGTGTAGAACGCGGTGATCGAGCCGCGGCCCTTTGCGCCGTTGCCAGCGCGTTCGACCAGCGCCGGCAGCTTGGCGAACACCGAGGGCGGGTAACCGCGGGTGGTCGGTGGTTCACCGACCGACAAGCCGATCTCGCGCTGCGCCTGGGCGAAGCGGGTCAGCGAGTCCATCAGCAGCAGCACGTTCAGGCCCTGGTCGCGGAACCACTCGGCGATGGCGGTGGCACGGTAGGCACCGTGCAGGCGCGCCAAGGGTGGCCGGTCGGCGGGGCTGGCCACCACCACGGCGCGGCGCAGGCCTTCCTCGCCCAGCGTGGTCTCGACGAAATCGCGTACTTCGCGGCCTCGTTCACCAATCAGGCCGACCACGATCACGTCGGCAGCGGTGTAGCGGGTCATCATGCCCAGCAGCGTCGACTTGCCGACGCCGGAACCGGCGAACAGGCCGACACGCTGGCCGCGGCCGATCGGCAACAGCGCGTTGATCGCGCGCACGCCCACGTCCAGCGGCTGGGTGATCGGTTCACGCGCCAACGGATTGATCGACACGCCGGCCATGCCGACATGCCCTTCTGCGCGGATCGGGCCCTTGCCATCCAGCGGCACGCCGTCGCTGTCGATGACGCGGCCGAGCAGGCCTTCACCCACTTCCACGCCGCCACGCCGCGCCGACGGTACCACGCGGGCGTTGGGCAGCAGGCCGTGCAGTTCGGCGCTGGGCATCAGGTAGGTGCGCTCACCGGCAAAGCCGACCACTTCGGCATCGACCCAGCCACCATCGACCACTTCCACCTTGCAGCTGGCGCCCAGCGGCGCCTCGCAGCCGACCGCTTCCAGGGTGAGCCCGACCGCGCGGCGCAGCACGCCCTCGCGGATCAGCCCACGGCCATGCGCGGTATCCACGCGCAGGCCGTCCAGGCGCCGGGCCAGGCGCAGGTTGCGGGCCACGGCCCAGTCGGCCGGCGGCGGCGTCGTTTGCGGTGCGGCGCTCATGCCGTCGCCCCGGTCTGGCGGATCACCGCATCCAGCGCGCCGCGCAGGCGGGCCTCCAGGGTGCCGTCGATGCGTACGGCTTCGGCGTGCACGCGCAGGTCGCCACGGCTGAGGCTGGTATCCGGTACCAGGCGCTGCGCCGGCGACAGGTTCAGCAGCGGGGCAAGCGCGGCGATGTCATCCGGGTGCAGCCGCACTTCCACCTCGCGGGTGCTGCCGCCCACGGCGTCAATCGCTTCGCCGACCAGCTGCGCCAGCAGTGCCGGCTCGGCCTCGTAGGCGCGGCCGACCAGCGCGCCGGCGATGCGCACCGCCAGTTCACCAAGGGCGCCGACCACTTCGTTCTCCAGCCGCACCAGCGGCCGGCTGAAGTTGTCGAGGATGCCTTCGATCTGCGCGGCGAGGCGACGCACCTCCGCCTGGCCCTGGCCGTACCCTTCGGCATGGCCCTGATCGAATCCTTCCTTCTCCGCGCTGTCCTGGATCGCCTGGATTTCCTCCAGGGTCGGCAGCTGCAGCGGCGGCTCCGGTTCGTGTTCCGGGTCCGGCTCGGTGAGTTCGAACGCGTCCTCCTGCTCCAGCGCCGGTTCGGGCTGGGCCAGCAGGTCCGGGGCAAGCCAGCGCACGACGTTGCTCACAGCATGGCCTCCGCGCTGCCGCCGATGGTGACGGTGCCTTCATCGGCCATGCGCTTGACGATGGCCAGGATCTCGCGCTGCGCGCCTTCCACGTCGGACAGGCGCACCGGCCCGCGGGCTTCCATGTCTTCCAGCAGGATCTCGGCCGCGCGCTGCGACATGTTGCGGGTGATCTTGTCGCGCACCTTGATGTCGGCGCCGCGCAGGGCCAGGCCCAGGCGCTCGCCGCTCACCTCGCGCAGCACCAGCTGCATCTCGCGGTCGTCCAGGTCGACCAGATCGTCGAACACGAACATCAGGTCCTGGATGCGGTTGCTCAACGGCGCATCGATGCGGGCGATCTCGCCCAGGATCGCCTGGTCCTGGCCGCTGTCCATGAAGTTCAGGATGTTGGCCGCGCACTGCACGCCACCGATGTTGGACGACTTCAGGTTCTGGTTGCCGGCGAACTGGCGCTCCATGATCTCGTTGAGTTCATTGAGTGCGTTCGGCGGAATGCCGTCGAGGGTAGCGATGCGCAGCAGCACGTCCACGCGGGTACGGTCCGGCAGCAGTTTCAGCGCGTCGGCGGCCTGGTCGGTTTCCAGGTGCGCCATCACGATGGCGATGATCTGCGGGTGCTCGTTGCGCACCAGGTCGGCCACCGCACGCGGGTCCATCCACTTCAGCGCGTCCAGGCCGGTGGTGTTGCGGCCGAGCAGGATGCGGTCGATCAGGTTGCCGGCCTTCTCGCTGCCCAGCGCCTGCACCAGCATGTTGCGGATGTAGTCGTCCGAGCCAACGCCGAGTGAGGTCTTCGAGCCCAGCTCCTGGCCGAACTGGTCCATCACCCGCTCAACCTGCTCGCGGGTGATGTCGGTCATGGTGGCCATGGCGATGCCGATTTTCTGCACCTCCTTGGGTTCCATGTGGCGCAGCACTTCGGCCGCGTCCAGCTCACCCAGCGAAAGCAGCAGTACGGCGGCGCGCTGCACGCCAGTCAGTGCGGCCTCAGTCATTTGCCACCCAACCCTTGACCACCTGGGCCACGCGCTTGGAGTCGGTCTTCACGGCTTCACGCGCCATCCGCAATCGTTCCTCATATGAATCCACCGGCAGGGCCAGTGCTTCCGGCCCGCCCAGGCTGGCCCGGTCAGCGCCCAGCGCCGGCAGCGGCATGCCATCGTCATCGACCAGCTGCACGTCCGCGGTATGCGGCTCGAGTGCCTGTTCGTCGTTCTTCCTGCTCTGGCCGGTGATCGCGCGCAGCGCCGGGCGCAGCACGCCGAACAGCAGCGCCAGCACGACCACCGCGCCAAGCAGCATGCGGCCGGCATCGTGCACCCACGGCAGCTCCCACCACGACGGGCCTTCGACCGGCGTGGTGTCACGCACGAACGGGGCATTCATCACCGACACGGTGTCGCCACGCTCGGCGTTGAAGCCGACGGCCTGCTTGACCAGCGCTTCGACGCGGGTCAGTTCGGCAGCCGACAGCGGCTGCGGGCTCATCTTGCCGTTGGCGCCGGCGCGCGGCACGTTGTCCACCAGCACCGCCACCGAGACGCGCTTGATGCGGCCGGCCGGCTGGCGGGTGTGCTGCAGGGTGCGGTCCAGCTCGTAGTTGCGGGTCGCGTTCTTGCTGCTTTCGGTCGGGGCCTGCGCGGTGGCCGGTGCGGCCTGCTGGCCCGGCGGGCTGTTGCTGGTCGCACCCGGCACGCCCTGCGGGCCCGGCGTGCTGGTGGTGTTCTCGCTCATCTGCTCGCTGCGCAGCTTCTGCGGCTCGCCGTTGTAGAGCTCGCGGGCTTCCTCGGTCACCGAGAAATCCATGTCCACGCTCACTTCCGGGTTGACGCGGCCGGGGCCGGTCATCGGTTCCAGCAGTTCGCGGATGCGCTGGTTGAACGAAGTTTCCTGGCGGCGCACCTGCTCGAACTGGGCCGCGTTGACCGCCGCCTCGCTGTTCGGGTCGGTAATGCTGAGCATGCGCCCGCTCTGGTCGACCACGGTCACCCGTTCCGGCGCGAGGTCCGGAATGCTGGCGGCGACCATGTGCACGATGGCATCGACCTGGCTGCGTTCCAGCTGCTGGCCGCCACGCAGTTCCAGGGTGACCGAGGCGCTGGCCACGTCACGCTGGCGGGTGAACGCGCTGGGCTTGGGAATGGCCAGGTGCACGCGCGAATCGCGCACCGGGCGCAGCGTGTTGATGGTGCGCGACAGCTCGGTTTCCAGCGCGTGCTGGTAGCGCGCGCTTTCCACGAACTGGCTGACACCAAAGCCCGGGTCGCGTTCCATCAGCTCGAAGCCCAGCTTGCCGCTGTCGGTCAGGCCGGAGCCGGCGAGCTTCAGGCGGGCATCATGCAGGTTCTTTTCCGGCACGGTGATGCCACCGGTGGCCGGGTCGAGCGCGAACGGAATCTGCGCGGTGCGCAGCAGGTCGGTCGCTTCAGCGGTCGCCTTCTGGTCCAGGCCGGTGTACAGCGGGACCATGCCCGGCTTCTGTGACCAGAAGAACACGGACAGGCCTGCCGCCACCGCCACCGCGATCATCGCCATCAGGCCCAGCCGACGGGTGATCTGCAGACTCTGCAGGCGGTCGAACCATTGCCCGGCCTTCTCGGCGTTCAGGCTGTCCTTGGAGAGCGTCAGTGCCATGCGTCAACGTTCCTTACAGCGGCATGTTCATCACGTCCTGGTAGGCCTGGACGAGACGGTTGCGGACTTCCACGGTGGCGCGGAAGGCGATCTGGGACTGCTGCGAGGCGACCATCACCTTGGCCAGGTCGGCGCTGGGGTCGCCCATCTCGAAGGCCTTGGCGAGGGCGCCGGATTTCTGTTGCGCATCGTTGACGCCGGCAATCGCACCACGCAGGGTTTCGGTGAAGCTGGCCGGCTGCACCTGCGGCGCATCCAGCACCGTGCCCGGCAGGGCATTGCTGCGCGGCGTTTCGCCCAGCGGGTTGAGCGCCGGCTGTCCCATCTGGGTCTGATAGGAGCGGATCTGCGAAAGGATCGAAGTGACGGAGTGGGACATCTGCAACGGTTCCAGAAACAGGGATGGGGTTGTCTGCTGGAGCCAGTGCAAGTGCCGTGCCGAAACCGGTTTTCGATTCAGTGAAGTGAGGAGGTTGGGTGTGCGTGCGGGGTTGCACCCCGCGCCCCGCGGTAGTGCCGGCCGCTGGCCGGCAACCTCAACGGCAACGGCCGAAGCCGAAGCCGGAGCCGGAGCCGGAGCAACAGCAGAAGCGGGTCTACTGAGGGATGGCGGGGTGGGTCCGGTTACGGGGGACGCCATAAATCCGTCCATGGAGGCTCGGTCGCGCCATCCATGGCGCTCACGCCCCCGCAACCGGACCCACCCCGCCTTCGACAGGTGGCCGCGATCTGTTGGAACCTGCTGTTGATGGTGGGTGCCGACCGTTGGTCGGCACGGGGCCTGACCCCATTGGCGGCGCCATTTAACCGGCGTCGGTTTTCTGGCCTATGGCTGCAGGGTCCATCGGCCGGAATTCTGGCGCTGGCGCGGGGCGATGGGGCCGTCATGCTGGGTGTAGATGAAACGGCCCTGGCGGTCGCTCCGGCAGGTCAGCAGCAGGGTGTGGTGGGCGGGGCCGGCCGGATGGGCCTCGGTCATCTGGATTTCCGCGATATGCGGGGCCAGGCGCTGGTAGCGGTAGCTGCTGCCGATGCAGAGGTCGGTGCCGAGGATGTCCAGCACGTACTGGCTGCCAGCAAAGCTGAGCTGCACCATGCGTCCGGCGTTGGGGTTGTCCGGCGCGTACAACGGGTCGCTGAGGTTGGTGAACCGGCGTTGGTCGAGCGTGGCGGGCAGGGTGCAGTTGGCCGCGGTGGCCAGGGCCGGGCAGAGCAGGACGGCGAGCAGGATCAGGTGATGCATGGTGGGACCTCCTTGGGGTGTCCTTGCCAATGCACCGCAGTTCGGCGCTGCTGTCTTCAAATGCAATGGGGTCAGATCCCTTTCCGCAGGAAAGGGATCTGACCCCGGGCACCACAAACACCAACGCCCGGGCAAGCCCAGGCGTTCGTGCCCCCTTCATGCGGGTCGCGCGCTTCAGCCGGCCAGTTCGGCCTGCTCGCGCTCGATGCCGTACTTGCGCAGCTTTTCCACCAGGGTGGTGCGGCGCAGGCCAAGCAGCTGGGCGGCGTGGGCGACCACGCCCTGGGTGCGTTCCAGTGCTTCGTTGATCAGCCCCAGTTCGATGTTGGCCATGTGGTTGCGCAGGTCCAGGCCATCGTCGGGCAGTGCCGCCGGTGCCGCCGGGCGATTGACGGCGATGCCGTGCTCCAGCGCCGGCTGGTTGCCGCTGCCGGGCGTGTGGAACGAGAAGCTGCGCAGGTCCAGGCGTTCTTCGCTGGCAACCGGCGCTGCAGGTACCGCTGCGGCCACCGCTGCCAGCGCGGCATCGCCACGATAGCGGGCCGGCAGGTCCTGCACGCGCACCGAACCACCCGGATGCAGCACGGCCAGTCGTTCGACCAGGTTGGTCAGCTCGCGCACGTTGCCCGGCCATTCGTAGCCGGCCAGGGCCTGCAGGGCTTCCGGGGTGAAGCGCACTTCGCCACGGCCGGTTCGCGCCAGCTGCGCGGCGATGGTTTCCACCAGTGCCGGCAGGTCTTCGCGACGCTCGCGCAGCGCGGGCACGTCGATCGGGAACACGTTGAGGCGGTAGAACAGGTCCTCACGGAACTTGCCTTCAGCAATGCGCGTTTCCAGATCGCGGTGGGTCGCGGCCACCACGCGCACGTTGCAGCGGATGGTCTGGTTGCCGCCAACGCGCTCGAAACTGCGTTCCTGCAGCACGCGCAGCAGCTTCACCTGCATCGGCAGGCTCATGTCGCCGATTTCGTCGAGCAGCAGGGTGCCGCCCTCGGCCATTTCAAACCGGCCCTTGCGCGCGGTCAGTGCGCCGGTGAAGGCGCCCTTCTCGTGGCCGAACAGTTCGCTTTCCAGCAGGTCGGCCGGAATGGCGCCACAGTTGATCGCCACGAACGGGCCATCACGGCGCGGCGAGCGCTGGTGGATGGCGCGCGATACCACTTCCTTGCCGGTGCCGGATTCGCCCAGCACCAGCACGGTGGTGTCGAACGCGGCCACCTGCTCGATCATGGTGCGCAGCGCGGTGACCGCCGGGCCGTTGCCGGTCGGCCCCTGGTCCTGCGCGGCGCCGGCCTGGTGCTCGGCATCCAGGCGCTTGAGGCTGGCGCGGCGCAGCAGGGCTTCCATCTGCGCATGGCGCAGCGGCGTTTCCAGCGGCCAGATGTTGGCTTCGTGCAGGCCGTGCTGCTGGGCAAACGCAGCGGCATCACCGTCGGCCAGCAGCACCGGCGGCGGCAGGCTGCTGCCTCCCAGCCAGTGGTACAGCGCGGTACTGGCAGCGCTGTCGTCCAGGCTGCCGACGATCACCGCCATCCAGTCGTTCTGGCGCTGGCGGCCCAGGTCGAAGTCGGCTGCGTCGGAGACCCAGCGCGGGTTGAAGTCCATGAATTCCAGCAGGGCAACGGTGCGCTCTGCGCGCACGGCGTCGTTGTCCAGCACCAGGATGCGCGATTCGCTCACGATCGATCCTCCCTGAGGCCTTCCAGGATCGGCATGACTTCCTGGATGTAGGACAGCTTGCTGACAAAGTTGTCGGCGCCGGCGCGCAGCGCGTGTTCGCGGTGCTCGGCGTCGTCGAAGTGGCTGGCGATCACGATGTACGGTGCATCGTCCTGCGACTTGATCAGGCGGGTGGCCTGCAGGCCGCCCATTTCCGGCATCGCCAGGTCCATCAGCACCACCTGCGGGCGCAGCGTTTCCGAGCGCTCGATCGCTTCCAGGCCGTTGCCGGCACTGCCGACGATCTGCAGCCAGTCGATCTTGCGGAAATGGCGCATCGCCGCGTTGATGAAGCCCTCGTGGTCATCGACCAGCAGGACCGTGAGCTTGTTCATGTCCAACATCCTTTTCAGCCCACCCGGGCCAGCTGGGGTTGCCTGGCGCTGAGCCGGCGCCGTTCGCGGGCCGGGGCGATATCCAGTTGTTCTCGGTATTTTGCGACGGTTCGGCGGGCAATGTTCACCCCCTGGCGTGACAGCAGGCCGGCAATGGCCTCATCGGCCAGCGGGCGGCCGGCCGGTTCGGCGTCGATCAGGCGGCGGACCATCGCCTTCACCGCCTGGCCGGAGACGCTGGCGCCTTCCAGGCGCACGGCGAAGAAGTGCTTCAGTTCGAAGGTGCCGCGCGGGGTCTGCAGGAACTTGCCGGTGGTGATGCGCGAGACGGTGGACTCGTGCATGCCGATCTCCTCGGCCACTTCCTTCAGGGTCAACGGCGCCATGGCCTCTTCGCCACGGACCAGGAAGGCGGCCTGGCGCTCGACGATCACCCGCGCGGTGCGCAGCAGGGTGTCGTAGCGCATCGACAGGCCGCGGCTGAACCAGCGCGCCTCCTGCAGCATTTCGCGCAGTGCCGGGGCGGCGTCGCTGATCTCGGCCAGGGCCTGTTCGTACTGGCTGTTGATCGACACGCGGCGGCTGGTGGCCGGGTTCAGTGCGACCTTCCACTGCCCATCAGCGTGCCAGGCGACCACGTCCGGCACCACCACGGCGTTGCGTTCGGGCAGCAGGCTGTCGCCGGGGCGCGGCTGCAGCGATAGGATCAGGCGCACCGCCTCGCGCACGTCGTCGATCTCGGCGTCGTGCTGGCGGGCGAGGGCGGGGTAGTCGTGGGCCGCGAGCGCGTCGAGCGCGCCATCGAGAATGCGTGCCGCCAGGTGGCGGGCCGGCACCACGCCATGCAGGCTGCGCAGCTGCGCCTGCAGGCCTTCGCGCAGGTCCTGCGCGGCCATGCCGGCGGGCTCGCCATGCAGCAGCTGCTGGCGGATGGCTTCCACGCCGTCGACGGTGATGTCGAACTGGGCACTGGCCAGCAGCTGCAGCTGGGCCAGCGGCGCCTGCAGGTAGCCTGCCTCATCGCAGTGGTCCAGCCAGAACGCGGCCACCGCCAGCTGATGGTCGTCCATGTCCAGCGCCAGGCGCTGCAGCACGCGCAGCTGCGGGTCGGTCGACTCGCCAGCGGCGATGCGCGCCATGCGATCGTCGTCGCCGTCCTGCCAACTGGCGCCGGCCACGTCCCACATCGACGGCTCGGGCAGTTCGTCAAAGGCGGCGGTATCGAGGGTGGTGGCACTCGCTTCGGTGGCGTCGGCAGCGGGCGCTTCGGCCTCCTCGATCTCCAGCAGCGGGTTGGAGTCCAGCAGGCGCTGGATTTCCTGCTCCAGGTGCAGGCCATCGAGCTGCAACAGTCGGATCGACTGCAGCAGTTGCGGGGTGAGGTGGAGTTGCTGGCCCAGCTGGGTCGAGAGTGCAGCCTTCATCGTGGTTCCCCGGCACCGCTCCCCGGCGCCTTGTGGAACGCATCTTGCTTTTGATCCGGCGGGGGCGGAATCGGGGGGTTCCTGATGCATTTCGTGGAACTCCCGACAGGGTGTAGGGGAATTCCCTACACCGACGCGGGAAATTGACGAAATGCGCCGCCAAGTCATTGATTTGTGGTGGAGAAGCCGCTGGGCGCGCGGCGGTCGGGGCACGGATTCCTGTCAGGGAATGTCGGGGTGACGGGATGTCGTCGCCAACGCAGGGTGTCGCGGGGTCAGATCCTTTTCCGCGGGAAAGGGATCTGACCCCGATACCGGCGCCTACTCGAGCTCGTGCTGATGGCGTGCGGCCAGCAGCAGCAGGTCATTGGCGCGGCGGCAGCCCAGCGATTCCATCATCCGCGCGCGGTGGGTCTCCACCGTCTTGACGCTGATGCCGAGATCGGCGGCGATTTCCTTGTTGCTCTCGCCCTTGCCGATGCGGCGCAGGATCTCACGCTGCCGTGGTGAGAGTGCGGCGATGCCGGTGGGTTTCTCGCGGCCCAGCATCGGCGCCAGCATCTTGGCCGAGATCTGCGGGCTCAGGAACACCTGGCCGGCGTGCGCGGCCCGCAGTGCCAGTTCCAGTTCCTGCGGTGCGGCGTCCTTCACCACGAACCCGACCGCGCCACGATCCAGTGCATCGCGCACGTGGGCGGCATCGTCGTGCATGGTCATCATCACCACCCGGGTACCGGGGGCACGCAGGCGGATGTCGCTGAGCGCTTCCAGGCCGGTGCGGCCCGGCAGCGAGAGGTCCATCAGCACCACATCCGGTGCGTGCTGCAGGGACAGTTGCAGTGCCTGTTCGGCGTTGCTGGCCTCGGCCACGAGCTGCACGTCGGCAAACCCCTGCAGCAGCCGCGCCAGGCCGGCGCGGACAAGGGTGTGATCGTCGACGATGAGAACTCGCACAGGCACGCAGCAGATCCGTGTAGGGGCATCCACCTTAACTTAGCTGAACGGGCGCGCCAAGGGTCGGCCGTACAGCGCCAAGGGGGCGGGTTTCAGCGTGCGCGGCGTGCCTCGGCCACCTGGCGGCGGTGCAGGCGGAACAGGTGCCGCTCCATCGCCATCTCCAGGCCATCACCCAAACGCTGGAAGCGCAGCCACAGGAAGTGCCCGCCGCTACCGTCGGCGGCTTCTGCGACGACCTCCACCGGCAGGTCGATGTGGTCGGGCAGCCAGTCGCTGGGCTGCAGGCGCACCACGCCGGCCTGGCCGGGGCTTGCGCCACTGCGCGGGCCCAGCTGCAGGCGGATGCCACGGCGCGACCAGCGCATCGGACGCAGGGTCAGCTCCTGGCCCTGCTGGCGCACCAGCCGGCCGAGCAGCACCATCGCCAGGTCCAGCTTGGCTTCCAGGCGCTGCAGCTGCAGGCTGGCTTCGTTGCGTTCGTCGTGCTCGTCGCCGCGGCTGTCCTCGACCAGTGCCAGGCTGCGCAGCAGGCCTTCGGCGCTGCTGGTGCGGCCGGCCGCGCTGCCCGCCTGGAACTCGGCCGGCAGGGCCAGTTCGCAGCTGAGCGTCTCGTCGAACAGCTCGCTTTCGGCCGGGTGATGCAGCGAGGTGGTCGGCAGCGAGGTCATGCCAGCGATTCTGCCTGCAGATAGGCATGCGCCGCGCGAAGGGAGCGCTGGCCGTCGTTCATCAGTGCGGCCACGGCATCACGGCGCTGGCGCAGCAGGCCGAGCAGACTCTGATGGCGCTCGAACAGGGCGCTCAGCGGCGCGTGGTCCGCAGCGGTCAGCGGCTGGCTGAGCAGGGCGTGCAGGGTGCTGTCGTGGCCGTCGAGCAGGCTGTCGGCTTGGTCGAGGGAGTCTTCGCCCAAGGCTCTCTCGAAGGCATCCAGCTGCGCATGCAGTTCCTGCAGGCTCATGGCGCCACCGCGGCCGGGCGGCGCTGTTCGTGCGGGATCGCGTTCCAGGCGCTGTCGATCTCGCCCAGCAGCTGCAGCGATTCATCCAGCGCGGCACGGTCGTTGTGCAGGTTGGCCTCGGTCAGGCGCTGCAGCACGTAGTCGTACAGCGCAGACAGATTTCCAGCGATCTCGCCACCGGCCTCATGGTCCAGCGAGCCGTTGAGGTGGCCGACGATCGCGCAGACTTCGCCGATCGCCTTGCCCTTGCCGGCCTGGTCACCGCGTTCAAGGCTGGCCAGGGCGCGGCGCACGCGCTCCAGCGCGCCGGCCAGCAGCATCGCCACCAGCTTGTGTGGATCGGCATCGGCGACCGCACTGGTCACCCCCACCTGGCGGTACTGCTCGGCATATTGACGGCTGGAACCGTACATTCGTGATTCTCCTTGCGCGGGGTGCCGTCGGGTGATCGCGGGGACCGGTGCCGACGGCGCGGCGATGATTGCTGTTGCGTCCGTTATCGGTGCATTGCGCGGCAAACTTGAGTGCCGTGCATGTTCCGTCAGCGGTTCAACTGGGCCAGCTGCTGCTGCAGCGCGGTGTTGCTCTGCTGCAGCTTGCCCATCAGGTTGTCCAGCGCCAGGAACTGCTTCTTGTAGCGTTCTTCCACGCTCTTCATGCGCGTGTCGAGGTCCTTGCGGCGCTTGTCGATGTTGTCCAGCGTGGTGTTCAGGCCCTTGGTGCGGGCAACGAAGGCGCCTTCCTTGCCGACCGTGGTGCTGACATAGCCGTCGACCAGCGTGTACAGCTTGCCGGCACCGCCGGTATCACCGGTGATCGCCTGGCGCATCTTCTCCGGCTGGCTGGCCAGTGCGGCGGCGAACTTGGTGGTGTCCAGGATCAGCGTGCCGTCGGCATTGGGATAGCCACGGGTATCCAGGCCGATCGCCTTGGCATCGAGCTTGTCACCGGCCAGGTCCTTGAGCACGCTCGACATCACCGAGCGCAGCTGGCTGGTGGCGCCGCGCATCTGCGCATCGCCGGTCAGCGTGGAGGCTTCCTTGGTCTTGGCGTCGTACTTGGTTTCGGTGTTGATCGCCGCCAGTGCAGCGTTGTAGGCGGTGACGAACTCCTGCATCACCTTGGTGGCTGCCGCAGTGTCCGTGCTGATGGTCACCGTGCTGGTGCCCGGCATCTTCAGGTTCAGGGTCAGGCCCGGAACCGCATCGGCCACGGTGTTGCTGGCGCTGACGACCTTCACACCATCGATGGTCAGCTCGGCGTCGGCGGCGGCGGTGTTCTGCTTGAGGCTGTTGACCAGGCCGCCCAGTTTGGCGTCGCTGCCGGCGTATTCGAGCTTGATCGCGTTGGCGGCACCGGTCTTCTCCTGGGCGATCGACAGGTACTGGTTGTCGCCGGAGCTGATCAGGGTGGCCTGCACGCCTTCCTTGCGGCCGGCCGCATCGATCTTGTTGCGGATGGTGGTCAGCGTGTCGCCGTCCTCCACCTCCACGTTCATGGTCTTGGCCTTGTCGCCCACGCCAACGGTCAGCGTCAAGGTTCCGGCAGCAAACGTGTCGGTCTTGGGTACCGAGGTATCGGCGATCAGTTTGTGCGCGGTCGCCAGCGAGGTGACATTGACCACGTGCGTGCCGTTGGAGGCCGCAGCCTTGGTGGTGCCAACGTCATACAGCGCGACCGACGCCGTCAGGATCTCGTCGGTGCCCTTGTCGCCGCCCTTGCTGGCGGTCACCGTGCGCGTGTCGAACGCCGTGGTGGCCTTCAGTGCGGTCAGCGCCGTCTTCAGCTTGTCGAAGGCAGAGGTGATGGTGCCGATCGACGACAACTGCATCTTGGCCTTGGACTGCTGCAGGTTCAGCGCATTGTCGGCGGGCTTGCGGTCAGCTGCGACCAGCTGGTTGACGATGCTGGAAATATCCAGTCCCGAGCCAATGCCACCGTATCCAAAGTCTGCCACGTCGTTTCTCCTGGTATCCGGGCCCGGCCGTCGTGCGGTGGCCCGTCGTCAACGAAAATAGCGGCCTGCGCCGCTGGGTCTTGAGGACTTCGTCGATGCACGTGCCGTGCCAATCGCCTGGCGCGGGTTCTGGCACGCGGGTTGCAGGAGGGCTGGGGCAGGGTGCGGGTAGGTTCACCGCGGGCTGCCGGGAGTCTGCAAAAAGCCCTCCCCCAATGCAGGGGAGGGATCAGGCTACTGACAATCGGGGGGAGACGAAGCCGCCCGGTACGTACAGTCAAAGGTACAGCGCTGAAAGAGAGGTCCGCAGGAGCGGGCGATGCCAAGCCGGTTCGGGAGTGATCCCGGGCCGGGCATGGCCCGCGCCTTCGTGCATCGTGGCTTCCCGGTTGCCGCTACCGTCGGTTCGATCCGACGGTAGCGGCGCCTTCTTGCCGTGGATCAGCGCAGCAGGCTGAGCACGCCCTGCGGCACCTGGTTGGCCTGGGCCAGCATGGCCGTACCGGCCTGCTGCAGGATCTGGGTGCGGGTCAGTTCGGCGGTTTCCTTGGCGAAGTCGGTGTCCTTGATGCGGCTGCG
>NZ_JCAFTS010000017.1:0-42322 GCF_059370495.1 Stenotrophomonas sp. YJH_SMC_69 | reverse complement strand
CTACATGGCGATCGTCGAGATCCAGGCTTACACGGCGGCCCACGCCGGCTCTCGACACCTACGCTGCCAGATTCCGATCAGATAAGGCTTGGCAGCCGCATCCATGCGGCTGACACCCCGCACTCCGACACCGCCCCACCTTCGACAGGTTCACGCGGCTGTTGGTAGGTGTCGACCTTGGTCGACACATCTGTCAGATATCGAGTGAATTCATCCACGCATGACGTGGATCTACCGTGTCGACCAAGGTCGACACCTACCAGAGCAGTACGCCGTTCCGACAGATCGCGGAAAACTGTCGAAGGCGGGGTGGGTCCGGTTGCGGGAGTGTCCGCGGCATGGATGCCGCGGCCAAGCCCCCATGGGTGAGGGCGCTTTGCTTGCGAAGCACTGCTTCGCAAGCGCCCGAACGCACAGCCGCCAGCGGCTGGGCCGGCCTGGGGGTTTACGGCGTCTCCCGCAGCCGGACCCAACCCGCCACCTCACGGAATGCACGCTGTTGCTGTTGCTGTTGCTTTGGCCTCGGCGGGTGCAGGGCGCAGCCCTGCCAAACCCCTACCCCTTGGCCATTGCCTGCCACCACTGCGACAGCAGCTCCGGCCTGCGCAGGCGCTCGCGCCACCACCGCAGTGCCGCGCCGTCCTCGCCGGTGCGCCAGGCCAGCCAGAACGTTTCCTCCGGCTTGTGTTCCTCCACCTCGCGGATCACCAGCTGGCCACGCGCCACTGCAGCGCGCGCGCACGGCTCGGGCAGGAAGCCGAAGCCCACACCTTCGCATTGCAGCTTCAGTTTGCTGGCCATGTCAGGCACGGTCAGCATCTCCTGCCCCATCAACAGGCCCACCGTGCGCGGCAGCAACCGCCGCGCCGAATCAGAAACGGCGATCGCGCAGTGCTCGACCAGCTGCTCGCGACCGAGCACGCCCGGCACCTTGGCCAACGGATGATCCGGTGCGACCGCGAACACGAACTCCACCGTGCCCAGCGGCTCGACCACGTAACCACCGCCACTGGGCCCCTCGCCCGGCGCCCCGACCAGCAGGTCGGCGCGGCGGTCCAGCAGGGCCTCCCAGGTGCCGGACAGGGCCTCGCCGATCAGCCGCAGCCGGGTCGGCGCCTCCGCCTCACGAAACGCGGCGATGTCCGGGCCCAGCAGCCAGGTCGGGAACACCGAGTCCACCGCCAGGGTCAGTTCGGTCTCCCAGCCCGACGCCACCCGGCGCACCCGCAGCTCCAGCTCGCGGGCCGCACGCAGGAGATGCCGACCCTCGTCCAGCAGGGCGCGTCCGGCCTCGGTCGGTTCGGCACGCGGGCCGACCCGGTCGAACAGCTGCACGCCCAGGTCCTCCTCCAGCTTGGCCACAGTGTAGGAAATGGTCGAGGGCACCTTGTGCAGCGCCTTGCCGGCGCCGGCAAAAGAGCCGCGGCGGTCGATGGCATCCAGGATCTGCAGGGCATCGAGGCTGAGCTTGAGCATTCGAATTTTTCGATGATGGCCGTCAAAACTATCCGTTTTTCAAACCCCGGGCGCAAGCAGATACTTCTCTCCAACGGGGAAACACGGCAACTACCGCCTCACCCCGCCCCATCGAAACCATCGAACAAGGAGATTCCATCATGCTGCAGATCCGCAAGAGCGCTACCCGTGGCCTGGCCGAGCATGGCTGGCTGTCCTCGCGCCATACCTTCTCCTTCGCCAACTACTACGACCCCCGCTACGTCAGCTTCGGCCCGCTGCGGGTGATCAACGAAGACAAGGTGATCGGCGGCCAGGGCTTCGGCACCCATAGCCACAGCAACATGGAGATCGTTTCCTATGTGCTGGGCGGCGCGCTGGAGCACAAGGACTCGATGGGCACCGGCTCGGTGCTGCGCTACGGCGACGTGCAGCGCATGAGTGCCGGCAGTGGTGTCAGCCACAGCGAATTCAACCACTCGGCCGACGAGACCGTGCACTTCCTGCAGATCTGGATCTTCCCGGACCGCGAGAACATCACGCCGTCCTACGAGGAGACCCACTTCGCCCCGGAGACCAAGCGCGGCCAGCTGCGCCTGATCGCTTCGCCGGACGGTGCCGACGGTTCGCTGCGCATCCACCAGGATGCCCGCATCTTCGCCACCATCCTCGATGGCGGCCAGAAGCTGCACCACGCGCTCGGCAATGGCCGTGGTGCCTATGTGCAGGTTGCCCGAGGCCAGCTGCAGGTCAATGGCATCACCCTGGAAGCCGGTGATGCACTGCAGGTCAGCGACGAAGCGCAGCTGACCATGGAAAACGGCAACGACGCCGAAGTGCTGGTGTTCGACCTGCCGCTGTAACCACAGCGCCCGCGATGCCGCAAAGCATCGCGGGCGCATTTCCGTAGAGCCGAGCCTACGCTCGGCTGCGGTGTGACAGCCAGCCGAGCGCGGGCTCGGCTCTACAGGACCCGCGTCAGAACCTGTACGTCATCGCCAGCCGCACATTGCGCGGCTCACCCCAGGTGTAGGTGCTGTACCAGCTGAAGATCGTGTAGTAGCGCTTGTCCACCAGGTTGTTGACGTTGAGCGTGGCCGACAGGCGATCACTGAATTCATAACGCGCCATCGCATCCAGCAACCAATACGGTTGGGTGCGATGTACCACCTTGGCCTGCGTGGCCGGGTTGGTGATCTCGCCGAAGGTGGAATCCTGTCGTGCGGTGCGACGCGCCGCGCGGGCTCAGCCGCCGATGGCGGCGCAGGCCTCCAGGATCAGCGCGGTCACTTCCTTCGGCTGCGAGGCCAGCGAGGCATGGCTGGCATCCAGTTCCAGCAATCGCTTGGGCTGGATGCGCGTGGCCATGGCCTTCTGGTTGTCCGGCGCGATCATGCGGTCCTGGCGGGACAGCTGGTACCAGCTCGGCTTGTGCTTCCAGGCCGGATCGCTGACCGCATCACCGAAGGTGCTCGCCAACGGCGCCTTCTGGGTCACCGCCATCACCCGGCCCTCGTCGGCGCTCAGGTCCTGGCAGAAGCTCTCATGGAACCTGTCCGCACGCAGCCACAGGTAGCCATCGCTGTCGGGTGCCAGGTTCGGCGCTGCCTCCGGCAGGTGCTGCTGGGTGATGCCACCGGGGCTCTCGCCGGCATCAGGCGCGAAGGCAGCGATGTAGACCAGGCCCTTCACGTTGGGCTCGCTACCGGCCTGGCTGATCACCGCGCCGCCGTAGGAGTGGCCGACCAGCAGCACCGGCCCGTCGATCTGCCGGATCATTTTCCGGGTGCGTCCTGCGTCGTCGGCCAGCGAGGTAAGCGGCAGTTCCACCGCCTGCACGCGGTCGTGGCCGTTGCGATGCAGTTCCAGGATCACCTTGGCCCAATGTGCGGCCCCGCCCCAGAATCCATGGACAAGGAGGATGGTCGGTGTCGTGCTCATGTACAGGTCTCCGGCAGCGGCCGGCGGGATGCCGACTGTGCAGCCACTGTCCGTGCGTGGCGTTAATCGCTGGTGACGCAATCGGGTCACTGCAATCGTATGCGTCGTTTGATGTCATGCATGGCACTTGCCGACCTGGCCTGAAAACGATTTCATGGAGCTCTCCCGGAGCTTCGCATCAAGCATGACGCCTTCATCCCCACGTGCCCAGCAGCACGCCACCCGCGCCGCCTTCTTCATTCCCGGATTCGCCACCGCCGCGTGGGCACCGATGGTCCCCTACGCCAAGGCCAAGGCCGGGCTGTCCGACGCCAGCCTCGGCGCCGTGCTGCTGTGCCTCGGGCTCGGCTCGCTGCTGGCGATGCCACTGGCAGGTGCGCTGACCGGACGGCTGGGATGCCGTCGGGTGATGGTGATCACCTGCGCGATGATGCTGGGCGCCCTGCCCTTGCTGGTGCTGGCACCCTCGCCCGTGGCGCTGGGCGCAGCGCTGTTCGTGTTCGGCGCCGGCGTCGGTGCATTGGATTGCGCGATGAACATGCAGGCCGTGGCGGTCGAGCGCGACGCCGGACGCGCGATGATGTCCGGCTTCCACGCCTTCTACAGCATCGGTGGATTCGTCGGCGCCGGCTGCATGACCGGGCTGCTGATCCTCGGCACGCCGCTGTGGCTGGCCGCGCTGCTTTCGGTGGCCGCGCTGCTGCTGGTTGCCGTGCTGTCGGCACCGCACTGGCGTCCGCAACGGATCCTGCACGAAGGCCCGCTATTGGCGCTGCCGCACGGCGTGGTCCTGTTCATCGGCGTGCTGGCCTTCGTGGTGTTCCTTGCCGAGGGCTCAATGCTGGACTGGAGTGCGGTGTTCCTGGCGGAAGTGCGGCAGGTACCGCGCGACCAGGCCGGGGCCGGCTTTGCGTTGTTCACCCTGGCGATGACCGCGATGCGCCTGTTCGGCGACGGCATCGTCGAGCGCCTCGGCCGGACCCGCACGCTGGTCATCGGCGGCATCACCGCTGCGGCGGGCTTCACCCTGGCCACGCTGGTGCCCTCGTTCCCGGTGGCGTTGGCCGGCTACGTACTGGTCGGGCTGGGCTGCGCCAACATCGTGCCGGCGCTGTTCTCGATGGCGGGCCAGCAGCGGGTGATGCCGGAGAGCATCGCCATCACCGCGGTGACCACACTGGGTTACGCCGGCATCCTCGCCGGTCCGGCAGCGATCGGCGCACTGGCGCATGCCACCAGCCTCGGTTTCGCCTTCCTGTGCGTGGCCGCGCTGCTGCTCGGCGTCGCGGCGTCTGCCCGCGCACTGGCACGACGCGTGGCCTGACAGAAAAAGGGGACGGAGGGGATTAAGTCGTTTCCCGCACACCTGGCCTGGAAACGACTTAATCCCCTCCGTCCCCTTTTTCTCAGATGCGCGCCAGCCACTCAGCCTGGGCCGGCAGCTGCGGTGCCGGGCACGCGTTCTGCGGATGGTGCTCGTCGCGCGCCATCCAGTCATCGACCACGCCCGCCAGCAGGTCCAGCCGCAGCGGCAGGGTGATGTGGTCCTCGCCGCGCATTTCGATGTAGTGCGCGCGCGGGTTGGCCTGGGCCAGTTCGCGGCCCTGGCTGACCGGAATGTGCTGGTCGCCCTGCCCGTGCAGCAACAGCACGCAGGCGCGGGTATCGGCCAACGCACGCGCGACGTCCACGCGGTCCAGATCGACGTCGATGCGGCGGCTGGCGGCGGCGATCACCTGGTTGATGTCCTGGCCGCCGTAGCGCCAGCGCGCGTACGACGCCACCGCCTGCGCCTTCAGGCCTTCCGGCTGGAGCCCCATCAGGTGCGGGATCATGGTACGGATCGCCACGCCGGCATTGGCGAACGATTCCATCGCCACCACGCCTTCGACCTGGTCACCCAGCTTGTCGGCGGTGAACACCGCCGTGGCCGCACCATAGGACACACCGAACAGGTACAGGGGCCCGGTCACTTCGCCGCGCGCGCGCAGCTCGCCGATCACATCGACCACGTCATCCGACTCATAGGTGCCATAGCCGGACGGGCCGGTGCCGGACTGGCCGTGGTTGCGCAGGTCGAGCGTGACCACGCGGTAGCCGGATTCGGCCAGCTGCAGCGACCATGGCAGCATCGAATCACCGTTCATCATCCACCCATGCAGCAGCACCACGGTGCCGCGCGGCGCCTGCGCGCGGAACGGCTGCGGCACGGCCAGGCTCAGGCCGGTATCCAGCGGCAGGCCGTTCTCGTGGCGCCGCGGCAGGTAGCGGTAACGCGCGCCGTAGTCGCCCGGATCGAATACGCGCCAGAAGATCGGCACGCCATCGCGGCCCGCCGCGAAGCCATGGCGGTTGGGCAGTTCGGCGATGGCCGCGGCGATGCGCGGACGATCGAGCAGGGTCGACACGCCGCCCGGCGCGATCAGCTGATCGGCGAGTGAGGTGGACGAGGCGTTGATCGAGGATGAGCATGCGGCCAGCCACAGGCCGGCGCACGCCAGCAACAACAGCAGCAGGCGCTTCATATCACGTCATAGGGGTGAATCAGACAGATTGGGACGGTAACGCCCAATAGACCGGCCATCTATCGCGCACGGATGACGGCTTGATGACAACGCAGGAACGATTCAGTTTGGTGTAAAAGCTGTATCGGTTCAGTCATTGATCCGGATCAATGAACGCGCGCCCGGGAGTGCCCACAGTGCCGCCATGCGCATCTCGTTCAAGCTCGCCATTGCCCTGGCCGCCACGGTAGCCGCCGCCTACGGCATTGCCCGCAGCACGCCCTACTGGTTCGCACCGCGACAGACCGCGCAGGTCGACATCCACGATCCGGCGCTGATCGCGCAGGGGCGCTACCTGTCACGTGCCGCCGACTGCGCGGCCTGCCACACCGCGCCGGGCGGCAAGCCGTTCGCCGGTGGCCTGGGCCTGCAGACGCCGATGGGCACGATCTATTCGACCAACATCACCCCCGATCCGGACTCCGGCATTGGTGCCTACGACTACGCCGATTTCGAACGCGCGGTCCGCCGCGGCATCCGCCACGACGGCCAGCCGCTGTATCCGGCGATGCCGTATGCCTCGTACGTGATCGCCAGCGATGCCGAGATCAAGGCGCTGTATGCCTATTTCATGGGCTCGGTGCAGCCGGTGAAGCAAAGCAACGCCGACAGCACGATTCCATGGCCGGCCAACATGCGCTGGCCTTTGGCATGGTGGCAGCTGCTGTTCGCGCGCCCGCGCAGCTTCAACCCGGATCCGTCGCTGGATGTGGGCCAGCAGCGTGGCGCTGAGCTGGTTGAGGGCCTGGCCCACTGCGGCGCCTGTCATACACCACGTGGGCTGGCGTTCCAGGAGAAGGCGATGGCCGACGATGGCAGCCGCCAGTTCCTGTCCGGCTCGGTGCTGGAAGGCTGGTATGCGAAGAACCTGCGCAATGAATCGACCGGCCTGGCCAGCTGGAGCGAGGGCGAGATCGTCGACTTCCTGCGCACCGGGCGCACCGATCGATCGGCAGCCTTCGGTGGCATGGCCGACGTGGTCGAGCACAGCACGCAGTACCTGTCCGACGCTGACCTGCTGGCCATGGCGCGCTACCTGAAGCAGCTGCCGGCGCGTGAGGGACGCAGTGCGCAGTGGTCGCCTGGTACCGACACCACCACCGCCGCGCTGCGTAGTGGCGACTATCGCGTGGCCGGTTCGCTGGCCTATGCCGAGCACTGCCAGGCCTGCCACCGTGCCGACGGGCGCGGCATGCCACGCGTCTATCCGGCCCTGGCCGGCAACTCGATCGTGTTCGCCGACGACCCCAGTTCGCTGGTGCAGGTGACCCTGATCGGGGGTCGCACGCCGCATACCCCGCACGACCGCATGGCCTTCACCATGCCCGGCTTCGAGCAGCTGCCGAACGCGCAGCTGGCACAGATCCTGACCTTCATCCGCAGCAGCTGGGGCAACCAGGCCAGCGCGGTGAGCGAGGTCGAGGTGGCACGCATGCGCCGGGTGGTGCGTGACAAGCCGGTGCACTACGTTCCGCAGGAGGCCGCACGATGAAGCGTTCGCGCAAACGTTCCCGCCTGCTGCTCGGTAGTGCGATCACCGTGGTGCTGCTGGCCGGTGCGGGCACCCTCGCCTATCGTCAGCTGCACCCGGGCCTGGATGCCGCCGTAGCCAGTACGATCGATATCCTCGATGCACAGGGCAAGGTGGTCGCCCACTACCACGCGCCCAGTGCCGAGGAGATCGCCGGCCTGGGCAATGCCGAATCGGTAATGCTCGGCCGGCGCATCCTCAACGAGACCGCGCGCCTGCTTCCGGACAACGTCGGCAACGATCTGAACTGCAATTCGTGCCACATGGCCGAGGGCAAGCGACCGTTCGGCAACCACTACTTCAATACCGGCGGCGGTGCCTATCCGCGCTACATGCCGCGCCCGGGCAAGGTGATCGGGCTGACCGAGCGCATCAATGGCTGCCTGCAGCGCTCGATGAACGGCAAACCGCTGCCGAAGGACGCACCGCAGATGCGCGCGATGCTCGACTACATGGCGTGGCTGAGCAGCCCGGTGCCAGAGGGTGCAACAGTGGCCGCGCCCAGTGAGGGCCCCATCGACAGCACGCTGACTCCGAACCCGGTCCGCGGCCAGGCGCTGTATGCCGTGCAGTGCGCCGCCTGCCATGGCGACAACGGCGAAGGCCGACGCGATGCCAGCGGTGACATCGCGTTCCCGCCGCTGTGGGGCGACCACAGCTTCAACATCGGTGCCGGCATGGCGCGCCTGTACAAGGCGGCCGGTTTCATCAAGCACAACATGCCACCGGCAGTGACCCGCGCACCGCCGCTGGGGCAGCAGGTGATGCCGGACCAGGATGCGGTGGACATCGCCGGCTATTTCATCAACCAGCCGCGGCCGGACTTCGCCAACAAGGGCAAGGACTGGCCGCGTGACCCGAAGCCCAAGGACGCACGGTACTGAAGCAGGCGGCGGGTGCCGGCCGTCGCAGAACACGATTCCTGCATCGCCACGTCATGCCGATGTCATTGGCGCTGCCGACACTCCGGGGCTTCCCTGCTCTGAAGGTCCGGTCTCGATGCGAACGTCTGCGCGCTTTCCCCGTGTCTCGCTGCTTGCCCTGCTGATCGCTCCCGCACTGGACGCCCTGGCCGAAGCACCGCAGGGCGATGCCGCTGAAGCGCGCAGCAGTGAGGCCCGCACCCTCGACCAGGTGCAGGTGATCGGCCAGGCCACCAGCTATGCCAAGACTTCCGTGCGTGCGGAAACGCTGAACCGGCAGACCGTGATGAGCAGCGTCAACGACGCGCTCAACGAAGTGCCCGGCGTGGTGGTCAGCGAGGCCGATGCCACCGGCTCGTCGGTGTGGGGCACGCAGATCAGCATGCGTGGCTTCGTCACCAACCGTGATACCCAGCAGATCGGCACCACCATCGACGGCCTGCCCAATGGTGGCTCGGGTTACGGCGGCGGCTCGCTGGCCAACCGCTACATCGACACCCTCGACCTGGAAACGGTGGAAGTCAGCCAGGGCACTGCCGATATCTCCTCGCGCTCGAACGAGGCCCTGGGCGGCACGCTCAACTTCCTCACCAGCGATCCGCTGCAGGACAGCCGCCTGCGCTTCGTGGTCGGCGCCGGTGACAACGAGGCACGCAAGTACTACGTGCGCTACGACACCGGCCTGCTCGGCGGCCACACCCGCGCCTGGGTCAGTGCCTCGTCGGCGCGCGTGCATGACTGGATCGATGGCAGCGGCAAGACCAGCAATGACCACATCGCCGGCAAGTTCATCACCGAACTGGATCGCTGGACCCTGACCGGCTACCTGTCCTACAACGATGCGGACGAGCCGGAGTACACCAGCGTCTCACCGAAGGGCTTCGCGACCAATCCGGATCGCGACAACCTGGTCGGTACCCTCACCGGCATTCCCTACCTGGACCAGAACTACCGTTCCGGCTCGCGTGCGCTGCGCGAGAACACCTTCGGCTACCTGCGCGCGGCCTTCGACGGTGGCAACGGCTTCAAGGCCTCGGTGGCCGCCTACGGGCACCGCATGCAAGGCCGCGGCGACTGGCTGCCACCGTATCTGGCGCAGGTCAGCGATGACGGAGCCGGTCGCCCGGAGTCGGAATACCTCGGTGGCAAGACCGTGTACGGCGGCAGCAACCGTGGCCAGATTTTCTTCGTCAATCCCGATGGCAGTGCCGCGCAGCGCCTGGCCAGCTGCAGCCCGCGCCTGGGCTTCACCGCCGAGTACGATCCGAACTGCTACGCCGGCAACGTGCTGGGCGCGCAGTCGTATCGCCACACCCACTACGACAACGACCGCATGGGCGTTACCGCCGACGTCGAATGGCGCCAGACTTTCGGCGCAGTCGACAACACGATCCGCGGCGGCCTGTGGGTGGAGAAGCTGGACCGTTCGGCACGCCGCGACTGGCATCGCCTGCTCAACGTCGGCCGGGACATCGCCTTCGACCACCAGCCGTACTGGGTACAGTTCGAGGACAAGTACAAGGTCGACGAACAGATGTACTACGTCGAGGACGTGGCCCGCTTCGGCCCGTTCAGCGCGCGCCTCGGCGTGAAGCAGTTCTTCGTCGACCAGTCGCGCCGCCGCGTGATCGGTGCCAGCGAGCACGTCACATCCGACTCCAGGTCCGATCCGCTGCTGTCCACCGGCTTCACCTGGGCGCCCGGCGTGGAAGGCATGGAGCTGTTCGCGGGCTTCTCGCAGAACTTCGCCGCCATCCCCTCCGGCGTGCTCGGCGAGACCGACCCGCAGCGCTTCCGCAACGTCGAGCCGGAGACCGCCGACAACATTGAAATGGGCATGCGCATCAGCCGCTGGCCCCTGACCGCCTCGGTCACGCTGTACAACATCAAGTTCGACAACCGCATCGTCTACCTGCCGGCCGGCTTCGTCAGCGGCATCGACTACCTGGGCGAGACCGACGGCGTCTACGAGAACTTCGGCGGCGTGGAAAGCAACGGCCTGGAAGCGGCGTTCGGCTATGGCTGGGACAACGGCTGGCGCCTCAACGCCGCCTATACCTACAACCGCTCCAAGTACCTGGGCAGTGGCGATGCCGCGCGTGATACCCAGCTGGGCATCGTCGACGGCGCCAAGGTGATCGGCCAACCCGAACAGACCCTCGTACTCTCGGCGGACTGGCAGGGCGAGAACTGGAACTTCGGCCTGTCCGGCCGTTACCTGGGCACCCGCTACCTCGACGCCGCCAACGTCAACAAGCTGCCCTCGGCCACCGTGTTCAATGCGAACATCGGCTTCGACCTGCAGGGCCTGTCGCCGCGCCTGAAGGGCATGGGTGCCAACCTGGTGGTGAGCAACCTCACCGACAAGCGGTATCTTGCGGGGGTGGACGGCCGCGACAACGCCTTCATCGGCGCTCCGCGCACCGTCGGCATCTCCTTCCGTGTGGACCTGTGAGTGAGCCCGTGACCGATATCGGCCGACGCCGGTTGTTGCAGGCCGGCGTTGCCGCCGGCCTTTCCCCGCTGCTGCCCAGCATCGCCCGGGCCGCCGCGATCGCCCCCGCCGCGCAAACCCGCAGCCTGGAAGACCTGCAGCACATCGTGGTGTTCATGCAGGAGAACCGTTCGTTCGACCACTACTTCGGCACGCTGCCGGGTGTGCGGGGTTTCGGCGATCGCTTCGTCGCTCCGGCGCAGGCACTGCAGGCCGGCGCCCGCGCGCGCAGCCTGTGGCTGCAGCCCGATGCCAGCGGCAAGCGCGCGATTGCGCCGTTCCCGCTGGATACCGCCGCGCACTTCGGCTACATGCGCGTGGAAGGCACGCCGCACACCTGGCCGGATGCACAGCGGGCCTGGGACCACGGACGCATGGGGCAATGGCCGAAAGCCAAGCAGAACCACTCGATGGGCTACTTCCAGCGCAGCGACCTGCCCTTCCAGTTCGCCCTGGCCGATGCCTTCACCATCTGCGACGCCTACCACTGCGCGATGCAGGCCGGAACCAACCCGAACCGGGTGTTCCTGTGGACCGGCCACAACGATGCTGCCGCCCGCGCCGGCGGCCCGGTGATCGCCAACTCGCACGACAACTTCCCCGAGCACGGCGGGCATCCTGCGTCGTACCGCTGGGCCAGCTATGTCGAACGCCTGCAGAAGGCGGGGGTATCCTGGCAGATCTACCAGGACATGGCCGACAACTTCACCGACAACCCGCTGGCCGGCTTCGAGGCGTTCCGCCAGGCCTACCGCGCTGCGCCGGGTCATGACCCGCAGCTGCGCGCACGCGGGGTCAGCACGCGTGGCCTGGCGCAGCTGCGCCAGGACGTCATCGACGGACGCCTGCCGCAGGTCAGCTTCATCATCGCCGACGCGGCCGGCAGCGAGCATCCCGGCCCCTCCAGCCCGGCCCAGGGCGCGGCCTATACCGCACGCGTGCTGGATGCACTGACCGCCGATCCGCAGGTGTGGAGCCGCACTGCCCTGCTGCTGATGTTCGATGAGAACGACGGTTTCTTCGACCACATGCCACCACCGGCACCGCCTTCGCCGGTGGACGGTGGCTGGGCGGGTGCGTCCTCGGTCAGCACTGAAGGCGAGTACCACCGCCATCCGGCACCGGGAGATGAGAAGTACGACTTCGCCGAACTGCGCGGCCGCCCGTATGGACTGGGCCCGCGCGTGCCGCTGTACGTGATCTCGCCCTGGAGCCGCGGTGGCTGGGTCGATTCGCAGGTGTACGACCACACCTCGGTCATTCGGCTGATCGAACGCCGCTTTGGTGTGTCCGCGCCGGACATCTCGCCGTGGCGCCGCGCGGTCTGCGGCGACCTCAGCACTGCGTTCGACTTTGCCCAGCGCGATACCCGCCCGTTCGTCCGCGGCCTGCCCGACGTGAGCGCGGTGGCCGCACGCGCCGCTGCTTTGCCGGGGCGCACCGTGCCCGCGCTGCCAGAGGGGCTGAAGCCAGCGAAACAGGAAAGCGGTGTACGCCCGGCGCGTGCCCTTCCCTATCGACCGCAGGCATCGATTGCTGCGGTCGACGTCGCGGGCGTTGACCTGGCGTTGTCCTGCGAGGGCGCAGCGGCAGTGCTGCATGTCTACGATCGGCTGCGGCTGGAGGCGGTGCCGCGCCGTTACACGCTGCTGCCGGGCATGCCGCTGCGCGAGCGTTGGCCGCTGGACGCCCAGGGCCGCTATGACCTGTGGCTGCTCGGTCCGAACGGCTTCCACCGCCACTTCCAGGGTGCGGCCAAGGCTCCTGCCGTGCAGGCTTCAATTGATCGCGCGGATGGCCAGCTGCGGCTGCACCTGCGCAATCTGGGTGACAGTGCACAGCAGGTGCGCGTGCATGGCGGCGCCTATGCAGGACACATGCCCGAACAGACATTGGCGCTGCCCGCACATGCGCAGACTTCATTGGCGTGGGATGCAACGCCTACCGCCGGCTGGTATGACCTGCGCATCAGCGCGGGTGGGAGTGTGCTGCGTTTGGCCGGCCGCGCCGAGGATGGTCGCCCCGGCACCAGTGACCCGGCGATGGGCACCGAACCGCTGCGGTTCGAGCACGATTGAAGAATCCCTGTAGAGCCGAGCCCATGCTCGGCTGCTTTCGCCCCGGTCGCATTGCCCCGAAAGAAGCAGCCGAGCGTGGGCTCGGCTCTACAGCGCAGACCGCTAGATTCAGGCCTCCTGCAGCCCCGGCCGGCCGTGCTCCACCGCGTAGCGCTTCCAGCTCTGCACGGTACCGTTCGGTCGCATCACCGTATCCAGCGTCTTCATGTCGCCGATCCACGCATCACGAGTGACATCGCACAGCACATAGCCACGCTTGTCGGTGGTCGCCTTCAGATTGGGGCTGTGCGCAAGCTGGTTGCGGGCGTAAGCGTCCACGCCCTGGCCATCGGCCCCCGAAGTGATCGAAGTGGCAAGGAACTCGCTGGAGACCACGCCCGAATCACGATGGTCCTGCACCAGGTCGCTGGCGTAATGCCGGTGCGCGTCGCCACAGGCGGTCACCACGTTGCCGAAGCCGACCTTCTGGATGTGGTCGAGCAGGCGCCGACGGCTGTCCAGATAACCCGACCATTGGTCATCGGACGACTGCACCACGCCGTCCTTCTCGCGCATGTAGTTGCCCAGCGCCACCTGGTGGGCGATGGTGTGCCAACGCGGCGCGGCATCGGCCAGGCCATCGAACAGCCAGCGCTCCTGCTTCGCACCGACGATGCTGCGCTCCGGCGATTCCACGTCCTCACGCAGCGCCATGTTCACCTGCTTGCTGCGGTACTGGCGTGTGTCGAGCAGGTGCAGGTCCATCAGCGTTCCGTAGCGTGCGCGCCGGTACAGCTGCATGTGGCCATCGCGCGGGAATGCCGAACGGCGCAGCGGCATGTTCTCGTAGTAGGCCTGGAACGCCTGTGCGCGCCGCAGCAGGAACACTTCGCTGGGCGTATCGTCCTGGTCTTCGGCGCCGGCCCAGTTGTTGTCCACTTCATGGTCATCGAAAGTGACGAACCACGGTGCCGACGCATGCGCGGCCTGCAGGTCGGCATCGCTCTTGTACTGGGCATAGCGGCGGCGGTAATCATCCAGCGTGTAGGTCTGCGGGCCGACGTGGTTGCGCAGGTTGGTGAACGGCTGGCCGTTCATCTTCCGCAGGCCAGGCTGGCTTTCACCTTCGTAGATGTAATCACCGTAGTGGAAGACGAAATCCAGCGGTTCCTCGGCGATGCGCCGCCACGCGGTGTAGTGGCCTTCTTCGTAGTGCTGGCAGCCGGCCACCACAAAGCGCACGCGATCCACCGCTGCCGCGGCTGCCGGCAGCGTGCGGGTACAACCGACTGCACTGGCGTGGCCACCCACGGTAAAGCGGTACCAGTAGGGCCGTCCGGGCGCCAATCCTTCCAGTTCCACGTGCACCGCGTGGCCGAGTTCGGGATGCGCGAGCGCCGAACCCTGGCGTACCACCTTGCGCATGCCTTCGTCCGCTGCCAGCTGCCATTCGACCACCATCGGCCGGGTCGGCATGCCACCGCCGAACACCAGCGGCTCCGTCGCCAGCCGCGTCCACAGCACCATGCCGTCGGCCGTGGGATCACCCGAGGCCACGCCCAGGGTGAAGGGCGTGCTGGCAAAGCGCGGCTTGGCCAGCAGGTTGCGCGGGTTCAGCGTGGTGGCATCGGCCTGCGCGGCCAGCGCGCGTGCCGTGCCCATCCAGGCGCCGGCAGCGGACAGGCCGGCCAGGGCCAGGAATCGCCTGCGATTGATCGTCTCCACGGCTGTGCCCTCAGTTGTAGATGATGTGGAAGTAGAAGAAGCGGCCGTAGTCGTCGATCTCGGTACGGAAGCGCCCGTTCGGGCCGGTGCTGTAGGTCGGCTGGGTGTTGAACAGGTTCTTGGCTTCGTACTTCAGCGTCACGTGCCTGCTGACCTTGTGGCTGAAGGCCATGTTGAAGGTCATGTACGGGTCGTAGTACGAATCCAGCCACTGGGTGTCGCCGAAGTCGACCAGCATCCGGCTGCGGTAGGTTCCGGACAGGCGCAGTTGCGAGTTCTTCCACGGCATGCGCCAGATCACCGAACCATTGAGCGACCAGTCCGGCTGGTACAGCAGCCGGTCCAGGCGTCGCTCGGTGCCATCGGTGATGCGGTAGTTGGTCCTGCCTTCCAGCCGCGTGGCGTTGAAGTACATGTCGAAGCGCTGGCGGCCCCATTGCAGGTTGCGGTTGGCCACCGCGAACTCGACGCCGCGCAGCCTGGACTCATCGGTGTTCATCGGTTGGGTCACCCGGTAACGGGTATCGCCCACGTTCTCGAAGGTGGTCAGGGTGTAGATGTCGTCCTTGATTACCTTGTCGAACAACGCCACCGAGACCAGGCCGTTGTTGCCGTTGAAGTACAGGTCCCATGCAAGGTCGATGTTGGTGGAACGGCGCGGCTGCAGGTTCGCATTACCCTGCTTGATGGTGCAGAAGCCCCTGCCCTCCTCGTCATCGCCACAGCTGGTGCTGGTGGCCTGGGCAATGTTGCTCGGCGTCGGCCGGCCCAGCGTGCGGCTGGCGGAGAAGCGCAGGCGCTGGTCCTCGCTCAGCTTGAACGTCGCATTCAACGAGGGCAACAGGTTGTTGTAGCCACCGCTCGTGTTGCGGAAGGCGGAGGTATAGGTGGTGCCGCCATCATTACTGAACGGGCTGTAGGCATCGAAGCGGGTGTGGTCATGGCGCAGGCCACCGATCAGCAGCAGCCGGTCCCAGGCGTAGTGCGCGGACACGTACGCATTGGTGATGTCCTCCACGTACCTGTAGTCACTGGTGAAGTTGGCATTCGGATACGCCGCATTGTTGTTGCCCAGTTTCGGTAGCAGTTCCTCGTTCCACTTGCGGTTGTCGATCAGCGGGAAGCCCGGCACGCTGCCCAGCAGCGTCGATCCCGGATACAGGTAATCGTTGAGCGTGGCGCTGCTCCTGAAGTAGTCGAAGTCGATGTCCTGCCAGATCTTCAGGTGGCGGTATTCGGCGCCGGTGGCCAGGCCGAAGCCACGCGCATCGGCGTCGATGTTGTAGCTGAAGTCGGCGCGCAGGTTGTCGATGCTCTCCTTGGCATCGCGCGGGGAGACATAAGCCTGCGCCGGATTGAGCTTGAACGCCGAGCTGGTCAGCAGGCTGGAATCGGACACCGCCACCGCGTTGGGGAAACCGTGGCTGTCGTTCTCGTAGTCGACGAACAGGCTGCTTGGGTAGGCGCGCACACCCCAGTAGACCTGGTTGTTGTGGAAGGTCTCTTCGGTATGGCCGCCGCGCAGGGTCAGCCGCGAACGGTCGCCGATGTCCCAGTTGAAGCTGGCGATGGCGCCACGGTTGCTGCGGTCCCAGCGGTCGTGGCGGTTCTTGATGTAGATGCTGTTGATCTGGGTGGTGCCGCTGTCCTCGGTCTGGTTGCGGATCGGAAACTTGGCGTTGCCGTACAGATCGGTCTTGTTCATCGTCGAGTTCTCGTAGAACCGGTACGAGTACAGCAGCAGCGATGCGTAGAACGGATCGTCCGACGGCTTCCATTCCAGCTTGGCCGAGCCGCCGAAGTTGGTGATGAAGTTGGTGTAGGTGCCGGTGCTGAAATTGCCGGGCGCACGCAGCCCGTTCCAACCCTTGGCCTCATCCGGCCCGGTGGTGCCGTCGGTGAGGTACTTGCCGGCGTCGTTGTAGTAGTAGTTCGACTCCACCCAGCGCTTGACGCTGTTGCGCGAACGCTGCTCATAGCGTGCCACCGCAACGATGCCGAACTCCTGCCCGGCACCGAACTGGTTGGAGAACACCATCTTGGCGCTCTTGCCGAAGTGGCCCAGGGTTTCGTGGTTGCCGCCAGCGCTGCGCTCGACGTTGGTCTCGGCCGTGGAATAGATACCTGCCACGTCGGCAAACACGTACTTGCCGGACCGGTCGAAGGCACTGCGGCTGATGATGTCGATCACGCCGCCGATCGCATCCGGTGCCTGCTCCGCACTGAAGCTCTTGTAGATGTCGGTACGGGTGCCGATGTCGCTGGGAATCAGCTGCAGGTTGTTCATGCGTTCGCCGGAGCCACTGCCACCCACGCTGGCAATCGCGATGCCATCGATGGTGGTGTAGTTGAGATTGGCCTGTACGCCGCGCACCGTCACGTAACGTGGCTCGCCGGCATCCTCCACCGCACTCAGGCCTGGAGCGGCCATCAGGCTCTCGGCCAGGGTCTCGTCGCCGTAGCTGTCCATTTCGTCGTAGACCACCGAATCCTTGATCACCGGTGAGGTCTTCTTCTGGTCGATCACCTCGTGCGCGGCAATCACCTTCACCGTGTCCAGGGTCGGCGCCACCACCGCCTCGGCCTCGCGCGGCTTCGGTGCTCCGGGGTTCGGCGCGTTGCGTACCGGTGCCGGATCGATGGCGATGACATTGCCATCCACCACGGTGTAGCCCAGACCGGTACCGGCCAGCAGTGCATCCAGCGCCTGCCTGACGGTGGCACCGCGCGGCACCGCACCGGCCATGCGGGCATCGCCATCGGCCGAGTACAGGAACTGCACCCCGGAACTGCGTGACAACTGCTCCAGTGCACGCGCCAACGGCTGTGCCGCGATCGGCGTGGACACACGCGCCTCCAGGCCATCGGCGGCGGCGGCGAAGGCCAATGGCATGCTGCCGGGAGACAGGGCGAGGATGATCGACAGGTAGAGCGTGTTGCGCATCACGGGTCCTTGGAAGAGAGAAGGCAGCAGGCGCCGCTGCGCGGATCGGCAGCGGCTTCTCCCAAGTAAGAGCCCGCATCCACCAAAGTGGAGAACGCGGATTCAATGAATTTTTTCTGACAGTCCACGGCCACCTCGGCCTCAGCGGCTGCCAACCCGCACTGTGTCGCCCTCGCGGCTCACCACGAAGCGCGGGTCACGTTCGAGGAAGGCCTGCAGCGCACCGATGCGATGCGCATCGAGGCTGCCGGACAACCGTGCCGATGCCGCGCCCTCGTCCAGCACGCGCACCTGCACCTGGTTGTGCCGGTTGAAGGCAGCAGCCACTTCGTCCAAGCGTTCGTCAAGGAAGGACACTTTGCGCTGCTGCCAGTCCAGCAGCATCGACAGTGGCATGTCCAAGGACTCCACCGCATGGCTGCGCGCGTCGACCTGCAGCACCCGGCCCTGCCCCAACTGGGCCAGGCGGCGGGCACCCGCGCCCTGGCTCCAGACCTCGACCTCGCCGGAAACCACACCGATGCGCGTGCTCTGCAGCCGTCGCGACACGTCGAAGACTGTGCCGATGTCCCGGATCTCCAGGCCGTTCACCTGCACCTGGAACGGGCGGCGGTCGCGTGCGATGTCGAACGTCGCCTCGCCCTGCAGCAGTTCCGCCTTGCGACTGAACCAGCCCATGCGTACCCGCAGGCGGCTGTCCGCGTTGAGCCGCACCTGTGTCCGGTCAGGCAGCACCAGGTCACGCAGTTCACCATGGTCGGCGCTGTACAGCTGTTCGGTGGGCATCAGCTGCGGAACCAGGCCCACGCCGAGCAGGGCGATGCAGGCTGCGGCAGCCATCACCCACCCGCGCGTGCGGCGGCGCAGCGGCGCGGCGTGCGGCGCGGCGGGGGCACTATCGAACAGAGGCACCACTTTGGCGGCCGCCTGCCGTGGCGGCGCCGGCGCCTCTTCCGGCAGCGGCGATTGCAGTGCCTCGCCGACCTGCCGGTGCAGCGCGAGGGCGTGCATATAGGCGCGCACGTGCTCGGGCGAGCGCTTCATCCAGTCCAGGAACGCAACCCGCTCGGCCTCGTCCAGCACTCCCTCGCGATTGCGCAGGAACCAGTCCATTGCCTCGCAGGCGACCGTGTCGTCGGCCATGGGCGATGCGTTTCGGTTCATGCGTGCTCCCTGGCGCCCAGCGCCTTCCTGCAGGCCTCCAGACCCTTGCCGATGTGCTTGCGCACCATGTGCACCGACACCTGCAACTGCTGGCTGACTGCCGGGCAGTCCAGCCCGTCGCGGTAATGCAGCTCCATCACCCGTCGCGTGGTCGCCGGCAGACGTGCGATGGTGCTGCGGATATCGTTCCAGCGCTGCGCGCGCTCGAACTCGCCCTCGATGTCTTCTTCGCTTTTCAGCACTTCGGCCAGCTGATCCACGTCTTCCAGCGGCGGCAGCGACAAACGCGCGCGCGCGTGCTCGCGTGCCAGGTTGGCCGCGACCGTGAACAGGTAGGCCTCCGGGTTCTCGATCGCTGCGGCATTCTCGCCGGTGGCCCGCAGCAGCCGCAGGTACACCTCCTGCGCCAGGTCCTCGGCGTCTTCGCTGGCAGAACCGCGACGCAGGAAGAAGCCACGCAGCAGCCGTCCGCGCAGCGCGTAGCTCTTCTCCCAGATCCTCACGCTGTTCACGGCCGGCCAACACCCCGAGGCTGGAAAGCCCCGCAGGGTGACGGCCATCGATGACAGTGGCGTTGCAGCAGGCGGCCATGCCAGGCACTCTCCGCCCGGCACATTCGCCCATGATATGGCGCACCGTGCCAACCCTTGCTTGCCAGAGACCCAAGCCGGGCCCGCCTATCGAAGCCGCGGGGCCAGGCCTACGCTTGCCTCCCCGGTGGCCGCCACGGTCGCCCTTCGCGTCACGGCCCCGCCATTGCGACCCCGCTCCAGTGCTGTGCGCCCTGCCGGTGTTGTCGCCCAGGCAGAGCCGACGCCCTCTGGAGACAGTCATGAACCAAGCCCTGACCCCCTTCGATACCGACCCGCTGGAAACGCGGGAGTGGCGTGAATCGCTGGAGGCGGTGATGCAGGCCGGTGGCCGGCCACGCGCGCAGTACCTTATCGACCAGCTCAGCGAGCTGGATGCGCAGCGGCACGGCGATCTGCATGCGCGCGCGTGGACCGCCTACGTCAACACCATCCCGCCGGAGCGCCAGCCGGCCTACCCGGGCGACCTGGCCATCGAGCGCCGCCTGAACGCGATGATCCGCTGGAATGCGATGGTGATGGTGCTGCGCGCCGGCAAGCACTCCAACGTCGGCGGCCACATCGCCACCTACCAGTCGGCGGCGGTGCTGTACGACGTGGGCTTCGACCACTTCTTCCGTGGCCGTACCGACACCTTTGACGGCGACATGATCTACATCCAGGGCCATTCCGCGCCGGGCATCTATGGCCGTGCGTACGTGGAAGGGCGCATCGATCCGGCACGGATGGACAACTTCCGCCGCGAAGCCGGTCGTGACGGCCTGTCTTCGTATCCACACCCGCGCCTGATGCCGGAGTTCTGGCAGTTCCCCACCGTGTCGATGGGGTTGGGCCCGCTGACCGCCGCCTACCAGGCGCGCTACATGCGTTACCTCGAGTACCGCGGCCTGAAGCAGCACCAGGACCGCAAGGTCTGGGCCTTCCTCGGCGACGGCGAGATGGACCAGCCCGAATCGCTGGCGGCGATTTCGCTGGCCGGCCGCGAGCGGCTGGACAACATCGTGTTCGTGGTCAACTGCAACCTGCAGCGCCTGGACGGTCCGGTGCGCGGCAACGCCAAGGTCATCCAGGAACTGGAAGGCACGTTCCGCGCGGCCGGCTGGAACGTGATCAAGCTGATCTGGGGCAGTGGCTGGGACGACCTGCTGGCCCGCGACCACAGCGGCCTGCTGCGCCAGCGCATGATGGAATGCGTGGATGGCGACTACCAGACCTTCAAGTCGCAGAGCGGTGCTTACGTGCGCGAGCATTTCTTCGGCCGTTACCCCGAGCTGCTGGAGCTGGTCGCGCACATGAGCGATGACGACATCTGGGCGCTGGCACGTGGTGGCCACGATCCGCAGAAGGTGTACGCCGCCTACCAGCAGGCGGTGAACACCCGCGGCCGGCCGACGGTGATCCTGGCCAAGACGGTCAAGGGTTTCGGCATGGGCGAAGCCGGCGAAGGCCAGAACATCAACCACCAGCTGAAGAAGATGAGCGCCGATGCAGTACGCGCCTTCCGCGACCGCTTCAACCTGCCGGTCAGCGACGAGCAGCTGGAGGAGATGCCCTATCTGCGCCCGGAACCGGGCAGCGCCGAGGCCGCCTACTTCGCCGAACGCCGCCGCATCCAGGGTGGGCAGCTGCCGGCGCGCCTGGCCAAGGTGGATCCGCTGCCGCTGCCGCCGCTGTCGATCTTCAACACCCAGCTGCAGGGCAGTGGCGATCGCGGCCAGTCCACCACCATGGGCTTCGTGCGCATCCTCACCAGCCTGCTGAAGGACCCGGATCTGGGCAAGCTGGTGATTCCGATCGTGCCCGATGAATCGCGCACCTTCGGCATGGAAGGCCTGTTCCGCCAGATCGGTATCCACTCCTACCTGGGCCAGCTGTACACCCCGCAGGATGCCGGCCAGCTGAGCTATTACAAGGAAGCCAAGGACGGTCAGATCCTGCAGGAAGGCATCAACGAATCCGGTGCGATCTGTTCATGGATCGCCGCCGGCACCGCCTACAGCAACCACGGCCTGGCCACGATTCCGTTCTACATCTTCTATTCGATGTTCGGCCTGCAGCGCGTCGGTGACCTGGCCTGGGCCGCTGCCGACGCGCGTACCCGCGGCTTCCTGCTCGGTGCCACGTCGGGCCGCACCACGCTGATGGGCGAAGGCCTGCAGCACGATGACGGCCACAGCCACGTGCTGTCGTCGGTGATTCCGAGCTGCGTGTCCTACGACCCGACCTACAACTACGAACTGGCGGTGATCATCCACGACGGCCTGCGCCGCATGTATGTCGACCAGGAAGACATCTACTACTACATCACCGTACTCAACGAGAACTACCCGCAGCCGGCACTGCCCGAAGGCACCGAAGCCGGCATCCTGAAGGGCCTGTACCTGCTGCATCCGGCAGCCGCCGACAACGCCTTGCAGCCACGCGTGCAGCTGATGGGCAGCGGCTCGATCCTGCGCGAAGTGGAAGCCGCGGCAGACCTGCTGCAGCAGGACTTCGGCATCGCCAGCGATGTGTGGAGCGCGACCAGCCTGACCGAACTGCGCCGCGACGGGCTGTCCGCCGAGCGCTGGAACCTGCTGCATCCGGCCGAAAAACCGCGCGTGCCCTACGTGCAGCAGTGCCTGCAGGGTCATGAAGGCCCGGTGGTGGTGGCCACCGACTACATGAAGATCGTCGGCGACCAGATCCGTCCCTTCATCAACGACCGCCGCTTCACCGCATTGGGGACCGATGGCTTCGGCCGTTCCGACACGCGTGAATCGCTGCGCACGTTCTTCGAAGTGGATCGCCACTTCATCGTACTGGCGGCCCTGAAGTCGCTGGCCGACGAAGGCCGCATCGAACGCTCGCGGATGCAGGACGCGATCGACAAGTACGGCATCGACACCGGCAAGCGCGATCCGGCCGCCGCCGTGTAACGCCGTTGCATTCACCACGCCTGCCCTGCGGGCGTGGTGAATGCAGCATCGCTACGGCATGCGCTTGAACAGGTTGGTCTGCAGGATCGGCGTACCGTCATGACCGTAGAACGCCTTGGTCTCGGTCATCGTCGCCTGGTCATCCGCCACGGTGTAGATGCGGGTGGAGGCCGGCGTGCCATGGTCCACCAGCTGCATCACCAGCGTGTTCGGTGCAGGCAGTTTCAGGTTGGCCTTGTCCGCGCCATAGGTGCCGGACAGGGCGCCGGGCGTGCCATCCAGGGCCAGCGTGCCGTCGGATTTCATGGTCTTGCCGTCGTGCAGGACGATGTCCACGTGCGAGCTCCAGCGGCCACCACCGGCGTCCTTGAACTCGAGCACCACGTGCTTCGGGCGCTGCGCTTCGGGTAGCGCAGACGTGGCGATATCCAGCGACCAGCGCCCCAGCAGGGGGGAAGGCGAAGTCTCCACAGCCAGCGCCGGAACGGCGGGGAGTGAAAGCGCAGACAACAACACAGCGGACAACAGCTTCATACGTTGCTCCGTTCCAGCGAAGAAGATTCTGCGTGACGCGTTGTGGGGCGCAGCGCCTCGGATCGTGCACAGCATCGGCGCCCGGCGCAAGGCGGGGCGCTGAACACGCGGCAACCTCATTCGCGCCCCCGCGATTTCGGTCTGGCGGCAAGGTCTCATCCGTCCTTGCCGATACAAAGAGTTACGTTATAACATTTCACTTCGCCTTCACGAGTCCTGCCATGCGTCGCCACCTGCTTGCTGCTGCCATTCTGTTCGCCGTCCACACCGCCCAGGCCGCGGACGAACCCACCCTCCCCACCCTCCAGGTCCAGGCCTCCCAGCCCTCGCGCATCGACAGCCGGGTCACCGTCGACAATCCGCAGGCGCAGAACCGCACCCTCGGCGGCCTGCTCGAACACGTCTCCGGCGTGCAGAACAGTGCTTTCGGGCCGAACGCGGGCGCCCCGGTCATCCGCAGCCTCAGCGGCAACCGCGTGCAGATCCTGCAGGACGGCCAGTCCATCCTCGGCATGAACGCGATCAGCGGCGACATCAATATTCCGTTCGATCCACTGTTCGTGCGCAGCGTCACCGTCAACAAGTCCTCGGACACGGTGCGCTATGGCGGCAATGCGATCGGCGGCAGCGTCGAGATCGATTCGGGCCTGATCTCGCGCAGCATGGAAGACAAGGACCAGTCGATGGAACTGGTCCTGCGCAAGGGCTTCAATGCCGCCGATGCGCAGGGCTTCCGCATGAACTTCAACAACCAGCGCAACCTCTCGACCAACCTGCAGGTCTCGCGCCAGCGCATCTCGCACTACGACATCCCCGGCAACAGCAAGGCCCGTGTCTGCAACACCCGACTGTTCCCGCCGACCGGCGGCGTCAACTCGGCGCTGGCCGACAGCTGCCAGAAGGAAGCACGCGTACAGCAGATCTACAACAAGGCCTCGCAGCCTTACATCGACCAGTTCATGACCGAGAATCCTGACTGGGCCGATGGTGAATTCTCGTTCTACACCAACAACCCGACCTCGGTCTGGCAGCGCCGCACCTATATCAACCCGGTCAACCCTGCCTATGTCGCCGGCACGCCGTCATACGTGCAGAAGCAGATCAACAATGATGTGACGCCCGACTACCATCATCGGCTGGGCAACAGCCATGCGCGCAACTCGCAGGTGGCCTTCGGCTCGACCCTGTTCTTTGACCGCGGCTACGTCGGTGTCAGCATCGATGCCAAGGACAGCGAGTACGGCGTGCCGGGCTTCTCGATGCAGAACCTGTCGTTCGGTTCCAACCATGCCGATGGCCTGCCGGTGGGCGTGGTGATCAAGCAGCAGCGCTACGCGCTGGAAGCCCTGCTGCGTGATCCGCTGCCGTGGTTCGAGCGCGCGGAACTCCGCGTGTCCAGGCTGGACAACACTTCAGGCGAGCGGCTGGGTACCACCAGGGCAAACGACTACGATTTCGAGAGCACCCAGGCCGAGTTGCTGCTCAGCCATCAACGCGTCGGCCCGCTCAGCGGCCTGGTCGGTTTCAGCCATCAGTCGCGTGATGTCACCGGCAGCGGCTCGCAGCGCTACCTGCCGGACGTGGACACCCGCAGCAATGCGGTATTCCTGAAGGAAACGCTGGACGTCGGCTGGGTTACCTTCGATGCTGGCGTACGCCACGAACGGGTCGACCACGCACTACAGCCCAGCCGCTTCAAGACCGCGCGCAATGCCGCCAACACGAAACTGCAGGACCGCGACTACCGGCTCAACAGCTACAGCCTCGGCTCGTACGTCGAGCTCGGCCCCTTGTTCGCGGCCAAGGTCCGTTACTCATCCTCACAGCGCGCCCCGGAGATCAACGAGCTGTATGCCAGCAACGCGCACTATTCCGTGATGACACAGGAAGAAGGCAACCAGAACCTGGAACCGGAGCGCGCGAAGAACCTGGAACTGACCGGCCTGTTCCACCTCGGCGGTTTCGAGCTGTCCGCCACCGCGTACCGGATGCGGTACGAGAACTACCTCTATCTCGGCTATTCCGGCCTGCAGACCGCCAACCGCCTGCCGCTGAAGTACTGGAAGCAGACCGACACCACGGTGAAGGGCTTCGAGATCGACGCGTCGCAGGCATTGGACCTGGGCCGCTATGGCACGTTGAACGTCTCCGCCTTCGCCGACCTGGTGAAGAACAAGGCCGACCACCCGGATTCGCTGCGCGCCCACAACGACGGCGAGTATCTGCCGAACATGCCGACCAACCGCTACGGCGCCAACCTGCAGTGGCAGCGCGAAGGCTGGAAGGCACAACTGTCCAGCACCTACTACGACGCGCAGAAGTACCTGGGTCGCAATGTCAGTGAGGAAATTCCGCTCGACGCATTCAACCTGGTCGACCTGCAGGTCAGCCGCGAACTTCCAGTGCGCAACAGCTACATCGCAGGCGTGGAAGTGTTCGTCAATGGCAGCAACCTGCTCAATGAAGAAGCGCGGCCGCACAACTCGCCGCTGAAGTACATCGCGCCCCTGCCGGGGCGGGGCTTCCAGGTCGGCGTGACGATACGGCTCTGAAGGCCGGCCATAAAGAAAAACGCCTGCAGATCGAGGATCTGCAGGCGCTTCTTTGTATCTGGCGGAGTGAGAGGGATTCGAACCCTCGATAGAGCTTTTGACCCTATACTCCCTTAGCAGGGGAGCCCCTTCGGCCACTCGGGCATCACTCCGGGGTATTCTCCGCGTCTGGTGCGTTGCACCTCAGCGGGGCGTGAATCATAACGTTAATCGAGTGCGAAGGTAAAGCGTTATTCGGCAGAATTTTCGCTACCGGTGCCACCGGCTTCATCACCACGCTGGATGCGCTGGTAGATCTCTTCGCGATGCACAGCGACGTCCTTCGGCGCAGTGATGCCGATACGCACCTGGTTACCCTTGACGCCAAGCACGGTGACGCTCACCGAGTCACCGATCATCAGGGTTTCGCCGACGCGGCGAGTCAGGATCAACATTTTTGTAAGTCTCCATGGAACCGTGTGGAAGGGTATCCCCCACCGGCTTGACGCTCCGTCAAGAAGCGCTACCACGACAAAGGGAAAAGATTCGCAATGGTACCGTCAGCCGTCCCGCTCCTACAAGGAGGGGGACGGCAGGGTTCATCACAGGCGGGGGCTGACCCATTCGACGACTGCAGCCAGCGCAGTGGCAAGGGCGGGCCCGTCCTCGCCACCACCCTGGGCGAGGTCCGGGCGTCCGCCGCCCTTGCCCCCGATCTGACCGGCGATATGGGACAACAGTTCCCCGGCCTTGACTTTGCCCATTGCGCTGCCGTTCACACCCGCGACCAGGGCGGCCTTGCCGTCCTGGGCACCGGCCAGCACGATCACCGCGTCGCCCAGCTGCTGCTTCAGGCGGTCCATGGCGTCACGCAGGGCCTTGGCGTCGAAGCCCTCCAGGCGGGCAGCCAGCACCTTCACGCCGGCGACCTCGACGGCCTGGCCGGACAGGTCGGCCGTGGCACCGGCGGCGACCTTGGCCTTCACCGCCTCCAGTTCGCGTTCCAGCTGCTTCTGGCGCTGGCCGAGGGCACGGATCTTCTCGACCACGTCGGCAGCGCTGCCACCGAGCAGTTCAGCGGCCTCGGCCAGGCGGGCCTCTTCGGCGTCCACGTAGTCCAGGGCACCCTGGCCGGTAACCGCCTCGATGCGGCGCACGCCGGCGGAAACACCGCCCTCGGAGGTGATCTTGAACAGACCGATGTCGCCGGTACGGTTGACGTGGGTGCCACCGCACAGCTCGGTGGAGTAGTCACCCATCTTCAGCACGCGCACGTGCTCACCGTACTTCTCGCCGAACAGGGCCATCGCGCCGAAGTCCAGCGCTTCCTGCATGGCCATGGTGTGCACTTCAGCGGCGTTGTTGGCACGCACCTGCTGGTTGACCTTGCGCTCGATCACCGCCAGCTCTTCCGCGCTGATCGGCTGGAAGTGCGAGAAGTCGAAACGCAGGCGGTCCGGCGCGACCAGCGAGCCCTTCTGCTGCACGTGGGTGCCCAGCACTTCGCGCAGCGCGGCGTGCAGCAGGTGGGTGGCCGAGTGGTTGAGGATGGTGGCGCCACGGCGCTCGCCATCGACCTGGCCGGACAGCACATCGCCGACCTTCAGGCCGCCTTCGGACAAGGTGCCGACGTGGCCATGGAACTGGCCGGCGAACTTCTGGGTGTCCTCCACCGCCAGGCGCACGCCGTTGCCAGCCAGCACGCCGGTGTCACCGACCTGGCCGCCGGATTCGGCATAGAACGGGGTCTGGTTGGTGATGACGATGACCGAATCACCGGCATCGGCCGACTGCACCGGACGACCGTCCTTGAGCAGGGCCAGCACGCTCAGACCGTCGGCCTGCAGGCGGTCATAGCCCAGGAACCGGGTCGGGCTCAGCGTTGCCACCAGCTCGGCCGGCAGGGTCACGCCGCCGCCGAACTTGCCGGCCGCCCGTGCGGTTTCGCGCTGCTGTTCCATCGCGGCATCGAAGCCGGCGATGTCGACGGTCAGGTCGCGCTCGCGGGCAATGTCCTGGGTCAGGTCGAGCGGGAAGCCATAAGTGTCGTACAGGCGGAACGCGTCAACGCCCGGGATCACGCCATTGCTGGCCTTGCCGGCCACGTCCTCGAAGATCTTCATGCCGGCGTCGAGGGTTTCGGCGAAACGCTCTTCTTCGGCCTGCAGCGCACGGGTGACGGTGTCCACCGCCGCCGGCAGCTCTGGATAGGCCTCGCCCATCTGCTCGACCAGGGTCGGCACCAGCTTGCTGAAGAACGGCTGGCGCACACCCAGCATCCAGCCATGGCGCAGGGCGCGGCGGATGATACGGCGCAGCACGTAACCGCGGCCTTCGTTGGACGGCAGCACGCCATCGACGATCAGGAACGAACAGGCACGGATGTGGTCGGCAATCACGCGCAGCGACTTGTTCTCCAGGTCGGCGGTGCCGGTCAGCTCGGAAGCCTTGCGGATCAGCGCCTGGAACAGGTCGATCTCATAGTTGGTGTGCACGTGCTGCAGGATCGCCGCCAGGCGCTCCAGGCCCATGCCGGTATCCACGCACGGCGCCGGCAGCGGCACCAGGGTGCCGTCGGGCTGGCGGTCGAACTGCATGAACACCAGGTTCCAGATCTCGATGAAACGGTCGCCGTCTTCGTCCGGGGAACCCGGGGGACCACCGGCAATATGATCACCGTGGTCGTAGAAGATCTCGGTGCACGGGCCGCACGGGCCGGTGTCGGCCATCTGCCAGAAGTTGTCCGAAGCGAACGGCGCGCCCTTGTTGTCGCCGATGCGTACGATGCGCTCTTCCGGAACGCCGACCATGTCGCGCCACAGTTCGTAGGCTTCGTCGTCGGTCTGGTACACGGTGACCAGCAGGCGTTCGGCCGGCAGCTTCCAGACCTGGGTCAGCAGCTCCCAGGCCCAGGCGATCGCGTCCTTCTTGAAGTAGTCGCCGAACGACCAGTTGCCCAGCATTTCGAAGAAGGTGTGGTGGCGCGCGGTGTAGCCGACCTGGTCGAGGTCGTTGTGCTTCCCGCCCGCGCGCAGGCAGCGCTGCACGTCGGCCGCGCGCACGTAGCTGCGCTTTTCCGCGCCAAGGAACACGTCCTTGAACTGCACCATGCCGGAGTTGGTGAACAGCAGGGTCGGATCATTGCCCGGCACCAGCGGCGCCGACGGCACGATGGTGTGGCCTTTACCCTTGAAGAACTCAAGGAAGTCGCTGCGGATCTGGGATGTCGTGAATTTGGCGGATGCGTTCATTGGGGGCTGGCAGTCTGCGGGCCGGCGGACCCGGACCACCGGCCGCGTTGGCCAGGGTCGCGAGGGACCGCCGAAAACCTAAAGGGTATCAGGCCCGGCGCCGCCAGTCTCAGTCATCCGGGTCGTAGCGGGTCGCGCGGCGGATGCTGTCGCCGTCGAAGCCCCGCCGGGCCAGCAGATCGGCAGCCTTGCGCCGCTGCGTCAGGTCCTGCGGGCCGGCCTCGCCAAAGCGTCGGCGGACCAGATCACGGGCGTTTTCCTGCCAGTCGCCTTCGTAGCTGTCCATCGCTGCGGCAATCGCGGCACTGTCCAGGCCATGGGTCCCCAGCTCGGCGCGGACATGGATCGGCCCATAACCGGTGTTGGCGCGCATCCTCACCAGGTTCTCGGCAAAACGGGTGTCGTCCTGCCAGCCGGCCTCGGTCAACTTGGCGACAGCGGCCTGCGCGGCTTCGTCTTCGATGCCACGGGCCGTCAGCTTGCGGGTGAGTTCCTTGCGCGAGTGCTCGCGGCGGACCAGCAGGCCCAACGCCCGTTGCACGGGGGTCTGCTCGCGCGGCCGGCGCTTGCGGCCGGTCGGAATGTCTTCGGCGTCGGACATGGGTACTCCAAGGGTGGCGCCATCCGTGGCGCCCAGCCCATCCCTGGGCGATTCGAACCTGCGGGACAGGGCGACGTCACTGACGGCGCCACCCTGCCCCACAGCAAGCCTTATTCGTCTTCGCCTTCGTCGTCGCCTTCCTCGCGGGCCGCTTCGGCCGGCTGGAATTTCTCGCGCAGCTCGGCCTCGAGCTTGGCGGCGACAGTCGGGTTGTCGCGCAGGTAGCCGCGGGCGTTGTCCTTGCCCTGGCCAATGCGTTCTTCACCGTAGCTGTACCAGGCGCCAGCCTTCTCCACCAGCTTGGCATCCACACCCATGTCGATCAGCTCGCCTTCACGGCTGATGCCTTCGCCATACAGGATTTCGGTGATGACCTGCTTGAACGGAGGTGCCAGCTTGTTCTTGACGACCTTGATCTTGGTCTGGTTACCGATGATCTCGTCACCCTTCTTGATCGCGCCGATACGGCGGATGTCCAGGCGGACCGAGGCGTAGAACTTGAGCGCGTTGCCACCGGTGGTGGTTTCCGGGCTCTGGCCCGGCATCATCACGCCGATCTTCATGCGCAGCTGGTTGATGAAGATCACCAGGGTGTTGGAGCGCTTGATGTTGCCGGTCAGCTTGCGCAGCGCCTGGCTCATCAGGCGGGCCTGCAGGCCTGGCAGCTGGTCGCCCATCTCGCCTTCGATTTCGGCCTTCGGGGTCAGCGCGGCAACCGAGTCGATCACCAGGATGTCCACCGAACCCGAACGGACCAGCATGTCGGCGATTTCCAGCGCCTGCTCACCGGTGTCCGGCTGCGACAGCAGCAGGTCGTCCACGTTCACGCCCAGCTTGGCGGCGTAGATCGGGTCCAGCGCGTGCTCGGCGTCGATGAAGGCCGCGGTGCCGCCCATCTTCTGGCATTCGGCGATGGCCTGCAGGGTCAAGGTGGTCTTGCCCGAGGATTCCGGCCCGTAGATCTCAACGACACGGCCCTTTGGCAGACCACCAATGCCCAGCGCGATGTCGAGCATCAGCGAACCGGTCGGGATGGCTTCGACGGGCTCGACCACGCGGTCGCCCATGCGCATCACCGAGCCCTTGCCGAACTGCTTTTCGATCTGGCCCAGAGCTGCAGCGAGGGCGCGCTTCTTGTTCTCGTCCATCGGATTGGTCCTTGCAGAGGTCGTGTCGTTGGAGGTGCTGTCTTTGGGGGTCTTCTTTGCCATGGGCTCACTTTAAGTCGGACGTATCGCACAGGCTGAGATTCTGCCCGGCGCTCTGAAAAGAATTATCGGACATCCGTACCAACCTCAGTGGAACCAGAGAATCGCCACAAAAGACCGCGGGGTAATGCGCTACGGAACGGGTCAACGGTTGGGCCGCAACAGGCCGCAATAGAGGCCCTCGATCGCGAAGTCCTGATCCGGCAGCACCTCGATCGGCTTGTAGTCGGGATTGCGCGGCAGCAGGCGGATGCGATCCTTGGCGATCTTCAGCAGCTTGACCGTGATCTCGTCATCGATGCGGGCCACCACGATCTGCCCGGAATGGGCGTCGCGGGTGCGGTGCACGCCGATCAGGTCACCGTCGAAGATGCCCTCATCGATCATCGAGTCGCCCTGCACCTTCAGCAGGTAGTCCGGCGCCGGCGAGAAGAACACCCGGTCCAGCACCACGAAATCGTCCGAGCCGATGTCGGCACCGATCGGCAGGCCGGCCGCAACCCGGCCCAGCACCGGCAGCCGCAGCACGCTGTCGGCCAGGCCCGGCTCGGCCAGCTTCTCGACCGGCGGTGCCTGCACCAGGCGGATGCCGCGGGCCTGACCCGGGACGCGACGGATCGCACCGGCCTGCTCCAGGGCTTCCAGGTGGTACTGGGCCGCGCGCACGCCCTTGAAGCCGAATGCGCGTGCGATTTCAGTCTGCGACGGCGGTGCGCCTTCGCTCTCGATACGCTCGGCGATCAACTGCAGGATCGCCTGCTGGGTGTCGGTCAGGTCCATGGTTAGTAGTATTACTACTAATATGCGCGACTGCAAGTGCCGGGGCGATCGGGGTGGTGCGGGCTTGTTGGGCCGAGGCATGCTCGGCAGTCGCGCGAATGACGGGGCCGACCCAGGCAAGAGCAGCCGAGCATGGCTCGGCTCTACAGGAATCGCTGCGCGATTCTGCGGTTCCTGTGGAACCGCAACAGGCGCACTTCGTGCACCTGCCTACGTGTGCTTGCCGCTTCTCCATATCGAAACCAGGATCCATACGCCGCAGAAGCCGGCGCCGATGAATCCGCACACGCCCAGCGCCAGCAACCAGCGGCTGGAAACCCCGCCGACGCTGTGCATCACGATCGACGAGCCGATGATCAGCGCGGCCGTGATCACGCCCACCACCAGTCGGTTCGCGGCCCGGTTCACCTGCTCGCCAAAGCCCTGCAGCGCGGTGGTCTCCACCTTCAGCTGGAGGCGCCCACGGCGCGCTGCCTGGACCAGCTTGCGCAGGTCGCGCGGCAACTCGCCGGCGAAGTCGACCAGGCCCAACAGGCTGCGCCGGCCGCGCTTGAGCAGCGCCCTGGGCGCATAACGCTGCAGCACCACACGCTCCAGGAACGGGCGGGCGGCGCTGGCCATGTCGAAATCCGGATCCAGCTGCCGGCCCATGCCTTCCAGGGTAAGGAAGGCCTTGATCATCAGTGCCAGGTCGGCCGGCAGAGTCAGGCTGTAGCTGCGCAGCAGCTGGGTGATGTCGCCCAGCATCAGGCCGATGCGCAGATCCTTCAGCGGCACGCCACGGTACTGGTCGACGAACTGGCTGATGTCGTGCTGCAGCCGGTTCTCGTCCACTTCCACGCCGCCGGCCCAGTCCAGCAGCACGTCGGCCACGCCCTGCGGGTCCTGCTCGACCAGGCCGTGCAGCAGTTGCGCGACCTGGAAGCGGCGCACTTCGGACAGCGCACCGACCATGCCGAAATCGATCACGCCGATGCGGCCGTCACGCAGGTAGATGATGTTGCCGGGGTGTGGATCGGCGTGGAAGCTGCCGTCCTCCAGCACCATCTTCAGCACGATGCCGGCACCACGCCGCGCCAGCTCGCGCCGGTCCAGGCCCGCCGCATCGACGCCAGCCAGATCGCGGCCGGGAATGCCGTCGACGAAGTCCTGCACGTTCAGGCTCTCGCAGGTCCACTGCCAGTGCACCTTCGGAATCAGTATGTCGTCACGGCCGCTGAAGTTGCGCGCGATGCGTTCGGCATTGCGGCATTCGGCGGCAAAATCCAGCTCGCGGCGCAGCGATACGGTGAACTGTTGCACGACCTCGGCCGGGCGATAGCGACGCAGGTCCGGCAACCGGGCCTCGACGATCTCGGCCAGCCGCGCCAGCAGCCGCAGGTCGGCCTCGACCACGTCACGGATGCCGGGACGCCGCACCTTCAGCACCACCTCACGACCATCATGCAGCCGGGCGCGATGGGCCTGCGCCAGCGAGGCGGCGGCCATCGGGGTTTCGTCAAGGAAGGCGAATACCTCCGCCGGCGACGCGCCCAGGTCGGCTTCGAGCTGCCCGCGGATCTCGGCGTACGGCAGGGCCGGCACCGCGTTCTGCAGTTCGGACAGCTCGGCAATCCACTCCGGCGGCAACAGGTCGACGCGCGTTGCCAGCACCTGGCCAAGCTTGACGAAGGTCGGGCCAAGATCCTGCATCGCACTGCGCACGCGCACCGGTGCGGTCATCCGCAGCAGCTCCTGCCGGTCCTCGTTCCAGTGCAACAGGCGCCCTGCCCGCTCCAGCGTGCTGGCCAGGCCGATGCGCCGAACCACGTCGCCGAAGCCGTAGCGGATCAGGACAACGGCGATTTCCTGCAGTCGGCCCAGGTCACGGACCGTGCCCAGCGTTTCCCACATCATGCGTGCTCCGGACGGTTACCGGAGCAGCATGTCACAGCTGGGCGTCGATACCGCGCAATGCCGCCGCCACGGTTTGCCGGCGGATGGCTTCGCGGTCGCCATCGAACTGGAACAGCTCGGCGCGGGCGTAGCCACCGCGGCGCTTCCAGCCGATCCAGACACTGCCGACTGGCTTGTCCGGACTGCCTCCGCCGGGGCCGGCGATACCGGTCACCGCCACGGCGATGCCGGCACCGGAATTGACCAGCGCACCGGACACCATCTCCAGAACGGTTTCGCGACTGACCGCGCCGAACTGTTCCAGCGTCTGCGCACGCACGCCCAGCAGGCGCTGCTTGGCTTCATAGCTGTAGACCACCATGCCGCAGTCGAAGAACGCCGAAGAACCGGCGATGTCGGTCATGCACTTGGCGATCCAGCCGCCACTGCAGCTTTCGGCCGTGACCAGCTGCAGCGAGGCCTGTTGCAGGCGCTGCCCGAGCGCGGCGGACTGGGCATTGAGATCGGCGTCGGTGGGGATGGACATCGGCATGACGGTGGGGTGAAGAACCCCGTTGTACCGCAGATGACAGCCGGATGTCGCGCCCCTCCGGCACGATTGCGTTGCCGGCCAGCGGCCGGCACTACCAGCCATGGGCCGCTAGCTCACCACTCCGGCAGTTTCTCCGGCAGCAGCGCCCGGATCGGCGCGCCATCGGCACTGGCGGCCAGCTTCTCGGCTTCGGCAATCGGCAGGTCCACCTGCAGCAGCCAGCCCTCTTCATCGGCCTGTTCGCTGCGGATCACTTCCAGCTGGTGCAGGCGCGCACGCAGGCGGCCGGCATCCGGCGGCAGGCGCAATTCACCGGTCACGTGCTGCAGGCCCAGGCGCTTGCCCAGCACTGCCTGCAGCAGCTCAAGGCCCTGCCCGTCACGCGCGGAAATCCAGACACGTTCACGACGCGACTCGTCGGGCACGCCATCCTGGCCATCGTGGCGGACGTCGGCACCGTCGATGCGGTCGATCTTGTTGAACACCAGCAGCTGCGGCAGGTCACCGGCACCGACCGCGGTCAGCACCTCGTCCACCTGGGCGATGCGCTCCTCGCGGTGCGGATCGGCGGCGTCGACCACATGCAGCAGGAAATCGGCCTCGCGTGCCTCGGACAGCGTCGAGCGGAACGCGGCGACCAGATCATGCGGCAGGTCGCGGACGAAACCGACGGTGTCGGCCAGCACCACGCTGCCGCCCGGGACCGCGATGCGGCGCACGGTCGGGTCCAGCGTGGCGAACAGCTGGTCGGCGGCATAGGCCTCGGCGCCCGTCATGGCGTTGAACAGGGTCGATTTGCCGGCGTTGGTGTAGCCCACCAGGGCCACGCGCGGCAGCTCGCTGCGCACACGCGCACGGCGCATCTGGGTGCGCTGCACTTCAACCTTCTCCAGGCGCTTCTGCAGCTGCTCGACCCGCTTCTGCAACAGGCGGCGGTCGGTTTCCAGCTGGGTTTCACCCGGGCCACGCAGGCCGATCGAACCGCCGCGCTGGCGCTCCAGGTGGGTCCAGCCGCGAACCAATCGCGTAGCCAGGTGACGCAGCTGCGCCAGCTCGACCTGCAGCTTGCCCTCGTGGCTGTGTGCACGCTGGGCAAAGATGTCCAGGATCAGACCGGTGCGGTCGATCACCCGGCGCTCGAGGAAGCGTTCCAGGTTGCGCTCCTGACCCGGGCTCAGCGCATGGTTGACCAGGATCAGGTCGGCGCCACTGGCATCGGCCGCGGCCTTGATCTCGTCCAGCTTGCCGCTGCCGATCAGGGTTGACGGATTCGGACGGTCCAGGCGCGCGGTGATCGTCGCGGCGATGCTGGCCCCAGCCGAGCGGGCCAGATCACCGAACTCTTCCAGCACATCGTCTTCCAGCTTGCCGAAATGGGGCTGGATCAACAGGGCGTGTTCGCCCTTTTTCGAGCGGTCAAACATTCACCGCTCCGGTATTACTCGTCTGCTTCATCACCTGCCTGACCACCTTCACCCGACTGCACGTAACCACCGCCCGGACCGACCTTCACGTTGCGTGCCGGAACCACCGTGGAAATGGCGTGCTTGTAGACCATCTGACTGACCGTGTTGCGCAGCAGGACCACGAACTGGTCGAACGACTCGATCGTGCCCTGCAGCTTGATGCCGTTCACCAGGTACACCGAAACCGGCACGCGCTCGCGCCGCAGTGCGTTCAAGAAAGGATCCTGCAGCGATTGCCCCTTGGACATTGCACACTCCTGATTATTGTTCTTATTGGGTTGCCGACGGTTGCCACGGCCCCCGAGCCGCCCGCCGACCGATGATGTTACACGGCTGGCGGGGGTTCAGCGTGCGACGAAGGCCGACACCGCGCCGGCAAGGCGCTCCTGGTCGATATGGGGGTCGAACCAGCGCGCATCAAGCTCGCCGCGCAGCCACGTCAGCTGGCGCTTGGCCAGCTGGCGGGTGGCGAAGATCGCCTTGTCACGGAAACGGGCGGCATCACCCTCCCCGTCCAGGTACTCCCAGGCCTGGCGATAGCCGACCGCACGCACCGCCGGCAGGTCCAACGGGGCCTCCACGGCGGCCATTTCCGGCATCGCGCGCAGTGCCCGCACTTCGTCCAGGAAGCCCTGCGCCAGCATGGTGTCGAAGCGCGCCTCGATGCGCTGGTGCAGTACCGCGCGGTCACGCGGGGCCAGGATCAGCTTGAGGGTGCGCACCGGCAGCGGCGCTACGCCCGGACGGCGCTGCCATTCAGTGATGGGCGTGCCGGTCAGGCGATAGACCTCCAGTGCCCGCTGGATGCGTTGCGGGTCGGTGGCATGGATGCGTGCGGCGGCGGCCGGATCGACCTCGGCCAGCTCTGCGTGCAATGCCGCCCAGCCCCGCTCGGCCGCCTCGGTGCTGAGTGCTTCGCGCATCACCGGGTCGGCCTCCGGCATCGGCGACAGGCCCTGCAGCAGGGCCCGGAAGTACAGCCCCGTGCCACCTGCCAGGATCGGCGTTTTGCCGCGTGCCACGATGTCGGCCACGACCCGGCCGGCATCGGCGGCGAACTCGGCCGCCGAATAGGTCTGCCAGGGATCGCGCAGGTCCAGCAGATGGTGCGGCGCCTGTGCACGCTCGGCCGCATCAGGCTTGGCCGAGCCGATGTCCAGGTGGCGGTATACCAGCGCCGAATCGACGCTGACGATTTCGCCGTCCAGTTGCTGTGCCAAAGCGATTGCGGTGGCGGTCTTGCCACTGGCGGTCGGCCCCATCACGGCGATCGCCAGCGGCCGCCGATCGACGCCCATCAGTCTTCGTCCGGCCAGAGGATCGTCGGCGCAGCGTCGGCACGGGGCGTCGGCACGGCCTCCACTGCCTGCCAGATCTTCAGCGCATCGACGGTGGCCGCCACGTCATGCACGCGCACGATGCGCGCGCCACGTTGGACCGCGATCAGGTGCGCGGCCACCGAAGCCGCCACGCGTTCGGAGGGCGTGTCGCGGCCAGTGAGTTCTCCCAGGCTGCGCTTGCGTGACAGGCCGGCCAGCACCGGCACCCCCAGTTCCAGGAAGCGCTCCGAACGCGCCAGCAGGGTCATGTTGTGGGCGGTGCTCTTGCCGAAGCCAAAACCAAGGTCGATCAGCAGGTTCTTCTTCGCGATGCCCGCCATCTCGGCAGCGAACAGGCGCTGCACCAGGAAACCATGCACCTCGGCGACCACGTCGTCGTAGTGCGGATCGGCCTGCATGTGGCCCGGCTCGCCCTGCATGTGCATCAGCACCACCGGCACGCCGGTTTCGGCGGCAGCTTCAAGCGCACCGCCCTGGCGCAGGGCGAAGATGTCGTTGATCATGCCGGCGCCAGCGGCCACCGCCGCGCGCATCACCTCCGGCTTGAAGGTATCGATGCTGATCGGCACCCGGGTGCGGGCGGCCAGCTGCTCGATTACCGGAATCACCCGGCGCAGTTCCTCCTCGACCGAGACCGGCGCAGCGCCCGGGCGGGTCGATTCGCCGCCGATATCGAGCAGGTCGGCGCCCTCCTCGACCAGCTTCAGGCCATGGGCGACCGCAGCCTCGGTGGTGTCATGCGCGCCGCCATCGGAGAAGGAGTCCGGGGTGACGTTGACGATGCCCATGACCCGGGCACGGTCGAGGCGCAGGATGCGGCCGGCGCAATCGAGCTGGGGCGAGGTATCGAACATGGGCAATCCTGCAGGGACGACGGCGGGTAGTTTAGTTCGGCAGGGCGGCGCCCTGCACCCGCAGAGGCCCGGGCTACAGCAACAGCTGAAGCAACAGCTGAAGCAACAGCCGAAGCAACAGCAGGTGTACTGAGGGATGGCGTGGGGTCAGATCCGTTTTCCTACGGAAAACGGATCTGACCCCGAATTGATTCGATATCTGACAGAGATTCATCCACGCATGGCGTGGATCTACCGTGTCGACCAAGGTCGACACCTGCCAACAGCGGCCGGAATCTGTCAGAGGTGGGGCGGTGTCGGAGGGCGGGGTGTCAGCCGTATGGATGCGGCTGCCAAGCCCCCATGGATGGGTTCACGGCGTCCCCGCCCTCCGACACCGCCCCACCAAATCGCGGAATGCAGCTGTTGCTGTTGCTGTTGCTGTTGCTGCTGAGGTTGCCGGCCAGCGGCCGGCACTACCGCGGGTGCAGGGCGCAGCCCTGCGGACACCCCTCAACGGCGGCGGCGCTTGCGGTCCACGTACAGGGTTCTGGCGATGCTCAGCACGATGCCGACACCGATACCCACCACGCAGCCCAGCAGCAGGTTGTCGGCGCCCAGCCCTACGCCCACGCCGACCACGGTGGCGATGATCATTTCGGCGGTGTGGGAAATCGGTTCAGGCTTCGGGGCGGACATGCAGGCTCCAGCATCAGTTCGGTTCGGAAGGGGCCGAAGGCCCGGAAACGACAAGGCCGGGTTTCCCCGGCCTCGTCTGGTGTCACGTGCAGCGGGCCGTCAATGCGATTCGGCCGGGCCTGCGATCGGCGGCAGCGGGCGGGCGTCGCCGCCCTTGTCGTTGCCACCGTCCTTGTTCGACTTGCTCCAGCCCGCCGGCGGCGGCGGATCGCGGCCTTCCATGATGGCGTCGATCTGCGGTGCGTCGATGGTCTCGTACTGCAGCAGCAGCTGCGACATCGCATGCAGCTTGTCGATGTTCTCGGTCAACAGCTGGGTGGTGCGGGCATAGGCCTTGTCGAGGATGTTGCGCACTTCCTCGTCGATCCGGCGCGCCGTGTCGTTGGACACGCTCTTGTGCTGGGTGACCGAACGCCCCAGGAACACCTCGTCGTCCTCTTCGCCATAGGCGATCGGGCCGAGCTGCTCCGACAGGCCCCACTTGGTGACCATGTTGCGGGCCATCTTGGTTGCGCGCTCGATGTCGTTGGAGGCGCCGGTGGTGACCTTGTCCTCGCCGAAGATCAGCTCTTCGGCGACACGGCCGCCGTACAGGGAGCACAGCTGCGACTGGATCGCCACGCGGTTCATCGAGTACTTGTCGCCTTCCGGCAGGTACATCGTCACGCCCAGCGCACGGCCGCGCGGAATGATGGTGACCTTGTAGACCGGATCGTGCTCGGGCACCAGGCGGCCGACGATGGCGTGACCCGCTTCGTGGTACGCGGTCAGGGTCTTCTCGTCCTCGCTCATGGCCATCGAGCGGCGCTCGGCACCCATCAGGATCTTGTCGCGGGCACGGTCGAAGTGGTCCATGCGGACTTCCTTCTCGTTGCCGCGCGCGGCGAACAGGGCCGCCTCGTTGCAGAGGTTGGCCAGGTCGGCGCCGGAGAAGCCCGGGGTACCACGTGCGATCACCATCGGCTCGACATCGTCGGCCAGCGGCAGCTTGCGCATGTGGACCTTCAGGATGTGCTCGCGGCCCTTCACGTCCGGCAGGCCGACCACCACCTGGCGGTCGAAACGGCCCGGACGCAGCAGCGCCGGATCCAGCACGTCCGGACGGTTGGTCGCGGCGATCACGATCACGCCTTCGCCGCCTTCAAAACCGTCCATCTCGACCAGCAGCTGGTTCAGGGTCTGCTCGCGCTCGTCATGACCGCCGCCCAGGCCGGCGCCACGGTGGCGACCGACGGCGTCGATTTCGTCGATGAAGATGATGCACGGGGCGTGCTTCTTGGCCTGCTCGAACATGTCACGCACGCGGCTGGCGCCCACGCCGACGAACATTTCCACGAAGTCCGAACCGGAGATCGAGAAGAACGGCACCTTGGCTTCGCCGGCAATGGCCTTGGCCAGCAGCGTCTTGCCGGTACCCGGCGGGCCCACCATCAGCACGCCGCGCGGAATCTTGCCGCCCAGCTTGGTGAACTTGGACGGGTCGCGCAGGAAGTCGACCAGCTCACCCACTTCTTCCTTGGCCTCGTCGCAGCCGGCGACGTCGGCGAAGGTGACCTTGATCTGGTCCTCGCCCTGCAGCTTGGCGCGCGACTTGCCGAAGGACATCGCGCCCTTGGCACCGCCGCCACCGCCCTGCATCTGGCGCATGATGAACAGCCAGAAGCCGATGATCAGGATGACCGGCAGGAAATTCATCAGGATCGCGCCCAGGGAAATGCCGCTGGACGGCTCCTCCTGCACGATCTCCACGTTCTTGGTGCGCAGCACGTTGATCAGGTCACGATCGAACGGCGCGGTGATGGTGGACGACTGCCCACCGCGGGTGGTGTAGGTCAGCTGGCTGGTGCCGCCGCGCATGTCGCCGCCGAAGGCGACCTTCTGCACGTTGCCGCTGTCCACCTGGTCCAGGAACTGCGAGTACGACGCGCCCTGCGCGCCGGCCCCGGAGGACTTCGGCGAGAAGCTCTGGAAGACCACCATCAGCACGACGGCGACGACCACCCATAGCAGGAGGTTCTTGGTCAAGTCGTTCATCCTCATTGGCTCCGGTGTTCCTCTCAGTGCTGGCGTTGCGTTGGGGTCGAACTTGCGTACGTTGCGAGCTTACTTCATGTGGGCGCGTTTTCCCTGACCCAAGGCATACACCTCGGGAGAGCGCTTGCGCGACGCCTCCGGCTTGCGGATGGAGACCTTGTCGTAACGGCGGCGCATGTCGCGCACGTAGTCGTCAAAGCCCTCACCCTGGAACAGCTTGATCAGGAACGCCCCACCGGTCTTCAGGTGGTTGTCGGCAAAATCCAGGGCCAGCTCCGCCAGGTGCATCATCCGCGGCTGGTCGACCGCACCCACACCGCTCTTATTGGGGGCCATGTCCGACAGCACAAGGTCTACCGGCTGATCCCCGAGCATGGCTTCAAACTGCGATAGGACGGCTTCTTCCCTGAAGTCACCATGAAGGAACTCCACGCCGGCCAGCGGCGGCATGTCCAGGATGTCCAGCGCCAGCACGCGACCGGTGTCGCCGATCTGTCTCCGGACCTGCTGAGACCAGCCACCGGGGGCCGCGCCAAGGTCGACCACCACCATGTGCGGCTTCAGCAGGCGGTCACGTTCGAGCAGCTCCTCGAGCTTGTAGGCGGCGCGCGAGCGCATGCCCTCGGCCTGCGCCTTCTTCACGAAGGGGTCGGAGAAGTGTTCCTTGAGCCAGCGCTGGCTGCTTTTGCTGCGGGTAGCCATTGAAAATAGGGGCTGATGGGGTCCTCATGATACCCTGATCGTCCCATTCAACCGTGTTTTCCTGCATGTCCATCGCCCTGACCGCCTCCCAGACCCGTTTCCTGCGCGGCCAAGCCCACGACCTGAAGGCCCTGCTGCAGACCGGCGGCAAGGGTGTGACCCCAGCCTTCATCGCTGAGCTGAACGAAGTGCTGGAGCGCCACGAACTGGTCAAGGTGAAGGTCGCCGCAGAGGATCGCGACGCCCGTGACGCGATGATCGGCGAGATCGTCGAAGCCACCGAAAGCGCGCTGGTGCAGCGCATCGGCCACGTCGCCGTGCTGTACCGCCCGAGCAAGGAACAGCGCCAGATCGTGCTGCCGCGCGGCTGATCGCCCTACCGTCATGCAGCTGAACCACGAACCGCCGGATTACGCCTACAGCCTGCGTGCCGCAGATGGCCGCTCGGCCAAGGTGAATGAGCAGGTGCTGGGCGGCAGTTTCTTCCTCACCCCGGACCAACTGGTCACGCACTGGCCGGTGGCAAGTGCCGCCGCGCTGCAGTTGGCGGACCTGGAGCCGATCCTGGCGCTGAATCCGGCGCTGATCGTGCTCGGCACGGGAGACCGTCAGGTATTCCCGCCCGCGGTGGTGATGGCCGCCTGTCTGTCGCGTGGCATCGGCCTGGAGGTGATGAACAATCCGGCCGCAGCGCGCACCTTCAACATTCTGGCCGGCGAAGGCCGCAAGGTCGCGGCCGCCTTCATCCTGGAAGGCTGAGTTCGAGCCGCCGGGTGCGCCCCGGCACTAGCTGCCCGAAGGTGTGCAGCGGAACGCGGAGAACGCCTGTAGCCGACCGATCAGGTTGCCACCCTGCCCCCAGCGGATATCCATGACCTTCCAGTCCGGGCCCTGCCGCTGCAGCAGGACCCGGTCGGTCCAGCGATAGTCGCCCACGGCCATGTCGACATGGACCCAGGTGGCGTCACCGCTCGATCCTGGCGCTCCCACCGTTATCGTCTCCGGCCGGTCCGGCGCCAACAGATACGGGCTCTGGTCGAGCATGTGCGGCTTCTCGTCGGGCGCGGCCAGTGCGGTGCAGGCCTGTTCATATGCACGCTGCGCATCGATGGCTGAGCGGAGGGCATCACCCAGCAGCGGAGCAATCGCCGTTTCGTTCGACTGCGGCGCCTGGATGGCGTCGTAGAGGCGGGTGACCACGTCACGTGGATCGCTGGCGGCGGTCGCCAACGGCGCGACGATGAGCAGCGCGAAAAGGGCTGTTGGGCGAGACATGCGGCACCGGATCGGGAGGCTGGTTCCGTTGAAGCATGCCGCTTCCCTGGCTTGTCGGGAAGCTTGAGATGTGCCACTCAAGGTCGCAAACGGCCACCCACGGCGGCCAGCGTACAGTGAGTCGAGCACGGCTCGACGCTACAGGTCGGGAACGCCGAGCATTGCCCGGCGCCACCCGATCCCACTGCCTCAACGCGCCGGCAGGTACTGCTGCGGGTCGACCGGCTTGCCGTTGTAGCGGGTGAGCCGGCGGTGTTTGCGGCCCATGGGCCGCACCGTCGGCGAACGCCCGGCGCGCTGCGCCGGGCCGGGGATCCGCCCGGATTATGAATCG
>NZ_JCAFTS010000016.1:0-47611 GCF_059370495.1 Stenotrophomonas sp. YJH_SMC_69 | reverse complement strand
GCCCACCCTGGTGGGCACCGATGGAAGCCAGCGCCAACCAAGGTTGGCGGCTACCAGGGCTGAGCGGTGTTGCCCTGGTAGCTGCCCACCTTGGCGCGCACCGACGGGAGCCAGCGCCAACCAAGGTTGGCGGCTACCAGGGCTGAGCGGTGTTGCTCTGGTAGCTGCCCACCTTGGTGGGCACCGATGGAAGCCAGCGCCAACCCAGGTTGGTGGCTACCAGGCCTGAGCGGTGTTGCTCTGGTAGCTGCCCACCTTGGTGGGCACCGATGGGAGCCAGCGCCAACCACGGTTGGCGGCTACCAAACCTGAGCGGTGCTGCTCTGGTAGCTGCCCACCTTGGTGGGCACCGACGGAAGCCAGCGCCAACCAAGGTTGGCGGCTACCGGGCCTGAGCGGTGTTGCTCTGGTAGCTGCCCACCCTGGTGGGCACCGACGGAAGCCAGCGCCAACCAAGGTTGGCGGCTACCGGGCCTGAGCGGTCTTGCTCTGGTAGCTGCCCACCTTGGTGGGCACCGATGGAAGCCAGCGCCAACCGAGGTTGGCGGCTACCGGGATCGATAGATACCCATGCGCCGCTTGGCGCTACAGGAACTCCGCCATGCGCTGCAGCTCGTCGTCCAGCGCGCCACGAAATACCTTGTCGCGGGCCAGCGACTTGCCGGCATAGCCCACGCTCGACACCAACTCACCCTCGCGCACGCTCAAGTTGGCCCAGCCCACCACCTGCTCATGCCACAACACCGGCAGTGCGTAGTAGCCGTACTGGCGTTTCGGTGCAGGCGTGTAGGCCTCGAACTTGTACACCCAATCCCACAACAGCTCGAAGCGGCGGCGGTCCCACACCACCGGGTCGAACGGCGCCAGCAGGCGCACCTGCTCATCCGGTGCATGGCGGCGCGAGCGCGGATTCTCGTCCGCCGGCCAGTACCAGGTGGTGCCTTCCAGCGTGCAGCTGGCCAACTGCTGCTTGGCCAACGCCAATGCCTTGCGGGTCTGCTCGGCCAGGTGCGGCGCGCCATAGCCCAGCAGGCGCACCAGATAGGTCAGGCTGGCCGAGGGCAGCGGCGCGTACTTGCGCACCACCAGGTCGATCAGGGCGGCGGCACGTTCGATCTGCGCCTGTTCGCTGGAGTCGGGCTCGGCATGATCGGCCACCGCATAGATGCGCGTACCGCTGTCGCGCCGTTGCACCCGCAGCAGGCCGCGGTAGTGCATGCCATCCAGCAGATGCGTGCTGGCGTTGCTGGTGCCGCCCCAGTAGTTGGTCACCCGCCCATGCGCAAAGGCCTGGTCGACCTCGCGCGGGTGCACGCTGCCACGCTCGCGCACAAAGGCCAGCACGTCGGCCGCACGGCGATGGGTCTCGGCATCCCACTCGCGCTTGGAAACCCGTGGGTGCATCAGCGCCAGATGCTCGCGCGGCAGGAAGCCGTAGTTCACCAGGCAATCCTCTTCCACCGGCAGACGCGTGTAGCGGCGCTCAAGATCGCCCGCGCGGTAGTCCTTCACCCGGTGGCGCAGGGTCAGGTCCTGCGCGCGAGCGGGTGCGCGGATCGGGTCGGCCTGCACGAAGCCCAACCGCCGGATCGCGGTCAGCAGCGTGGTCGGCTTGAACAAGGTGCGCGCCACCGCGTAGCGGCGAAGGTCATCAAGAGTGGGCGTGGCAGGCATGGCCGCATTGTATTCTCGACACTACGCGATCCGTCCAGTAGAGCCAGGCCATGCCTGGCTGGCGTCATGGTGAACGGCCGCGATCATCCGCGCATGGCGTGCATCTACCGAAGCCGCGATACCTCCAGCGAACCGATCACCAGTGCCCGCATGCCCTGCTTGAACTCGGTGATCACCTGCCCTTCTTCGTCATCCGCAATCGCGTAGATGGTGTCGGCGCCGGCGATGCAGTAGAACGCGATCGTGGCCAGCAGCCAGCGCGCCTTGTCCACCGGCAGGCCGAACACCTCGGCCACGTGCGCCTGGTGCGAGGCGATCTTTTCCAGCATCGGCGCGGTCGCCACCGTGCGCCGCAGCAGGTAGGGCGGTAGCCCGGGATGCGCCTTCACCACTTCGCACAGCGACTCCACGAACCCCATCAGATAGGCCTCCAGCCCACCCGGTGCGTCGACCGACGCGCGCGGAATCTGCCAGCGCTGGAACACCGCCTCCGCCACCAGGCGCTTCAACGCCTCCAGGTTGGCCACGCGCTTGTACAGCGCTGCCTGGGTCACCGCCAGTTCGGCGGCCACGTTGGCCATGGTCAGGTTGGGCAGGCCCAGGCGGATGCCGATGTCGGCCAGACGCTCCGGGGTGATGGTGGGCGGGCGGCCACGGGTCGGCGCCGTTGGATCGGGGTGCGTGCTCATACGGTGCCTGCTCTTACGGTGCGCGTCCATACCCTGCTGAGGGTGCCAGCAAAGGGACCCTCTTGTCCGCTTCGATTGATTTAGTTTAATTTACTCAACTAATTCGGAAGGCGTCCAGCACGCTGCCCGTGATCGAGCCCATGGCTCACCTCCCGCCAGGTCCCCACCCAGCCAACAACCCTGCGCTGCGCCCTTTCCCCGTGCTTGCCGTCGGCAGCGCGCCAGGCGCGCTCGCGCCTGCGATTCACAGGACTCTGGCATGACCGTTTTCAACTTCACTTCTGCACAGCATCGCGCTGCCGCCGCATCCTCCGGCCTGATGTATTCGCCGGGCATGGTCCGGCGCTACCGGGTGTCCGCCCTCGCGCTGGGGCTGCTGGCCTCGTTCGCCGCGCTGGCCGACGCCGCGCCGTCCACCCTTCCGTCGGTACAGGTGCAGGAACAACGCCGGGTCACTGCAGACTATGCGGGCGGGCAAGTGGCTGCCGGCAGCCGCGTCGGCCTGCTCGGCGACAAGGATTTCATGGACACGCCGTTCAATACGATCAGCTACACCGAGTCCTTCATCCGCGATCGCCAGGCCAAGGACCTGACCGACGTCATTGCCGCCACCGACCCCACGGTGTTCAGCAACGGCGTCACCGGTGCATGGAGCGAGAACTACGCGATCCGCGGCTTTGCCTCCAACACCAGCGACACCACGTTCAATGGCCTCAGCGGCATGGCGCCCTACTACCGCACCTCGCCGGAAATGTTCGAGCGCATCGAGGTGCTGAAGGGACCGTCTGCGCTGCTCAACGGCATGCCGCCGGGCGGCTCGGTCGGTGGCAGCGTCAACCTGGTGCCCAAGCGCGCAAGCGAGCAACCGCTGCTGCGGGTCAGTGCCAACTTCGCCTCCGATGCGCAGTTCGGCACCCACGTGGATATGGGCCGTCGCCTCGGCGCCGACAAGCAGTTCGGCATCCGCTTCAACGGTGCCTACCGTGATGGTGACGGCGCCGTCGGCAAGCAGCGCAAGAAGGTACAGCTCGGTTCGCTGGCACTGGACTGGCGCGGCGAACGTATGCGGCTGTCGGCCGATCTGTACAGCGCCGACGACCGCGTTGACGGCCCGGCGCGTGGCGTCGGCCTGGCACCGGGCGTGGCCATTCCGCGCCCGCCACGCGGCGATACGCTGATCAACCCGGATTGGGCCTACGTGGACAGCCAGGACAAGGGCGCGATGGTGCGCGGAGAACTGGATGTCAACGATAGCCTGATGGCCTACCTCGCGTACGGCACCAGCAGGACCGACTACCGCTACAACGGTTCGATCAGCGCGCAGATCCTCAATCCAGCCGGCAACTTCACCACGGTGATCGGCCAGCTCGCCTTCGACATCAGGAAGCAGTCCGCAGATGCCGGCCTGCGCGGTTCCTTCCACACCGGCAACGTCGGCCACCAGTGGGCCGCCAACGTGACCCACTACCAGCACACCCAGAACGACTACGGCCGGCGCAGCGTACCCGGCTGGGACTGGACCACCAATCTGTACAACCCAGTGTGGGGCCCGGCGGCGCCGTTCGTGGCACCGCACATCTCGCATACCGAGCTGACGCTGGACAGCCTCGGCTTCGCCGACACCCTCGCCTTCGCCGATGACCGCGTGCAGCTGACGCTGGGCGTGCGCCGCCAGCAGGTGGTCAGCGAGACCTTCAACGTGTCCACGGGTGCACGCACCTCGCGCTACGACGAGAGCGCCACCACGCCGGCAGCGGCCCTGCTGGTGAAAGCCACCGACGCGATCTCCCTCTACACCAACTACATCGAAGGCCTCAGCCAGGGCGCCACCGCGCCGATGACCGCCGCCAATGCCGGCGATGTGTTCGCACCGTTCCGCACCAGGCAGAAGGAGCTGGGCCTGAAGCTGGACCTGGGCAGCTTCGCGCACACCTTCAGCGTGTACGAGATCAAGCGACCGAACAGCTACACCGACCCGGTCACGAATATCTTCTCGTTTGGCGGCGAGCAACGTAACCGGGGCGTGGAATGGGGCTTCTTCGGCGCACCAATGGACGGCGTGCGCCTGCTCGGTGGGGCGGCCTATGTGCAGCCGAAGCTGACCCGCACGGCCGGTGGCGTGAATGAAGGACGCATCGCCACCGCCGTGGCGCAGCGGCAGGCCAAGCTGGGCGTGGAATGGGATGTGCCGACCTTGCAGGGCCTGACCCTGACCGGCAATGCCACGGCGATGTCGAGGCAGTACATCAGTGCCGACAATAGCCTGTCGGTGCCGGGGCGTACGTTGTTCGACGTGGGGGCGCGCTACAGCACCACCGTGGCGGGTCGATCGCTTGCGCTGCGGGCCAGCGTGAACAACGTGACCAACAAGTCGTATTGGGGCATGCCGTTGTTGTCGAGCCTGGCGCTGGGTGCACCGAGGACGGTGCTGGTGTCGGCAACGATGGATTTCTAAGCTGGCGTGGAACCCCTGTAGAGCCGAGCCATGCTCGGCTCCGTTTCGTCCGCTGAGCCGAGCATAGGCTCGGCTCTACAGGACGTCGGGCAATCCGCGAACGGCATCCACGCATGGCGTGGATCTACGTGTCATTCCGGATGCAGGCGATAGATGGCGTGGCTGGTCAACGCCAATGCCGCCAGCTTCAGCCCTTCCATTACGCGATCGCCCACGTACTGTTCCGGGCCGCCATTCTGGCGGGCGCGTTCGGCCGCCAGCAGGATCTCCTGCACGATACGCAGCCCGGCCAGTGCACCGTCGGCGTCGGCCAACGCCAGGCACCGGCCCGGCAGCTGATGGCGCTCGGGCCAGGGCTGGCCGTCGGCAGCCGCGCCCAACCCGATGCGATGCAGCAGGGCCGTCAGGTTGTTGGGATCGGGCGGGATGTCGTGGCCTTCATCGGCATTGGCCGGGGCGTGCTGATGGGGGAACTCCGATGCGTTCATGGCAGGTCTCCGTGCAAGGCATGCGGGACCACCAACCTTAACAATCAAGGCGGCGGACGGTGCGTGGCTGGAAATCCCGTGAGTCAGTGCTATACCCGGGCGGTGGGCTTGCGCCCACCTCCACGCACCGCCCGCCATGGAACGCGAACGGAATGCCAGCCGACGCCGCGCAAGGCGACGCCGGCTGGCAAGCGTAAACAGCACTTACTCAACGGGGTTTCCAGGCCCCGGCCACCCTTTTTCGGTGGCACCCCATCATGTGCACAACGGGGTGGCAGGCGCCAACAACCCAAGTGCCAAGACAGCAACGTTCACGCAGTGGCAGCATTGTCGCATATCGACAATCGAGCCGAAGATTCAACAACTTGCGCCACGCCAACGGCGGCGTTCCCCACCCGCATCGGCACCACGCGTTCCTTGACCGCATCCGGCTTTCAAGACGCGCGACACGCCAGTTCCGACATTACACAAGCAGATGGGCAATCAACGCCAGCACCGCCAGATGCCCCACGTAGTAGCCGTAGAACAGCCAGCGCCAGCGCGGCAGCTGCCACGGCACCCGCGCGGCCAGCAGCACCACCGGAACGGCCAGCACCGCCCAGCCGTTGTGGTTGGCCCAGCACACCGCCGCAAGCGCGACCAGCAGCGGCCACCACGCCCGATGCCGGAACGCGATCCAAGCCAGCAGCACGGCGCCAACGCCGGCCCACTGGTAGTCCACGAACATCGGCAGCACGCCGGCAGCCAGCAACAGCAGCACAGGCCGATTGTTCGCAAGCGCATGCACGGCCACCACCGCCAGGGTGAAGGTGAGCAGGATGTTGAGCGGCAGCCAGGAACCGAACGCAAGTGCGTGCAACGGCTGCGCGATCAGCCCCCATAGCGCGAGCCGGCGCATCGATTTGCGCAGGTCGGCGCCCGGCTGGGCCAGGTTGCAGGCCATCACCAGCGCGAACAGCGGGAAGGCGATACGCCCCAGTTCGCTGACCACCGGCACGTAGCCCCCGAAGACCACCTTGGCCACGTGGTCGCCGGTCATGGCCAGCAGCGCGATCCACTTCAACAGCTCGCGCGCGCCGCTGCCGAGGCTGAGGTTGAACGTGGACGTCCCGGTCGTGGTCGCTTGCATCGCGGAAGCTTATGCGCATCGGCCAGCGCATTTCCAGCGCCGCGCAGGAGCCCGCCACTGCAAGCCGTAGATGGCGGCGCTATGCTGGCCGCCCCTGCTTGTGAGACACCCGCCATGCGCACCCTGTACCCGGCCATCGAGCCCTACCGCGAATTCGCCCTGCCGGTGAGCGATCTGCACACGCTGCATATCGAAGAGTGCGGCACGCCGGAGGGCATTCCGGTGGTCTACCTGCACGGTGGCCCGGGCGCCGGTATCTCGTCGACCCATCGGCGCTTCTTCGACCCGGCGCGCTACCGCATCGTGCTGATCGACCAGCGCGGCAGCGGCCGTTCCACGCCGTTCGGCGAGCTGCGCGACAACACCACGCAGGACCTGGTGGCGGACATCGAAAAGGTGCGTGAGCACCTGGGCATCGAGCGCTGGCTGGTCTATGGCGGCTCCTGGGGCTCCACGCTGTCGCTGGCCTACGCGCAGGCGCATCCGGAACGCGCCACCGGCCTGATCGTGCGTGGCGTGTTCCTCGGTCGTGAGATCGAGAACCGCTGGTTCGCCGAGGCCGATGGCGGTGCGCGCTGGATCTTCCCGGAGCGCTGGGACCGCTACGAGGCTTATATCCCGGAAGCCGAGCGTGGCGACATGATCGCGGCCTACTGGGCGCGCATGGATGGCCCGGATCAATCAACCCGCATCGAAGCCGCGCAGGCCTGGTTGGGCTGGGAAGACAATGCGGCCACCCTGCAGCACGACGTGGATGCCGAATCCACCGATGATCCGCTGGATACCCTGGCGAAGGCCCGCATCGAAGCGCACTACTTCCGCAACGGTATCTTCCTGGAGCCGGACCAGCTGCTGCGCAACATCGATCGCATCCGCCACCTGCCCGGCGTGATCGTGCAGGGGCGCTACGACATCATCTGCCCGCCGCGCAGCGCGTGGGACCTGGCCAAGGCTTGGCCGGAAGCGCGCCTGGAGATGGTGACCTCCGGCCACAGCGCCAACGAGCCGGCCACGGTCGATGCGCTGGTGCGGGCGACGGATGCCTTTGCCGACCGGTTCTGAACGCCTGGGGTAGTGCCGGCCGCTGGCCGGCACCCCGCAACACACTCCCGCGTGCGACTATGGGTTGGCGTCAAACACCACGGTCATGTTGCCCTCCCAATGTGAGCCTGGCGCCTTCAGCATCTCTGTTACGGCGTCCCGTCCTGCGGTGAACCGCAAGGTCGACCGCCGCTGCATCAGATAGCCATCCGGTGTGAAGCGCGGCGCCTGTTCGTCGTCGGGCGACAGCGGTGTGTCCTGCGCCGGGCGCCCATCGCGCAGATTGCGCATGCCGGGCAGGGTGACGTCCACATCCACCGGTACAACCTCCCCAAGCGTCTGATTGCGAATGCCGCAGCGATTGCCTGCGTCGTGCTCACAGCGCAGCTTCATGCTGAAGTCCATCGAGCTGGTCAGATGGAATGGCAGCTCCTGATAGAGGCGTATCGGGGCACGGCCCTGATCGGTCCACTGCGCCCAACCTGCCTCCGGCGCCAGGTGCACCTGCGGATTGTCGCTGGGGAACCGTACCTGGAACTGGTGCGACACCGTGAAGCGGAACTTCAACGTGATCGGCTCGGTCGTGACGTCATCACCAAAGTCGATATCGCTGCCCGCGCCTCCCGCACTGTAGGTCAATTCTCCTTCATACACACCGTCGTTCAGCGACAATGGCGACGGCGCGGTTATGAGAAGGCCCAGACCAATCCACGGCATCGCATAGTTGGCCGGCTGTGATAGCGGCTTATCTCCCTGAGAGTTGCACGGCTGCGGCATCTCAGGATTCTTCACTGTCCAGCCGAACCTGATATATGACCCGTAGCTGACCGTCTGAACGTAGCTGCATCCTCCACGCACCGTTCGAGTGAACACTGGATTGGTAACGCCTCCCGGTGTCATTTGACCACTGACGGTAGCAATCGTGATGCGGACCTCCGCTTCGCCACCCGTGGTGGTGTTTTGCAACATGACGTTGCGAGGGGCAGGCAAGCCAAGATAGAAGCGCTTGCGGACGTCGCCGTTATACTCGTAGGTCTTGTTCCACGACATCGGGACATCGACAGAGTAGGCACCATCCTCCGTGCAGAATTCTGGACGCCACGAACAGTAGATGCCAGGCGGCGTCGTGTTCCGGAAGACCATCCGGCCCGGGTCCAGGGCTGACGGGGCAAACTCTGCCGTGACCAGCACTTCTGCCGCACATGCACTTGCGGCCGCGCCAAGCCCAATCACGACCAGCCCTGCGCCTCGCAGCGCCGCCATCAGCGAGCGGATTCTCATTTCGTATGCTCCTCGGTTCTCGCGATCGACGGCGGGCATCCCGTCGCCCCCACCATCAACACATCTCCTTCCCTGGGGTAGCGCCCCTCCTCCATCGTCAGCGTGCAGCTGACCAGGTTGGGGTAGCGCAACTCCACCACCGGCGCACGGGCGCTCAGTTCAAGGGTAAAGAATCCATCCTCCTGGCTGACGCTGCGGCCGGCGTGGTTGATCACCTGCACGCCGCGCACACCGTTGCCGTCTGCATCCAGTACCTGGCCCATGACGGTGAAGGTGCGCAGCACGTCCAGCGTGGCATGCATCACGCCCCCCCTTGTTGAGGTGATAGCTGACGACCGAGGGCTGCAGCGTTGCCGACGGCGCATGCCGCCCCTGGAAGTCGAACTGCACGTGGCCTGCGCGATACGCGGCCACCGGGACGAAGTTGCGGCCCGGGCGCAGCGCAACGCCGCCGCCGTGGCTGTCGTCCGCACGCAGGGCAAGATCGGGATAATCGCTGCGGACATCGACAATCAGCCCGGTGTCGGCGCTTCTGCCGCGCCCCTGCCCCAGCACGGCGGCGCGCCCACCGCCAATGACCACGGTGCTGTCGAGGTTGGCGGTGCCGCTGATGCGGCCCGACGCCGCGCCGCGGTAGACCTGCATGTCACCCTCCACAAACGCGCTCTGCAGCGAGGCACCCGCGCCTGCGCCCAGCCCGCCCCGTTCGGCGGTGACCGTGCCATTCACGCTCTGCAGTACGGCGCCGTCCACGCGCTGTGTGGAGGAGGCGGTCACATAGGTATCGCGGCGACCGGCATCGCCGGTGCGGCTGCCCAGACTGCCGCTGTAGCTGCGTTGATCGCTGCCCAGCGAGACGCTCACCGTCAGGTCGATCCCGCGTTGCCGCCGATAGCCCGTGTAGCGGGCGCCGGGGCGGTCATAGGCGGAAACGCGCCAGTTGACATCGTGCTTGCCGAACACCGTCTCCCGGCGCCCGTAAGAGACATCGATGCCGGTCCCGCGGGTGAAGCCCGAACTGCGGGCCACGCGCAGGCTGGCAGTATCACGGTGCCCGAAACGATGCGTGATCGAGACGGCCGTCGTGTCCTGCCAGCCGCCGCGGGTCTCCCAGCGTGGGGCGCCGCTGTCGTCTGCCACGACGCGCTCGCGCTGCTCCACCCAACCGCGCGCATGGTTGGCCACCACCGAGCCGGCACGATAGCGGTACAGGCCCTGCAGGTCCACGCCGCGCCCGGCGTCGCTGGAGGTATAGACATTGGTGTACGTGCTGAAGCGGTCACTGGCCTGCCAGTCCATCGACACACCCGCCGAATGCCGCGCGCCGATCCGCTGCACGGTGGCCCCGGCCACCGCACGGGAGTGCAACAGGTAATTGACCACGGCACCGGCCGCGGCGCCGCCCTCGCGGGCGCTTCCGGCGCTGGCCAGCAACCCGCGCTGCTGCCCTGCGAACGCGCTGTAGCGCCACCGCCGGCTGGGATCCTGCCAGCGGCTGGGCTTGTGGATGGAGGCGCTTTCGCGGGACGCTTCGCGGCCGTCCTGGACCACCCGCAGTTCCACATCGTAGATCCCGCCGGGTAGCCGGCGCGTATCGATTTCCTGGATGCCGGGCTTGACGGCCTGCGTGGACAGCAGGTTCCCGTCACGATAGATCTCCACCACGCCTTCGCCACTGGCGGTGACATAGACGGGATAGACACTGGGGCTTCGCGTATCGGCCAGCAGTACGTCCGAGGATCCGAACATCAGGCCCAGCGCCGTATCGTTCTGCGTACCCGGTGCCCGGGGCTGGCGCACAATGCCCTCGAAGGTGGGCAGGAAGTAGCCGGCGCGAACGAAATGATCGCCCAGTTCGCGCTGGGCATACAGGGCACTGAGGTAGTGCTCGCTGCTGCCGGGCTGGGCGTAGTACTGGTAGCTGCCAACCGTGCTCCAGTGGCCGGCACTGCCGCGCAGTTCGGCGCTGTAGCGTACGGTGGCCTGCTGTTCCTGGCCGCCGTGCACGGCAAGACTGTTGCGCACGATCAGCCCCCGGCTGCCCGCGTCCGGCAAGGCGATGTGGCGCCCCTCCTTCTGCGCGCCGGCAGGCGTCAGTACACTCAGCAGCGAGTTGGACAGACTGTAGTGCAGCGCTGCCATGCCCCGGCACTGATGCCTGCATACGCCCAGCGCCATCGGTTCAGCGAGTTGCTCGCCCCAACGGGCACGCTCGGTCTGTGCCAACCGGCTTTCGTGGCTGTCGCCAAAGCCGATCACCTGCACCCGGTTGTCTTCGTGCAGCAGAACCTCGGCGTCACCCAGATACTGCCCATCCAGCTCCACGCGCACGGTGAGCGGGTTGCCAAACAGGTGCTCGCGGAATTCGGCCGGCATGCGTTCGCGCTGCTGCAGCAGGCTGGGCAGCTCGCCCGGCGCGAGGCCGGCCGCCTGCGTTGACGTGGCAAGGACCACGGCACCGATCGCGGTCGCGAGCTGGGCCAGGCGGAATCGACGTTGGTTGGAGGACGAGAGCATGGGCGCTGTTCCGGCGTCCCCGCCGCGTCATTGGATGCGACGGGGCGCCTGAAAGGACTCAGGGAGTGATGTCGCTTTCGAAGATCATGTGGAACTGGCCACCGTAGCTGCCCTGCTTGTAGCCACCCGACGGCGCGGTCGGCGCGATGGCGAAGGCCAGCGACTTGCCCGCGGCGGCCTGGGACGCGTTGGCAACAGTGATCTTGGCCGCGGCCGTTGCCGGAACCTCCACGTTGTCCAGCTTCACCACCAGGTCCACGACGTCTGCGGCCGACGCCATCTGTGCCGGCGACGTCAGGTAGGCGGTGATGGCAGCCGGCGACTTGATGTTGATGACGCGCCCGGTCAGTTCGCCCAGCGTTTCGCGCGCGGTGTCCCACGGCAGGTTCTGCGGCAGGCCTTCCCAGCCGTCAGGCGTGGACACCTGCAGGCCAGCGGTGTTCGGGACGTCGGCGGTCACGTTGACGGTGATCGACTTGGATTCGGTGGCTGCCAGGCTGACAGCCGGTGCGATGAGGGCTGCAGCGGCTGCAGCCAGGGCGTACTTCTTCAGGGACATGGAAATGCTCCGGGATCGGTGGATGGATACGATGGGATACGACGCCAGGACGAAGACACAGCCTCCCCGCCGGGCGCCTGGCGAACCCGGTGGAGACGTTGCAGAAAGGGGAGATGGGCAGACGATCAGCGGCGCGAGTCGATGCTGCGCCGGTCGTCGCCCTCCCTCAGGTCGTAGCGGGCGAACCGGCTGTCGTCGGCCTGCAGCGCATAGGTTCGCCCGGGCCGGACATGGACGATGATGCCGGGCGTGCAGGCATCCGGACTGCTTCGCTCGCAGTACCGCAGGTTGTCCAGCACCACCGTGGCGTTGCCACCGTTGTGCACGTGACCGTCCTGCACACGGGTGTCATAGCGCGTGTTCCGCGGTGCCACGAACAGGATGGTGCCGTAGCCGGTGAACACGCGAACTGCCGAAGTCAGCCCGGTGATGTCCTGCACCTGCGCATCGCTGAGTGAGAATTCCTCGGCGCTGGGCACCACCGGAATGAAGCGGAGCCGGTAGTAGCGCTCCTCATCACGGTCACCGCGATAGACCAGGCGCGTCGCCTGTTGGCCGTTGGCGGCAATGATCAGGCGGCTGGGGCTGGCGATCACCCCGTGCGCGCCAGGTGCATTGCGTACCAGCGCCACGGTGTCCACTGGCGTTTCGACAACCTTGCCGTCTGCATCGAAGTGCATCTGGGTGACCTCAACGCGCACGTATGCGGTCACATCACCGGTATTGCGTATGCGCTTGAGCAGGTTGCTGTGCGCGGGCGCAAGATGATCGAACAGGAGACCCACGTTGATCTGTGGTGTCGTGGCATGAGCGCTGCTGGCGAACAGGGCCAGCAGGAGGAGAAGGAGTGCGCGTTGCATGACGAACCCGCGGGGAGAGGCGAGCGGTTAGTTTCACGGCAGATTTACAATCAGGCCATGCAACAACTTGCAAAAAGGTCAGATATTTCCGACCTCGCAAAGTGGCTCCGCCCAGGTCAACCCGGAAATCCTGTCCGCGCACTCGGCCGCGGCGGTCTGGCCCGTTGCACATCGCGACGGCACGCCCTGGAACAGCATCGGCGGCTGGTACACGCATGGGGCGTGCGGGTGAACGGGCGCCCACCGCCATCTGGCGACCCGGTCGGTTCTTCGCAGCTCGCTTACAGATCCGGGCCGAATATCCGGCCGTGGCCATCCAGACCCATGGCCCGCGTCCCCACTTCTGGAGCCTGTCATGACCGGTATTCGCTACGTTCCTGCTGTCCTCGTCATCACCATCGGCCTGCTGTTGGGCGCCTGTTCCAGAACCCAGGAGGCGAGCAAGGCCACCGCCGCCGAGGACGTCACCGAAGTGAAGCTGATACCGCCGTATGAGTCGCTGGACAAGAACAAGGACGGCATCGTCACGCTGGCCGAAGTGGATGCCGTGGCACCCGACTGGGCCGAGCGCCTGCATGCCTGCGATACCGACCGTGACAAGACGTTGACCCGTGGCGAGTACGACGTCTGCAAGCAGACCAGCGGCGCGCATTGACCCATCACTGAACCCTCGATCGGCACCGCATACGCCCGGCTATACCAAGGTATAGCCGGGCTAACCCACGGGCCTCTAGGCCTGCCCCATTCAGGGGCGGACAATAGCGCCACTGGCCAGGGCAACCCTGGCTGGCACCCTCCCCTCATGGAGACGCAGATGGACCCCGACCCTGCCGGGCGCACCGCGCCCCGGATGACCGCTTGTTGCCTGTTCCTGGCGCCTGCCCGCCGGTCCCTGCCTGCCTGAGTGACGGGGGATCGCCAGGCGCCGCCTGCCTGGAGATCACCCCCATGTCCTACAAGATCCTCTACATCACCCTGCGCCGCCTGATTGGCGAGCGCGATGCTGCCGCCCTGCGCAGCCAGCTGCTGCAGCACGGCCCGGTCATGTTCGGCCGTTCGCTGTCGCTCGGTTCGCCGCGCGTGGTGGCTGACGCGCTGTCGCTGCTGCCGATCAGCGAACGCATCACCGTGCTGCGCCATCTGCCCTACCCGCTGCGCGATGCGATGAAGCCGCTATGCATCGGCGGCAGCCAGCGCCTGCACATGCAGCCGTGGTCGCCGGCGGTGCTGGCCATGCGCCACGCCTGATCTGTCTCACCCATTCCGTTCGTGTTCCGGCTGCGGCCGGCTCTGACATTCGAGGAGCGTCCCATGAGCCTGCTCAACGCCTGGTTCAACGCCTTCCTGCGCAGCCGTCGCGCAGGCAACCTGTTCCGCCGTCGTGCGATGCCCGAAGCCGGCTTTGGCCCGGGCAGCGCCGAAGCGGCGCCGTTCGCGCTTACCACCGGCCTGGTCACCCTTGCCCAGCAGGAAGAAGCCGAGCTGCTGGCCACGCTGGAGTCGCATGCCGATGGCCTGAGCCCGCATGAAGCCGAGGAGCGGCTGGCCACGCTCGGCCCCAACGAGGTGGATCACGAAAAGCCGCTGCCGTGGTGGCGGCACCTGTGGCAGTGCTACCGCAATCCGTTCAACCTGCTGCTGACCGTACTGGCGGCGGTGTCCTGGCTGACCGAGGACATCAAGGCCACGATCGTGATTGGTGCGATGGTACTGCTGTCCACGCTGATCCGCTTCGTGCAGGAAGGCCGCTCCAACCGTGCCGCCGAGCGGCTGAAGGCGCTGGTCGGCAACACCGCGCGCGTGCTGCGCCGCAATCCGGGCACCGAGGCCGCCGATGTGGCCGACCAGTACTTCGGCGCGCACCTGCACAGCCGTCGTCCGGCTCGCCTGCTGGACCTGCCGATCCGTGAGCTGGTGCCCGGTGACCACATCGTGCTGTCGGCCGGCGACATGATTCCGGCCGATTGCCGCATACTGACCGCCAAGGACCTGTTCGTGGCACAGGCCGCAATGACCGGCGAGTCGCTGCCGGTGGAAAAGTTCGCGCACCCCGGCGACGGCCTGGCTGGCCTGCTGGAGCAGCACAACCTGCTGTTCATGGGCACCAACGTGGTGTCAGGCACCGCCACCGCCGTGGTGCTGGCCACCGGCAACCGCACCTACTTCGGCACGCTGGCCCAGCGCAGCACAGCCACCGACCGTGCGCCCACCGCGTTCCAGGCCGGCGTCAACAGTGTCAGCTGGCTGCTGATCCGCTTCGCGCTGGTGATGGTGCCGTTCGTCCTGCTGATCAACGGCTGGACCAAGGGCGACTGGACCGAGGCGTTCCTGTTCGCGCTGTCGGTGGCGGTGGGCTTGACGCCGGAAATGCTGCCGATGATCGTCACCTCCACCCTGGCCAAGGGCGCGGTGCTGCTGTCGCGGCGCAAGGTGATCGTCAAGCGCCTGGATGCGATCCAGAACTTCGGCGCGATGGAAGTGCTGTGCACCGACAAGACCGGCACGCTCACCCAGGACAGGATCGCGCTGGAGCGCCACACCGATGTGTTCGGTCACGATTCGGAAGACGTGCTGAAGTTCGCTTACCTCAACAGCCACTTCCAGACCGGGCTGATCAACCTGCTGGACCGCGCGGTGCTGGAGCACGTGGAGCTGCAGAGTTCGCTGCGGCTGTCGCAGGACTACCACAAGGTGGACGAGATTCCGTTCGACTTCGAGCGCCGCCGCATGTCGGTGGTGGTGTCCGAGCGCGAGGACCACCATGAGCTGATCTGCAAGGGCGCGGTGGAAGAGATGCTGGCGGTGTGCAGCACCGTGCGCGAGAACGGCCAGGACATGCCACTGGACGAGCGCCGCCTGGCGCGGGTGCGGCAGACCACCGAGGAACTGAACGAACAGGGCCTGCGCGTGGTGGCGGTGGCGATGAAGGAGACCGCGGCCAGTCAGAGCGCCTACTCGCAAGCGGACGAGTGCGGTTTGACGCTGGTCGGCTACGTGGCCTTCCTGGACCCGCCGAAGGAGTCGGCTGCGCAGGCGCTGCAGGCGCTGGCCGCACACGGTGTCGAGGTCAAGGTCTTCACTGGCGACAACGAACTGGTGACCGCCCGTGTCTGCGCACAGGTGGGGCTGGACGCGGACACCATCCTGACCGGCCCGCAGATCGAGCGCATGGACGACGGCGCGCTGTCGCGGGCGCTGCACCACCATCGCGTGTTTGCCCGGCTGACGCCGCTGCACAAGGAGCGGCTGGTACGCGAGCTGCGGGCGCAGGGCAAGGTGGTCGGCTTCCTCGGTGACGGCATCAACGATGCGCCGGCGCTGCGCGCAGCCGATATCGGCATCAGCGTGGACAGCGCGGTGGACATCGCCAAGGAGGCGGCCGACATCATCCTGCTGGAAAAGAACCTGATGGTGCTGGAGGAAGGCGTCATCCAGGGCCGGCGCACGTTCAACAACATGCTGAAGTACATCCGCATGACCGCCAGCTCCAACTTCGGCAATGTGTTCTCGGTGCTGGTGGCCTCGGCCTTCCTGCCGTTCCTGCCGATGCTGCCGCTGCAGCTGCTGGTGCAGAACCTGCTGTATGACATCTCGCAGATCGCCATTCCGTTCGACAACGTGGATGAGGAACTGGTACGCAAGCCGCTGAAGTGGAACCCGGCGGACATCGGCCGCTTCATGGTGTTCTTCGGGCCGATCAGCTCGCTCTTCGACCTGAGCTGTTTCGCGCTGATGTGGTACGTGTTCGATGCACGCACGCCGGCCGACCAGGGCCTGTTCCAGTCCGGCTGGTTCGTGGTCGGCCTGCTGACCCAGACCCTGATCGTGCACATGATCCGCACGCCGAAGGTGCCGTTCCTGCAGAGCATCGCCGCGCCGCCACTGCTGCTGATGACCGGCCTGATCATGGCCATCGGCGTGGCCCTGCCGATGAGCCCGCTGGCCGGCTACTTCAAGCTTCAGGCCCTGCCGGCCGGCTACTGGCCGTTCCTGGTGGCGATCCTGTTCGGCTATGCGGTGCTGACCACCGCGCTGAAGAAGTTCTACATCCGTCGTTACGGCTGGCAGTAAGCGCCTGCCGCTTGTCCAGGGAGAAACACAATGGACATCACTCCGAACCTGCCGGCGTTCAACGCCGGCGCCACGCTCAGCTCGCTGATCAGCCTGTCGGTGGCGTTCGTGCTGGGCACGGTCATCGGCCTGGAGCGGCAGCTGCGGCAACGCACCGCCGGCCTGCGTACCAATACGCTGGTGGCGGTGGGTGCGGCAGTGTTCGTCGATCTGGCGGTGCGCTTCCATGACCTGTACGGCGGACCACCCTCGCCGCTGCATGTGGTGGCCTATGTGATCTCCGGCGTCGGCTTCCTCGGCGCCGGCGCGATCATGAAGGACGGCGCGCAGGTGTCCGGCCTGAACACCGCCGCCACCCTGTGGGGATCGGCGGCGGTGGGAGCATGTGCAGGTATCAAGCTGCTGCCGGAAGCGGTGCTGGCCGCCGTCTTCGTGCTGGCCGCCAATACCCTGCTGCGGCCGGTGGTGAACCGCATCCAGCGGCAGCCGCTGCCGGAAGCGTTCAGCGAGGCGACCTATGCGATCAACGTGGTCTGCCAGCGCGAGCAGCAGGCCGAGGTGCTGGACCAGCTGTTGCTGCTGCTTGAGCAGGCGCATTACCCGGTGCGCGCGGTGGACCAGCGCCCGTTCGGTGAGCGCGATGTGGAGATCGAAGCGGTGCTGTATGCCACCACGGTGGATGCCGGCGAACTGGACGCCGTACTTGCGACGCTGGCGACCACGCCCGGTGTGCTGCAGGGATTCTGGAACGCCAGCCTGGAGGAGTAGTGCCGGCCGCTGGCCGGCAACACCGTGCACCGCTTTGGTAGGTGCCGACCTTGGTCGGCAGAGAACCTTCAGAGACCGTGTCCATCCCTGCGGTAGTGCCGGCCGCTGGCCGGCAACCTCATGAGCTCCGGCAACACCGTGCAGTTGCCGGCCAGCGGCCGGCACTACCGGGCATCGTTCTGGCTTGTGCCGACCAACGGTCGGCACCCACAGCAAAAGAGCCTGCCGACCAAGATCGGCATCTGCCGATGGCGGTTTTGCTATCCTTTCACCCCACGCCAGGGAGCCGTCCCGATGCCATCGCTGTCGCCCCGCCGCCCGCTGGTGCTGCTGGCCCTGATCGTCGTGATGGCCGCGATCTTCCTGATCGACACCGTCACCGATTACGCGGTTGCTGCTGCCTGCTTCTACGCAGCGGTCATCCTCGCGGCGTCGCGCGTGCTGGGCGCGCGCGGGCTGATCACCCTTGCCATCGCCTGCATCGGACTGACCGGGCTGAGTTTCTTCCTGACCCGCTTCGGCACCTACCGCATCGGCCTGGTCAATTCGGTGATCGGCATGCTGGTGATCGGCATCACCACCTACCTCGCCCTGAACATGGAAGCGGCCAAGGCCGCCGTGCAGGAAGCACAGGGTCGCCTGCTGAGGGTAGCGCGCGCCTCCACCGTGGGCGAGCTGACCACCTCCATCGCCCACGAAGTGAACCAGCCGCTGGCGGCCATCGCCAGCAGCGCCGAAGCCTGCCAACGCTGGCTGGCGCAGGACCCGCCGAACGTGGACAAGGCCCGGCAGACCGTAGCCCGCATCCTGGCAGACGCGCACCGCGCCGGTGACGTGATCGCCCGCATCCGCGGCCTGACCCAGGGCGCGGCACCGGAACGGCGCGCCTTCGACCTGAACCAGGCGGTGGAGGAAATGCTGGCGTTGTCGCGCAGCGAACTGGACCAGCATGGCGTGGCCGTGGCCCTGCTGCTGGACGCCGACCTGCCGCCGGTGCAGGCCGATCGCGTACAGGTGCAGCAGGTGATCGGCAACCTGATCCTCAATGCGGTGGATGCAATGGAAGCCGAACCCGCAGGCGACCGGCGTCTGTCGCTGCTGACCCGGCGTGAGGGCCAACGGGTCAGCCTCAGCGTACGCGATCGTGGCGTCGGCCTGCCCGCCGAGCATCCCGAGCGCGTGTTCGACGCGTTCTGGACCACCAAGTCACACGGGTTGGGGCTGGGCCTCAGCCTGAGCCGCTCGATGATCGAGGCCAACGACGGCCAGATCCGCGCCGAACGACCGGCAGGCGGGGGTGCCTGCTTCGTCTTCGACCTGCCCGTCGCCACGGATGTCCACCATGCGTAAGCCCACTGCACCCATCGCCGATCCGGCGCCCATTGTCTATGTGGTCGACGACGATCCGTCGGTGCGCGCGGCGCTGGAAGACCTGCTGGCCTCGATGGGCCTGCAGGTGCGGGCCTTCGCCTCCACCCAGGCCTTCCTCGAACACGACCTGGAAGACGCGCCGGCCTGCCTGGTGCTGGACGTGCGCATGCCCGGCCAGAGCGGTCTTGAATTCCATCGCACGATGGGCAGCCATGGCCTGCAGCTCCCCGTGGTGTTCATCACCGGCCACGGCGACATCGCGATGGGTGTCAACGCGATCAAGGACGGTGCCATCGAATTCCTGACCAAGCCCTTTCGCGACCAGGAACTGCTGGATGCGATCCACAAGGGCATCGAGATCGACCGCCAGCGCCGCCGCGAGGGCGAGGCGCTCGATGCCCTGCAGCAGCGCTGGAACACGCTCAACGCGGGTGAGCGCGAGGTGGTCGATGGCGTGGTGCGTGGCCGCCTCAACAAGCAGATCGCCGGCGACCTCGGCGTCAGCGAGATCACGGTGAAGGTGCGCCGCGCGCAGGTGATGCGCAAGATGGGCGCGCGCACCCTGGTCGACCTGGTGCGCATGTACGACCGCCTGCAGGCGGGGACGCCATGAACGTCCACGTCGCCTTGCTGCGCGCAGTCAACGTCGGCGGCACCGGCAAGTTGCCGATGCGCGAACTGGTGGCGATGTGCGAGGACGCAGGCTTCGCCGATGTCCGCACGTACATCGCCAGCGGCAACGTGGTGTTGCGCAGCTCGCTCGACGAGGCAGGCGTGCGCCAGGCCCTCGGCCAGCGGCTCCAGGAATATGCCGGCAAGCCGGTAGGCGTACTGGTGCGTTCGGCCAGCGAGATCGCAGGCGTGGTGGCACGCAATCCGTTTCCGCAGGCCGCCGGCAACCGTGTGGTCGCCCTGTTCCTCGACGGCAGCCTGCCTGCCGACCCGCTTGATGGCGTGACCGGCCGGCGCGACGAACAGCTTGCACTCGGCACGCGCGAGATCTTCATCCACTACGGCGCCGGCATGGCCGACTCGCGCCTGCGCATTCCCGGCTCGGCACAGGGCACGGCGCGCAATCTCAATACCGTCGCCCGGCTCGCGGCGATGGCAGCGGAACTCCGCTAGATCTCGTCCGGCAGGCTGTAGACCAGCCGGTAGTCATGGCGGCCCTCGCTGATGGTGATCTCCAGCGTGCCGATCAGGCCGAGCAGTCCTTCACTGCCCGAATCGGGCACCACCACAACGCTCAGCTCCGGCCTGCCCCGGGTCATCAGTCCGTTGTGCTGCAGGGTGAACCCACCCTGGCGCCCGGCCAGCGTGGCCGTTACCCGCTCCATCGCCACGTAGCCGGCCGAGCCCTGCACCGGCGTGCGGAAGGCCAGCATCTGGCCGACGCTGCTGCCGTGCAGGTCGCCGGCGAAGGTCTTGTTGATCGACATCACCGCAATCGGGCCGTCATTGCCACCGATCGGCCGCAGATCCACTTCAAACGTACCGTGTGCTTCGCCCTGCATCCTGCTCTCCCCTCTGGTCGGTTCAACGCTGCTACTTCTTCGTGGCCAGCACGATCACCCCGGCCAGCACCAGGCCGATGCCGCTCCACTCCCGCAGGCTGGGCCGCTCGCCCAGCAGAAGATAGGCCAGCACGATCACCAGCGCCACGCTGAACTTGTCTACCACGGCCACCTTGGCCAGCTCACCGCTCTGTAGTGCACGGAAGTAGAACAGCCACGACGCACCGGTGGCCAGCGCCGACAGCACCAGGAACAGCTGGGTGCGCCCCGGCAGCAGCAACGGGTTGGACCATTTGCCGGTGACCACCACCAGCGGCAGGATCACCGCCGCCACCACCAGGGTACGGATGGCCATGGCCAGGTCCGGGTCGACACCCTTGACGCCGACCTTGGCGAACAGCGCGGTCAGCGCTGCGAACACGGCGGACAGTTCCGCCCAGAGCAACCATTGCGGTACGTTCTGCACGAAGCCCTCGCTTGCCGCAACCGATGAGCGTGCGCCAACGCTACTCCACCCTGCCATCGGTGGGGCTTCACCTGCCCATCACCGCCGCTACAATGGGACGGAATCGCCAGGGGGGCGATCTGCAGGGAATGCGCCATGCTTGAACAGGACACCACCCTCGCCCATACCGGGCCGTCGGCCCTTGACCGGGCCCGCCTGTCGTGCGCCGCACGGCTGCCGCTCCCCTTCCCCTTCGTTTCGCAGCAACCTGCCCGTTCCGCGCGGCAGGTTCCTCATTGCCTGCCCTGACCGGAGCCGTCGAAATGTCCGAGAACACCCTCCTTGCCACGCCGGCCGCTACCGCGCCGATCAAGTACCTCGACCGCGCCATGGCCACGCTGCGCAGCCTGGGCCTGGCCGCTCCCCAGGACAACAACGCTCCGGCCATCGCGCTGGTCTCGCAGCTGTCCACCCTTGACCAGGGTCGCGTGGTGGCCATTGCCCGCGTGCTGCAGCAGTCCGGGCATTTCAATGCCGTGATGCGTGATGAAATCAGCTCGGCCAAGGTGTCCGACCGCTATACCGAGATCATCCGCGCCTTCGACAGCATCCGTGACGATGCCAGCACCATGGTCGAGCAGGTGCGCGACGGCAGGATCGACATGGGCGAGCGCCTGCAGAACCTGTGGATGAAGGTCACCCGCGGCGACATCCCGAGCCGGTTCGAGAAGATCCGCCTCACATTCCTGGAAGTCAGCCGCGATTCGGCCGAGCAGCTGCAGCGCGAGTCACGCGTGCTGGAGATGTACGGCGACTTCCGCCTGTCGATCAAGGATGCCGAGATCCAGGCCCATGAGCTGTTGAAGCTGCAGGAGCAGGCGCTGGCCGATGCCCGCGAGGCGCTGAAGCAGGCGCAGCAGCGCGTGGAGTCGGCCGATCCGGCCGCCGATGCCGCCGACACCGGCCGCCTGGTCATGGCCCGCGACGAGGCCCTGCGCAACAACCAGGCCGAGGAGTCGCGCTACCAGCTGGCCAAGGACCTGGCCGAGAACCTGCAGGTGAACTACGCCACCTCCGAGGCGATCATGCTGCGCGTGCACCAGTCGCACGAGATCAAGCGCCGCGTCAACGAGCGCTCGGTGGTGTTCTTCTCCACCAATGAAACCAGCTTCACCGCCTTGAACCTGGCCTTCACCACGCAGATGGGCCTGCATGAGTCCACGCAGGCGCTCAATGCGATGACCGAGGGCACCTCCAAGGGCCTGGAAGCGGTGGCCAACATTGGCGATGACGTGCTGCACGAGGGCCTGAAGGCCGGCTACGGCGCCACCATCGGCGTCGATTCGGTGCGCAAGCTGGTCGATGCGGTGGTGCGCTTCCAGGAGACCTCGCTGCAGGAGATCGAGCAGCTGCGCGGCCAGGCGACCCGCGACTCGGCCGAGATCGCCGAGTATGTCGAACAGGGCAAGCAGCGCTTCGCCGCCCTGCTGCAGGCGCCGCCGAGCCCGGAGCCGCGCTGAGGTGAGTGCGACGATGGCCCCTGCCGAGCTGCAGGATGCGCTGCTGACCATGGATGTGGTCGACCAGCTGCGCTACCGCAACGCCGAAATGAAGGCGCTGGCCGACAGCGGCCACGACAAGGCGACGCTGAAGCAGCGCCTGCTTGAGCTGTACCGCTCGCAGGGTATCGAGGTCTCCGACGAGATCCTCGAGGCCGGCATCCAGGCCCAGCGCGAGCAGCGCTACCTCTACACCGCGCCGCGTGGCTGGAAGGCGTGGCTGGCGCGGCGCTGGATCGATCGGGCCCGCCTGTTGAAGTGGGCGCTGCTGGCAGCCTTCCTGCTGCTGGTGCTCGGCATGCTGCTGGTCATGGCGCGCAGCTTCGGAGCGTTCGTGCACGAGAGCAACGTGCAGAAGAACGTGCAGGTGCTGAACGACAAGGTGGCCGCGCAGCAACAGGAGGCTGCTGCAGCGCGCGCCCTGCTGGCCGCACAGGAAGAGGCCCTGCAGGGGCTGCTGCCACGTGCCACCGCCAGCGGTGGGCGCCTGCAGCCACTGGCCGAAGGCGCACAGGCCGCGCTGGCCGAAGCACAGCGGCGCTTCGCCGGGGTTCCCGCCGCACTGGCCGCACAGCCGACCCTTGTGCGCAAGGACAAGCTCACCCGGCTCAGCAGTGGTGGCAGTGCCACCGGCGAGCAGGCGGCCGCGCAGGTTGAGCAGCATCGGCAGGCCGCCGCGCAGCTGCTGGCGAATGCCAGGGAAACCCTGCCGCCGCTGACCGAGCGGGTGAACATTCTCGGCCAGGCGATCGAGGCCAGCGAGCTGCTGGATACCACCAACGCCGCTGCAAAGGCGGCACGCCTCGCGCCGGATGCAGAGCAGGCGCGCGCACGCGCCTACACCGGCGGCGACGTGGCACTGCGCGCGGGCGACATCGCCGCGGCCGGCCAGGCGGTAGCGACCCTGAAGGAGCTGATCGGCAGCGCCGACACGCTGGCCGCGCTCAACGAGCGGTTGGCCCAGCTCAAGGCCGACGGCCTCGCCACCGGTGTCGCCGGCGAAGACCGCAAGCGCTTCGAACGTGCGCTGGAGCAGGCCGCCCGCCTGATCCGGGTCGAGACGCTGGCCGAAGCCGGGCCGGCCCTGGACGAGGTCAGCCAGCTGGTGGGGCTGCTGTCGCAGACCCTGGTCTACCGCATCGTCAACCGTGACGATGAACGCACCGGCGTCTGGCGCTACAACGAGAAGGCCAATGGTGGCCGCAACTACTATCTGGTGACCGAAGCGCTGGACGAGGCCGGCAATGCTGCCGAACTGCCGATCCGCAACGAGGAAACCGGCAAGGAGGAACGGGTCTCGGTGTTTGCCGTACGCGTGCCCGAGGCCACCTACAACCGGGTTGCCGCCGACAAGCAGGACAACGGCATCATCGAAGACGACCAGATCGGCAGCAAGCCGCGCGGCAGCCTGTCGCCGCGGTTCCGCATGCCCGCCACCGGTGGCTACATCACCCAATGGTGATGGGTAAGGAACTGACATGAGAGACCTGAACGACGCGATTGCCGATGTCGAAACCGATATCGGCCAGGTGCAGGCACAACTGGCCGCGCGTGGCGACCAGTGCCGGGAGCTGATCAAGGAACAGGAAGCGCTGCACGGGCGGGTCCGCGACGACTTCAACGCCCTGGCGCGCCTGCAGGCCGAGGCCGCCACCGATGCGCCGCCGATGCTGGCCCGGGACCTGCTGCAGCAGTCCAGCGCCGATCTGCAGCGCCGTGACCGCAAAGCGGCGGTACTGGACGGCGAACTGCAGGCGCTGCTGGACATCGAGCAGTCCTTGCAGCAGCGGTCGCAGGAGGCCGTTGCCGCACGCGACGCCGCCGGCGGACGCTGGCAGGCCCTGCAGGACCAGGTGGACACCACGCTGGAAGCGGAACCTACCTACAGGGCGCTGCAGGACGACCTGCAGCTGGCCGTGGCGCGTGCCGACACGGTCGAGCGCATGGCTTCCTCTGCCCAATCGGAGCATGACGCCAAGGCCGGCGCCTATCAGGCCGACCCGATCTTCATGTACCTGCACCGGCGCAGCTACGGCAGCACGGCCTACCGCGGCTGGCCACTGGTGCGCACCGTCGACGGCTGGCTGGCCGAACTGTGCGGCTTTGACCGTGCCCGTCGCGAGTACGCCACGCTGGTCGAGCTTCCGCCCTATCTGCAGGAACATGCCCGACGCGCCCGCGACGACGTGGAGGCGGCCCGCCAACCGGTACAGCAGGCCCGCGATGCCGCCCTCGCCCGCGCCGGTGGCGACCCGCTGCGCCAGCAGCTGCAGACGGCACAGGGCGCAGTAGCGCAGGCGCTGCTGGCCGAGCAGCTGCATCGTCAGACCGTGGATGCCAAGCAGGCACAGATCGACGGCTTCCGCAGTTGGACCGATGCCGAAGGCAGCGCCCTGCTCACCGCGCTGGCGCGCACGCTGTCGGCCAAGAGCATGGACGACCTGTACCGGCGCGTGGCCGCCACCGCCTCCGGCGAGGACGATGCCGTGCTCGAGCGCATCCATCGCAGTCGCCTGCGCCTGGGCGAGATCGATGGGATGGTAGGCGAGCACACCCGCGAAATGGCCGTGCTGAAAAAGCGCCTGGACAGCCTGCAGGCGGCGCGGAGGAGCTACCAGGCGGCAGCAGACATCGAGCGCCAGGCCTACGAGGCGCCGAGCTACCGGGCCGCCGCGCCGGCCACCGTCGCCGCATCCTTCTTCAGCACCACCAGCAGCCGAAGCACCACCCGCTCCTCTGGCGGCCTGTTCGACCTGCTTTCGGGCGGTTCCAGCAGTTCCGGCTCGGGTTCGAGCTCCAGTTCCAGCTCCAGCTCCAGTTCCAGCGGCAGCAGCTTCCACAGCGGCGGTGGTATCAGCGGCGGCGGTGACTTCAAGACCGGCGGCGGGTTCTAGCCCGGCAACGGCCGGGTGCGCCGCTTCAGCCGCGCATCCAGCAACCCCACGCCCAGCAGCACCAGGCTGGTCAGCCATCCGGCGGCCAGCAGGTGCATCCAGGGCAACACCAGGCCCAGCATCAGTAGTGCGGCGGCGCCCAGCAGGTGCGAGCGCGGCGCGCGCCCATAGACCACGTGCTTGTACAGGGCACTGCCCAGCAGATAGATCAGCGGGCCCGCCACCATCACCGTGGCGTACACCGTGGTGACGGCCGCCGCCGGATGGTCCATGACCAGATCGTTGCCCACCGCGGTGGCGATGATGCCGGCGATCAGCAGGGCATGCACGTAATGGAAATTGGCGCCCATCCGGCCCGGGTCTTCGGCGTGGGTGATGGCCTCTGTGGCATCGCGGCTGGAGATGCCGAAGTACAGCCACCACATGGCAATCGTGCCAGCGAAGGTGGCCAGCACCGCCGAGATCACCTGCAGGCTCCAGTGCTCGACATCGCTTAGCACGCCCCCGGTGGCCAGCAACGTCTCGCCCAGTGCGACGATGACGAACAGCTGGCAGCGTTCGGCCAGGTGACCGCCCTCGATGGTCCAGTCGCGGGTGTGCGACCGGCCCATGCCCGGGAACGCGAAGCCGAACATCGGCGAGATGTATTCGCAGGCCGCCGCCATCGCCCACAGTGCCAGCCGCAGGTGGCCCTCGGCCGCCGCGCCGGCCAGCCAGAAGCAGGCCGACACGCTGACCCAGGCCAGCATGCGGCGGAAGTTCGGCGCCAACGTATGGTTGCGGCCGACTTCCAGCAGCACGAACGCGGTGCGTCCGACCTGCATCGTGGCGTACGCCCCGGCGAAGATCCACGCACGATCGGCGAACGCCTCGGGAATGGACGAGGACATCAACAACGCCAGCAGCATGGTGGCGAACATCAGGCCCCGGATGCGCGGCGCCTCCGGGTCGAACCAGTTGCTGACCCAGCACGCGTACTGCCAGCCGAGCCAGACCGCGAACCACAGCACCAGGGTCTGCAGCACGCCGGCCAGGTCCAGGTGGTGCAGCAGATGGTGGCTGAGCTGGGTGACCGCAAACACGTAGACCAGGTCGAAGAACAGTTCTTCGTAAGTCACGCGGGCATGATGGCCATCGCGGTGGCGCAGCGCGGGCAGGCGCAGTCGGGTACTCATGGAACTCCTTCAGCGCGCCAGGCGCCAGTACAGGAAACCGGCAAGTAGCGCCGGCATGGCGAATACCAGCAACAGGATCGGCAGCTCCTCGCGTACCGCGTAGCCGGCCTTGCTGACCCCTACCCACATGTTGGCCACGGCCACCAGCAGCCAGGTGGCGATGAAGGCGATCAGTGCCGTGGGCAGCTGCGAGGTGCCCGTGCTCCAGAGATGGCCAAACAGCACGAATACCCCCAGCAGCAGTACGCCACCCAGCATCACCATGAGCACGTGCATGGTCCACCTCCTTGAGCCTGGTAGCAGGCTAGCCCCGGCCGATTCTGCGCTCCAGCCCGTGGAGGTGGATTCACAATCCATGGCCAGCGAACAATCCCTGGGCAGTCTGCGGCGCACCTTATCGCAGCCATGAATTATTCGCGAAACGGTCCGCGCGGCCCGCGTGGTAGTTTCATCCGACCCTGCCCAGACACCTCTCCGCCATGCGCCTTTGCCTGACGACCCTTGCCCTGACTGCCACACTTGCCTTTGATGTGACTGCCGCCGACGCACCGCTGCCGCAGCTGCAGGCCTACACCGTGGACGCCTCGTGGCTGCAGCCGATGGCACCGCTGCAGATTGCCGACCACACCTGGCAGATCGGCACCGAGGACCTGACCGCGCTGCTGGTGCAGACCGCCGACGGTGCGGTACTGCTCGACGGCGGCATGCCGCAGATGGCCGGTCACCTGCTGGACAACATGAAGGCACGCGGGGTGGCAGCACAGGATCTACGGCTGATCCTGCTCAGCCACGCACACGCCGACCATGCCGGCCCGGTGGCGGAGCTGAAGCGCCGTACCGGCGCCAGCGTAGCGGCCAACGCCGAATCGGCCGTGCTGCTGGCGCGCGGCGGCAGCAACGACCTGCACTTTGGCGACAGCATCACCTTTCCGCCGGCCAGCGCCGACCGCATCATCATGGATGGCGAAGGGGTCACCGTAGGCGGCATCGCGTTCACCGCGCACTTCATGCCGGGGCACACCCCAGGCAGCACCGCCTGGACCTGGACCGATACCCGCGATGGCCAGCCGGTGCGCATCGCCTACGCCGACAGCCTGAGTGCGCCGGGCTACCAGCTGCAGGGCAACGCTCGTTATCCACGCCTGGTCGAGGACTACCGGCGCAGCTTCGCTACGGTGCGCGCCCTGCCCTGCGACCTGCTGCTGACGCCGCATCCGGGCGCCAGCAACTGGAACTATGCCGCGGGTGCAGAGGCCGGAGCCAACGCCCTGACCTGCAAGGCCTACGCGGATGCGGCCGAGAAGAAGTTCGACGCACAGCTGGCCAAGGAAACAGCCACGGCACGCTGATCCTGTAGAGCCGAGCCCATGCTCGGCTTGCCGGCCAAACACAGCCGAGCATAGGCTCAGCCCTACACAAGACGCGTCGAAGGGTGCCGGTCAGGACGACCGGCACCCGCCTTCCATCAGCCACCCTGCCCGTGCTGGGCAAACGGCTCGGTGCTGCCGTCGGTCCGCACCAGCTCGACGGTGTACGACTGCACGTAACCATCCGGCATTTCCATGCCCGGCGAACCGGCCGGCATGCCGGGCAGCACCAGCCCGCGTGCGGCCGGGCGTTCGGCCAGCAGGCGCTTGATGTCCTCGGCCGGGATGTGGCCTTCGACCACATAACCGCCGATCTCGGCGGTATGGCAGGAGGCCTTGCCGACCGGCACGCCCAGGCGGACCTTGATCGGATTCATGTCATCGGTATCGCGCACGTCCACCTGGAAGCCCGCGGCCTTCAGATGGTCGACCCAGATACCGCAACAGCCACAGCTGGCGGTCTTGTGCACGATGGCCACCGGCAGGGCCGGATCGACCTTGGCCGGGCTGGCCTGGATCGGTGCCACCGGAGCCTTGCTGGCGACCGGTGCGGCGGCGGATTCTTCGGCGGCACGTGCACAGGCGGTGGTGGCCAGCACGGTGCCCAGCAGCAGGCCGAGGGAGAGAGAACGGTTCATTGAGTGATTCCTTTGCTGAGGCGGGCAACGCGGCCCGCCGCCCGCGCATCGAAGGCGCAGGCAGAGGCGAGAAAGAGCCGAACAGTCATGGCAGGCGCTTGAGCGCCTGCAGGACATCACACGATGGGGGGACGCAACGGGTCCGGCATCGGCGGCGATGCGCGTTGCTGGGAGCGAGCAGCTACAGGCGCCTCACGCCACGGCGAGGCGGGCGTTCCACTCAACGTGGCCAGCATGCCAAGGCAGGCTGGCGGGCATTCGCACTCACCGCTCTGGCAGGCCGCCCGGGCCGCATCATCGCAGCAGCCGGCTGCCGCCAGCGCAGCCGCGTGCGGTGCAGCGCAGTGATCCTGGTTGGCCGACCCGCCGTACGAAGACGAGCCAAGCGCCAGCGCCGGTGCATTCAGCACCAGGGCAACGAGCAGCATCCATCGCAGCAGCAAGCCAGGCAGGTTCACCCGCCGATGATAGCCGATGCGCGTCACGCAATCGCCGCCGCCATCGCCCGCATCCGCACCGGGATCGACTTCGCTGCGGGTGTGCCGCTGATCCGGTCGTAGTAGTCCAGCGGCAGCAACGGGTTCAGTTCCGGGTAGTAACCGGCCAGCGCGCCGCGCGGCATCGGGTAGTCCAGCACCGTCAGGCCCTCGATGCGGCGCTGCACGCCATCGCCGCTGATCGTCTCCAGGCTGACCAGCGCTTCCTTCTCCAGCCCGCGCGCCAGCCGGTCCTCGATATTCATGAACAGCACCATGCGATCGTTGTACACGCCGCGATAGCGATCGTTGTAGCTGTAGATGGTGGTGTTGTACTGATCATGCGAGCGCACGGTGGCCAACCGCAACATGTCCGGATCGTGCACCGGATCGTCCACGTCCAGGCCGGGCATCACCAGGATGTTGGCCTTGCCATTGGGCGTGGGCCACACCCGGCGGCGCGGCGGAATGTCCAGATGGAAACCGTGTGGCTGCTGGATGCGCTCGTTGAAGCCGGTGTAGATCTCCGGATACACCGCGGCAATCAGCTCGCGGATGGGCGCGTAGTCGTGCATGCAGCCGGCCCAGTCAACCCTGCTGTCGGGCAGCGTGGCCAGTGCCATCCGGCAGACGATCTCGACCTCGGGCAACACCTCGGCACTGACCGGCTCCAGTACCCCGCGCGACGCGGTGACATTCGACATCGCGTCTTCGATGGTGACGAACTGCTCGCCGGCGGGCGTAACGATGCGCTCCGAGCGCGCCACCACCGGCAGGATCAGTGCATCGCGGCCATGGACCAGGTGCCCGCGGTTGAGCTTGGTGGCAATGCCCACGGTGAGCTCCAGGCCACGCATTGCCTCATACGCACGCGGGGTATCGGGCACGGCATGGATGAAGTTGCCACCCAGGCCGATGAACACCTTGGCGCTGCCGTCCAGCATCGCCTCGATGGATTCGACCACATGGTGGCCATGCTCGCGCGGCGGGTCGAAGCCGAACACCTGCTGCACGCGGTCCAGATAGGCCGGCTTGGGCTTCTCGTCGATGCCGACGGTGCGGTCGCCCTGCACATTGGAATGCCCACGGATCGGTCCGATGCCGGCGCCGGGCTTGCCGAAGTTGCCACGCAGCAACAGCAGGTTGGCGACCTGCTGCAGCAGGCGCGAGCCGTACTGGTGCTGGGTCAGCCCCATGCCGTAGCAGATCACGGTGGCCTTGGAACGGATGTAGATCTCCGCACAGCGGCGGATCTGCGCCTGCGAAATGCCGGACACCTGCACGATCTGGTCCCAGTCCTGCGCCATCACGTCTTCGCGCAGCGCCTCCAGGCCCACCGTGTGTTCCGACAGGAAATCATGGTCGAGCACGCGCTCGCCCTGTGCCTCACGCTCGAACATCACCTTCATCATGCCCTTGATCAGGGCCAGGTCGCCGCCGATGCGGATATGCACGAACTCGCTGGTGATCTCGGTCGAACCGAACGTGACCATCTGCACCACGTCCTGCGGCTCGGCGAAGCGGATCAGCGCACGCTCGGGCATCGGATTGACCGCCACGATCGGGATGCCGCGTTTACGCGCCTCGACCAGGTTGCTCATCATCCGCGGTGAATTGGTGCCGGTATTCTGGCCGATCACGAAGATCGCCTCGGCATGCTCGAAGTCCTGCAGCACGATGGTGCCCTTGCCCACCCCGATGGCCGGCGGCAGGCCACGGCTGGTCGGCTCGTGGCACATGTTCGAGCAGTCCGGGAAATTATTGGTGCCGAACTCGCGCACGAAGATCGAATACAGGAACGCGGCTTCATTGGGCGTGCGGCCGGAGGTGTAGAACTCAGCCTGGTGCGGGCTGTCCAGCGCCTGCAGGTGGCGGCCGATCAGCGCGAAGGCATCGTCCCAGCTGCACGGCACGTAGTGGTCGGTGGCTGCGTCGTAGCGCATCGGCTCGGTCAGCCGGCCCTGCATCTCCAGCCAGTAGTCGGTCTGCGCCATCAGTTCGGTCACGGTGTACCGGGCGAACAGTTCGCGGCCGGCGCGGAACTGGGTGGCTTCCCAGGCCAGTGCCTTCGCGCCGTTCTCGCAGAACTCCAGCTTCTTGCGTTCGTCGGCATCGGGGAACGCGCAGCTGGGGCACTTGAAGCCACCGGGCTGGTTCATCGCCAGCAATGCCTTCGATCCCTTGCCGATCACACTCTGCTGCAGCAGCACCTTGGCCGTGGCGCCGGCGGCACCCCAGCCTCCGGCGGGCTGGTTGTAGGGCTTGTAACGCGGCGGTTTCTGCTCGGACATGTTCGGGAACCTGGCAGTAGGAACACAACAACGAACGGCACAACGCGGTCCGGCGGTGCATTCAGTGGCACGACCAGCCGCACAGTCAAGCACGGCCCACGGCGCTTCGCCAGAGGGCACAGGCTGATTTCAGCACAACCTGCCATGGCAACGGTTACAGCCGCGTCTGCGCGCGACCACTGCGCTATCCTCGAAACCGCAGGCGGTGGCCCGCCCGCGTTTCTCCCTTGTCCGGACGCGCTGCATGCCTGATTCGATCCCGCCGCACACCCCGCCTGCCGGCACCGCCCAACGCCCGTTGCAGCGCTGGCGCGGCGGCACGCAACAGCAGCAGGTCGACGTGGTGGCCGAGGAAGTGCCGATGGCGCTGCGCTACAACGATGCCGCCTTTGCCGTGATGATGGCCACACCCTGTGATCTGGAGGACTTCGCACTCGGATTTTCGCTCAGCGAAGGCCTGATCAGCGCGCCCTCGCAGCTGCTGTCGATCGATATCCACCCACAGCTCGAAGGCATCGAGCTGCAGATGACCGTGGACGAGGCTGCGCCCGGCGCAAACCTCGACCCCGACAAGGGACGCCTGCTGCCCGGCCGTGGTGGCTGTGGCCTGTGCGGCACGCGCCAGCTGGAAGAAGTGCTGCGCCCACTGCCGCAGATCCGCGAGCGCCGCAGCTATTCCGCCACCGCCCTGCAGCGGGCGTTGGCCAGCTTGGCGCAGCACCAGCCGATGAATGCGGCAAGCGGCTCGATCCATGCCGCGGCCTGGGCCGACGCCAGTGGGCGCATCGGCTGGGTACGCGAGGACGTCGGCCGCCACAATGCACTGGACAAGCTGATCGGCGCCCTGCACCACAACGAACACGCCATCGAAGGCGGCCTGCTGGTGATTTCCAGCCGGGCCAGCTACGAGATGGTGAGCAAGGCAGTGCGCGCCGGCGCCAGCGTGCTGGCGGCAGTGTCCGCGCCGACCGCGCTGGCGATCGATCTGGCCCGCAGCGCCGGCCTGTGCCTGGTCGGGTTCGCGCGGGAAAGCGGGTTCAATGTGTATACCCATCCGGAGCGGCTGCAGGCGCACGACGGCCACGCCCGCTGAGGATGGCCGGGAGCACTGCGTCCCCCGGCCCGGTACACCTCAGCGCAGCGCGACCTTCGGAAAGTCCACCGGCACGTCGAACGCCACGTTGACGTAGTTGGTGAACAGGTTGAGCGCCACATGCGCGAGGATCTCGACGACCTGCTCATCATCGAAGCCGGCCGCGCGCAGCGCCTGCACGTCGCCGTCGGCGATCTGCGCACGCTGCTCGACCACCTTCAACGCGAAGTCGAGCGCCGCCGCAGTGGCCGGGTCGCTGGACTGGCCGATCCGCGCGGCAGCCATCTGCTCACCGCTGGCGCCGGCCTTGCGGCCCAATGCCGTGTGCGCGGCCAGGCAGTACTCGCAGGCGTTGCGGTTGGCGATGGCCACGGCGATCTGCTCGCCCAGCAGCGGCGACAGGCGACCGCCGCCCAGCGCGCCGAACGAACCCCACATGCTCTGCAGGGCAGCCGGCGAGTTGGCCACGGCGCGGAACATGGCCGGGGTGGCGCCGAAGGCAGCGTGGACCTGGCCCAGCAGGGCCTGGCGGTCGGCGGTGGTGTTGGCGGCATCGATCAGGGGGACACGGGACATGGTGGATCTCCTTGGGAAAGCGCCCGGGATTGGACGACCCGCTCATCCTAGGTAGACTCCCTGGACGCAACATCCTCAATTCGCCACATATGTTGTCCATACGTCCATGAGCATGCGCACGGCCACCCCTGCGCCAGATCGACTCTCCTCGCTGCTGGAACGCTTCCGGGTGCAGGCGGCGCTGTTCCACAGTGGCCCGCTGTGCGGGCAGCATGTCTTCGAGCCGCAGCCCGGTCGTGCGTTCCTGCACATCCTGCGCCAGGGTGAGATGGAAGTCCGTCATCCTGGGGGCGATAGCGCGCTGCCCCGGTTGAAGATCGATACACCCAGCCTCCTGCTGTATCCGCAGCCGCTGCACCATGTGTTCTTCAACGCTCCGCTGGACGGCCCGGATTTCACCTGTGCCACGCTGGATTTCGATGGTGGCGCGCGCAATCCGATCGTGCAGTCGCTGCCACCGGTGATGGTGGTGCCGCTGGCCGCGATCACCGAACTGGATGACACCCTGCAGCTGCTGTTCGCCGAAGCCGATCGCCAGCGCTGCGGGTCACGGCTGCTGACCAACCGACTGTTCGAGGTGGCGCTGATCCAGATCCTGCGCTGGGTGGTCGACCACCCGGATGCAGCCGGCGTCAGCCACGGGTTGATGCGGGGGCTGTCCGATGCGCGGCTGGCACGCACGCTGGTGGCGATGCACCAGGCGCCGCAGGACGATTGGACGCTGCCGCGCATGGCTGCGACTGCCGGCATGTCGCGCAGCGCGTTCGCGGCCGTGTTCAAGGACGTGATGCAGGCAACGCCAGCCAGCTACCTGCTGGACTGGCGGCTGAGCCTGGCCTGCGCGCAGCTGCGGGCCGGCGTGGCGGTCAAGCAGGTGGCGATCGAGGTGGGGTTTGCCGATACCGCATCGTTGTCGAAGGCGTTCCGCAAGCGGTTGGGGGCTTCGCCGAGGGCGTGGCTGGCCGCGGGCGCCGCGCAGGCTGGGTAAAGGTGAGGGAGTAGAGTCGACCGCTGGTCGACCATCGCGCGACGCGCGGGAGGTTCGTTGTCCGACCGAAGGGCAGTCGACTAACGATCGACTCTACCGATGCGGCATTTTCGTGATCTGACCGAAGAGCAGCCGACCAGCGGTCGGCTCTACCACGGGCGATCGAAGCGGCATTTTCGTGATCTGACCGAAGGGCAGCCGACCAGCGGTCGGCTCTACCACGGGCGATCGAAGCGGCATTTCCGTGGCCTGACCGAAGGACAGCCGACCGGCGGTCGGCTCTACCACGGGCGATGTCGGCGCGCCGGCTGCCCGCTCAACTGGACGTTCCATCGGGCTTCGCCAGCAGCCCGGCGATCCGTTCGGCCACCTGGGCGCGCACGCTTTCATCCAGCTGCCCCTCGTACATCGCCTCGTAGATCCACAGGCCGTCGGCGGCCAGCCGTGCCACGAAATTGTCGAGCGCGGCCGGGTCGCTCTGCCCGGTCGACGGCGGCAACGGCGCCCAACGCCGTACCGCCGGCCCCCACGGGCGCTCATCGGCGTCCGGGTCGGCCGATTCGAGCATGAACATCAGCTCGGCACGGGTAGCGCTCTGCGCCGAGACGCGCACGAAGGTCTGGTAACGCTCCAGCGCCGAGGCTTCGTCTGCACGCTTGCCCAGCAGCGTTTCCATCGACGTCTCCCAGGCCCGCACCAGGTGCTCGTCGATGCCGCGCAGCAGCGCCTCGCGCGACGGGAAGTGGTACAGCAGGCCGCCGCGGGTCAGCTTGGCCTCGGCCGCCACCGACTCGAAGGTCACTGCGCGCACGCCATCACGATTGATCACGTTGACGGCGGCGTCGAGGATGCGGTCGCGCTTGCTGGTTCTCATCGCGTCATTTTACGCGATCGGCCGCACCCACGCGGCTGCCGACGCGCCCGCGCAGCAGGCGCGCGATGATCGAAGCGCCCAGCGCCAGCACCACCGTGATCACCAGCAGCACGATCTGGTAGCCGCGGTCATACGCGGCCATGGCCAGTGCGAACCACTCGCCCTGCCCGCTTTCACGTGCCACGTGCAGCGCCTGGGTGAAGCCTTCCCGTGCAAGCGCGGGCATGTCGGCCGAGACCGGCAGGAATGCGCCATACACCGCCGCGCTCAAGCTGCCCAGCATCGCCACCGCCAGCAGGCCACCGAACTCGTAGGACACCTCTTCCACCGACGAGGCCATGCCCGCACGGTGCGCCGGTACGTTGTTGAGGATGGCGGTGGACGCCACCGAGATGGCCGAACCCATGCCGAAGCCGGTGATCGCCATGCCGGCGACCACCCAGCCGAGGCCGTGCGGGAAGCCGAATGCCACCACGCCGACACCCAGCGCACCTGCGGCCAGGCCGCCACAGATCAGCGGGCGCAGGCCCACCCGGTGCAGGATGCTGCCGCCCAGCAGCGCACTGGGCAGGCTGCCCAGCGCGGCCACCGACACCAGCAGGCCCGCCTGCAGCGGCGAAAAGCCCGCCACCAGCTGGAAGCGCTGGGTGGTGACCAGCTGCAGGCCGGCCATCGCAAACAGGGTGAACACCGCCGACAACGTGCCGGCCAGGAACGCCGGATTGCGGAGGATTGCGAAGTCCAGCAGCGGGTACGGCAGCTGCTGCTGGCGGCGCGCGAACGCCGCACCACTGATGGCGGCCAGCAGCAGCGCGCCTGCACCCAGCGCATACGACGGCGGCGTAGCGATCAGCGACTTGATCGCCAGCACCAGGCCGGACAGTGCAGCCAGAGCCAGCAGCGACGAAACCAGGTCCCACGGTCGCGAGGTGTCGCGCTGGCCTTCCGGTGCCAGCAGCAGCGTGGCCACGAACGCGACCACGACCACCGGCACGTTGATCAGGAACACCGAGCCCCACCAGAAAGGCTGCAGCAGCCAGCCACCGATGATCGGGCCAAGCGCTGCACCGACGATCGCCACCGAACCCCAGATCGCGATGGCGATGTTGCGTTCGCGCGCTTCGTGGAAGCTCAGGCCGATCAGCGCCAGCGTGGCCGGCATCATCGCGGCCGCGCCGACCGCCAGGAAGGCGCGCGCGGCAATCAGCAGCCCTGCGGTGTCGGCGAACGCCGCTGCCAACGATGCCACGCCGAACACCACCAGGCCGATCAGGAACATGCGGCGGTGGCCGATGCGGTCGCCCAGCGTGCCCGCACCCAGCAGCAGGCCGGCCATCACCAGCGGATAGGCGTTGATGATCCACAGCGCCTGGCCGGCACTGGCCGAGAGTTCCTCGGTCAGCGTGGGCAGGGCGGTGTAGAGCACGGAGTTGTCGAGCGTGACCAGCAGCAGGCCGGCGGCGACGGTGAACAGCAGTGCCCAGCGACGGGCACGCGACAGGGCCGGAGCACCGGCCAAGGGCTGGGACAAAGCCATGGGAGAACCTGGTGGGGGTGGATTACGGCGATAACTATACAGGATGTCCTGTATAGTTATGAAGGCGGCGACAGCGGTTCAGATTGGGGCCCGGGCAATGTTCATGTTGCCGTGCCCCTCATGCCCGGTCTTGGCTGGTGTCCGGGATCATCACCGGCAGTCTTCCGGCAGCGCAGCAATCGCCGCTACCACCGCCGCCTGCATGCCCTGCCCCACGGCCATGTCCAGCTCCCCGCCCGTTGCCCCGTGCTGGCGCCGCAGCTCGTCCTCGCACAGGCCGCGCACCCGCGCGCGGGCATTCGCGCGCAGGCTGCTGCACCGCCAGTCGGTGCCACCCAGCGGCAGCACCGAATACACCACGCTGTTGCAGGCGTTGCCAGCGCGCTGCTGCAACGACCGTCCACCAAAGTCCCGGGGTTCACTGCTGCGCTGCGGGTCGAAGTAGCTGTCCGGGAAGGTGCGCGCGTACTGTTCGATGTCCAACGCCATGCTGCGCCCACCGGCCAACGGCATCTGCAGCGGCTGGCCGCACTGCGTCGCGTCGGCGCGGTGCTGAATGTACTGGTAGATCGGCCGGTCCAGCGATGGATCCTGCTGGGTCACCGCACTCACCGCCGCCAGCACCGGCAGCGACGCACGATTGGCCATGCGCGCCAGCAGCCCCGCCTGCGCTGGCTGGCAGCGGTCGCGCACTGTTGCCGCAAGCAGGAACAGCACGTCGTTGCGGAACGCGTGGTCGTCACCCAAACGCTGTTCGATGCGCTGGCTGGCGTCGGACGCCGGCGCTGGAAACGCGACCAACGGCGGCGCGGTGGGTGCGCGCTGCCGCTGCCACCACACCAGCAGCACGACTGCGCTCACCAGCACCCCGGCAGCCGGGATCCAGCGCATGCGCATCAGTCGTGGATCGCCGTCAGCGTGGCCGCTGCGGCATCGTAGGACGCGCTGGCAATGTCCGCATCGAAGCGCTTCACCTGCAGGCGGCCGGCCAACCGGTACGGGTCCCAAAGATCGCCCAGCGCGATCGGCGTGGCCAGGGTCACATGGATGATCTGGTTCGGTGGCGGCGGCGGCACGTGGATGCACGCACCGTAGAACGGCACGAACAGCAGCTCATCGACCAGGCCGGCATCATTGGTGCCCAGCGGTACCACGTAGCCATCCAGATCCACCGCGCGACCGTCGACAGCGTCGACCACGCGCGAAGAGCCGAACTGCTTGGCGCGATCCGGGCTGGAATGGTCGATTTCCTGCCCCGGTGGCGTGCCCGAGCCGGTGTCGTCGATCAGGCCGCCCACCCCGTCCATGCCATTGCGTGACAAGCCGATCTGCGGGGGCGGGCGCTGATAGGTCACTTCGTCCGGCCGCAGCGCGTCCCAGCGGTCGATAGGCGTTTCGGGCGCGGCGGAGGGCAACGGCTTGTCGCGCGGCGTGGCCACCACGGCATCACCGCCCGGTGACGTGCAGCCTGCCAACCAGACGCATCCAAGCAGCAACACAGCGCTACGGTTCATAGGGCCTCAGCTGGGCATCGCGCATGGTGTAGGCGGAACCGGCCAGATCATCATCCAGCCGCTCGGCACGCAGGGTGCCGGCCAGGAAGAACGGCGAGTACATGTCCGGCATGGCGATCGGGCGCGGCAGCACCACGTGCACGATCTGGTTCGGTGGCGGCGGTGGTACGTGGATGCAGGCGCCGTAGTACGGCACGAACAGGAATTCGGTCAGGCGCCCGTCCTGCGCAGTGGCCAGCGGCACCACGTAGCCGGGCAGGCGCACCGGACGCTGCAGCACCGTATCCACGGTACGGAACGTGCCGAATTGCGGCATGCGCCGGTTGCCGTTGTGCTCCACCTCCGGGCCCTCTCCGCGCTCCAGCGCGGCCAGCTCGTCCTTGGGCATCATCTGCAACCAGTCCAGTTCCTGCTCCGCCGCATCCGCAGCGCCAGCGTGGTCGACAACCGGCGGATGTAGCAACGCCTGCACACCGGTATCCACCGGCCGCTCGCAGGCTGCCAGCGCCAGTACCATCGGCAATGACAGCATCCAGCGCATGCTCAGCCTCCCGGCGACAGGCCATCGGCCAAGGTGCGCCGGTAGGCCAGCAACGCCGGCACCAGCCCGGCCACCGCGCTGATCGCCAACACACCCGCCACCCAGGCCAGCTCGCGGCCATCCGGCCAGACATGGGTGATGGACAGGCCGAAGGTGGCCAGGGCCCAGCCGCGTCCGGCCATGCTGGCGGCCACCAGCAGCGCCAACGCCAGCACGCAGGCCACGGCACTGGTCGCCACCGCTTCCACTACCAGCAGGCCGGCGATGTAACCCGGCCGCGCGCCGGTCGCACGCAGGATCGCCATCTCGCGCCGCCGCTGCTGCAGCGTCGAGACCAGCAACGCCACCAGCGAGACCATGCCCAGCAACACCACCAACGCGCTGATCAGCTGCAGGGCGCGCTCGGCCGTGCCCAGCGACTGCCACAGCTGCTGCAGCGTCACCCCGGGCAGGATCGCCAGCATCGCCTCTTCGGGATACTCGTTGATCCTGCGCTGCACCGAAAAGGTGGCGATGCGCGAGTTAAGGCCGAGCATGAAAGCGGTGATGCTGGTCGGGGTCAGATCGAGGTGGCGCGCCTGCTCAGCACTGACGCTCTGGCTGCGCAGCTGCACACCCGAGCGCCAGTCGACGTGGATGGCCTCGATCGCCGGCAGCGAGACCAGCAGCGACGAATCCACTGGCGTGCCGGTGCGCTGCAGGATGCCGGAGACCCGGAACGGCTTGTCGGCATGCGTGGCCAGCGTGACCGCGCCGGTGCCGTGCGCCAGCACGATCTCGTCGCCGAGGCCGACCTTCTGCGCGCGTGCCACCTCCGCACCGATCACCGCGTCATACAGATCATCAAAGGGCCGCCCCTGTGCAAAAGCAAGCGCGTGACCGGAACCATAACGATAGTGTTCAAAGTAGCCGCCAGTGGTACCCACTACCCGGTAGCCGCGCCAGGAATCGCCCAGCGACAGCGGCACCGCCCACTTCACCTGCGGCATTGCGGACAGCGCCTGGTAGGACTGCCAGGACACGTTGTTGGTGGGGTCACCGATATGGAACACCGCGTACAGCAGCAGGTTCACCGGCCCCGAACGCGCACCGACAATCAGGTCCGTGCCCGACACCGTGCTGGCGAAGCCTTCGTGCGCCTGCGTGCGCACACGCTCGACACCCAGCAACAGCACCACGCTGAGGGTGATGACCAGCACGGTCAGGCCCACGCTCAACGCGCGGCTGCGCAGGCTGGCCCAGGCAAGCTCAAGCATGGTCGGCACCTGCCTGGTTGATCTGAGACAGGGCAATCGTGCGGTCGAACAACGGCTGCAGGCTGTCGTCATGGCTGACCACCAGCACCGTGGTGCCGGCCGCCTCGCATTGCGCCGACATCAGCTTCAGGAACGCGGTCGCCGCGTCGCGGTCGAGCGCCGAGGTCGGCTCATCAGCCAGCAGCAACGCCGGGCGGCCGATCAGCGCGCGTGCCGCCGCCACGCGTTGTTGCTGGCCGACGCTGAGCGTGCCGGCGCGGCGCTGCATCAGCCCGGGGTCCAGCTGCAGGGCCTGCAGCAGTCGCGCGATCTCGGCATTCAACGGCCCGCTGATGCGCGCACTGCGAAGGCGCGAGAAGCGCAGGCCCAGTGCGATGTTGTCGCGCACGCTGAGAAACGGCAGCAGGTTGAACTGCTGGAAGATCACGCCCAGGTGGTCGGCGCGGAAGCGATCCCGCGCGGCACCACGCATCGCCTGCAGCGCGTGGCCGGCGACCTCGATGCGGCCGTTGCCGGGCAGCAGCACGCCCGCCAGCAGGCCGAGCAGCGTGCTCTTGCCACCGCCACTGATTCCGCGCAGCAGCACGCTGCTGCCCTGCTCGATCCATAGCCGCGGCACGTCCAGCACCAGCCGCCGGCCATAGCCGAACTGCACGCCATCCAGCACGATCACCGGTCGCATGCTCACGGTGCCAGCACCACGCGCAGATTGTCCGCAGTCAACACGCTGCGGTTCTGGCCATGGGCGGTGGTGCTGTTGACGATCACTTCGTGCAGGCCCGGGAATACTGCGGGCAGGCGCACGACGATGGCCCGCAACCCGGCAGGCTTGGTGCACTGGTACCGCAGCGTTGCGCTGAACCCTGCGTGGCGATGCTGACCGGGCGGCGGCGCGGCAGCCATCGCATCGAAGCCCTCGGCCCTGGCATCGTTCGCGATAAGGCGGCAGCCCGCGGCGGTGGGCAAGGTGACCCAGCTGCCGCTTTGCAGCAGCGCAATCGCACGCGCCAGCGCGGCCTGCTCGGTTGCATTGGCCGACGGCCGCTCGAAATCAAGGATGCCGATGCCGGGCGCCTGCAGGGCGAATTCCAGCGTCTGCTGGTCAAGCGCAAGATCAACGGTGGCCTGGCCGTGTACGTGCGCACCGAGCTGGCGGACATCATGGGCCTGTGCAGCGCTGGCAGCCAGCAGCAGGAAAAGAGCAGCAGAACGCTTCATGGGAGAGGCTCCAATTGTTACTATGTAACATTATGGACCACATCCCCACGACGCCTGCAAGGGCCCTGGCCCAGCCGCCAGCTTCGGCACGCTGGCACCCCCGCTTCGATCTAGCCGGGGCCTGGCTGTCCCTGGCCTGCGCCGCCCATTGCATCGCCCTGCCCCTGCTGTTGGCCTTCGTGCCGGCAGCGATGATGGCGCTGCGCTCGTTCCAGCACCCCGGCCATGGCGCGATGACGGTGCTGCTGATGATGTCGCGCTGGGAATGGGTGTTTGCGCTGCTGGCCTCGTCGCTGGCCTTGGCGAGCACCTTGGCCGGGGTTCACCGGCATGGGCGCTGGCGACCTGCAAGGCTGGCCTGCGTCGGCGCCCTCCTGCTGTTGCCGGCCTCGCTATACCTGCCGCTGAAGGAATCACTGCTCTGGCATGGCGTGGCGACAGCTGGTGGTGGCGTGCTGCTGGCATGCGCGCACATCGGCAACCGGCGCGCGCTGCACAACCGCCGGTAGTGCCGGCCGCTGGCCGGCAGCTGCGGGATCCCGGCAGCCGGCCAACGGCCGGCTCTACCCCCTGCATGCATGGGCCATGCATCAGGGGATACGCAGCTGGTAGTGCCGGCCGCTGGCCGGCAGCCTCAGGGACCCGTCAGCCGGCCAGCGGCCGGCTCTACCCATCCGTACATGGGCCACGCAACAGGTGACGCTCAGTCGGTAGTGCCGGCCGCTGGCCGGCAGCCCCAGAGACCCGGCAGCCGGCCAGCGGCCGGCGCTACGCCGCCTTATTCGTCAAACGGACGCTGGCCGAGCGTCTGCGTCACGTGGTCGACGAAACAGGTGATGCGCGCGGCCAGCGCGGTGTTGCGGTAGTACACCGCGTTGATCGGCTGGCGCACCTCCTGCGTCTGCTTGGCGAACAACTGCACCAGGCGGCCGTCACGCCGGTCCTGGCGGGTCAGGAAGTCGGACAGGCAGGCGATGCCCAGCCCGGTCACCGCCATCTGCCGCAGTGTCTCGCCACTGGACGAAGCAATCGCCGGCTCGATCACGAAAGGGCCGCCATCGGCATCCTGCAGCGGCCATTCGTTCAACGAACTGGGCTGGGTGAAGCCAAGCAGGTCGTGCTCGCGCAGCTGCTCCACCCGCGTGGGCGTGCCACGCCGGCGCAGGTACTCGGGGCTGGCCACCACGCGGATGCGGCTGTGGCCGATGGGCCGCGCATGCAGGGTGGAATCGCGCAGCACGCCAATGCGGAACGCTACGTCGGTGCGCTTCTCGATCAGGTCGGTGATGCCTTCATTGGAATTCAGCTCCAGCTCCACCTGCGGGTAGCGCTCGCGGAAGCCCTCCAGCAACGGCACGATGACGTGCAGCATGAACGGCGTGGCGGCGTCTACGCGCAGGCGCCCGACCGGCTGCAGCCGCCGCGCGGCCATCTGTTCCTCGGCCTCGTCCACCGTGGCCAGGATCGTGCGCGCGTACTCCAGGAATGCGGCTCCCTCCTCGGTCAGCTCCAGCCGCCGCGTGGTCCGCCGCAGCAGCGTGGTCTGCAGCTTGTCCTCCAGCCGCGCCAGGGTGCGGCTGGTGGCGGAGATGGTCAGCTCCAGCTCTTCGGCCGCGGCAGTGATCGAACCGCTGTCGACCACGGCCACGAAGGCCTTCAGCTCATCCAGGGTGGTTTTCATTTTTTACCTCGGCGCAAAAGCATTTCCCATATACACAGCTTAATAAACAAATGTAAAGCGCCCACACTTCGCCCTGTCCCGAGCCCACCGGCTCTCAACGAAGTCCCTGGAGTCCATCATGAGCGTTCCTTCCTTTGGCGTCGGCACCTTCCGCCTGACCGGCCAGACCGTCATCGATTCGGTGCGCAACGCCCTCGACGTCGGCTACCGTGCGGTCGATACCGCGCAGATCTACGGCAACGAAGCCGACGTCGGCCAGGCCATCGCCGAATCCGGCGTCCCGCGCGACGAGCTGTTCCTGACCACCAAGATCTGGGTGGACAACTACGCCGCAGACAAGCTGATCCCGAGCCTGCGCGACAGCCTGGCCAAGCTGCGCACCGGGTACGTCGACCTGCTGCTGATCCACTGGCCGGCGCCGGGCAATGGCGTTGAACTGCGCGAGTACATGACCGCGCTGGCCGAAGCCAAATCGCTGGGCCTGACCCGTCAGATCGGTGTGTCCAACTTCAACATCGAACTGACCCGGCAGGCCATCGAGGTGGTCGGCGCCGGCGAGATCGCCACCAACCAGATCGAACTGAGCCCCTACCTGCAGAACCCTGCATTGACTGCCTTCCTGCAGGAACAAGGCATCATCGTCACCTCCTACATGACCCTGGCCTACGGCAAGGTGCTGAAGGACCCGGTGCTGGCCGCCATCGCCGACAAGCACCAGGCCACCGTCGCCCAGGTCGCGCTGGCGTGGGCGCTGCAGCGGGGTTACTCGGTCATCCCGTCCTCGACCAAGCGCGAGAACCTGGCCAGCAACCTGCTTGCCCAGGACCTGCACCTGGATGCCGATGACATGGCCGCGATCGCCGCGCTTGACCGCAACGGCCGCGAAGTCGATCCGCCCGGCCTGGCCCCGGCCTGGGACTGAGGAGCCTCGCCATGGGCAGTGCGTTGACGCGGCTGCAGGCCGGTGGTTTCAGCATCGGCATCGAAGCACCGCTGGACAATGACTGGACGCCGCTGGGCGAACAGGCACGACGCGCCGCGCGACGCCTGCCCGGCGAACCGGACCTGCAGCGCCATGCGGAGCTGGCACGGCTGGCCGACCGCCTTGGCTTCCGTGCGCTGTGGGTACGCGACGTGCCCGTGTACGACCCGGCCTTCGGCGATGCCGCACAGGTGTTCGAGGTGTTCAGTTACCTCGGCTACCTGGCCGGCATCACCGAGCACATCCTGCTGGGTACCGGCGCGGTGGTGCTGCCGATCCGCGAGCCGTTGCTGACCCTGAAGTCGGCACGCAGCGTGCAGCGGCTGAGCGGTGACCGCCTGCTGCTGGGCGTGGCCAGTGGCGACCGCCCGGTGGAGTACCCGCTGTTCGGCCGCGACTTCGACAGGCGTGGCAGCCGCTTCCGCGAGCAGATCGCACTGCTGCGCGAAGGCGCCGCCGCGCACCTGCCGCAGGGCCTGGACGTGCTGCCCGCGGATGGCCCGGCCCCGCCGCTGTTCGTGGCAGGCCTGGCCCAGCAGCAACCGGCGTGGATCGGCCAGCACATGGATGGCTGCCTGGCCTACCCGGGCACGCCGCAGGACCATGTACAACGCGTGGCGGCCTGGCGCGCCGTGGCCGGTAACAAGCCCTATGCCAGCTTCATCCACCTGGACCTGGTGGCCGATGCCGATGCTCCTCTGCAGCGCTGGCGCTTCGGCCTGCGCGGCGGCCGCAACGCCCTGCTGGCCGAGCTGCACGCCATGCGGGCGGCCGGTGTCGACCACATCGGCCTGCAGTTCCGCCGCAACGAACGGCCGTTGGCCGAAACCTTCCACGAAATCGCCGAGTACGTGCTGCCGCACTTCCCGGCCCACGCCGGCGCCGCTGCGCCGCATGCCCCGCTTGCCGCCCCCGCGACGGCCTGACAGTTACCGGAGCTTTGCCATGAAGATGAAGACCCTGGCCGCGCTAGCGCTGGCTACCCTGCCGCTGTCCTTCCAGGCCACTGCCGAGGACTGGTACCCCTCTGCCTACGGCGCCAACGACGAGATCGGCGCGGCCAACCTGCTGACCGCCGACGTGGTCAAGCACGCGGTCTCGCTGGTCAGGACCGGCAAGACCTATCCGCTGGCGGTGCCGGTGGACAAGAACCTGCCCGCGTTCCGCCACCGCAGCTTCCGCCTGTACAACGTGCAGGTCGGCCAGCAGGCTGGCAAGTCGCTGGGCCCCAACAAGTTCACCTTCAACGATGAACTGGTGAACGCCTGGACCGGCGTTGGTACCCAGCTCAACGGCATCGGCCATATCGGCATCGACAACGTCTACTACAACGGCAACAAGGCCGCCGACTTCGTCACCGTGGACGGGGTGCGCAAGCTCGGCGTCGAGAAGGTGCCGCCGATGGTCACCCGTGGCGTCGTGCTGGACATGACCACGTACTACGGCAAGGCGATCGTGCCCGGCGGCACCGAGTTCACCGTGGCCGACATCCAGGCCGTGCTGAAGAAGCAGGGGCTGCGCCTGCGCAAGGGCGACGTGGTGCTGTTCAACACCGGCTGGCTGGAACTGATCGGCAAGGACGACAAACAGTTCCTGGAAGTGGAACCGGGTATCGGCATGGAGGCGGCGAAGTGGCTGGCCGACCAGGGCATCGTCGCCTTCGGTGGCGACACCTGGGCCTCGGAGGTCTACCCGAACCCGAACGGTGCCGAGGAGTTCCCGATCAACCAGTACATGCTGGCCAAGCGTGGCATCTACAACCTGGAGCTGATCGACAGCCGTGCCCTGGTGCGCGACAAGGCCTGGGAATTCCTGTTCGTACTCGGCCAGCCGCTGTACGTCGGTTCGACCCAGGTCAACATCAACCCGGTGGCGATCCGATGAACACTGCCCCCGCCTTGCCGTTGTTCGCCGGCCGCCGCTTCCGCGTCAGCTATGACGGCCTGGCCGCCGACAATGTCTACAGCGCCGATGGCCGCCACGTGCAGTACGCCATCGTCTCCGGCGCCTATGCCGGTGCGCGGGGCGAAGCCGCCTGTGAATGGCAGCGGATCAGCGACGGGGTCTATGCCATTTCGTGGCAGGAAGCCGATGGCGCCACGGTCGTGCATGTCGATGACTTCGCGGGCGGGCATTCGCTGGCCTGGTTCACCGCCACCGATGGCAGTTTCCATCGCATGCAGGGGCCGCTGCACGCGCTGTGATGCGGGCCAGCGGCCGGCACTACCCCCTGCGGTCGGACAGCTTCGCGTGCCGCTCCGGTAGTGCCGGCCGCTGGCCGGCACCCCCGGCCTGCTCGAACACCCCGGCCACCCAGTCGATGAACACCCGCAAGCGTGGGGACGGCGTGCGGTTGCGCGGGTAGACCAGGCTCAACGGGCTTGGGGTCGGCGGCGCGTCCGGCAACAGCTCCACCAGCTGCCCGCGCGCGATATACGGGTCCATCCGGTAGCGCGGAGCCTGGATGATGCCCAGGCCCGCCAGCGCGGCGCCGAGGAACGCATCCGCACCGGACACACGCACCCGCACCGGCAGCGGCACGTAGCGCACCTGCCCGCCCTGCTGGAACTCCAGCGGAATCAGCTGGCCGGTGGCGCTGGAGCGATAGCCCACCATTTCATGGCCGCCCAGCAGGGACTCGATGCTGCCTGGCACGCCCTTGGCCTGCAGGTAGCCCGGCGCGGCCACCGTGACTTCGCGCAGCATCGCCAACCGGCGCGCCGCCAGATCGCTGTCGGCCAGCGTGCCCACCCGCAGCGCCGCATCCACGCCTTCGCGCAGCAGATCGACATAGCGGTCGCCTTCGCTGACCTCCAGTTCGATCTCCGGGTAGCGCTGCAGGAACTCCGGCAGGTGGGGAAACAGCAGGTGCCGGCCCAGCGTGCCATGCACCTCAATGCGCAAGGGGCCGCGCGGCGGCGCGTCACGGAAGGCGGCCTCGGCGTCGTCCATGTCGGCGATCAGGCGCAGACAACGGCCATAGAAGGCCTCGCCTTCCAGCGTCGGCACCACCAGCCGCGTGGTCCGATGCAGCAGGCGCACGCCCAGCCGCTGTTCCAGCGCCTTGATCGCGTCGGTCACCGTGGCCCGCGGCAGGCCCAGGTCCTCGGAGGCCCGGGTGAAGCTGCGGCGCTCGACGATACGGACGAAGGCGCGCATGGCCGTGAAGCGGTCCATTGTTCGGCTATCCGGATGATGTTGGCGGATTATGCAGGATTATCCGAAAGCGCGATTTCGCGAAGATGGCGCTGCGCCACTTCGGCGTGTCCCCGTGGAAGTCACCATGACCCTCTCCCCCGCCCGCTCTGTCGCCCTGGTCACCGGCGGATCCCGTGGCATCGGTGCCGCCATCTCGCGTCGGCTCGCCGCCGATGGCCACGCGGTCGCGATCAACTATGCGGGCCGCCGCGACGACGCCGAAGCCTTGGCGGCCGAACTGAACGCCGCCGGCGCGCAGGCCATCGCGCTGCAGGCCGATGTGTCCGATCCGCAGGCGGTGCGCCAGCTCTTCGACGCCATCGAAGCCCGTTTCGGCGGCATCGACGTGGTGGTCAACAGCGCCGGGGTGCTGCAGCTGGCACCACTGGCCGATACCGACGACGCCCTGTTCGAGCGGGTGATCGGCATCAACCTCAGGGGCGCCTTCAACGTGCTGCGCGAAAGCGCGCGACGGGTGCGCGACGGTGGCCGGCTGATCACCCTGTCCACCAGCGTGGTCGGCATCCGGCTGGAGAACTACAGCGTGTATGCGGCCAGCAAGGCGGCGGTGGAGACGATGGGCGCAATCCTCAGCAAGGAGCTGCGCGGGCGCAACATCACCGTGAACGCCGTGGCGCCCGGACCGACCGCCACCGATCTGTTCCTGGATGGAAAATCGCCCGAGCTGATCGAGCGGCTGGCGAAGATGAACCCCCTGGAGCGGCTGGGTACGCCGGAGGACATCGCCGTCGCGGTGGGGTTCCTGGCAGGTGCCGATGGCGGATGGATCAACGGCCAGGTGCTGCGCGCCAACGGCGGAATGGTGTAGATCGCACAGGTGGCATCCACGCATGGCGCGACGCCCTTGTAGAGCCGAGCCCATGCTCGGCT
>NZ_JCAFTS010000015.1:0-93386 GCF_059370495.1 Stenotrophomonas sp. YJH_SMC_69 | reverse complement strand
GTGATGCATCTGGAGGACCAAGCCCCTCTGTTGAGGGGCTGCCCCGACAGGGGCGGGGAGAGGCCGGCAAAGGGAGGGGCCCACGCGTTGCGCAGCAACGTGTGGGGCGACGCGCAGAGCGCGTCGCGTCCCGCGCCAGATAAAGAAAAAGGGCTGCCTTTCGGCAGCCCTTTTTCTTTATCTGGCGGAGAGGGGGGGATTCGAACCCCCGAGGCGCTATAAACGCCTGCCTGATTTCGAGTCAGGTACATTCAACCACTCTGCCACCTCTCCGGGTGGTCCCCGGCGGACCGGGGACGCGCATCATACGAGGAAGTCAGGCCGACGACAAGTCATTCCGGTCAATGAAGTGAAAATTTCCTGGATGCATGCCTTGCCGGATGCCCGCAGCCCCCCGATGATGCCTGTCTCCCCAGCAATACCCCGCCCCTGCACACCATGATCGAATTCGGACACCTCACCCACCCCGGCCTGCGCCGCGAGCTCAACGAAGACACCTACTACGGTGACAGCGAGCTGGCCCTGTGGCTGGTGGCCGATGGCATGGGCGGCCACGCCTGCGGCGAGGTGGCCAGCGCGCTGGCGCGCGAAACCATCGTGCGCGAGATCCGCCGTGGCGCGCCGCTGGCCCAGGCCATCCGCACCGCCGACGAAGAGATCATCCGCGCCTCGCGGCGGCGCAACGACACCCTGCCGATGGGTACCACCGTGGTCGCCGCACGCGTGCAGGGCAATCGCTATGAAGTGGCATGGGTCGGCGACAGCCGTGCCTACCTCTGGCGTGACGGCCAGCTGGCACAGCTCAGCCAGGATCACAGCGTGGTGCAGGAACTGGTCGCGCAGGGCAACCTGACGGCCGAACAGGCACGCGCGCATCCACATCGCAACGTGGTCACCCAGGCGCTGGGCGTCACCGATCCGGCACACCTGAACGTGGCCACCACCAGCGGCGAGCTGCGCCCCGGCATGCAGCTGCTGCTGTGCAGTGACGGCCTGACCGAGGAAGTGGACGACCGCGGCATCGCCCGCACTCTCGCCTTCGAGGATGCAAGCGCACAGGAATGCGTGGACACGCTGGTCGCCGCCGCGCTCGACGGCGGTGGCCGCGACAACATCAGCGTGATCCTGGTGCGCTGCCATTAACCCGTAGATCCACGCCATGCGTGGAGGCGGTAGTGCCGGCCGCTGGCCGGCTCACCGGGAAACGTGTTCACGCAGATGCCGGCCAGCGGCCGGCACTACCTCTTCCAGGCATTACGCGCTGGCGGGCTCTTCCACCTTCGGCCCATCCCACAGTGCGTGGCCGGCCTTCTTGCGCAGCCGCTCCAGCCGCGCGGCATGCGCTTCCAGCTCCGACGGCGTGGCCACTACGCGCGGGCGCGGCAGCAGCTTGCTGGTATCGAAGGCCTGCAGCGCCGCACCGGCGCCACCGCCATCGTCATCCCCCAGGCCGAATCCGATCTCTTCCTGCCCCGAGGTCAGCGCGATGTACACGTCACCCAGGATCTGCGCATCGAGCAGGCCGCCGTGCAGCGCACGGTGCGAGTTGTCAACGCCCAGTCGCTTGCACAGCGCATCCAGCGAATTGCGCTGGCCCGGGAAGCGCTCGCGCGCCATCACCAGGGTATCGATCACCGTGCAGCGATCGGTGATCTTCCCGTACTGCGGGCCCAGCAGCGACAGCTCGTTGTCGAGGAAGCCCAGGTCGAACGCCGCGTTGTGGATGATCAGCTCGGCGCCATCGATGAAGGCCAGGAACTCATCGGCGATCTGCGCGAAGTCCGGCTTGTCAGCCAGGAACTCCAGGGTCAGGCCGGTGACTTCCTGCGCGCCCTGTTCGAACTCGCAGTCCGGCTTGATGTACTGGTGGTAGTTGTTGCCGGTCGGGCGGCGCTTGAACAGCTCCACGCAGCCGATTTCGACGATGCGGTTGCCCTTCTTCCATTCCAGGCCGGTGGTTTCGGTATCGAGGATGATCTGACGCATGGCCTCAGTTTACCGGGCTGGCGTCGCGGATCTGGATGGCCGCGTTGCGCGCCAGCGTATCCACCCGCTCGTTGTCCGGGTCACCGGAGTGGCCCTTTACCCAGCGCCAGTCGATCTGATGCCGCAGCGTCGCGGCATGCAGGCGCTCCCACAGCTCGCGGTTCTTCACCGGGTCGCCGCCGGCGGTCTTCCAGTTCTTGCGGATCCAGCCGGGCAGCCACTGCGTCAGGCCCTGCCGCACGTACTGCGAATCGGTATAGAGCACGATGTTGCAGGGCTCGGTGAGCGTCTCCAACCCGGAAATGGCCGCCATCAGCTCCATCCGGTTGTTGGTGGTGTGCGCTTCGCCGCCGCTCAGTTCACGCTCGTGGCCCTTGTAGCGCAGCAGCGCAGCCCAGCCGCCGGGGCCGGGATTGCCAAGGCAGGAACCGTCGGTGTGGATTTCGATGGTTTTCAATACAACTCCAGATCAGGTGGCAACGGTGCCGAGCCAACGCACCGGCAACGGTTTCGGCCCGGGCAGGGCCAGCGTGCGCTTTTCAGCATGGAACAGGCAGGCCGCGCGCAGCGGCGCCCAACCGCCCGTGCGGCGACTGCCTGCACCGCGCCAGAGCGGGCCGAGGTAACGCATATCGTCGCACTCCAGCCCGTGGCGGCCGAGCAGCAGGCGGATCCGCTGTGGCGTGCGCACCACCAGTCCGTGCTGGCGCCAATGCGTGCGGTAAGGGCTGAACGGGTTGAGGCTGCTCAGCCACAGGTGGCCGCCCGGCATCAGCACGCGCTCGCACTCGTCCAGCAGTCGCTCCGCATCGCCCGCGGTCACATGCTGCAGCACGACCGCGTTGACGCTCTCGCTGGCCAGCGGCAGCGGCAGCGCACAGCGGGTGTCGCCGGCATAGCCCTGGCCCTGCCGGAACAGCCGCAGCCCGCGCCCGCCCAGCTGCGCATCCTCCAGCCAGGCCGCACTCGGTGCGATCCACAGCCAGGGCTGCGTCGGCAGGACAGACAGCTGCGGCAGCAGCAACTGCCGCTCCAGCACGCGCAAGGAGCCCGCCGGTTCAGTGTCGAACCACGGGGCCTGGCTCGCTTGACGGGTGCTCTGCAGCGCGGGCATGGTCCAATTCTATGCGACTGACTGCCCTGCCCGCATTTGCGGACAACTACATCTGGACGTTGATCGACGACGCTGGCGCCGCCGTGGTCGTCGATCCCGGCGATGCCGCGCCGGTGCTTGCGCTGGCCGATCAGGGCCTGCGCGTGGACACGATCCTGCTCACCCATCACCACGATGACCACATCGGTGGCGTGCCCGCGTTGCAGGCACGTTTTCCCGGTGTACGGGTCATCGCGCCCGTCGAGGAGCGCATCCCTGCAGCGACCGAGCGGGTCGGCGAAGGTGAACGCGTTCAGGCACTGGGCCGGACGTTCCACGTACTATCCGTGCCCGGGCATACCCGCAGCCACATCGCGTTTCACACTGCTGAACATCTTTTCAGCGGAGATTCGTTGTTCAGCCTGGGCTGTGGACGCCTGTTCGAAGGTACGCCGTCCCAGCTGCTGGCATCGATGCGCAAGCTGGGTACCTTGCCCGCGCAACTGCTGCTTTGTTGCGCCCACGAGTACACCGTGTCAAATGCCGTCTTCGCGCGGCATGTCGACCCCGCCAACGCTGCCCTGTGGCAGCGCCAAGAGGAGGCTTTGGCCATGCGCCGCGATGACCGTTCCACCCTGCCGGTAACCCTGGCCAACGAATTCGACTGCAATCCGTTCCTGCGCGTGCACACGGCGCCGATCCGCGCGGCAGTGTCGGCGCACCTGGGCCGCGACGTCGTTGACGACGTCGACGTCATGGCCGGTCTCCGGCACTGGAAAGACGGCTTCCGCGCATGATGCGCCGAAGTCTGCCGCTGGCCCTGGGCCTGGTCCTGGGGCTGGCCGGAACCGCCGGTGCCCAGTCGCTGGGCGCGGGCATCGGCCAGAACCTGGCCGCCGCGGCGGCCCTGCCGCTGGATCCGGCCGCGTTGCCGGCCGCGTCGGTCCGCAATGGCCAGGAGATCTTCTCCAGCTTCCGCGACGGCCTGGCCGAGCCCACCTGCAATGCCGAGGCCACCAGCCCGCGCTGGCAGAAGCAGTTCGCCCACGCCCCGTCGCGCCTGGCCAACCAGGATGACGATGCGCTGGTGCTGTTCGGCTACGTGGTTGAAGAGCTGCGCAAGGCCAACCTGCCTACCGAATTCGCACTGATCCCGTTCGTGGAAAGCGGCTACCGACCCAATGCCCGCAATGGCAGCGGCCCGACCGGCCTGTGGCAGTTCATCGCCACCACCGCGCGCAACCACCGCGTGCCCATGGCCAACGGCTACGACGGCCGCCTGTCGGCGGTCGATTCCACCCAGGCCGCAGTGCGCTACCTGAAGACCCTGCACGGCATGTTCGGCGGCGACTGGCGCCTGGCCACCATGGCCTACAACGCCGGTGAGTACCGCGTGTTGCAGTCCATGCGCAAGGCGGGCATGAACGCGCAGAACGCCAAGCCGTCGGCGCTGCCCGGCCTGTCGCCGGTCACCCATGCCTACGTCGAGAAGCTGCATGCCCTGGCCTGCGTGCTGGAAGACGTGGAAGACCAGCCGGGCGTGATGGCCTCGCTGGACCGCACCGTGCCGGTGCTGAAGGACCACACCCTGCCCGCCGGCACCAGCGTCCAGCAGTGGGCCGCACAGCGCGCCCTGGACCCGGCCAGGATCGCCCGCCTCAACCCCGCCCTGGCGGGCGGTGGCCGCGCCTCGTCGGGTACCACCCGCGTGCTGGCTCCTGTCTCGGCTGCCAATGCGACGGTGGCGGACACCGCATCCGCCCTGGTCGCCAGCGCTGCGCCAGTCGCCACCGCAGCACCGACGCCGCAGGTGGCCAAGACCGTCGCCGCGATCGCTGATCGTCCGCGCAGCCGCCGCCACACCGTGCGTGATGGCGAGTCGGCCTGGACCATCGCCCGCCGCTACGGCATGCCGGTCAAGGCCCTGTTGTCGCTGAACGGCCTGAGCGGCAGCAGCGTGCTGAAGCCGGGCGCCGTGCTGCGCGTGGAAGACTGAGTCCGGCGCGGCACCGCCGCGCCCTGCCCTGTTTCCTGCAGAGCCGAGCCCTTGCTCGGCTTTTTCATGCCTGCGCCCGGCAGACGCAGTCGAGCATGGCTCGACGCTACACATCGGCAGGCACAAAAAAAGGCCCGGCAATGCCGGGCCTTCTTCGATCTGCTCGCCGCAAGGCTTACAGGTTCGCCTCGGTGGTCTGGATCACGAACTTCTTGCGCATCGCCTTGATGTAGGCCTTGGCCGCGGCCATGCCATCGATCTGGCTCAGCTGTTCCTTCAGCTGCTTCTGCTGCTCTGCAGTCACTTCCTTGATGTCGCCCGGATTGACCTTGTTCACCGCGAACAGCAGCGCGTGGCCATTGACGTCGACCTTGCCATAGCTCGGCTTGCCTTCGGCCGGCACCGGCGCACTGAAGATCGCGCGGTTGATTTCCGGGGTCGGCACCGGCTGGCTGCGCGGCAGGCCCGGCATCGGGCTCAGCTGCAGCTTCTCGCTGGCGGCCAGCGACTGCAAGGTGGCACCCGCCTTCAGCTTGGCCAGGATCGCATCGGCCGCCTTGTCGCTGGCCTGGCGCTGGCGGTCAGCGCGGATCGCGGCGATCACCTGGTCACGAGCCTTGTCCAGCGGCAGGGCCTGTTCCGGGGTGTGCGCAGCCACGCGGATGACCACGCTGTGGTTGGTCGCGCCCCCCAGGGCGATCGGGTCACTGGCGGTACCGTCCTGCACCAGCACGTCGGAGAACGCCGCACGCAGCACGGCCGGGTCAGCCGCGATGCCACTGGCGGTCGCGCGGGTGATCGGGCCCAGCGTCTGCAGCGGCAGGTTCACTTCCTTGGCGGCAGCGGCCAGGTCGCTCGGGCTCTTGTTGATGGCATCGACCAGGCGACCGGCCAGCTCGTTGAAGCCACGCTCACCGTCGGCCTTCAGCTGTTCGGCGGCCAGCGTGTCACGCACTTCCTCGAACGACTTGCCCTGGCCACCGCGCACAGCGGCCACCTTGATGATGTGGTAACCGAACTCGGTCTTCACCGGGCCGATCACATCACCGGCCTTGGCCGCAAACAGCGCGTCCTCGAACGGCTTCACCATCGCACCGCGCTCGACCCAACCCAGGTCCCCGCCCTGTTCCTTGGAGCCCGGATCTTCCGAATTGGCCTTGGCCAGCGCGCCGAAATCGGCACCAGCGGCCTTGGCTTCGGCAGCGATCTTGCTCGCCTTGGCTTCTGCACCGTCACCGGTGATCAGGATGTGCGAGGCCTGGCGCTGCTCCGGCGAGGTGAACTTCGCCTTCTCGTCTTCATAGCGCTTGCGCAGGGTGGCTTCATCGGCCGCCGCCGGTGCCGGCAGGTTCGCGCCGTTGATCTCGACGTACTCCAGCGACACGCTCTCGGCCTGGCGGAAATCCTTGCCGTGGCTGTCGTACCACTGCTTGATCTGCTCATCGGTGACCGGCGCGGTATCGGCCGGTACGGGCGGCAACGCGGCCAGCTCGACATCGCGGGTTTCGCCCAGCAGCTTCAACAGGCGCTCGGTCTCTGCCTGGGTGACGAAGCCGGAGCTCTGCAGGCCCGACGGAATCACCGACTGCTGCAGGCTCTCGCGCACCAGCTCCTGGAACTGGGTCGGCGTACGCGGCGGGTTGCCGCCGGCCAGGGCCAGGCGATAGTTGTTCTCGTTGAACTTGCCGTTCGAATCGAGGAATGCGGGCATGGTCGCGATGTACTCGCGCACCGCGCCGTCGCCGATCACCACGCCCGCCTGCTCACCGACCAGGCGCACGACCTGCTCGTCGATCAGCTGGTCGAGCACGGCCATCTTGTTCTCGGTGCTCTCGAACGCGCGCGGGTCGAAGTTGTCGCCCTGCTGCTGGCGCTCACGCATGCGCTCCTGCTCGAAACGCGTGCGGAAATCCTGCGAGCTGATCTCGTGGTGCTGCCACAGCATGCGCACCGGCCACCACGACGGCGCCGAACGCCACCAGGTCGGCGGCGCGGAAACCTTGGCCACGTTCTGTGCGCCAACGCCACCGAGGTAGCTGTTGTCGATCACGAACAGGAACGGAATCATCAGCAGCCCCAGGATCACAGTGACGATCCAGCCTGAGGTCTTGTCGCGGAGTTTCTGCAGCATGGTGAGGAATCACAAGGCCTTATTGGCGAGCCCGGCAGTGTAACCCGCTTCGCCGCAGGGACCAAAAGCAGCGCCAGCGCGGCCTGCGCCCACATCGGCAGGCATGCGCCATCCGCGTGTCGGCCATTTCCACCATGGCGCAAAGAAAAAGCCCCCGGCTTGCGCCGAGGGCTTTTGAAGTTGGCGGAGCGGACGGGACTCGAACCCGCGACCTCCGGCGTGACAGGCCAGCATTCTAACCAGCTGAACTACCGCTCCGCGCTTGAACTTTGCAGGCGCCCAGTATATCCGAAGACTGTCTGGAAACCCAGCCCGATGAACACTTTTTTCAAAGTTTTTTCACAGGGACTTAAGAATTCTGCAATGGCGGAGCGGACGGGACTCGAACCCGCGACCTCCGGCGTGACAGGCCAGCATTCTAACCAGCTGAACTACCGCTCCGTTCTTGCAAAAACCTTTTCGCCTTCCTTCCGAACCTGTCGGTGAGAAGACAAGGCCCCCAGCTTCAGGCCGGGGGCCTCGATGTAGTGGCGGAGCGGACGGGACTCGAACCCGCGACCTCCGGCGTGACAGGCCAGCATTCTAACCAGCTGAACTACCGCTCCGCGTTGTTACCTTTTTTGCTTTCAGCCGGCCTGGACCGGGAGAAAACAAAGCCTCCAGCTTTTGGCCGGAGGCCTCGTTGAATGGCGGAGCGGACGGGACTCGAACCCGCGACCTCCGGCGTGACAGGCCAGCATTCTAACCAGCTGAACTACCGCTCCACACTCAAACTTTTACCGCGGTGCTGTGGTGGGTGCTGAGGGTTTCGAACCCCCGACCCTCTCCGTGTAAAGGAGACGCTCTACCGCTGAGCTAAGCACCCCAGCGAGCCGCTTAGTTTACAGCATCCTTCAGGGCCTTACCAGCCTTGAACGACGGATTCTTCGAAGCAGCGATCTTGATGGTGTCGCCGGTCTTCGGGTTGCGGCCGGTGCGGGCAGCACGGTCGCGGACCTGGAAGGTACCGAAGCCAACCAGGGTGACCGCATCGCCGTCCTTCAGCGCCTTGGTGACGGCAGCAACGACGGCATCGACAGCGCGGCTGGACTCGGCCTTGGTCAGGTCTGCAGCTTCAGCAACGGCATCGATCAATTCGGTCTTGTTCATTCTCTACAACTCCTTTGGCGGTGGGTTCCGCTTATTCGACAGGGAAGCAACCGCACGCGCTCTGCATGCGGCCGCCATGTGGAAACGGTTCGCCGAATTCAGCGATCGCCAGACTGCGATCACTCATTCGCGAGTGCTGCTTTTATACCAGTGGCCCTACCCCCACGCAAGCTGGAAAGCCAGCAACGACGCGGGTTTCGGGCCATTGGACAGCGCGCGTCAATGCTTGACGCGCGCGTTTCCACTCGGTTTGGCCTTGCTGCGCACCGTGACACGTTGCGCACTCTTGCGCGCCTTCTTCGGTGCCAACGGACGCTCCAGCGCCAGGTCCAGGACTTCTTCGATGTACTTCACCGGCACGATCTCCAGATCGCGGGTGACGTTGGCCGGGATGTCGGCCAGGTCCTTGCGGTTCTCCTCGGGAATGATGACCGTGCGGATTCCGCCACGCAGTGCGGCCAGCAGCTTCTCCTTCAGTCCACCGATGGCCGTGACGCGACCACGCAGGGTGATCTCGCCGGTCATCGCCACGTCGGCACGCACCGGCACCTTGGTCAGCATCGATACCAGCGAGGTGACCATCGCCGCGCCGGCACTCGGGCCGTCCTTCGGCGTAGCGCCATCGGGCACATGCAGGTGCACGTCGTGCTTCTGCAGGAAGTCGCTGTCGATGCCGAAGCCGACGGCGCGCGAACGCACCACCGACAGCGCCGCTGAAGCCGATTCCTTCATCACGTTGCCGAGCTGGCCGGTCAGGATCAGCTGGCCCTTGCCCGGCACCAGCGTCGATTCGATCTGCAGCAGATCGCCACCCACCTCGGTCCAGGCCAGGCCGGTGACCAGGCCGATCTCGTTCTCTTCCTCGGCACGGCCGAAGTCGAAGCGACGCACGCCCAGGTACTTGTCCAGGTTCTTGCTGGACACGCTCACCAGCGCCTTCTTCTTCGCGCCCTTCTTCGCCTTCACCGGCTGCGGGCCGGCCAGCGCGATCTCCTTCACCACCTTGCGGCAGATCTTGGCGATCTCGCGTTCCAGGTTGCGCACGCCCGACTCGCGCGTGTAGTAGCGCACGATGTCCTGGATGGCGTCACTGCCGATCTCCAGCTCTTCGGGCTGCAGGCCGTTGGCCTTGACCTGCTTGGGCACCAGGTAACGGGTGGCGATGTTGAGCTTCTCATCCTCGGTGTAGCCGGGGATGCGGATCACTTCCATGCGGTCCAGCAGCGGGCCGGGAATGTTGAGCGAGTTCGAGGTGGCCACGAACATCACTTCAGACAGGTCCAGGTCCACTTCCAGGTAGTGGTCGTTGAACGCGTTGTTCTGCTCAGGGTCGAGCACTTCCAGCAACGCCGAGGACGGATCGCCGCGGAAATCCATCGACATCTTGTCGATCTCGTCGAGCACGAACAGCGGGTTCTTGCTGCCGACCTTGTTGAGGTTCTGCACGATGCGGCCCGGCATCGAACCGACGTAGGTGCGACGGTGGCCACGGATCTCGGCCTCGTCACGCACGCCGCCCAGCGACATGCGCACGAACTTGCGGTTGGTGGCCTTGGCGATCGACTGTCCCAGCGAGGTCTTGCCCACGCCCGGCGGCCCGACCAGGCACAGGATCGGGCCCTTCATCTGCTTCACGCGCGACTGCACCGCCAGGTATTCAAGGATGCGTTCCTTGACCTTCTCCAGCCCGTAGTGATCGGCATCGAGGGTGTCCTGCGCCACCTTCAGGTCCTTGCGAACCTTGCTGCGCTTCTTCCACGGCACGCCCAGCAACCACTCCAGGTAGTTGCGCACGACCGCCGCTTCGGCCGACATCGGCGACATCTGCTTGAGCTTGTTCAGCTCGTTGCGCGCCTTGGCCTCAACGGCCTTCGGCATGCCGGCCTCGGCGATCTTGCGCGCCAGCTCTTCAAGCTCGCCAGGCGCATCGTCCAGGTCACCCAGTTCCTTCTGGATGGCCTTCATCTGTTCGTTGAGGTAGTACTCGCGCTGGCTCTTCTCCATCTGCGACTTCACGCGGCCGCGGATGCGCTTCTCCATCTGCTGCACGTCGATCTCGCCGTCGACCAGGCCGACCAGCATCTCCAGGCGGTCACCGACGGCCAGCGTTTCCAGCAGGCGCTGCTTGTCGGCCAGGCGCACGCTGATGTGCGCGGCGATGGTGTCGGCCAGGCGCGCCGGCTCATCAATGCCCGACAGCGTCTGCAGCAGTTCCGGCGGCAGCTTGCGGTTGGTCTTCACGTACTGCTCGAACAGCGACATCAGCGAGCGGGCGATCGCCTCGACCTCGCGCGCTTCGCGCTCGTCGCTGGCGTCGATCTCCACGGCCTGGCCGTGCAGCGAGCCGTTGCGCTCGTCAACGTGGGTGACCTGCACGCGCGACAGGCCTTCGACCAGCACCTTGATGGTGCCGTCGGGCAGCTTCAGCAGCTGCAGCACCTGCGCCAGCGTACCGACCTGGTAGAGGTCGGCCGCATGCGGGTCGTCGGTTTCGGCCGACTTCTGCGCCAGCAGCAGGATGCGCTTGTCCGCCTCCATTGCCTGTTCGAGCGCGTGCATGGACTTGTCACGGCCGACGAACAGCGGAATGACCATGTGCGGGAACACCACTACGTCGCGCAGCGGCAGGACCGGCAGGTCGAGGGTTTCACTTGGGGAACGGGCCATGGGGGCTCCAGGGAAGGGGGAAAACCGCCTCCGGGAGGGCATCTTCCGGAGACAAAAAAAGCCGATGGCCCCGTTATGGGGCCATCGGCTTTCAGATGCAAGGCATTCCTTGAAAATCCTTTCCAATCAACAACCTGGAAGGATCACTCGGCGCCTGCGGCCTTCTGTTCAGGGACCGCCGGGGTCTGGTAGATCAGGTACGGCTCGGACTTGTGCTCGATCACCGATTCGTCCACCACCACCTTGCTGACGTTTTCCTGCGACGGCAGGTCGTACATGGTGTCCAGCAGGACCGATTCGACGATGGTGCGCAGGCCACGGGCACCGGTCTTGCGCTTGAGCGCCTTCCTGGCGATGGCCGACAACGCGTCCGGACGGAACTCCAGCTCGACGTTCTCCATCTCGAACAGCTTCTTGAACTGCTTGGTGATGGCGTTCTTCGGCTCGGTCAGGATCTTGATCAGGGCCGGCTCGTCCAGCTCCTCCAGGGTCGCCACCACCGGCAGGCGGCCGACGAACTCCGGAATCAGGCCGAACTTGATCAGGTCTTCCGGCTCGACTTCGGCCAGCACCTTGCCCACTTCCTGCTTGCGCTCGCTGCTCTTCACCTTGGCGCCGAAGCCGATGCTGCCGACGTCGGTGGAACGGGCCTGGATCACCTTGTCCAGCCCGGCGAACGCGCCGCCGCAGATGAACAGGATGTTCTTGGTGTCCACCTGCAGGAATTCCTGCTGCGGATGCTTGCGCCCGCCCTGCGGCGGAACGCTGGCCACGGTGCCTTCGATCAGCTTCAGCAGGGCCTGCTGCACGCCTTCGCCGGACACATCGCGGGTGATCGACGGGTTCTCGCTCTTGCGCGAGATCTTGTCGATTTCATCGATGTAGACGATGCCCTGCTGTGCCTTCTCGACGTCGTAGTCGCACTTCTGCAGCAGCTTCTGGATGATGTTCTCCACGTCCTCGCCCACGTAACCGGCTTCGGTCAGCGTGGTGGCGTCGGCCATGGTGAACGGCACGTTGAGCAGGCGGGCCAGGGTTTCGGCCAGCAGCGTCTTGCCCGAACCGGTCGGGCCGACCAGCAGGATGTTCGACTTCGCCAGTTCGACGTCGTCGTTCTTCTGCCGGCTCTCGATGCGCTTGTAGTGGTTGTACACGGCCACGGCCAAGGTGCGCTTGGCGCGGTTCTGGCCGATCACGTACTGGTCCAGGACCTCGAGGATCTCGCGCGGCTTGGGCAGCGAACTGCGCGCCGACTGCGCCTTTTCCTCAAGTTCCTCACGGATGATGTCGTTGCACAGCTCCACGCACTCATCGCAGATGAATACGCTCGGACCCGCAATCAGCTTGCGCACTTCATGCTGGCTCTTGCCGCAGAAAGAGCAGTAGAGGATCTTGCCGGTGTCCGTGGAACGACCTTGGCGGTCTTCGCTCATGCTTCGCTTACCCAGTTACCCCACCCGCTGAACGGGGGTTCGATTCGAGAATAGCACAGGGCCGAGGGGACACCAGTCCCGCCCGACCCTGCAGGAACGGGGCCTCCCTGGCCCCGTGAAGGCCGGTCAACCGGCCTGGATCGACTCATCCGGACGACGCTCCAGGACCTGGTCGACCAGACCGTAGGCCTGCGCCTCGAAGGCGCTCTTGAAGTTGTCGCGCTCGGTGTCGCGGGCGATCGTCTCCAGCGACTGGCCGGTGTGCTTGGCCAGGATCTCGTTCAGGCGCGAACGCAGGGTCAGGATCTCACGCGCGTGGATGTCGATGTCGGTGGCCTGGCCCTGGTAGCCGCCCAGCGGCTGGTGGATCATCACGCGCGAGTTCGGCAGCGCATAGCGCTTGCCGGCTTCGCCCGCGGCCAGCAGCAGGGCGCCCATCGAGGCGGCCTGGCCGATGCAGGTGGTGCTCACATTCGGCTTGATGTACTGCATGGTGTCGTAGATCGCCATGCCGGCGGTGACCACGCCACCCGGCGAGTTGATGTAGATGTTGATGTCCTTTTCCGGGTTCTCCGATTCCAGGAACAGCAACTGCGCCACCACCACGTTGGCCATGTGATCGTCGATCGGGCCCACGAGGAAGATCAGGCGCTCCTTCAACAGGCGCGAATAGATGTCGTAGGCACGCTCGCCGCGGCTGGTCTGCTCGACCACCATCGGAACCAGGTTCAGGGCTTTGGTTCGGTTGTCCATTACGTGAGGTACCTATCTTGGGGGGCAACAACCCCGCGCCGGCAAAGGCGCGGGGCATCCGGTGATCCGCCGGCTTACTGGCGGATCGCGTCCTGGAACGACAGCTTCTCTTCGGTGTGCTGGGCACGCTCGGCGATCCAGTCGATCACCTGCTCTTCCATCACACGGTTCTGCAGGCCAGACATCAGCTGGGGGTCGTTACGGTACATCTCAATGACCTGCTCCGGCTCTTCGTAGGTCGAGGCGATCAGACGCATCGTTTCGTTCAGGCGCTTGGCTTCCAGGCGCAGGTCGTTGATGCGGGCCACTTCACCGACCAGCAGGCCGACCAGCACGCGCTTGGCGGCGGCGTCCTTGAAGCCTTCGTGGGCATCGGCCGGGATCTCGCCGACGTTCTGGCCGTTGCGGCGCAGCTGCTCGACCTGCTGGGCCAGCATGGCGCGGGCTTCGTTCTCGACCAGGCGCGGCGGCATTTCCACCGACGAGTAGGCCGCGATCAGCTGCTCGCCCACTTCGCGGCGCAGGCGGTTCATCAGCGCGCCCTTCAGCTCACGCTCCAGGTTGGCGCGGATGTCGCTGCGGAACTGCTCGACGTCGCCCCCCTTCACGCCGAAGCTCTTGATGAAGGCTTCGTCGACCGCCGGCACGACCGGCTCGGACACGTCGGCAACCTTGACGGTGACCTGCACGGTCTTGCCGGCCAGCACCGGCACGCGCCAGTCAGCCGGGAACTCGACGTCCAGGGTCTTCTCTTCGCCCTTGGCCAGGCCGACCAGGCCCTTTTCGATGGTGTCGAACATCATGCCCTGGCCGAGCACGATCGAACCCTTCTCGGTGCCCTCGGCCGGCAGGCGCTCTTCGCCGGCCTGCGACCAGGTTTCCACCGCGACCAGGTCACCGTCCTGCGCGCCACGGCTGACCGGGGCCCAGGTACGACGCTGGTTCTGCAGGTTCTCGATCATCTGGTCGATGTCGGCGTCGGTGATCTCGGCGGTGTGGCGCACGACGGTCAGCTTGCTGACGTCGATGTCGCCGAAGTCCGGCACCACTTCCACGGTGGCCACGAAGGAGAACTCACCCTCGTCGCCCTTGTCGATGCGCGGGCTGCCGACGACGCGCAGGTCGTGCTCGCGCACGGCCGCGTCGAAGGTCTCGCGCAGCAGGCCGTCCAGCGCCTCGCCACGGACCTGCGCGCCGAAGCGCTGCTCGATCACCTTGGCCGGCACCTTGCCCGGACGGAACCCCTTGATGCGGGTGGTACGGGCGATTTCGCCCAGGCGGCCGGCGATGTGGCTCTGCAGACGCTCTTCCGGCAGCGAGAAGCTCAGGCGGCGTTCCAGGTTGCCGGTGGATTCGATCGAAGCTTGCATGTTGACTCCTGCCACCGGTGGCCCAGGCCCCCGGCTCGATGATTGGGATGAAACGGTTGTTAGGACACGACGTCTGGGACGCGCCTGCTTGCCGCAGCCCTTTAGTTTCGCCCAATTCGGCCTGCACTGCCAGCGCGTGCCGGTCAAGGGGGCGCCGATGGCCCGATCAGGGCGGGGACAGGCCGGCACTGGTGCGAAAGGGGGGACTCGAACCCCCACGCCTTGCGGCACTGGAACCTAAATCCAGGGCGTCTACCAATTCCGCCACTTTCGCGTGGCCGGCACAGGTGTTCATTGTCGCAGGCGGCGACTGGAATCGGAAGGCCTGCACAAAGCTGAATCCACTACGCTCCGCGCCATCGCTGCATCGCAGCCACTCCGGCGGGTGCGCGACCCGCCGGGCTGGCCGCAGCCTACTGCTGCGGTACCGTGCGGGCCGGCGCCGCACCTGTGCCCGGGTCGACGGCCGCATCCACCTTCCGGACCTCCACGCCCCCATCGTCGGTGCGACGCAGGGCCACCGACGCCGGCGCATCCCTGCGCACATCCACCGAACCGTCCGCATTGCGCTGTACGTCCACCGCGCCGGGCAGGACCTCCCCCTCCGCGGGCCGGGCCGGCCGCAACTGCATGGCGTCGTCGATCTGGCGCGCCGGAATGCGCTCTGCGCCCGCATCACGCTCGACAGCCTGCGCGGGATCATTGCCCGGCGTGCAGGCCGCCAGTGCCATCAACGCGAAGGGAATCCACACCGTGCCGTGCAATCGAGCGATCTCAGCCATCAACATCTTCCTTCCTGCATGCGCCATCGGCGCGAAAGATCTATTGGGTGCGATGCAGGACGCCATGCGGTGAGAAGCAGTGCACAGCATTGAAAACACTGATGACGCGTATGCCCCTGATTTCAGCACTGCTTCAGTAGATCCACGCCATGCGTGGATGAAGCGCAACCCGGCGTGCGGGCAAGAAAAAAGCCACCTGGATGACCAAGTGGCTTTCGTCTGGTGGGCTGTCAAGGATTCGAACCTTGGACCTATTGATTAAGAGTCAACTGCTCTACCAACTGAGCTAACAGCCCGAAATCGGGGCGCGAATTATGACCCGATCCGCTCGGTGGGTGCAAGCACTTTCTTCAACATCGTTGAAACCAGCACTGCGATCCCGATGCGCTGCAGATCCACGCCAGGCGGGGCCCTGCAACGTGTGGCCCATTGAAACGAAAGGGTCACACCTATAAGAAAAAAGCCACCTGGCGTACCAGGTGGCTTCCGTCTTGGTGGGCCGTCAAGGATTCGAACCTTGGACCTATTGATTAAGAGTCAACTGCTCTACCAACTGAGCTAACGGCCCGTGAAACTCAGACGCACATTGTAGCGTGCTTTCTGTTTATTGCAATACCGTTTCGGCTGCGCCGATGCGGTTGAATCAGTGGGGTGGCTGAGGGGATTCGAACCCCCGACCACCGGAATCACAATCCGGTACTCTAACCAACTGAGCTACAGCCACCACTGAAACTTTCGCTCCACCGCCGATACCGCCAGCACTGGAACCTTGAAACCTTGCCTGGAGACTGTCACCGAAGTTCCGGTCCGCCGAAGCGAGTCCGATATTCTGGTGGAGTCTTTACGCTTTTGCAAGCACTTCTTCACATCCGCCGATGCGATCCCGCTGTCCCGCCAATGGCGCGCCCGACAGGAATCGAACCTGTAACCGCCGGCTTAGAAGGCCGGTGCTCTATCCAGTTGAGCTACGGGCGCCCGAACCGGAACGGTGTCCAATCCGACGTGACGTGGGATTGGTCGGGGTAGAGGGATTCGAACCCCCGACATCCTGCTCCCAAAGCAGGCGCGCTACCAGACTGCGCTATACCCCGGTCTTGCAATCCCCTCGGGTCAGGCCCGGGGAGTTGGTCATTGTCGCCAAGCGCGTTGGGAACTGTCAACGAAGGATGCGCAGTTCCGCGGCCTGCCACAACGCCAAAAGCAGTCATCGGCTATGCTCACGCCCATCGGCCGGATGGCCGTCCTGACCCTCATTCGCACGGAGAACACGCATGCGCAGCGGCAACCCGGCTCTTTCCGAGTCGACCTTCCTCGACCTCGCCAGCGGTTCGGTGGTGACCAGCCCCGACCAGGCAATGACCCTCAACGGCACCGTCAACAAGACCGGTTTCCTGCTGCTGTTGACCGTGCTGACGGCCGCTTTCGCCTGGAACCAGACCATCGACGACTACGGCCAGGTCATGGCCGGAGCCAGGTTGTATGCCATGGGCGGCGCCATCGGCGGCCTGGTGCTGGCGCTGATCACCATCTTCAAGAAGGAATGGTCGCCGGTCACCGCGCCGATGTATGCGCTGGTGGAAGGCGTGTTCCTCGGCGCCATCTCGGCCCTGTTCAACGCCAAGTTCTCGGGCATCGTGTTCCAGGCCGTGCTGCTGACCTTCGGCACCCTGTTTGCGCTGCTGTTCGCGTACCGCAGCGGCGTGATCAAGGCCACCGAGAACTTCAAGTTGGGCGTGGTCGCCGCCACCGGCGGCATCGCCCTGCTCTACCTGGCCTCGTTCGTGCTGGGCTTCTTCAACATCAACGTGCCGGTGATCCACGACTCCAGCTGGCTGGGCATCGCCTTCAGCCTGTTCGTGGTGGTCGTGGCGGCGCTGAACCTGGTGCTGGACTTCGACTTCATCGAAACCGGCGTGGCCCAGCGCGCGCCGAAGTACATGGAGTGGTATGGCGCATTCGGCCTGATGGTGACCCTGGTCTGGCTGTATGTGGAGTTCCTGCGCCTGCTGTCGAAGATCCAGCAGCGCTGAGTCCAGCCACGCCGAGAGAGACAAGCCGCGATCCGCAAGGGTCGCGGCTTTTTTGTAGAGTCGAGCAAGCCCACACGTCCCCTGCCCCCATGCCCGACACCTTCCACAGCTACCGCCCGGCAGAGGGCCACCGTCTGCCGCATGACCCGTTCAACGCCATCATCGGCCCGCGCCCGATCGGCTGGATTTCCAGCCGCGACGCACAGGGCACGTTGAACCTGGCGCCCTACAGCTTCTTCAACGCCTTCAACTACACCCCGCCGATCATCGGCTTCTCCAGCCAGGGCCGCAAAGACTCGCTGCGCAACATTGAAGCCACCGGTGAATTCGTGTGGAACCTGGCCACCTTCGACCTGGCCGAGGCGATGAACGAAAGCTGCCGTGCGGTCGCGCCGGATGTCGACGAGTTCGTCCTTGCCGGCCTGACGCCACTGGCCTCAACGCAGGTCACACCGCCCCGCGTGGCACAGAGCCCGGTAAGCATGGAATGCCGCTGCACGCAGATCGTCCGCCTGCGCGATGCCGCCGGCCAGGACACCAACGGCTGGCTGGTGCTGGGCGAAGTGGTGACGGTGCATATCGATGAACGGCTGCTGGTCGATGGCATCTACGACACCGCTGCGGCGGCCCCGATCCTGCGCGGCGGCGGGCCTGCCGACTACTTCCGCATCGGCGCCGGACAGCGCTTCCGCATGTTCCGCCCGACCTGACGTTCAACCGGTTACGGCCGCGCCAGCAGCACCGGCATCGACGACGCCAGCAATGCGATGCCCGACGCGGTCAACAGGCTCAGTACGATCTGCCGGAAGCGCGCCTCGCTGATGCCGATGTAGACGCGCGCACCCAGCAGGGTCGGCACCAGCATCGCCGGCGCCACGATGGCGAAGTACGGCAGCATCTGCCGGCTCACCAGGCCGCTGCCGACATAGGTGGCCATGGTCACTGCCAGCATCGCCAGGTTGAAGTTCTGGATGACCGCGCGCTGCTCGTCCTTGCCGAAGCCACGCAGCGTGCTCCACAGCGTCGGCACCGGTCCGGCGAAACCGCCGATGCCGCTGAGCACCCCACCTGCCATGCCGGCGATCGCGTCACCGATGCGACCACCCACGCGGATCGGCGGCAATGATCGCGCCATCAGCATCACCGGGCACCACAGCGCAGGAAGCCGCCCAGCAGCGCCTTGAACCAGTCCATGTCCAGGTGTGGCAGTACCATCACGCCGAGCGGAATGCCCGCCAGGCCGCCCAGCACGAACGGCAGCAGCAGGCGCAGGTTGAAGCCACGCCGCACGGTGAACACGGCCACCAGCTGACCGACCAGCGCGCCGAACACCGACAGCGCAGCGGCCAGTCGCGGCTCCAGCCCCCATGCCCAGAACGACATCGCTACCATCCCGAAGGCGAAACCGGTCAGGCCCTGTACGAATCCGGCGACGATCGCGCCAAGCGCGACCAGCAGATACACCGACTCCATCATCACCCCGGCTGCAACCGCGCGACTACCCTGCCGCGCTCACCTGTGCAGCGTAGTGCGCCGCGAGATGCTCGACCAGCGCACGCACCTTGGGCGCCAGTGCACGTGCATGCGGGTACAGCGCGAAGTAGCGTCGCTGGCCCGCATGCCAGGCCGGCAGCACGCGGATCAAACGACCGGCGCGCAGATCCTCCTGCACGGTGAAGGCGGTGAACAGGCTGATGCCCATGCCGGCCAGCGCGGCGGCGTACAGTGCGGGCGTGGCATCCACGCGCAGGCGCTGCCCGGCTTCGATGCTCGCGGTTGCGCCGCGCGGCCCCTGCAACTGCCAGGGCGGCATTGCTGGCGTGGGACTGAAACCCAGCAGCGTGTGATGAGCCAGGTCCGCTGCCTGCCGCGGCAGTCCGTGGTGTGCCAGGTAGGCCGGTGCGGCGACCAGGATGCGCGGGCAGCTGGCCAGCTCGCGCGCGACCAGCTGGCTGTCCGGCAGTGAAGCCGCGATGCGCAGGGCCAGGTCGAAACCACCACCGACCACATCGACCAGCTGGTCATCGGCCGACAGGTCCAGCGTGACCTGGGGGTAACGCTGCAGGAATGACGGCAGCCAGTGCGGCAGCTCCTGGCTGGCCACCACCTGCGGCACGCTGATCCTCACGCTTCCACTGGGCTGCGCCTGCCCGGCACGGGCACGGTCGTCGGCTTCCTGCAGGCGGTCCAGCAGCGTTGCCGCCTCACGGTAGTAGTCGCGCCCGGCCTCGGTCAACGACAGCCGGCGGCTGTTGCGATCGAGCAGGCGCACCTGCAGGTGTTCTTCCAGCTGCCGCAGTTGCCGCGACATCGCCGAGTGGGTGGTACCGAGGCGCTCGGCTGCCGCGGTGAAGCTGCCCGCATCGACGATGGCGCGCAGTGCACGCAGGGCAGCGAAGTGATCCATCGGCGGGCAGCTCCACGTGGCGGAGCCCGCGGCATGCGGGCCCCGCCAGCTTATCAAGCGCCGTCGCCGGCCTTGCGCACCGGCAGTGCCAGGATCGCGTCAGTCGTCATGACATCGCCGAAGGCGTCCTCGATCTGGGCCAGAGCGGCTTCATGCAGCGTGCGATGGCCGATGCGCCGGCCGCCAGCCAGGTCCAGGTCACGGCTGGCGCTGGCATCGGACGAGACGATCACCCGGTAACCACGGGGCGCGGCCGCCGCGTCGCGCGCGGCACCAGCCACGCAGGCATGGGTCTGCAGGCCGGTGACGATCAGGGTGTCGATGCCGGCGTTCTTCAGCAGCGGGTCGAGCACGGTGGAGGACGCGCCGGCGAACACGCTGACATTGTCCTTCTGCACCACGGTCTCGCCCTGGCGCGGCTGCAGGTCGCGATGGAAGGCAGCATTGACGCTGCCCTGTGCGAACAGCGGCGCACCCGCCGGCAGCACGTGCTGCACATGGATCACGCGGATGCCATGAGCATCGGCGAATTCGACCACCCGCTTCGCCTGCCGCAGCGCGGCCACGCCATCGGGAATGACCATGCGGCCACCGGCAAAGCCCGGTGCGGCCGTGGCATCGAAGTACTCATTCTGGAAGTCGATGACCAGCACGGCGGTCTTTGCCGCATCCAGCGAGGTCGCGACCGGCGCGCCAGCCATGTGGCGGATGGTGGGATGGGCCGGCTCGGCGGCTGCGACCGGGGCGGTGGTGGCCATGCCGATCAGGCTGGCCAGGCCGAAGGCGGTGAGGTTCATGTTCGAGCTCCAGTGCGTTGGGAAGTGGGCACAGGATGCGGAGCGCATGACGCACGAACCAGCCGCGTAGCGGCACATGATCTGTGCAATGTACGCACAGACAATTTCCATGTAGAGCCACCCCATGGGTGGCTGCGGACCAAGGCCCCGTCATTCCACGCACGGCGTGGATCTACCGGGCCGGCCCACAACGCAACGGGGCGCCCGAAGGCGCCCCGCTGTGGATCCAACCGAGGTCGGCCGGCCGCTTACAGGCGGCTGGCGATGGCCTGGGCAAAGCTCATGGTGGTGCCGGTGCCGCCCAGGTCGCCGGTCAGCGAATCCTTGGCTTCCATGGTCGCCACGATGGCCTTGCGCAGGCGCTCGGCGTTTTCCGGCTGGCCGACATGGTCCAGCATCTGCGCGGCTGCCAGCAGCAGCGCGCACGGATTGGCCTTGCCCTGGCCGGCGATGTCCGGCGCGGTGCCGTGCACGGCTTCGAAGATCGCCGCGTCCTTGCCGATGTTGGCACCCGGGGCCAGGCCCAGGCCGCCGACGAGACCGGCGCACAGGTCGGAGATGATGTCGCCGAACAGGTTGGTGGTGACGATCACATCGAACTGTTCCGGACGCATCACCAGCTGCATGCAGCAGTTGTCGACGATCATTTCCTGGAACTCGATCTCCGGGTACTGTGCGGCGACTTCACGGGCGACGTTCAGGAACAGGCCCGAGGTCGACTTGATGATGTTGGCCTTGTGCACGGCAGTGACCTTCTTGCGGCCAGTGCTCTTGGCCAGCTCGAAGGCGTAGCGCACGATGCGCTCGGAGCCCTTGCGGGTGATGCGGGTGCCGGAGAAGGCGGTTTCGCCGTCGGCCGACACTTCCTGGCCTTCGGCCAGGTAGGCACCTTCGGTGTTCTCACGGACGGTGATCAGGTCGACGTTGTCGAAACGCGACTTGGTGTTCGGGAAGGTGTGGGCCGGACGCACGTTGGCGTACAGGTCGAAGTGGCGGCGCAGGCTGACGTTGATCGAGGTGAAGCCACCACCGACCGGGGTGGTCAGCGGGCTCTTCAGCGCGACCTTGTTGCGCGCGATCGATTCCAGGGTCACTGCCGGCATCAGGTCGCCGTGCTTTTCCAGGGCCACCAGGCCGGCGTCGGCGTCTTCGTACTCCAGGCCAGTCTTGAGCTGGTCGAGCACGAACAGGGTGGCGTCCATGATTTCCGGGCCAATGCCGTCGCCGCGGATGACCGTAATTTTCTGCGTCATTGATCGATGTTCCGAACAGGGGGAAAAACGCCGTCCGGACGTGCCCGGAAACGCCGGCGCAAAGGAAGTTTCACCGGCAATTATGCCTGAGCCGGGGCCGAGGTCCCAAATAGACCATGGTCCCAGTGCCCGGCCCAGGCAGAATTGCCCGCGCATTCCGCCTTATCCCCGCGCCTGTCGGCGCGCCCCCTTGAACAACAAGGGGGCTCCTGGGCTGTTGGATCGTGGGAAGGCCCCTCGCGGGTGCGGTAGTGCCGGCCGCTGGCCGGCAACCCCGGCCATGCCGGATTCAGGGAATACCGGCCAGCGGCCGGCACGCCCCTCAGTGCTCGTGCGCTGCCGGGGCGGCGGCGCCACCTTCAAGCTGGTCGAGGAAGTCGACCGCGCGGCGCAGGTGCGGGATCACGATCGATCCGCCCACCACCAGGCCGACCGAGAAGGTCTCGAAGAACTCCTCGCGGGTCACGCCGGCGTCCTTGCACTGGGCCACGTGATAGCTGATGCAGTCGTCGCAGCGCAGCACCATCGAGGCCACCAGGCCCAGCAGCTCCTTGGTCTTCACGTCCAGCGCGCCGGCCTGGTAGGTCTGCGTGTCCAGCGCGAAGAAGCGGCGCACCACCTGGTTCGGCTCACCCAGGATCCGCTCGTTCATGCGCTTGCGGAACTCGGTGAACTCGGCGATGCGGTCCTTGCTGCCGTCGTCGGCCGCGCTCATGCCTGGCCCTGCCCGGCCAGCAGCGGCTCGAGCTTGCCTTCACGGTGCAGGGCCATCATGTCGTCGTAGCCGCCGACATGGACGTCGCCGACGAAGATCTGCGGCACGCTGGTGCGGCGGGTCAGCGCCATCATCTTCTCGCGCTCGGCCGGGTCCAGGTCGATGCGGACCTCGGTCCACTGCTGGCCCTTGCTCTTCAGGAAGTTCTTGGCGGCCACGCAGTACGGGCAGACGGCGGTGGAATAGATGGTGATGGCGGGGGCACCGCCGGCGGTCTGGGCTGTCACGGGAAACTCCACGATGGATCGACGGTCTACATATGGTACCGGTGCGCTGGAATTTCCACGCCACGGCCGCAACACTGTGAATTAACGAATGGTTGTCCCCCGCCCTGCCACGCTTGGCGCGCCCCGCCCGAGGAACTCCTGCTTGCGAGCCCTGCTGCTGACTACCGCCGTCACCCTGGCCCTGGCCATGCCGCTGGCCCAGGCCCAGGAGAAGCTGCCCGACATTGGCTCCTCGGCCGGCGAGCTGCTGACCCCGGCCCGCCAGGCCGAGTACGGCGCGATGATGCTGCGCGAGCTGCGCAACTACGGCTACCTGCTGGAAGATCCGCTGGTCAACGACTGGCTGCAGACCATGGGCACCCGGCTCGGCTCCAACAGTGACCAGCCGCGGCAGCCGTACACCTTCTTCGTGATGAACGACCGCCAGATCAACGCGTTCGCCACGCTGGGCGGCTACATCGGGGTCAATGCCGGCCTGGTGCTGACCGCCGAGCGCGAGGACGAGGTCGCTGCGGTGCTGTCCCACGAAATCGCCCACGTCACCCAGCAGCATGTGCTGCGCGGCGTCGAGCGCGCCCAGCGTGACCAGATCCCGATCCTGCTGGGCATGCTGGCGGCGGTGGTGGCCGCCCAGGCCAGCAACAGCACGTCGTCCGGCAACGCGACGATGGCCGCGATCAGCTCGGGCATGGGCCTGATGCAGCAACGGCAGATCAACTACACCCGCTCCAACGAGTCCGAGGCCGACCGCCTCGGCATCCGCACCCTGTCGCGCAGCGGCTACGACGTGGATGCCATGGCCGGCTTCTTCGAACGGATGTCGGCGGCCATGCGTGGCAACGAAGGGGGCTACAGCGTGCCCGAGTTCCTGCGCACCCACCCGGTCAACATCACCCGCATCAGCGAAGCCAAGGCCCGCGCCGAGCAGATGAAGAAGGATACGGTGCTGCTGACCACCAGCACCCCCACCGGCGAGCGCAAGGAGCGGGTGGACCCGGCCGATCCCAGCCTGGGCGAGCCGCTGCTGCGCGGCAACAACCCGCTGCTGCCCAGCAGTGTGCTGCGCCTCCCGATCGGCCAGCTCAACCGTGGCGCCAGCGGCGACTTCGACTGGGCACGTGAGCGCCTGCGCGTGCTCAGCGCGGATTCCACCCCCGAGCTGGAACGCGAGTATGCCGACCTGGCCAAGCGGCAGAAGGACGGTCTCAACGATGCGCAGCGCTATGGCCAGGCGCTGGCGGTCATGCGCGGTGGCCGTGCCGGCGCCGGCCAGGCCCGGCAGACCCTGGCCGGCCTGCTCCAGACCCATCCCGGCAACCTGTGGCTGGCGCTGGGCCTGGGCGAAGCGGAATCGCGGGCAGGCCAGGCGGCCCAGGCCAACAGCCGCTTCGAGCAGCTGCTGCGCGAACACCCCAACAGCCGCCCGGTGGCACTGACCTATGCCGAGATCCTGAACGAACAGGGCAACCGCGAGGCCGGCCAGCGCGCGCAGGCGATGCTGCGCCCCCTGTTGTCGCAAAGCGGTAACGATCCGGTCTTCCAGCAGCGCTTTGCCCGCGCCAGCGAGCTGGCCGGCGACAGCGTGCGTGCCAGCGAGGCCTATGCCGAGGCCGCCTTCCTCAGCGGTCGGCCGGAACAGGCGCTGCTGCAGCTGCAGGCGCTCAAGCGCAACCCGGCGCTGGATTACATTGGCCGCGCGCGGGTCGATGCCCGCATCGAAGCGATCACCCCGACCGTGCTGGAGCTGCGCCGCCAGGGCGTGCAGGACCCGGACCTGGACCGGCGCTGAGCGCTGCATGACCGGCCGATGGCAATCCAGGCCGGTTCCGGCCGGGCAGTCACAAACATGTCATCAAACCGTAGTCTACTGGCACCACTCCAGTAACCGAGCCCTACGGTGTCCTCGTGCAGAAACGCATCCTGATCGTCGATGACGAGCCCGCGATCCGTGAAATGGTCGCCTTCGCCCTTCGCAAGGGCGATTACGAACCGGTCCACGCCGGCGATGCCCGGGAGGCCCAGACCGCGATCGCCGACCGCGTTCCGGACCTGATCCTGCTGGACTGGATGCTGCCCGGCACCAGCGGCCTGGACCTGGCCCGTCGCTGGCGCAAGGAAACGCTGACCCGCGAAGTGCCGATCATCATGCTGACCGCCCGCGGCGAAGAGAACGACCGCGTCGGTGGCCTGGAAGCCGGCGTCGACGACTACGTGGTCAAGCCGTTCTCGGCGCGCGAACTGCTGGCGCGCATCCGTGCGGTGATGCGCCGTGCCCGCGAGGACGACGAGGACGGCAGCGTGGCAGTCGGCCCGATCCGCATCGACGGCGCCGCCCATCGCGTGTTCGCCAACGACCAGCCGGTGCCGATCGGCCCGACCGAATACCGCCTGCTGCACTTCTTCATGACCCATCCGGAGCGCGTCTACACCCGCGCGCAGCTGCTGGACCATGTATGGGGTGGCAGCGTGTACGTGGAGGAGCGCACCATCGACGTGCATATCCGCCGCCTGCGCAAGACGCTGGAACCGTTCAACGCCGAGAACATGGTGCAGACCGTGCGCGGCGCCGGCTACCGGTTCTCCACTGCCACCTGAGTCTCGTCGTGCCGGCACCGCGCACCTGCGGGTGCCGGTGCCGGCAACTCTGCTATAACCCTTGGTTCACTCCAGTGAACCGCCGCACCTCAACGACGAGACCGCAATGCCCCGCCACATCCGCTCTGCCTGGTTGAAGACCCTGGCCACCGTTGCCGCGGTACTGCTGTTCGCCGGACTGGTGGGGTGGTTCACGGGCCATCTGTGGTTGTGCATCGCGCTGGGCGCACTGGCCACCCTGGCCTGGCATTACTGGCGCCTGCGCAGCGTGCTGCGCCGCCTGACCGCACGCCAGCGCTGGGATACCGCCGAAGAAGGCACCGGCGTCTGGAACGAACTGGACCGCCTGCTGTATCGCAACCAGGTGGAAATGCGCGTGCGCAAGCGCCGCCTGCTGGACATGCTGCGCAGCTACCGCGCCGCCGCCGCCGCATTGCCCGACGCGGTGGTGGTGCTGGACCGCAACAGCCAGCGCGTGCAGTGGTTCAACGAAGCGGCCACCGCCCTGCTCGGCCTGCACCATCCCGGCGACCTTGGCGAGGCCCTGGTCGAACGCTTGCAACCGATGCCGCTGGCCCACTGGCTGGCCGGTGGCCGCAATGCCGAACCGATCCTGGACGTGCCCTCGCCGGTCGATCCGGCGATCCGCCTGAACCTGCGCCTGATTCCCTATTCGTCGGATTACTGGCTGCTGATCGCCCGCGACGTCAGCAAGCTGCTGCGCCTGGAACAGGTGCGCCGCGACTTCGTGGCCAATGTTTCACACGAGCTGCGCACGCCGCTCACCGTGGTCCACGGCTACCTGGACATGATGGATCCGGAGGACTTCCCCGGCACCGGCCCGATGCTGGAAGAAATGCGCAAGCAGAGCCAGCGCATGGCCCAGCTGGTGGAAGACCTGCTGACCCTGTCGCGGCTGGAATCGCAGGAGCACAGCGAGGAAGAGACCGTGGCCATGCAGCCGATGCTGGCGACCCTGCGCCGCGAGGCCGAGGCGCACAGCCAGGGCCGCCACCAGATCAGCATCGATGATCTGGCCGGTGTCGACCTGCAGGGTTCGACCAAGGAACTGCACAGTGCCTTCTCCAACCTGGTCACCAACGCGGTGCGCTATACCCCGGCCGGGGGCCGCATTGCGGTGGAGTTCCGCCGCGAAGGCGACGGCGCCGTGCTGGCGGTGCGCGATTCCGGCTACGGCATTCCCGCCACCCACCTGCCGCGCCTGACCGAACGTTTCTACCGTGTGTCCAGCAGCCGCTCGCGCGAGAGCGGCGGCACCGGGCTGGGCCTGTCCATCGTCAAGCACATCCTCGGCCTGCACCACGCACGGCTGGAGATTGAAAGCGAAGTCGGCAAGGGCTCGGTGTTCTCCTGCCATTTCGATGCCGACCACGTGCGCCCGCGCGAGTCCGCCCCCCTGACCTCCATCGAAGAATGACGCCATGAGCAGCCTCGGATCCCTCCCCCTCCCCGTGAGCCCGGACAACGATCCGTTGCGCGACCCGTCGCTGTACATCAACCGCGAGCTGTCGCAGCTGGATTTCAACTTCCGCGTGCTGGCGCAGGCCATGGACCCGCAGGTGCCGCTGCTGGAGCGCCTGCGCTTCATGTGCATCTCCTGCACCAACCTCGACGAGTTCTTCGAGATCCGTGCCGCCGCCGTGCGCCACGCGCAGGAATTCGGCCTGCCGCCGGCGCCGGACGGCATGAGCCCGCAGGCCATCCTCAACGCCATCCATGACCGCGCTGCGGAGCTGGTGGACCAGCAGTACCGCTGCTGGAACGAGACGCTGCGCCCGGCGCTGATGGAGGCCGGCATCGGCGTGCTCGGTCGCCATTCCTGGACCGACCGCCAGAGGCGCTGGCTGCGCGCCTACTTCCGCAACGAGATCATGCCGGTGCTGTCGCCGCTGGGCCTGGACCCGGTGCACCCGTTCCCGAAGATCCTCAACAAGTCGCTGAACATCGTGGTGGTGCTGAAGGGCACCGATGCGTTCGGCCGCGCCGGCCACCTGGCGATCGTGCGTGCGCCGCGCTCGCTGCCGCGCATCATCCAGCTGCCGGAGAAGCTCGGCGGATCGCAGAACTTCGTGTTCCTGTCCTCGGTGCTGTCGACCTTCGTCGATGAGCTGTTCCCGGGCATGGAAGTCCAGGGTGCCTACCAGTTCCGTGTCACCCGCAACTCCGAGCTGGTGGTGGACGAGGAGGAAGTGGAGAACCTGGCGCTGGCGCTGCGCGACGAACTGGTCGACCGCGGCTACCGGCCGGCGGTGCGCCTGGAGATCGCCCACGACATGCCGCGCGAGATCGTGCGCACGCTGCTGCAGAATTTCGGCCTGACCGAGAACGCGGTGTACCGCATCGACGGCCCGGTCAACCTCAACCGCATCATCCAGCTGTACGACCTGATCGCGCAGCCGGACCTGAAGTACCCGCCGATGACCCCGCGCACGCTGCGCGACAGCGACGGCATCTTCGAGACCACGGCGCGCCAGGACCTGCTGCTGCACCACCCGTTCGATGCCTTCACCGCGGTGCTGGACCTGATCCGGCAGGCGGCGATCGATCCCAACGTGCTGGCGATCAAGCAGACGCTGTACCGCACCGGCAAGGATTCGCTGATCGTCGACGCACTGATCCAGGCCGCGCGCAACGGCAAGGACGTGACTGTAGTGGTCGAACTGCGTGCGCGCTTCGACGAAGAGGCCAACCTGGGCCTGGCCGATCGCCTGCAGGAGGCCGGGGTGCAGGTGGTGTACGGCGTGGTCGGCTACAAGACCCACGCCAAGATGCTGCTGATCGTGCGCCGCGAAGGCCGCAAGCTGCGCCGCTACGTGCACCTGGGCACCGGCAACTACCACAGCGGCACTGCCCGCGCGTACACCGACATCAGCCTGATCACCGCCGATCCGGACATCGGCAATGACGTGCACCTGTTGTTCCAGCAGCTGTCCGGGCTGGCCTCGAAGATGAAGCTCAAGCGCCTGCTGCAGTCGCCCTTCACCCTGCACACCGGCATCCTCGGCCGTATCGAGCGCGAGACGCGCATCGCCGCCGCCGGCCGCCCAGCGCGGATCATCGCCAAGATGAACGCGTTGAACGAACCGCAGGTGGTGCGCGCGCTGTACGCCGCGTCGCAGGCCGGCGTGCAGATCGACCTGATCATCCGTGGCGCCTGCACCCTGCGTCCGGGCGTTCCGGGCGTCTCGGACAACATCCGCGTGCGCTCGATCGTCGGCCGCTTCCTGGAGCACAGCCGCGTCTACTGGTTCGGCAACGACGGCGCGCCGGAGATGTACTGCGCCAGCGCCGACTGGCTGGAACGCAACCTGCTGCGCCGGGTCGAGACCTGCTTCCCGATCCTCGATCCGGAACTGGCCAAGCGGGTGTACCGCGAGGTCCTGCAGAACTACCTGGACGACAACCTCAACGCCTGGGAACTGGACGCCGACGGCCTCTACCACAAGCGTGCGCCGGCGCACGACGAAGCCCCGCATTCTGCGCAGATGGCATTGATGCAGGGGCTGTAGTCCTGCCCCGGTGGACCCCGACCGCAGGTCGGGATTCGATCAGCGGTCGCCCGGGGTCAGATCCCTTTCCTGCGGGAAAGGGATCTGACCCCTTGCAATCCTGCTGCACGCCTCCTTCCAAAATGTGAAGGCCGCGCGGTGACGAGCACACCGCCGCTTCGGCTAACATTCGCCCATGCCGCATACCTCCACGACTCCGCCCGCATTGCAGGATGGCGACCTGCTGGCCGCCATCGACCTTGGCTCCAACAGTTTCCACATGGTCATCGCGCGCTACACGCTCGGCCAGCTGCGGGTGATCGACCGCCTGCGCGAGACGGTGCGCATGGCCGACGGGCTGGATGGCAAAGGCGGACTGTCTTCCGCCGCACGGCAGCGCGCGCTGGAATGCCTGGCCCGTTTCGGCCAGCGCATCCGCAATGTGCCGCCGCATCGGGTGCGCGCGCTGGCCACCAACACGGTGCGCCAGCTGCGTTCTCCCCAGTCGTTCCTGGTCCCGGCCGAAACTGCACTGGGACACGCCATCGAAGTGGTCAGCGGCCGCGAAGAAGCCCGCCTGATCTACCTGGGCGTGGCCCACGCGCAACCCCCCAAGCCCGGCCAGCGCCGGCTGGTGATCGACATCGGTGGCGGCTCCACTGAATTCATCATCGGCATGGGCATGCAGACCCTGGAGCGCGAAAGCCTGCAGGCCGGTTGCATCGCCAGCACCCGGCGCTTCTTCCCCGGCGGCAAGCTCAGCAAGAAGCGCTGGAAGGACGCGCTGGCCGAGATCGGCCGCGAGTTCCAGCCCTTCGCCAGCAAGTATCGCGCGCTGGGCTGGCAGGAAGCGCTGGGCTCTTCGGGCACGCACAAGGCGATCAGCGAGATCTGCGCGACGATGAAGCTGAGCAAGGGCGCGATCACCGCCGAGGCCCTGCCGCAACTGCGCGATGAGCTGCTGAAGGCCAAGAAGATCGACGACATCCAGTTGCCGGGCCTGTCCAGCGACCGCCGCCCGATCATCGCCGGCGGCATCCTGGTGCTGGAAGCGGCGTTCCAGGCACTTGGCCTGCAGAAGCTGCTGGTCAGCAAGGCCGCGATGCGCGAGGGCATCCTCTACGACATCGTCGGCCGTGCCGGCGAGAACGACCTGCGTGATGAATCGGTAGCTGCGCTCAGCCAGCGCTACGGTATCGATACGGTACAGGCCGACCGCGTGCAGGACACTGCTCTGTCACTGCTGGAGCAGGTGCAGGAACGCTGGAAGCTCGATGCCGATGATGCGCGCATGCTCGGCTGGGCCGCACGCCTGCACGAACTGGGCCTGATGATTGCCCACAGCGGCTACCACGTGCATGGCAGCTACGTGCTGGAGCACTCGGACATCGCCGGCTTCTCCCGCCAGGAACAGCAGATGCTGGCCGCGCTGGTGCGCAGCCATCGCCGCAGCGTGACCAAGACCGCCTTCGACGCCCTGCCCGAGCGACTGCTGCTGACCGCGCGCCGGTTGGCGGCCCTGCTGCGGCTGGCGGTGCTGCTCAACCGCGCGCATGAGGACGACCCGCTGCCGGCGCTGGAACTGACCGCCGACGACAACCGGCTGTCGCTGATCGTGCCGCAGGCGTTCATCGATGCCCGTCCGCTGCTGCGCGCCGACCTGATCGGCGAGACCGACGGGATCGCCGGGCTGGGCATCCAGTTCCGTCCGTTCGTAGCCTGAATACGCCGTCGCCTGTTGTCCACAGGACAGCAGGAGTGACGCACTTCGCACCCCCACTTTGCGCAGTCTGGCGGTTTTTTGTGCTGCTTCGCATCACGACGGCACCGTATCGCGTATCGCACCTCTCACGTAAGCGCCTGCTTTTGTTCACGTTTTGTGAAGGATGGGGGTGTCCCGTGACATAAATCGATACGAACTCTTTACAGAGCATTAACTAACGAGACTACTATCGGGTCACCGGCTCGGTCATCAACCCAGCTGGCTCCTTCGACGCCCACTTTGGCGTCTTGTGCACGACCTGAGAGAGAGAGCTCGCCATGACTTCACGCACCACCGCACTGGGGCAGGCCATCCGCTATGCCCTGGCTACCACCGCAACGTTGGCCGCCCTGCCCGCGTTTGCCCAGGACGGCAGCAACGCAACGCCCACCAACCTCGACCGCATCGAGATCACCGGCTCGCGCATCCGCCAGGTGGACGTGGAAACCGCCCAGCCGGTGTTCGCGATCAGCCGCAACGACATCGAAAAGCAGGGCTTCAGCTCGGTTGCCGACATCCTGCAGAACGTCACCGCGATGGGCAGCCCGACCATCAGCCGCGCCAATGCGCTGACCGCGGGTGAAAACGCGGGTGGCACCTACATCGACATGCGCAACCTGGGCACCCAGCGCACGCTGGTGCTGGTCAACGGCAAGCGCATGGGCATCAGCACGTCCGGCTACCAGGACATCTCCACGCTGCCGGTGTCCGCCGTGGAGCGCATCGAGGTGCTGAAGGACGGCGCCTCTGCGATCTATGGCTCCGACGCCATGGCCGGCGTGGTGAACATCATCACCCGCTCCAATGTCACCGGTGTGACCGCCAACGTCTATCACGGCCAGTACAGCCAGGGCGACGGCGCACGTGACCGCTTCGACGTGGTCGCCGGCTGGAGCAACGATCGCGTGTCGTTGACCTTGTCCGCCGAGCATGCCGAAGAGAAGGGCGTGTGGGCGCGCGATCGCGGCTTCAGCAAGTACGGCATGACCGATCGCCATCCGTACGACAGCAGCAACTGGACCACGATCAGCCAGTACGGCCAGTTCACCGGTCTGCGCGGCCCGGGCTGTACCGCCACTGCGGGCTGCGGCTATTCCCTCAACCGCGGCGCCGATCCCACCAACCCGGCCAATTACCACCTCACCGATAGCACGCCGTTCACCGGTGACGTGAGCAACGCCAACGACCAGATGCACGTGATGTATCCGGTCAAGCGCGACTCGGTCTATTTCGACGGCCGCTTCAAGATCACCGACAACGTCAACTTCCGCACCGAGCTGGGCTACAACCAGCGTGAGTCCACCCGCCAGATCGCGGGCTATCCGCTGCAGTCGAGCACCGCCGGTGTCGGCTCGATGTCGATCAACAGCTACTTCAATCCGTTCGGCCGCCAGCACGGGTATGCCACCCCGACCGCCGTGGCATGGAACCGCCGCACCTGGGAAGTGCCGCGCGTGACCACCAGCGAGCTGAAGACCTACCGCGCGGTGGCGTCGTTCGACGGTTCGTTCGAGATCGGCAGCCGCTACTTCGACTGGGAAGTGGGTTACCAGTACAACCGCAATGAACTGGAATCGGTGGCGACCGGCAACCTGCACAAGGGTCGCGTCGCCGGCGGCGTCGGCCCGTCGTTCTACAACGCCGCCACCGGCAAGGTGCAGTGCGGCACCGCCGCTGCACCGATCTCCTATGACGTGTGCAAGCCGTGGAACCCGCTGGTACCGTACGGCACGACGGCTGCCGATGGCCTGTACGGCAACGAAGAACTGCAGGCGTGGCTGTTCCCGGAAGAGATCACCAAGGGCCGTACCACCTCCAAGAACTTCTTTGCCAACATCGCTGGCAGCATCGTGACCCTGCCGGCTGGCGACCTGGGCTTCGCGTTCGGCGTGGAAAGCCGCAAGGAAGAAGGCAAGTACACCCCGGATGCCCTGGCCCAGACGGGCGCGACCACCAACCTGGCCGCGGGCCCGACCGGCGGTGACTACACCGTCAACGAGGCCTACCTGGAAGTGAACGTTCCGGTGCTGGCCGACCTGCCGGGCGCGAAGGAACTGACCTTTAATGGCGCAACCCGCTTCTCGGACTACAACACCTTCGGCAACACGCTCAACAGCAAGTTCGGCTTCAAGTGGAAGCCGATCGACTCGCTGATGGTGCGTGGCACCTGGGCCGAGGGCTTCCGTGCACCGACCATCAGCGACCTGTTCGGTGGTGGTTCGGAGACCTTCGCGCAGTTCAGCGATCCGTGCGACACCCGCTTCGGTTCCTCGGCCTCCAGCGCGGAAGTCCGTGCACGTTGCGCACGCGACATCGCCAATGCGAATACCTTCCGCCAGCTGCGCCAGGGTGGCACCCCGGTGAACACGTCGACGGACGCGACCCCGGTGCCGTTCACCTCCGGGTCGAACCCGCTGCTGACGCCGGAAACCTCGACCAGCAAGACGCTGGGCCTGGTCTGGAGCCCGAGCTTCATCCAGGGCTTCAACGCCTCGCTGGACTGGTGGAAGATCCGCATCGACAACACGATCATCGCCGACACGCCGACCCAGATCCTGCAGGACTGCTACGAATCGGGTATCGACGCGCGCTGCTCGCGCTTCCAGCGTGACCCGGTGACCGGCATCGTGACCAACCTGAAGTTCGGCAACCGCAACGCGGGCTTCATGGAAACCGAAGGCTACGATCTGGACGTGAGCTACCGTCTGGACACCCGGTTCGGCAAGTTCAACGTGAACTCGGCCACCACCTACGTGTCCAGTGCGACCTACCGCACCTCCAACGACAGCTCGATCGTCCCGATCGTCACCAACGGCATCGGCAGCGCTTTCCGCGTCCGTTCCAACCTGGTGCTGGGCTACGAGCGGGGCAACTTCGGCGCGAGCTGGACCGCGCGTTACTATTCGGGCGTGAAGGAAACCTGCTCGAACATCGCGCTGTACCCGGACGAGTGCTCGGATCCGGGTGTGTACGCACCGTGGTACAAGGGCGCACGCAACTACAACGAGCGCGGCGCGGTCACCTTCCACGACGTGCAGGTGCGTTACTCGCTGCCGTGGGACGCCACCGTGTCGGTCGGTGCCAACAACGTGTTCGAGAAGACCGGCCCGGTCATGTACAGCAAGCCGAACTCGGCCTTCTCGTACTACGGTGGTTACGATATCGGCCGCTTCATCTACATGAAGTACCAGCAGCGCTTCTGATCCATCGCGCTGTGACGGAAGCATGACGACCACGGCCCTTCGGGGCCGTGGTTTTTTATTGGCCGCCGCGCCCAGGCGCTGGCCGGCGCCACCGTCATCTGATGGTCGCAAAGCGGTCATGTCGGCTACATCGCCAGGCCCGAGCATGCCGGAAACCCGGAGGCCCGCCATGCGCTATGCCATCGTCACCGAGACCTATCCACCGGAAGTGAACGGCGTCGCCCTCACCGTGCAGGGGCTGGAACAAGGTCTGCGCGCAGCCGGGCACGAGATCGACCTGGTCCGCCCCCGCCAGTCCAGCGAAGCGCTGGATTCGGCACCCGGCACCTTGCTGGTTCCCGGCGCCGCCCTGCCCCGCTACCCCGGCCTGCGTTTCGGACTGCCGGCGCCGATCCGGCTGGGCCGCCATTGGCAGAAACAACGCCCGGATGCGGTCTACATCGCCACCGAAGGTCCGCTCGGCTGGTCGGCACTGCGCACTGCGCGCCGCCTCGGCATTCCGGTCGCCAGCGGCTTCCACACCCGCTTCGACGAGTACCTGCCCGACTACGGCGTGGCGTGGCTGCAGGCCGCAGCCATGCGCTGGATGCGCCGTTTCCACAACCAGGCCGATGCCACCCTGGTGCCGACCCACGAGCTGCAGCAGTTCCTCGGCGAACAGGGCTTCGAGCGCGTGCGCCTGCTGGCCCGCGCGGTGGACAGCCAGCAGTTCGATCCGGGACGGCGCGATCCCGCGCTGCGCGAGGAATGGGGCGTGGATGGCAACGGCCTGGTGGCGATCTATGTCGGCCGCATTGCTGCTGAAAAGAACCTCGGCCTGGCAGTGAAGGCATTCCGCCGGCTGCAGCAGATCCGGCCCAAGGCACGCTTCGTGTGGGTCGGAGATGGCCCGGCCCGCGAGAAGCTGGCACATGAAAACCCCGACTTCATCTTCTGTGGCATCCAGCGCGGCGATGCGCTGGCCCGGCACTTCGCCAGCGGCGATCTGTTCCTGTTCCCCAGCCGCAGCGAAACGTTCGGCAACGTGACCCTGGAAAGCATGGCCAGCGGTGTGGCCACCGTGGCCTTCGACTACGGCGCCGCGCGCGAGTACCTGCGCAATGGCGAGAACGGCGCAGCCGTGGACAGCGACGATCAGTTCATCGATGCCGCCGTGCGACTGGCCGCCGATGACGCGCAGCGCCGCGAACTGGGCGGCAATGCCGCACGCGCGATGAAGCGCCTGCATCCACAACAGGTGGTGGCCGAGTTCGATGCACTGCTGGCCGAACTGGCACAGTCGCGGAGGAACGGCCATGCGCACTACGCCGCTTGAGCTGCTGGCCGGGCGCGAAGCACGCTGGTGCCGGCGCGCAAACCACTACTGCCGGCGGCGCCGCGTGCGTCGCCTGTTCGCGGTCATCAGCCGGCTCGGCGATGGCGTGTTCTGGTACGTGCTGATGGCCGCGCTGGTGGTGCTGGACGGCTTCGACGGCCTGCGCGCCTCGGTGCACATGGCCGCCACGGGCCTGGCCGCGCTGCTGCTGTACAAGGTCCTCAAGCGCTGGACCCGGCGCCCGCGGCCCTACGCGGCCGACCTGCGCATCCGCGCCTGGGTGGCGCCGCTGGACGAGTTCAGTTTCCCCTCCGGACACACCCTGCATGCGGTGTCGTTCACCATCGTGGCACTGGCCTACTACCCGTGGCTGGCGCCGCTGCTGGTGCCGTTCACCTGTGGCGTTGCACTGTCGCGGGTGGTCCTGGGCCTGCACTATCCTTCCGATGTGCTGGCAGCCACCGCCATCGCCATCGTGCTGGCTTCGGCCAGCCTGACCTGGCTGCCGCTGCCGGTGTGACGACCGGAGCCAGGCAAGGCCCGGCGCCACCATCATCATTGATGGCCTAGAATGCGGGCATGACCACGCTGTTCATTTCCGACCTGCACCTGGACCCCAGCCGTCCGGAGATCACCGACCTGTTCCTGCGCTTCCTGCGCGAGCAGGCGCCCGGCGCCGATGCGCTGTACATCCTCGGCGACCTGTTCGAGGCCTGGATCGGCGACGACACGCCCTCGCCCGCCGCCGACACTGTGGCCGATGCGTTGAAGGTGCTGTCCGACAGCGGCGTGCCGGTGTACTTCATCCGCGGCAACCGCGACTTCCTGCTCGGTGAGGACTACGCGCGCCGTGCCGGCCTGCGCATCCTGCCCGACCCGTGCATGATCGAACTGTACGGCCGCGCGGTGCTGCTGCAGCACGGTGACCTGCTGTGCACCGATGACATTCCCTACCAGCAGTTCCGTGCACAGACGCGCGACCCGGTATTCCAGGCGCAGTTCCTGTCGCAGCCGCTGGCCGCACGCATCGCGTTCGCGCAGAAGGCGCGCGAAGCCAGCCAGGCGCGCCAGTCCGAGATGAAGCAGGACGATCGTGCGCAGTTCGAGTCGGTGACCGACGTGGCCCCTGCCGAAGTCGATGCCACCTTCGTGCGCCATGACGTGGACACCATGATCCATGGCCATACCCATCGGCCGGCGATCCACACGCTGCAGGCCGGTGGTCGCGAGCGCACCCGCATCGTGCTGGGTGACTGGTACGAACAGGGTTCGGTGCTGCGCGTGGATGCCAGCGGCTGGACGCTGGATACGCTGGCGCGCGAATAACGGATCGCAAGGTGCCAACCAAGGTTGGCATCTACCAGAGCAGGTGCATGCGCCCGGGTAGACGCCGGCCTTGGTCGGCGCCTGGACAGTCAGCGGAAGGCCGCGATGGTGGCCTTGGTGTTGACCAACACGCGCTGGTTGTCGGCGGTGCTGGCGTTGCCCATCGGGATGCCGTTGTAGCTGATGTTGGGGTTGGACCAGTAGTTCAGGCGCGGGCAGCTGCGGGTGCAGTTGTAGGCCATGATCGTGCGCCAGCCGGTGCCGGTGGCGGGCTCGTAGCGATAGCCGTGGCCATAGGCATAGGGCGAGGTGCTCGAGTCGGTGGCGATGTCATGCCGCGCACTCTGCAGATGGCCGATCTCGTGCGCGAACGAGTAATAGCCGGTCGCGCAATCCCAGTACACGGCCGCGAACGCGGTCGACGCCGTCGAGCCGATGCCCGAGGCCAGGCCGCAGTAGGCGGTGTTGTTGATCAGCAGCACGCCCACATCAGCCGTGTAGGTATTCCGGCTGGTGTGGATGCTGTCCATGTAGCCATCGCTGGTGCCACGGAAACGCGCCAGGTCGGTATCGAAGCTGCCCGATTCGGTGTAACTGGTGGTTTCGTAGCGGGCCAGTTCCATGGTGATGCCGACGTTGCTGTTGACATAGCCCTGGTTCGATTCGGCCACGGCCAGCTGCACCAGTGACTGCATGTTGCCGCCATAGGCGGCGACGGCGGCATTGGTCGCCACCACCAGCACGCGGATGGTGGCCGGCGTGCCGGACGACGCCTGCGCGATGCCGAGGCGATCGTTGTTGCCCATCGGGATCTTCGGCAGCTGGTTGTAATCGGCCGGATGGTCGGCCGGCATCCGCGACTCGTCCACTTCCACAAGCACGTGGCGGTTGCCCAGCGGGCGCAGGCGGTACAGCTTTCCATCCTTGCGGATCGAGCCGGTGATGGTATCGCCCGAGCGCACCAGGATCAGCGAATTGCCGGGGTCGTCCTGGCCGTTGGAGGTGGCCGCGGTCAGCTTGTCCGAGGGCGAACGGAACTGGCCATACCAGATGCTGCCGCCATCGGGCAGCGCTTCAACCTTGCTGCGCACGGCCTGCACGCGCTGGCCGAGCAGTTCGAATTCCAGCTGCGGCTGTGCAGTCGCGGCTGCATCAACGCGCACTTCCTGTACCGTCGCGGTGGACGGGGTGGCCAGCAGCTTGCCCAGCGCGGGCTCACTGTTTGCCGATGCGCGGCTGATGACCGTCACCGGCTCGAACAACGGTGCCGCATGCGCGGCCGCCGCCACCGACAAACCCAACACCAGGCCACCTGCCGCTTTGCCAATCGATCTGGACAACATTGCGTCGCTCCTTGAATGATGTGAACAGCGTTGATGCAGCACGACCCGGTTTGCCGGGTTTGGCCATATGGCCTGCGCGGCTCGTGTGAATTCAATAGGCGAGTGGAATGAAAGTCAGGATTTGTGATCGACCGCATCTGCGTTCAGTCAGGTCAAAAGCGTCACTACACTTCGCCAACACACCACTTTCGCGCTACCGTGACGCAGCCACGACGGGGAATGCACATGGCACCATCGCAGGACACGGACGAAGATGTCGGCTTGCTGCGGATCGGCCTGTTCTTCGATGGCACCCGCAACAACGCGCACAACCTCGCGCGTGGTCGACCACAGCAGCCGCGACCGCGCCCGGCGCAGCTGCGTGCGGATGATGATTCGACCTACCAGAGCCGGCTGACCAGCAGCTACGACAACGGCCTGACCAACATCGCACGCCTGCAGCAGCTGTACCCGGACAGCCGCCGCGATGCGATGGCCACGCCTTCGCTGTCGATCTACGTGGAAGGTGTCGGTACCCGCGATGACGCCGACGACGACCTGATCGGACTGGCGTTCGGTATCGGCGCCAGCGGCGTCCGCGCAAAGGTGCAGCGCGCGCTGCAGGTGGTGCTGCCGGCTGCGCTTGCAGAACTGTCCACGCGTTGGCGGCAACCGCTGCGTCGCGTGCAGCTGGATCTGTTCGGGTTCTCTCGAGGCGCTGCCGCCGCACGTGATATCGCCAACCAGCTGCAGGGCTGGGATACCACGCGTTGGCGGCAACTGCTGCAATCGTCCGGCCTGGTCTGTACGCCGGACTTCGCCCCTGCCCTTCCGGTGCTGCGATTCATCGGCCTGTTCGATACCGTGGCTGCGGTCAGTGGTGGCCGCGCCGACGAACAACCGCAGCTTGCCCTGTCCAGTGGCATCGCTGCACGCGTGGTGCAGTTGACCGCGCGCGACGAGCATCGCCAGCACTATCCGCTGACCACGGTGGCACCGCCGTTCACCGAGATTGCCTTGCCCGGCGTGCACGCCAACATCGGCGGAGGCTACAACCAGCTGGAGGAAGGCCCCAAGCTGCTCAGCCGCCCACGTCGCCAGCAGCTGCGCCGCCCCGCCGTTGCCGACTACCAGATTCCCCCGCTGGCGATGCTGCAGGCCACCACGGCTTACGCTGAAACGCAGGCCGATGCCGAACGCTGGCGGCAGCAGCTGGGCGTGGACGAAAAGGAAGTGTGGGTGGATGTCTGGCACCAGTGGCAGCAGCAGCGCCGCGCCGGCAGCCGCAGCGTGCTGCTGTCCCCGGTGCTGTACGTGACTGCCGCCGTGGTACTGCGGCGGCGCATCGACTGGCGCTACCAGTTGATCGCGCTGCAGGTGATGCAGCAGCATGCCATCGATGCCGGCGTGACCTGGCGCGCCAGCGCTGCCGAGATTCCCGGCTGGGAACTGCCGTCGGCCCTGCAACCGATCGCACGGCGGCTGGTGGCAGGGCAGGCGTTGACCCAGACCCAGGAGGCGCTGCTGCGCCGACGCTACCTGATGCAGTCGGCGCACTGGAATTTCGACGCGCTGGGCGACACCGCCCTGACCTATGCCGCCGATGCCGGCGTCAGCGAACTGCCCTACCGGCCCGGTCCCGGCCTGTTCTACATCAACCGGCCCACCGTGGATGGCAAGCGCGTGGTGCTGCCCAACGCATGAAAAAGGGGACGGAGGGGATTAAGTCGTTTGTGCCACAAACGACTTAATCCCCTCCGTCCCCTTTTGTTCAACCGGCCTGTTCGACCAGGTTGGCGAGCTCGTCGGCGTCGAAGCCGGCCAGCAGGCGCGCTTCGATGTTGAACGGCCTGTGCAGGTAGCCGCCGGCGTATTCCACCAGCAGCGCCTTGAAGCGCGCACGCGGCTCGACGCCGGCGCGATCGCAGTACCAGCGGTACCAGCGCGAACCGGCGGCAACGTGCGCCACTTCCTCGCGCAGGATCACTTCCAGTACGTCGGCGGTTTCACCATCACCGACATTGCGCAGCTTCTCGATCATGCCCGGTGTCACGTCCAGGCCGCGCGCTTCCAGCACGCGCGGTACCAGGGCCATGCGCGCCAGGCCGTCATGCGCGGTCTTTTCGCACATTTCCCACAGGCCGTTGTGCGCGGGGAAATCGGCGTAGTCGTGGCCATGCGCCTGCAGGCGCTCGCGCAGCAGCATGAAGTGCCGCGATTCGTCGTCGGCACAGCTGACCCAGTCGGCATGGAACGCTGGCGGCAGGCCGCGGAAGCGGTACACCGCATCCCAGGCCAGGTCGATCGCGTTGAGTTCGATGTGGGCGATGGCGTGGATGAAGGCGGCGCGTCCTTCCACGCCGCCCAGCCCGCGCCGGGGCACTTCGCGCGGATGCACCAGCACCAGCCGTGCCGGCCGGCCAGGCATGCGGATCGGTTCCGGCGGCGGCGCATCGGCAGCCACCTTCAGGCGACCGGCACGGAACGCGGCGGCATACGCCTGGGTCAACGCGACCTTGCGCAGCGGGTCGGCTTCGGCCAGGCACTGCTGCGCCGCGCGCAGCAGGTCGCCACCAACGTCGGGTACATCGACCACGCCTGGACCTCAGGCGCGGCGCTTGTGCTTGGCGTCGTCCGAACGCAGCTGCTGGATGCGCTCGAAGTAGCCCGGCTCGATACCCGTCGGGTAGTGGCCGTTGAAGCAGGACGAATCGAAGTTGCGCAGCGCCGGGTTGCCCTCGCTCACCGCCGCTTCCATGTCCTCCAGATCCTGGTAGATCAGCCAGTCGCAGCCCAGGTGGGCCTCGATCTCTTCCACGGTGCGGTTGTGCGCGACCAGCTCTTCGGCCGCCGGCATGTCGATGCCGTAGATGTTCGGGTAGCGCACCGGCGGTGCCGCGCTGGCAAGGTAGACCTTGCGCGCGCCCGCATCACGGGCCATCTGCACGATCTGCTGGCTGGTGGTGCCACGCACGATCGAGTCGTCCACCAGCAGCACCACGCGATTGCGGAACTCCAGGTGGATCGGGTTGAGCTTGCGGCGCACCGACTTCACGCGTTCGCCCTGGCCCGGCATGATGAAGGTGCGGCCGATGTAGCGGTTCTTGATGAAGCCTTCGCGATACTTCACCCCGAGCACGTTGGAGATCTCCAGCGCGGCATCACGCGAGGTATCCGGGATCGGGATGATGGTGTCGATATCGTGGTCCGGGCGCAGGCGCAGGATCTTCTCGCCCAGCTTGATGCCCATGCGCATGCGCGCCTTGTGCACCGAGACGTTGTCGATCATCGAGTCCGGACGCGCGAAGTACACGTACTCGAAGATGCACGGGGTGTGCTCAGCCGGCTCGGCGCAGATTTCCGAGAACAGCTCGCCGCGGGCGGTGATCACCAGGGCTTCGCCCGGCTGCACATCGCGCACGCGCTGGAAGCCCAGCACGTCCAGCGCGGCCGACTCGGAGGCCACGATGTACTCGTCGCCCTCGGCATGGCTGCGCTTGCCCAGCACCAGCGGACGGATGCCGTGCGGGTCGCGGAAGGCCACCAGGCCCAGGCCCAGCACCACGCTGACCACCGCGTAGCCGCCCTTGCAGCGGCGGTGCACGCCAGCCACCGCGCGGATCGCGGCTTCCGGGCTCAGCTGGCGCTGCTGCTCCAGCTCATAGGCGAACACGTTCAACAGCACTTCGCTGTCCGAATCGGTGTTGACGTTGCGGCGGTCCTGCTCGAACACCTGCTGGCGCAGCGCCTCGGTGTTGATCAGGTTGCCGTTGTGGGCCAGCGCGATGCCGTACGGCGAGTTGACGTAGAACGGCTGCGCCTCGTCCATGCCTTCCGAGCCGGCCGTCGGGTAGCGCACATGGGCGATGCCGACGCTGCCTTCCAGGGTGGACATGGTGCGTGCATCGAACACATCGCGGACCAGGCCGGTGGCCTTCTGCACCCGCAGGCGGCTGCCATTGGCCGTGGCGATGCCCGCGGCATCCTGGCCGCGATGCTGGAGAACGGTCAAGCCGTCATACAACTGCCCGGCGACGTTCTGGTTGCCGACGATTCCGACGATGCCACACATGGTGCGAAGTCTCCGCTGGGCTGTGCCCAGTTACAAGGAAGGTGGCCGTACCTGGCCGCGGTGGTCGCCGCGCCTGCGGTCGACATTGGCCGGATCGCCCGGCTCGATACTGTCTGGCAGTGCTGGGGCGTCCGGGCGCACTTCGGCCGGATCGTATGCGTCGCCCTGTTCCGCTTTCGCGGGCCGCAGCCATCCGCTGCCCGCCACTACCTGGTTGAGGATGCCATTATCGCCTGCCGCGCCCGGCTTTCCCAGATCGGCGCCTGCGCTCTTCCCCAGCTCCATCAATGCAGATGGGGACAGCATGTCGGTCGGCAAGGTCTTGGGCAGCAGATCGGCGCCGGGCACCTGCCAGTGCGGCAGCTTCCCGTTCATCCAGGCCACGGCCGGGTTCAGCACCGGGCGGACCGCCGAGCGCTTCCAGGACGGTTCGGCGGTCAGCGGGGTGAAGCCGGCCAGCAGCACCAGGATCGCCGCGATCAGGCCGCCACGCACGGCGCCCAGCACGCCGCCCAGCAACCGGTCCAGGCTGGTCAGCATGCTGCGATGGATCATCGCCTTGATGACCATGCCGATCACCGCGACCACGATCATCACGCCAATGCCCACGCCCAGGTAGCCGCCAACGAAATGCTCGCCGCCGGGTGCGGCCGGGGCCGCCCACCAGCGTGCCGCATCGTTGCCGAAGGCGAAGGCCGCCCACGCGGCCAGCAGCCACGACAGCGTGCCGATGACGATTCCAACAAAGCCACGCAGCATCCCGAGCAGGGTCGAGGCGGCGATCACGATCAGCAGCACCACGTCGATCATGGCGCCCCGCTCCTTCGGCGGCGCTGGCAACGGGCCTGCGCGTGGATCATGGGTGCGGTCGGACCATGCCGGCCACGCCGACCTTGGCGGCGACCTGCGCCTTCAGCTGCTCGGCGTCAGCGCGGTTGGCCACCGGTCCGACGCGGACGCGATGCAGCGTGCCCTTTTCAGTGCGTACCTGCTCGACGAAAGCACTGAAGCCGGCGGCGCGGACCTTGTCGCGCAGCGCGTTGGCATCGTTGGCCTGGCCGAACGCGCCCAACTGCACGGCGAAGCCGACGCCACTGGCCGCCGGTGCTGTCGGCGTGGCAGGGACCGGCTTGCTGGCGGCGGCCTCCGGCTTCGGCTCGGGCTTGGCGTCCGGCTTCGGAGCCTCGGGCTTCGGTGCCGGCTTGGGCGGCTCTGGTTTGGTGGTCGCCGTCGGCGTGCTTGGCGGCAGGCTTTCGCTGCGCACCGGGTTGCTGGTGGCCGACGGCGTGGTGGCCGCGGCCGGGGTGCTGGTGGTCGGCGCCGGCGTGGCGGCAACCGCCGCACTGCTGCCTGCCGCCGCATCCAGGGTGATGACTTCTGCCTTCACATCGGCGCGGATCTTGACCGCCTGCAGGCGCGCGGCTTCGGCCTGGGCACGGTCGGCATACGGCCCGACACGCACACGCCACGCCTGGCGCCCGCTGATGGTGGTGGTTTCGGCGAAGCCTGGCAGCTGCGAGCGCTGCAGGTAGGCGATCACCGCATCGGCGTCGGCCTTGCTGCCGTAGGCGCCAAACGTGACGGCGAAGTTGCCGGCGGCAACCGCCGGAGACGTGTCCACGGTCGGCGGCGTAGCCGGCGCGGCCGTCTCCTGCAGCGGCTTGGCCTGCCCGGTCTGCAGGCCGGTGGCTCCACCGGCCGGAGCAACCAGCGGCAGCTCACGGGTTTCGAACTGGCCATCGGCCGGTGCGTCCGGCGCGGCGATCGGCACCGAGGCCACACCGCTGTCCGGCGCCGGTCCCTTGACCAGCATCGGCAGGAAAATCACGGCCAGCGCCACCAGCACGATGGCACCAATCAGACGCTGTTTCAGAGGCGTATCCACGTGAGGCGGCAACTGTCCGGAGGTTGCGGTCGATTATACGGGTGCCGGACCGGACGGCGTCGGCATTGGCTGAACGCGGATCAGGCGGCGCCCTGCAACCATTGCAGCGCGGCAGCGGCGGTATGGAAGGAGCCGAACACCAGTACGCGGTCACCGCGCCCGGCCTGGGCCAGTACCTGTGCCAGCGCCTGCTCGACAGTATCAGCGCGCTGGGCCTTGGCCGCCGCCGTACCGGCCAGGCGGGCCTGCAACTGGGCAGCACTCTGCACGCGCGGGCCGTCCAGTCCGGCCAGGGTCCACTCGCCGACCACGTCCTGCAGCGCCTGCACAACGCCCACCGCGTCCTTGTCCTGCAGCGCGGCGTACACCGCCAGGGTGCGCCCGGCCGACGCTTCGGCCTTCAGCGCGCGCGCCAGCTGGCCCGCCGCCTGCGGGTTGTGCCCGACATCGACACGGACCTGCACGCCGTCACGCTCGAACGCCTGCAGGCGGCCAGAGATGCGCGCCGCCGCGACACCAGCAGCCCATGCCGCACGCGGCACCGGCTTGTCCAGCGCGCGCAGCGCAGCGATGGCGGCACCCGCGTTGGCCAGCTGGATCGGGCCGGCCAGCGCCGGGGTCGGCAGTTCCATGCGCAGGCCGACATCGCGCCAGCGCCAGCGCTGGGCATCGATTGGTTCGTAGAAATAATCGCTGCCGCCGCGGATCGCGTTGGCGCCGACCAGGTAGGCACGTGCGAGCACGCTCGACGGCGGGTCGGTCTCGCCCAGGATCACCGGCTTCCAGCCACGGATGATGCCGGCCTTCTCGGTGCCGATCGCTTCGCGGTCCTCGCCCAGCCATTCGGCATGGTCGATGTCCACGGTGGTGATCACCGCCACGTCAGCGTCGACGATGTTGACCGCATCCAGGCGACCGCCCAGGCCCACTTCCAGCACCGCCAGGTCCAGCCCGGCGTCGGCGAACAGCTGCAGCGCGGCCAGCGTGCCGTACTCGAAATAGGTCAGCGTGATATCGCCACGCGCGGCCTCGATGGTGTTGAAGGCGGCGACCAGCGCCGCATCCTCCACATCGTGGCCGTCGATGCGCACGCGCTCGTTGTAGCGCAGCAGGTGCGGCGAGGTGTACGCGCCGACCTTCCAGCCGGCAGCACGCGCGATGGCTTCGATGAAGGCCACGGTGGAGCCCTTGCCGTTGGTGCCACCGACCACGATGGTGCGCTGGGCCGGCGCCCCCAGGCCCATCGCCGTGGCCACGGCGCGCACGCGCTCCAGGCCCATGTCGATGGTCGCCGGGTGCTGGCGTTCAATGTAGTCCAGCCAGTCGGCCAGGGTGGTCGGGGTGTTCGTCACGGCAGCGGTTCCAGCAGAAGCAGTTGATGCGAGGGGATGGATCAGAGTGCGCGGTGCTTGGCTTCGCCGAAGAACGGCGTGTGGTGGGCACAGTCGTTCAGGCGCACCACTTCCAGGCTGTCCAGGTCGGCGCCTTCGAGCAGGTTGAGCGTGGTCGGCGCCTGGCGGAAGGTCCACAGGCGGGAGATCGGCAGGCCCAGCACCTTGCACAGGATCACGCGGTTGACCGCATCATGGGCGACCACCAGCAGGGTGTCGTGCTCGCCGAGGCCTTCGGTGGCGCGGGCCAGGCCGCGCCAACTGCGCTCCAGCACCAGGCGCAGCGATTCACCGCCGGGCATCAGCACGGTGTCCGGCTCCTCGCGCCACGCCTTCAGGCGCGACGGGTCCTTTTCGTTGATTTCGCTGGCCAGCAGGCCTTCCCACTCGCCGTGGGCGATTTCCTGCAGCTCCGGCTCGGTCAGCAACATGTCGGCACGGGCGGCACCGAGTGCCAGCTGCGCGGTGCGCTGCGCGCGTGACAGCGGCGAGGCGACGGCACGGGTGATGTCCACCGAGGCCAAGCGGGCGCCCAAGGCCTGGGCCTGGGCTTCACCGATCGGCGAAAGCGGGATGTCGATCTGGCCCTGGTAGCGGCCTTCGGCGTTCCACGGCGTTTCGCCGTGGCGGGCAAGCAGGATGCGCATGCGTGCAAGGGGTCCTGGGGGGAGGAGGTTCCGCGTTTCGTTCACATCCTGTGAAGTGCGCGGAACAGGGATGATACCCGTTCGGCGCACCGGGCCGTGCCGGGCATGAAAAATCCCCGCGACGTGGATCGCGGGGTTTTGGAAACTCCGGCTATCTGGTCGGGGTTGCCGGCCAGCGGCCGGCACTACCGCAACGGGTTTATTTCGCCAGGTTCAGTTCCTTCAGCAGCGCCGGCGCCGGCGCCACTTCCCGCATGATCCACTGCATGTAGCGGCTGTCGACCGCGATCATGCGGGTCATCACCGGGTCGAACACCCAGTTGGAGCTGACCGATTCCCAGTTGCCGTCGAAGGCCAGGCCGACCAGCTTGCCGTTGGCGTCCAGCACCGGTGAACCCGAGTTGCCACCGGTGATGTCCAGGTTGGACAGGAAGTTCACCGGCACCGAGCCCACGCGCTTGTCTTCCAGGCCGCCGTAGCGCTTGGCCTTGACCGCGTCGAGCAGGGCCTTGGGCGCATCGAACGGATCGACGCCGGTGTCCTTGGCGACGATGCCCTCCAGCGTGGTGAACGGGGTGTAGGCCACGCCGTCCCTGGGCTCATAGCCCATCACGTTGCCGAAGGTGATGCGCAGCGACAGGTTGGCATCCGGGTACACGAACTCGCCCTGGCTCTTCTTGTAGTCAGCCAGTGCCTGCAGGTACAGCGGACGTGCGGTCAGCGACTCGCCTTCGCGGATCTTCTTCTGCTCTTCCTGCTTCAGCAGCGACGGCATGATCGCCACCGCGTACTGGATGGCCGGATCGGTGCTGGCTTCGAACGCGGCGCGGTCGGCCTTGAACCACTTCAGGCGTGCATCCAGGCTGCCCAGCTCAGTGCCCGACAGCTTGCTCACCAGTGCCTTGACCGCGCTGGCATCGCTGCCGCCCAGCCAGGTGTTCAGCACGTCGTTGTTGCGCTGCGCGGCCGGCAGGGCGACGTACTGGTCCAGCCAGTAGGTCTGCAGCTGCTGGTCCATCTTCGCCACATAGCGGCGATCCATCTGCTTCAGGCCGCCTTCCAGGGTCGGCAGGTCGCGCTGCTGGTAGCCGACCTCGCGCTCGGCGTCCGGCTTGGTGCGCTCGATCGACAGGCGGTACAGGCCGATGGCGGCGTTGACCGCCGAGGTGTTGTTGAACTGGCCGACGAACAGATCGCGCTCGCGGGTCGCCTTGCTGGTATCCAGGTGCTTGACCAGCTGCGCGTGCGCTGCCAAGGCCGGCTTGCCGGCGGCGCCCTGCTTCTTCAGCCAGGCCAGCACGGCGGCTTCTTCAGCCTGCTTCTGGCCAGCAGCGTCGATGCGCTTGAAGCCTTCCAGCTGGCCGGCGTAGTTCTTGGCCACGTTGTTCATGCTGGCCGCGGTGGCGGCGTACTTCACCTTGACGTCGGCGTCGGCCTTGCCCGCCTCATCGATCATCTTCAACACTGCGTTGTAGTGCCTGGCGATGGTCGGGTAGGTCCAGCTGGCGGTTTCGTTGAACTCACCGGCCAGCGCGTAGCGGTTGGTGCGGCCCGGATAGCCTGCCACCATCACGAAGTCACCGGCGCCCAGCGGCTGGTCGGTGAACTTCAGGAAGTGCTTGGGCTGGTACGGCACGTTGTCGGCCGAGAATGCGGCCGGCTTGCCGTCCTTGCCGACGTAGGCGCGGTAGAACGAGAAGTCGCCGGTGTGGCGCGGCCACATCCAGTTGTCGACGTCGCCGCCGTACTTGCCGACGCTGCCCGGGGGCGCGTAGACCAGGCGCACGTCCTTGATTTCCATGTTGCGGAACAGTCGGTAGGTGTTGCCGCCGGAGAAGGTGTACAGGCGGCAGCGGAAGCCGTCCTCGGCTTCACACGCGGCGACCTGGGCCTTGTCGAAGGCGTCCAGCGCACGGCTGCGGGCCAGCGGGTCGTTGCCGGCGGCGGCAATGGCGGCCTTGGCCTGGGCGGTGACGTCGGTGATCTGGTCGAGCACGTAGACGCGGGCGTTCGGGCCGGCGCTCAGTTCATCGCTGTGCTTCGGCGCGTTGAAGCCGTCCTTGATCAGGTTCTTCTCGGCGGTCGAATTCAGCTGGATCGCACCGTAGGCGCAGTGGTGGTTGGTAACCACCAGGCCCTGCGGCGACACGAAGCTGGCGGTGCAGCCGCCGAGGGCGACGACCGCGCCCATCGGGTCGCCGGTGAGGTTGGACAGCTGCTCCGGGGACAGCTTCAGGCCGGCCTTCTGCAACGGACCGGCGATTTCCGGCAGCTGCTGCGGCACCCACATGCCTTCAGCGGCATGGGCGACCTGGGCCAGGCCGAGGCTGGCGACGATGGAGAATGCAAGCAGGTTCGAGCGCATGGAGCAGCCCCTGGTAGTGGAACCCTCGATTGTAGCCCGCCGCCCTGCCCCGGCCCGAACCCCGGAAGTCATGGGCCTACTTCTTGCTCTGCCATGCGCACATCGGCCGCGCACATGGAATCGTCCAGAGGAGGCGTGGTCACCCTGGCCGGGACCGTTGGCGCCATGGGCCGGGCGCATGCGACTGGCGGGTTGGGCAGGACGCCCAACCCCGGTCTTGCCGTGTGCGCAGGATAGCGCGCACGAGCAAGGCGCCATCGAGCACCATGGATGGGCTTTTGCGTGTCCCGGCCAGGGTGACCACGCCCCCTCCCCAGGAATCAAGGAGGCGCTGCTGTTTGCAGCACGTTCGAAACGCCCGTCGGCGCACGCCTTTCGTTCCGCCATTGCACCCGCAGCGCAACATGGGAAATCCGCGCGGCACCCTATAATCCGCGCTTTCCCCCCTGATGAGTTCCACCCCGATGGCGCAGCAAACGATGAAGGCCCTGGTCAAGCGCGAAGCGGCCAAGGGCATCTGGCTGGAAGAAGTTCCGGTGCCGACCCCAGGCCCGAACGAGGTCCTGATCAAGCTGGAAAAGACCGCGATCTGCGGCACCGACCTGCACATCTACCTGTGGGACGAGTGGAGCCAGCGCACCATCAAGCCGGGCCTGACCATCGGCCATGAGTTCGTCGGCCGCATTGCCGCGCTCGGTTCGGCGGTGACCGGCTATGAGATCGGCCAGCGCGTCTCGGCCGAAGGTCACATCGTCTGCGGCCATTGCCGCAACTGCCGTGGCGGCCGCCCGCACCTGTGCCCGAACACCGTCGGCATCGGCGTCAACGTCAACGGCGCCTTCGCCGAATACATGGTGATGCCGGCCAGCAACCTGTGGCCGATTCCGGACCAGATCCCGTCGGAACTGGCCGCGTTCTTCGACCCGTACGGCAACGCCGCACACTGCGCGCTGGAATTCGACGTGATCGGCGAAGACGTGCTGATCACCGGCGCCGGTCCGATCGGCATCATCGCCGCCGGCATCTGCAAGCACATCGGTGCGCGCAACGTGGTGGTGACCGACGTCAACGACTTCCGCCTGAAGCTGGCCGCCGACATGGGCGCCACCCGCGTGGTCAACGTCGCCAACCAGTCGCTGAAGGACGTGATGAAGGAGCTGCACATGGAGGGCTTCGACGTGGGCCTGGAAATGAGCGGCAACCCGCGCGCGTTCAACGACATGCTCGACTGCATGTACCACGGCGGCAAGATCGCCATGCTCGGCATCATGCCCAAGGGCGCCGGCTGCGACTGGGACAAGATCATCTTCAAGGGCCTGACCGTGCAGGGCATCTACGGCCGCAAGATGTACGAGACCTGGTACAAGATGACCCAGCTGGTGCTGTCCGGCTTCCCGCTCGGCAAGGTGATGACCCACCAGCTGCCGATCGACGAGTTCCAGAAGGGCTTCGACCTGATGGAAGAAGGCAAGGCCGGCAAGGTCGTGCTCAGCTGGAATTGACCCGAAGGGTCAATTCCCCCGCATGTTTCCTTATCCCCGCGCCTTTGGCGCGCCCCCTTGAACAACAAGGGGGCTCTTCCCCAGATGGGATCAAGAACACCGCGGAACTGAAAAAGGCGCCCGATGGGCGCCTTTTTCGCAATGCGTGCCAGGCAAGCTTGGCACCTACCGTAACGCCTGCGGCGTTACTTGCCCACGGCCACGGTCAGCAGCACCCGGCTGTGGGCCAGCTTGCCCGAGTTCTCGCGTCCATTGCCGTCGGTGCCGTAGTAGCCCAGGCCGACGTTGAACAGGCCGAACTGGCGGCTGACGCCGACGTTCCAGTCGGTATAGTCCTTGGCGATGCCGTCCTCGAAGGTGCTGCGACCGACGTTGGCATTCAGCGTGAAGTCCTTCGGCAGGCCCCAGCTGCCGCCCAAGCCGTAGTACCAGCCATCGGTGCCGCTGTTCCACTGGTCGTTGGTGTAGGCCACGGTCAGCTTGTAGGTGTCATCAAGCGTGGTGGTGGTCACCAGCTCGTTGTAGTTCTGGTGGCTGGCACCGAGGTAGGTGTAGCGGTTCAGCAGCACGTCGAAGTTGACGCGCGAAGTGACGTCCACGCCATAGCCGATCTGGTAGTCGATCTCGGTGTTCGGATCGCCCGGACCGAAGTCCACGCCCGAACCCCAGACACCGGCATACAGGCCCACCGGCGAGGTGTAGGTGAAGCCCGCCTGCAGGGTCGGCTTCTCGTCGGTCTGCGACACGCCACGGAACAGGTAGTCGGAAACGGCGGTGACATTCCAGCTGTACGGCGATTCGTTCTCCTGCGCGCTGGCGGCGAACGGGGCGGCCAGGGTCAGGGCAGCGGCAATGGCGAGGCAGGCACGGGCGTGCTTCATGAGCGTCTCCGGTGGGGGCGGTGGCGTGGCGTGGAAGGCGGGAGCGGCCGGAGCGCGACAGCTCCGGTTCACGAATTCTTAACCACTTTGCTATTGCGATGCAACATGCGCTGCCCATGGCGATGCCCCATCCAGCCCGGTTGATGACCGGCGATGCCCGGTAGAATCAGCGGTTTCCCCGTTCAGAGCCGTGCCCACGCCATGACCGACGTCTCCTCCGCCCTGACCCGCCACTACGCCGAGGAACTGGACGCCATCCGCGCCCAGGGCCTGTTCAAGTCCGAGCGGATCATCACCAGCCCGCAATCGGCCGAGATCACCCTCGACGACGGCCGCAAGGTGCTGAACTTCTGTGCCAACAACTACCTGGGCCTGGCCGACCATCCGGACCTGATCCAGGCCGCCAAGGACGCACTGGATACCCACGGCTTCGGCATGGCCTCGGTGCGCTTCATCTGCGGCACCCAGGACCTGCACAAGCAGCTGGAGAAGCAGATCGCCGATTTCTTCGGCAAGCAGGACACCATCCTGTACGCGGCCTGCTTCGATGCCAACGGTGGCCTGTTCGAGCCGCTGCTCGGCGAGAACGACGCGATCATTTCCGACGCGCTGAACCATGCTTCGATCATCGACGGCGTGCGCCTGTGCAAGGCCAAGCGCTTCCGCTACGCCAACTGCGACATGGCCGATCTGGAAGCGCAGCTGCAGGCCGCCGATGCCGCAGGCTGCAAGACCAAGCTGATCACCACCGATGGCGTATTCTCGATGGACGGCTTCATCGCGCCGCTGGACGAGATCACCGCGCTGGCGAAGAAGTACAACGCGCTGGTACACATCGACGAATGCCACGCCACCGGCTTCCTTGGCGCTACCGGCCGTGGTTCGGCCGAGGTCAAGGGCGTGCTGGAGAAGATCGACATCATCACCGGCACTCTGGGCAAGGCCATGGGCGGCGCGCTGGGCGGCTTCACCTGCGCCAGCGCCGAGGTGATCGAACTGCTGCGCCAGCGCTCGCGCCCGTACCTGTTCTCCAACTCGCTGCCGCCGCATGTGGTGGCCGCCGGCATCAAGGCGTTCGAAATGCTGGCTGCCGCTGACGACCTTCGCAGCACGCTGGCCGAGAACACCGCCTACTTCCGCGAGAAGATGACCGCCGCCGGTTTCGACGTGAAGCCGGGCGTGCATCCGATCAGCCCGGTAATGCTGTATGACGCACCGTTGGCGCAGAAATTCGCCGAGCGCCTGCTGGAAGAAGGCATCTACGCGATCGGCTTCTTCTTCCCGGTGGTGCCCAAGGGCCAGGCCCGCATCCGGACCCAGATCAGCGCCGCGCACAGCCGCGAGCACCTGGATCGCGCGATCGATGCGTTCACCCGCATTGGTGTCGAACTGGGCGTGGTCAAGGGCTGATCATGCCGGGGTCGGATCCCTTTCCTGCGGAAAAGGCCCTGACCCCGCTGGTCAAAGCGTGCCGACCAAGGTCGGCACCTACCGGGCTGGATGGCTGCCGACCACGGTCGGCACCCGCCGTGGCCTGAGGGCGTGCCGGCCAGGGTCGGCACCGCCAGGCGTCACTTCTTTTTCTTCTTGCCCTTCGGCTCTTCCTTGCTGGCCACCACTACCGGCTTGGCGGCGGCGTCCTGGCCGTTGCCCTTGGCAACGCGGATGCCGTTGGCCTTCATCCAGGCATCGAACTCATCGGCGGTCATCTTCTTGTCGCCGTTGCTCATCAGGAAGCGGTAACTGCCGCGACCATCCAGCTCCGGGGTCTTCACTTCCACCACCGGGGTCTCGGCAGGCGTTTCCGCCTTGGCCACCTTCTTGTGGCCGCCACAGGCGGCCAGCAGCACCATCGGCAGCAGCAGGCCTGCGCAGCGCAGGGTTTGGTTGAGGGTCGGGTGGTACATGGGCAGGCTCCGTTCGGGAAATTCAGCAACCAGGCGCCCCCTACGCCTGGAACGGTGGCCGGCGACTGCCGGCCGCGGGCGATGATCAGCCCGGTGCAGCGGCCCCCAGCCGCTGCTGGTCGCTGACCTCCAGCACCCGCCATTGCCCCTTGCCGAGATCGCCGAGCAGCAGCCCACCGATCGCGACCCGGACCAGGCGCAGCACCTGCAGGTCGAAGGCCGCCAACAGGCGGCGGATATGGCGGTTGCGTCCCTCGTCGAGGACCACCTCCAGCCATGCGGTCTTGTCGCCACTGCGCAGTACGCGCACGGCCTGGGCGACGAGGAACTCGCCCTCGTCCTCGACACCGGCGCGCAGCGCGGCCAGGGTGTCCTCATCGGGAAGACGATCCACCTGCACGTGATAGGTCTTCTGCGGGCCGGTCTCCGGATCGGTCAGGCGCGCCGCCCACTGCGGATCATTGCTGAACAACAACAGCCCTTCGCTGGCCTTGTCCAGGCGCCCGACCGGCGCGATCCACGGCAGGCCGGCACCATCGAAGCAGCGATACACCGTGTCGCGACCACGCTCGTCCTGCGCCGTGGTCACCACGCCGCGCGGCTTGTTGAGCACCAGGTACAGCCGCTGCGGCGCATCCATCGGCCGGCCATCGACTTCGATCGGCGGGTGCGGACTGGCAATCGGGAACTCGGGATCACGGATGATGCGGCCGGACACGCGCACGCGGCCCTCGGCAATCCAGCGCGCGGCCTCGCTGCGTGAGCACACGCCGGCCTTGGACAGCACGCGCGCCAGGCCATGGCGCACGCCATTGGAGACATCCGGAACCGCACGCCCACGCGGTGCGTGGGAGCGGGCAGCGGGGGCAGCAGGTGGGCGGCGCGTGCGCAAGCCTCTGCTCCCCGCCGCGCTTACTTCTTGTCGACCGGCTTGGTCTCAGCCGGTGCTTCGGCCGCAGCCGGAGTGGCGGCCGGAGCCGGACGCGCCTTGACCACACGCACGCCACGCGCCTTCATCCAGGCGTCGAACTCTTCGGCGGTCATGCGCTTGCCGTTCTGGCTCATGTCGAAGCGCCAGGGCGTGTTGTCGAATTCGGTCTGCGGCTTGTAGGCCGCCGGATCGTTCGGCTTCACCGCCGGTGCGCTCGGAATGGCCTTGGCGATGTTCTGGCACCCATCGATGCGCAGGCGCTGCAGCACCTGGTCCAGCGACTGCGACGGATCGTAGTTGCTGCTCAGCACGCCGGCCGGCATGCCCAGCTGGTTGCCACGGATGTAGAGCTCGTCGGCCACCGGCGCGATGGTCGTGGCCGGCAACGGCAGCGGCGAGGCGCTGGTGTTGACCGAGCAATCGACCGCAGCGTGGGCGGCGGGAACCAGGGCCAGCGCCAGGAAGGCGGCCGATGCAGAGCGCAGCATGAAGGGCATCCAGGAAAGGAAGTGACGCGGCGAGTTTAGCAATGCCGCGACAGCTTTCAAGCGCCACTTTCAATGAATACGGCAACTCATTGGTTTTATGGGCAAAATCCCGACGAACGGTTACTCCCGCGCCTGAAACGCCGGGTTCCGGACCGCAGAAACAACAAGACCCGGCCGAAGCCGGGTCCTGCTGTGTCCTACTGGCAGAGCGTCAGAACTTAGTTCTGGACGTTCAGCTCGGTACGACGGTTCTTGGCGCGACCTTCCGGGTTGTCCGAACCATCCGGGTTGGTGTTCGGAGCAATCGGACGGCTCTCGCCGTAGCCGATCGGGCCGACCAGGCGACCGGCGTCGACGCCGTTCTTGGTCAGGTAGTTGTACACGGCGGTGGCGCGACGCTCCGACAGCTTCTGGTTGTAAGCGTCGGTACCCTTCGAGTCGGTGTGACCGGCAACTTCAACGCGCAGATCCGGGTAACGCTTCAGGATCTCGGTGGCTTCGCTCAGGATCGCCACGGCGTCCGGACGCAGGTTCGACTTGTCGAAGTCGAAGTTGACGCCCTTCAGGTCGATGGAGACCGGAACCGGGCAACCGTCCGGACCGATGGTCTGACCCGGCTGCGAGTTCGGGCACTTGTCGTCGCAGTTGTTGACGCCGTCACCGTCGTCATCCAGGTCGGCGCAGCTCGGGGCAACCGGAGCCGGAGCCGGAGCAGCCGCGACCGGAGCCGGGCCCAGCGGGATCACGACGCCGACCGAAGCCAGCACGTCGCCGAACCAGCTCTCGTCCTTGGCGGCGATGCTCTGGTCGTCGAAGTCAGCGCGGTAGGCCACTTCGGCGCGGACAGCAACACGCTTCTCGAAGGTGGTCTGCAGGCCGACGCCCAGCTTGGCGGCAACGTTGCCGTCCTTACGCTGGCGCGGACCGTTGTTGTCGATTGCAGCGTACTCTTCTTCCGACTTCTGGTAGCCCAGGCCACCGACGATGTACGGGTTCCAGCCGCGGCCTTCCTTGATGAAGTGGCGACGCAGGTCCAGCGAGACGCCGTACTGCGACCAGTTCAGGTCTTGGTTGCTGTCGAAGTTCGGGTTCTGGTAGTTCAGTTCACCGTCCAGCGACCAGTTCGGGCTGATGAACTTACCCAGGCCCAGGGTCACGAACGGAGCGTCATTGGTCAGACGGTCGCTGTCCTGGAAGTTGAAGCCGGCCGAACCGGTCAGGTACCAGCGGTCATCGAACTCCTGCGCCGAAGCTGCCTGGGCGAAAGCCAGGCCGCCCAGCAGCGCGGCAGTAAGGATCTTCTTGTTCATTGAGTACAGCTCCTATTTCGGGGGTATGAAACCGGTAGAGGCATGGGCCAGCACTAGTGCGTCGATGTACGACAGCCGATTCAGCACGCCACCGCCGCGAACATTATGCTCAGGCGGGTGAAGGCCATGTTAACAGTCCCGTAACATGTGAAGTGTTGCGCCCGACCGTCGACCGGTCCGACGTTGAAACCCTATACAGGATGATGAAAATCCGCAAGACCCACACGCTGCAAGGGTTTGACGGGGTTTAAGCGCGAAAACCGACATACTGCGCAGCACATTGCATCGCACGGTTCAGCAGGTTTGCGGAAACGTGAGGAACCTTATGATGGGATCACGAACCCAGCCGGAGCCGTGATGAAAGCCGTCGCCCTGAGTCGTGAATACGCACCTGCCCTGCGTGATGTCCTGCTGCCGCCGCCGCTGCCTCCTCGCGGCCGCGATCTGCTGGTGCGGATCGAAGCGGTATCGGTCAACCCCGTCGATGGCAAGCAGCGGGCCGCTACCGATCCGGCCACCCTTGAGGTTCCCCGGGTGCTCGGCTGGGACGCCGCCGGTGTGGTCGAAGCCATCGGTGACGAGGCCAGCCTGTTCGCCTCCGGTGACGAGGTCTACTTCGCCGGTGACGTTACCCGGCCGGGCTGCAACGCCCAGTACCAGTGGGTGGACGAGCGCCTGGTCGCCCGCAAGCCGAGCACGCTCGATTTCGCCGAAGCCGCCGCACTACCCCTGACCACGCTGACCGCCTGGGAGCTGTTGTTCCAGCGCATGCCGCTGCACCTGGATGATCGCCGCCATGGCGGCCAGCACCTGCTGGTGATCGGCGGTGCGGGAGGCGTGGGCTCGATGGCGATCCAGCTGGCCCGCCATGCCGGCTTCGAGGTGATCGCCACCGCCTCGCGCGAGGCCTCGATCGACTGGTGCCGGCAGATGGGGGCCACGCATGTGATCGACCATCGGCAGCCGCTGCAGCCCCAGCTGCAGGCACTGGGCATCGACGCAGTGCAGGTGGCGCTCAACCTGGCCGACACCGATCACTACTGGGACGAACTGGGCCAGCTGCTGGCACCACAGGGCCATGTCGGCCTGATCGTGGAGCCGCGTGGCGCACTGCGCATCGGCGATCCGTACAAGGCCAAATGCATCGGCATCCATTGGGAGTTCATGTTCGCGCGCTCGCGCTTCGCCAGCGCCGACTGCATCGAACAGCATCGCATCCTCAGCCGCGCCGCCAGCATGATCGATGCCGGCCAGCTGCGTGGCACGCTCAGTGAAACGCTGGGCACGATCAATGCGGCCAACCTGGACATCGCGCATCAGCGCCTGGCCAGCGGGCACACGGTGGGCAAGCTGGCGCTGGTGGGCTGGGACAACTGACGCCGTGATGTAGGCCGAGCCCACGCCAGGCTGCTACGCCTGCCGCCACCAGCAGAGCACGGGCGCGGCCCTGCTCAACCGCCCGCCTGCAGGATCGGCGCTGCCTGTACCAGCGGATTGGCTGGGATCTGTATCTATGGGCTCAAGGAAATCAGGGATACGGTGGAAACAGATCTCCCCTCCCCCGAGCCCACCATGCCTACCGCCCTGCCCCTGCGCCTGCTGCAACTGATCACCGGCCTGTTCCTGTATGGCTTCGGTGCCTCGCTGATGATCCGTGCCGCCATCGGCGTGGCGCCCTGGGACGTGCTGTCGCAGGGCATCGCCGCACAGACGCCGCTGTCCTTCGGGCTGGCGACCAATGTCATCGGCGCACTGGTGCTGTTGCTGTGGTGGCCACTGCGCCAGAAGCCGGGCGTCGGCACGGTGCTCAACGTGATGCTGATCGGTCCCTCCGCACAGTTCGGGTTGTGGCTGCTGCCACCGGCCATCGGCGTGGGCTGGCAGCTGGCGATGTTCTGTGCAGGCATGCTGCTGGTCGCGCTGGCCACCGGCCTGTACATCGGCGCCCGCCTCGGCCCGGGACCGCGCGATGGCTTGATGACTGGCCTGCATGCCCGCACCGGTTGGCCGATCTGGAAGGTGCGCAGCCTGATCGAAGGCAGCGTATTGCTGCTGGGCTGGTGGCTGGGCGGCAATGTCGGCCTCGGCACCCTTGCCTTCGCCCTGCTGATCGGCCCGCTGTGCGGCGTCACGCTGGGCTGGTTCGGGATCGGCCGCCCCCCGGTCGTACCCGCCGCTGCCCGGCAGCCGCAATCGCCCTGAGCTTCCCCGTATGCCGGCCAGCGGCCGGCACTACCGCCCCCGGAGTTCGGGGGCAGCGCCGCAGGCGCGGGGGGGGGGGGGAGGCCGGCAAGTGGGGCCCGCGATTCGCGCAGCGAAACGCGGGAGCGACAGCACGCATGTGCCGAGCGTACCCGGCCAGCGGCCGGCACTACCGCCCCCGGAGTTCGGGGGCAGCGCCGGCGCCATCCAGCGGCCCTTGCCCCGGCCGCCGTTTCGCGGCACGCTTCGCGCTTCCGTACGCAAGCGTATCGACCATGTCGCCAGCCAACGAAAGCGCCTATCCCCATCTGTTCGCCCCGCTGGACCTGGGCTTCACCCAACTGCGCAACCGCGTATTGATGGGCTCGATGCACACCGGCCTGGAGGATCGCGCCCGCGACTTCCCGCGGCTGGCGGCGTACTTCGCCGAGCGCGCCGAGGGCGGCGTCGGCCTGATCGTCACCGGCGGCTTCGCACCGAATGTGGTCGGCTGGCTGAAGCCGTTCGGCGGCAAGCTGTCCTGGCCCTGGGAAGTGCGGCCGCACCGCCAGCTCACCGCCGCCGCGCACCAGCACGGCGCGAAGATCTGCCTGCAGCTGCTGCATGCAGGCCGTTACGCCTATCACCCGTTGTCGGTGGCACCGTCGAAGCTGAAGGCACCGATCAACCCGTTCACCCCGCGCGCGTTGTCGGCCAGCGGCGTCGACCGGCATATCGCCGATTACGCACGCAGCGCCAAGCTGGCCCGCGAGGCCGGCTACGACGGCGTGGAAGTGATGGGTTCGGAGGGCTACCTCATCCACGAATTCATCGCCCCGCGCACCAACAAGCGCACCGATGCCTGGGGCGGCGACGCGCGCCAACGCATGCGCTTCGCGGTCGAGATCGTACGCCGCATCCGCGAGGCCTGCGGCCCGGACTTCATCATCATCTATCGCCTGTCGCTGGTGGATCTGGTCGACGACGGCAGCAGCTGGGAAGAAATCGTGCAGCAGGCGCAGGCCATCGAGGCGGCCGGCGCAACGATCATCAATTCCGGCATCGGCTGGCACGAAGCGCGCATTCCGACCATCGCCACCTCGGTGCCGCGTGCTGCCTTCGCCGGGGTCACCGCCAAGCTCAAGCCGCATGTGAAGGTGCCGCTGGTGGCGACCAACCGCATCAACATGCCCGACGTCGCCGAGCGCATCCTCGCCGCTGGCGGCGCCGACATGGTGTCGCTGGCACGCCCGCTGCTGGCCGACCCGCAGTGGCCGAACAAGGCCCGTGCCGGCCGCGCCGAGGCGATCAACACCTGCATCGCCTGCAACCAGGCCTGCCTGGACCACGTGTTCGAGAACAAGCTGGCCAGCTGCCTGGTCAATCCGCGCGCCGCGCACGAGACCGAGCTGGTCTATCACCCCACCGCCACGCCGAAGAAGGTAGCCGTGGTCGGTGCCGGCCCCGCCGGCCTGGCCTGTGCCACCGTCGCTGCCCAGCGTGGCCACCAGGTCACCCTGTTCGACGCCAATGATGAGATCGGCGGCCAGTTCAACGTGGCCAAGCGCATCCCCGGCAAGGAAGAGTTCCACGAGACCCTGCGCTACTTCCGCCACAAACTGGCCGAAACCGGTGTGCAGCTGCGCCTCGGCACTCGCGCCGATGCCGCCCAGCTGACCGGCTTCGACGAGGTGGTGCTGGCCACCGGCATCACCCCGCGCAAGGTCGATTTCCCCGGTGCCGACCACGCCAGGGTGGTCAGCTACCTGGACGTGCTGCTGGGCCGGGTCGAAGTCGGCACCAGTGCGGCGATCATCGGCGCCGGCGGCATCGGCTTCGATGTCGGCGAATTCCTCAGCCACGCCGGCGAGTCCCCCTCCCTCGACCCGCAGCGCTGGATGGCCGAATGGGGCGTGGACAGCACCTTCGAGGCCCGCGGCTCACTGGCCAGGCCGGAGATTGAAACCTCGCCGCGCCGGCTGTGGCTGCTGCAGCGCAGCCCGGGCAAGCCCGGCGCGCGCCTGGGCAAGACCACCGGCTGGATCCATCGCGCCACGCTGAAGGCCAAGGGCGTGCGCATGCTCGGTGGCGTCGAGTACCTCGGCGTGGACGACGCGGGCCTGCGCATCCGCGTGGACGGCAGCGAACAGCTGCTGCCGGTCGACCATGTGGTGATCTGCGCCGGGCAGGAACCCAACCGCGCGCTGCAGGCCGAACTGCAGGCGGCCGGCATCAACGCGCAGCTGATCGGCGGTGCCGACGTGGCCGCAGAACTCGACGCCAAGCGCGCCATCGACCAGGGCAGCCGGGTTGCCGCCGGGCTCTGATGAGCGCCTGAATGGGGGGCGGAATGTGATTTCCGTCACCCTCATTGAACCTGAATGTCAAGCCGAGCGGTTCACGATGCGTTCGGCTACGCCCCCCTACCTTGCGCCATCTTTCCGCTCACCAGCCAGTTTCCGGTGAGCCGGCGCAGCCCCACGATCGGTACTGGTCGTTTCTTTTGGGGCTGCCCAACGGGGCGGCCCCGATGGCCGCCTCCCCATGACGCCAAGTCGTACCCCGCCTCCTGTCGCCCTGCGGCCGGAACCGGAGGGTGCGGCCCATACGGAGCAAGGAGTTATATGAAACTGGCCTGGATTCTCTGGCTGTCGCAGTTGTTGCCGCAGCCGGCCGCTGATTCACTGTGTTTGAGCACCACCGTTTACCTGGAAGCCCGCGACCAGACCCTGCGCGGCCAGCAGGCCGTCGCCGAGGTCGCACTGCGCCGTCTCGACAGTGGCCTGTGGGGCGACTCGATGTGCCAGGTGGTCACCGCGCGCAAGCAGTTCGCACCGACCATCGTCTCCCCCGGCACCCAGTTGGGCAACGACGCGGCCTGGAGCGAGGCAATGAACGTGGCCTTCGACGCCGAGCGCAACTGGGCGCTGCCGGCCGGCGAGCGCCGCGAGATCGTGCCCGGTGCCAGCCACTTCGCCGCGCTGTCCATCGCCAGCCCGAACTGGCGCAATGCCTACCAGGTGGCCACCATCGGCGATCACACCTTCTATAAGGTGCAGAACCTCAAGCCGCGGCAGTCGTAACGATCCGTGCCGGCGGCAGCGTTGCCGCCTGCCGGCAGGCTCTGGGATAGTGGGCGTTTCCCGCCCGCATCACCTGGAGTTCCCATGAAGCTGTACAGCAAGCCCGGTGCCTGTTCCACCGCCGACCACATCGCCCTGCAGTGGACCGGCCAGCCGTTCGAGGTTGAACTGCTGAACAAGGACACCCTGAAGGGTCCGGAATTCCTCAAGATCAATCCGGCCGGTGCGGTGCCCGCGCTGGTCGACGGCGACTTCGTGCTGCTGCAGAACGCCGCGATCATGGGCTATATCGCCGACAGCTTCCCGCAGGCCGGCCTCGGCGGTGACGGCAGCCCGCGCCAGCGCGCCGAAGCCACCCGCTGGCTGGCGTTCGTCAATTCCGACGTGCACCCGGCCTTCTCGCCGCTGTTCGCGCCGGGCAAGTTCATTGCCGACGAAGGCCAGTACGACGCGATCCGCGCCGCCGCGCACAAGCGCCTGCGTGGCCTGTTCGAGACCGCCGACAGGCAGCTGGCCGACAAGCCCTGGCTGGCCGGCTTCCGCAGCTTCGCCGACCCGTACTTCTACATCACCCTGCGCTGGGCCGCCGGCACCAAGGTCGACCTGTCGGGCCTGGACAATCTGGCCGCCTACAAGGCACGCATGGATGCCGATGCCGGCGTGCAGGCCGCGCTGAAGGCCGAAGGCCTGGCCTGACCTTGGTCAGGGGTCAGAGCCGTTCGCGTGGCGGACGGATCTGACCCCACCGGCCACCAGACGGGGTCGGATCCGCCTGCGCAGCAGGCGGCTCCGACCCCTCGATATCATTCGCGCGATCAGCCGATCTGGCGGATCACTTCCCCCTTGGCATCGCGCAGGTAGGTCGGCACCACTTCGATGCGCAGCGCCCCCGCCACCGGGTAAACCCCGCGCTCGGCGCGCACCCCTGCCAGGGCCTGCAGGCCCGCCTCGTCCAGTGACCAGCGCGCGCTGTCGGCGGATACGTCCGCCGCTTCACCGCCCCCGTGCGCGATGAACTCCCACTGCCGCTCGCGGCTGGCCAGTTCCAGCGATTTGCCGTGGCGCAGGCGCAGCGGCAACAGTTCGCACACGCTGGCGACCTGACCGGCGCCGAGCACCAGCGTGGTGACGCCCGCCTCCTGCCGCCAGTCCAGGGTCTCGATGAACAGCATGCCGGTGCTGGAACCCTCGCGTTCGCTGCCGGCCTGCACCCGCTGTGCCAGCGCAGGGTCCTCCAGCAGGTTGTCGCGATGCAGATCGCTGATCCACAGCGGCATCGCCGGCAGCAGCGCCTGCAGCACGCCACGCGTCGACCAGCGCTTGACCGCCTCCATCTCCTCATCGGTCAATCCGACCAACTGCAGGAACTGCAGATGGCCGTTGGCCGTGTCCCGCGCCGGCAACTGCGGGTCCGCAATGAAGGCCAGATGGCACAGCCGCGTGCCGGTCTCCAGCGCGATCGGACCGTTGGCGTTGAGGTGATGGCCATCCTCGAACACGTTCCCACTGCCGAACACGTAACGCGCCAGGTTCTGCAGCAGGTTCATCGGCCACACCGGCGGGGTGCTGCCGGCGTTCTCACCGGCCTCGGCAGCCAGACGGAAGGTCAGCTCGAAGCCATAACCGCTGGCATCTGCATCACTGCTCTCCTTGGCGTACAGCTCGGAGAAGCCGTAGGTGATGTAATGCCAGTGCGGTACCGGCGCATCCGCCCAGTACACGCTGATGCCATCCAGTGGATCCTGGCCACCGAGCGTGTACGGAAGCGCGGTGCCGAAGTGGCGCGGCTCCTGGCCGGCATACAGCGGCGCCAGCGCCGCATTGATCGCGTCCCAGCCTGGGGTGTCGGTGTCGTCGTGGTCGTCCTGCACGCGGGACTCCTTGTAGGGAAGTGAACCGATCACTTTACGCGGTGGCTCAGGCCTGCACGACCTCACTGCCAGCGTTCAGCACCGCCGACTGGGTTTCCTGCCACCAGCGCTGCGCCAATGCCGGGCTGCGTGCCTTGCCCACCGCCGCCAGCAACTCCGGGCACAAGCGCTCCAGCGCCAGCGCATCGGTGCAGCGTTCGATCTTCAACTGCATGAAGTAGCCCTTCAGGCCCAGGTGGCGGCGCACCGCCTCGCTCATCGCGTCGTACAACTGCTGGTACAGCACCGGGTCGTGTTCGCGCCCGGTGCTGATGCCGCGCGCCGGCGCCACCTCTGCGCTTCCGCCGATCACTTCGATCAGGCCCTGTGCTGACAATTGCTCCAGTGCGTCCGGTGGTGCCCGCAGGCCTTCGAACAGGCCACGCAGTTCGGTGTCGTTGCGATGGCCATCGACCATCAGCAGGATCGAACGCAGTGCCGCCGGCAGGCGCCGGCTACGGTCTTCGATTTCCTGACGGCCAGCAGCCGTCTTGGCGTGCAGCAATGCCATTGCCTCCCCCTCGCTCGATGCGCAATGCCAGCGCGCCCTCGCGGGCACGCTCCCCTGTGTTGCCATCTCCGGACGGCACGCGCGTTCCCCGGCGCGAGCCGCGTATTGCAGGTCGATGACAGGCCGAGCTTAGCGCAAGTACTGCGGGTAGTGCCGGCCGCTGGCCGGCAACCTCGGGGTGGATGGGGGGGGCCGGCCAGTAGCCGGCACGACCGGATCAACGGCCCAGCGCCCGGCGGATCTCCTCCAGCGCGCCGGGATCGTCCAGCGTCGACAGGTCACCCGGGTCGCGCTGCTCGGCCAGCGCCTGCAACGAGCGCCGCAGCAGCTTGCCCGAACGGGTCTTGGGCAGCGCGTTGACCACGTGCACGTGCGCCGGGCGGGCCACTGCGCCGAGCGAGGTGGTCACCGTGGCCATCATCTCGGCCACCACTTGCGCCGGATCCTCGCCATCCAGGCCCTGCTTGAGGGTGACGAACACCAGCGGCACCTGCCCCTTCAATTCGTCCTTGACCCCGATCACGGCAGCCTCGGCCACGCGCGGGTGGCTCGAAATGGCCTCTTCGATCTCGCGCGTGCCCAGCCGGTGCCCGGCCACGTTGATCACATCATCGGTACGGCCGAGGATGAAGGTGTAGCCATCGTCGTCGCGGATTGCCCAGTCCAGCGAGCTGTACAGCAGTTCCTTGAAGTGGCTGAAGTAGCTCTGCAGGAAACGGTTGTCGTCGTTCCACACCGTGCTCATGCAGCCCGGCGGCAACGGTGGCGACACCACCAGCACCCCCTTCTGCCCCGGTGCGACTTCCTCGCCGGTGTTCTCGTCGATCACCTTCATCCGGTAGCCGAGGTTGGGGAAGCCCGGCGAACCGAAGCGCACCGGCTTCATCTCCAGGCCCGGCAGCAGGGTCAGCGCCGGCCAGCCGGTCTCGGTCTGCCAGTAGTTGTCGATGATCGGCTTGCCGAGCGCTTCGCTGATCCAGTGCGCGGTCGGTTCGTCCAGCGGCTCGCCGGCCAGGAACAGGTATTTCAGCGCGCGCAGGTCGTGGCGATGGATGAAGTCCGCATCGTGCTTCTTCAGCACGCGGATGGCAGTGGGCGACGAGAACATCGTGCGCACGTTGTACTGCTCGCACAGCGCCCACCAGATGCCCGGGTCCGGGTTGGTCGGCAGCCCTTCGTACAGCAGCGAGGTGCAGCCGCCGATCAGCGGGCCGTACACATTGTAGGAATGGCCTACCGCCCAGCCGACATCGGAAGTGGAGAACATCACCTGCCCCGGCCTGCAGTCGAACACGGTTTCCATCGACTGTGCCATCGCCACCGCGTAGCCGCCGACATCGCGCTGCACGCCCTTCGGCTTGCCGGTGGTGCCCGAGGTATACAACAGGTAGCTCGGCTCGCTCGATTCCAGCCACTGCACCGGCACGTCGACCTCACCGATCTGCGCACGCAGCGCGGCGTACTCCACATCGCGGCCCGGCACGCGTGGTTCGGCGGCATCCAGTCCGCGCGACACGATCAGCACGTGCGGCGGTGGCGACGTGGCTTCGGCGCAGGCTGCATCGACCATCGGCTTGTACGGAATCAGCTTGCCACCGCGCATGCCGGCATCGGCGGCGATCAGCAGCTTCGGCTTGGCATCGTCGATGCGCAGCGCCAGGTTGTGCGCGGCGAAGCCACCGAACACCACCGAATGCACCGCACCGATGCGCGCGCAGGCGAGCATGGCGAATACCGCCTCGGCCATGTTCGGCATGTAGATCACCACACGGTCACCGTGACCGACGCCGAGGTGCTTGAGCACGGCAGCGAAGTCGTTCACTTCCCGATACAGCTGGCGATAGGTGATCTCGCGGGTGCTGCTGGTCTCGGTGGAAATGGCAACCAGCGCGAGCTGGTCGGCGCGCTCGGCCAGATGGCGGTCGACGGCGTTGTAGCAGAGATTGGTTTCACCGCCGACAAACCAGCGCCGGAACGGCGGGTTGCTGTAGTCGAGTACCTGCTGCGGCGGTTTGTGCCAATGGATGCGCTTGGCTTCCTCGCCCCAGAAGGCCTCCGGCGCGTCGATCGAGCGACGGTAGGTTTCCTCGTAGTTCATGACGCAGCCCTCCCAGACAAAGTCATGGGTTCGAGGATAGTCCGGCGCTGCCGCGCGGGCCGCCCTACCTTGGTAGGGGGTGGGGTTTTCATGCAGGGCTGCGCCCTGCACCCGCGGTAGTGCCGGCCGCTGGCCGGCAACCTCAGAAGCAACAGCCGAAGCAACAGCGGGTTTCCCGTGGGATGGCGAGGTGGGTCCGGTTGCGGGGGACACCGTGAATCCGTCCATGGAGGCTCGGTCGCCGCATCCATGCGGCTCACGCCCCCGCAACCGGACCCACCCCGCCTTCGACAGACTTCCGCGATCTGTCGGAGCACGGGGTCGGATCCCCAGATTCAATATTCAATTCGATATCTGACAGAAAAATCGTGTCGACCAAGGTCGACACCTACCAACACCAACAGCGACAGCCGTTACCAACCGCCGCAGCAATCTGTCGGGGGTGGGGCGGTGTGGGTTGGCAGGACCGTTGGCGCCATGGATGGCGCCATCGAGTCCCCTTGGGTGAGGGCGCTTTGCTTGCGAAGCACTGCTTTGCAAGCGCCCGAACGCACAGCCGCCAGCGGCTGGGCCGGCCCCCGGAGGGGGGTTTACGGCGTGTCCTGCCAACCCACACCGCCCCGCCCAGCAAGCAGAAGACCAGAGCCGCCTTGGCCTTTGACGTTGCTCCGGTTCGTAGCAGGTGCAGGGCTGCAAGCCCTGCCGAACCCCTAGAACGGAGTGGCGGACTCGAACGCGAGCGCCTCGCCCGTCACCGGGTGGGTGAACCGCAGGCTGCGCGCATGCAGATGCACGCGCTGCGCAGGCGCGGCGTCATACAGCACATCGCCAACGATGGGATGGCCGAGACTGGCCATGTGCAGGCGCAGTTGATGGCTGCGGCCAGTAACCGGCTCCAGCGCCACGCGCGTGCGCTGCGCTTCGGCATCACGCGCCATTACGCGCCAGCGCGTCAGCGCCGGCTTGCCGCGTTCGTGATCGATCATCTGCTTCGGCCGGTTTGACCAGTCCACGATCAGTGGCAGGTCCACATCGCCGGCATCGCCTTCAAGCAGCCCCTCCACGATCGCTTCATAACGCTTGCCGACCTGGCGCTGCTCGAACTGCATCGACAACGCCACCTGCATGTCCTTGCCGCGCGCATGCAGCAGCAGGCCGGAGGTCACCTGGTCCAGGCGGTGCACGGTCAACGCATCCGGGTACAGCGCCTGCAGGCGCGCGACCACGCAATCCTGGTTCTCGGCGCCGCGGCCGGGCACGGACAGCAGGCCGGCCGGCTTCTCGGCCACCAGCAGCGCGTCGTCGATGTAATGCAGGTGGATCATGCGGCTCCGTATCCGTCCAAACAGAAACGGGGAAGCCGAAGCTTCCCCGTTCTGCGTACCGACCAACGGTCGGTACCTACCTCGATGGGAATGTACCGACCAGCGGTCGACACCTACCTTGATGAAAGAGGTACCGCCTCGAGCCGGTACCGCCTGCATCAGCCCAGCAGGTGGGCAACGCCGGCGCGCTCTTCTTCCAGCTCGGCCAGGGTCTTGTCGATGTACTTCTGGCTGAAGTCGTCGATCGGCAGATCCTTCACCAGGGTGTACTTGCCGTTCTCGGTGGTCACTGCGAAGCCGAAGATCACGCCTTCCGGAATGCCGTAGGAACCGTCGGACGGCACGCCCATGGTGACCCACTTGCCGTTGCTGCCCAGCACCCAGTCACGAACGTGGTCGATGGCAGCGTTGGCGGCCGAAGCGGCCGAAGACGAGCCACGGGCTTCGATGATCGCCGCGCCGCGCTTGCCCACGGTCGGGATGAAGGTGTTGGCGTTCCATTCCTGGTCGTTGATCGCATCGGCGATCGACGCGCCATCGGCGGTGGCGAAACGGTAGTCCGGGTACATGGTCGGGCTGTGGTTGCCCCACACGACCAGCTTCTCCATGCCACCGACCGGCTTGCCGAGCTTGGTCGACAGCTGGCTCAGCGCGCGGTTGTGGTCCAGGCGCAGCATGGCGGTGAAGTTTTCCGGCTTCAGGTCCGGGGCCGACTTCATGGCGATGTAGGCATTGGTGTTGGCCGGGTTGCCGACCACCAGCACCTTCACGTCACGGCTGGCGACCTTGTTCAGCGCCGCGCCCTGGGCGGTGAAGATCTTGGCGTTTTCCAGCAGCAGGTCCTTGCGCTCCATGCCCGGGCCACGCGGACGTGCGCCAACCAGCAGGGCGATGTCGGCGTCCTTGAACGCGACTTCGGCATCATCGGTGCCGACCATGCCGGCCAGCAGCGGGAAGGCGCAGTCTTCCAGCTCCATCATCACGCCCTTCAGGGCGGCCTGGGCCTTGTCGACCGGCAGTTCCAGCAGCTGCAGGATGACCGGCTGGTCCTTGCCCAGCATTTCGCCGGAGGCGATGCGGAACAGCAGGGCATAACCGATCTGGCCGGCGGCGCCGGTCACGGCAACACGAACGGGTGCTTTCATGGGGGTTTCCTCTTGCTTGCAAGCGTTTGATGGGACGCCGCGGGCAGAGCCACGCAGGCCTGGCGGGCGGCGGGGAACAGGGAAACGGCCACCCGTGGGTGGCCGTTTCGAAGGGGGATCAGGCGGCGAGGTGCTTGTTCCACTCCGCGACGCGGTCGGCCTGGGCGGCCAGCACGGCGTCGACGTCGCCTTCCAGGGTAATCGAATGGATCACGTCGCCCTGCTTGACCGAATCGACGATCGCCTGGCCTTCCAGGACCTTGCCGAAGACGGTGTGGCGGCCGTCCAGCCAATCGGTCTTGATGTGGGTGATGAAGAACTGGCTGCCGTTGGTGTTCGGGCCGGCGTTGGCCATCGACAGCGAGCCGACCTCGTGCTTCACGCCATTCTTCTCGTCTTCGAACTTGTAGCCCGGGCCGCCGGTGCCACGACCCTGCGGGCAGCCGCCCTGGATCATGAAGTCGGCGATAACGCGGTGGAAGATCAGGCCGTCATAGAAGCCGTGCTTGACCAGGTTCACGAAGTTGGCCACGGTCAGCGGTGCCTTGTCGGCGAACAGCTCGACCTTGATCGGGCCCTGGGTGGTGTCGAAAGTGGCGATGAGGGACATGAAGATCCTTGATGCAAAGGGGAATGCGTCTAGCCACCTAGTTTACACCCGCCTCGTGTCGGCGGCGGCTTCGACCATTGGTGAAGCGCCCCGCTTCAGCCCCCGGACGGGGAGCCGCGCAGCCGGGTCCTGGCGGCCCCGGCCGGGGCGGCGGATGCCCAGCTGAATGGGCCCCGTGACAGGCGTGAAATCCACCTTTTCGCGAATCGTCAAGTTCGACGTATAATGTTGGACTTCTTTTTCCAAATCCGGCGCCGACTGGCCCCCTTTCGTATGTCCATCGAAAATCTTCGCAACATCGCCATCGTCGCCCACGTCGACCATGGCAAGACCACCCTGGTCGACCAGCTGCTGAAGCAGTCCGGCACCCTGTCCGAGCGTACCGTCCTCGCCGAGCGCGTGATGGACAGCAACGACCAGGAAAAGGAACGCGGCATCACCATCCTGGCCAAGAACACCGCCATCACCTGGGAAGACAAGAAGACCGGCATCAAGAACCGGATCAACATCGTCGACACCCCCGGCCACGCCGACTTCGGTGGTGAGGTCGAGCGCGTGCTGTCGATGGTCGACACCGTGCTGATCCTGGTCGATGCGATGGACGGCCCGATGCCGCAGACCCGCTTCGTCACCCAGAAGGCCTTCGCGATGGGCTTCAAGCCGATCGTCGTGGTCAACAAGATCGACCGTCCGGGCGCGCGTCCGGAATGGGTGATCGACCAGGTCTTCGACCTGTTCGACAAGCTCGGCGCCACCAATGAGCAGCTGGACTTCCCGATCGTCTACGCCTCGGCCCTGAACGGCTACGCCGGCCTGGAAGACACCGTGCGCGACGGCGACATGACCCCGCTGTACGAAGCGATCATGCAGCACGCCCCGCGTCCGGAAGTGGACCCGGAAGGCCCGTTCCAGATGCGCATCAGCCAGCTGGACTACAACAACTTCGTGGGCGTGATCGGCATCGGCCGCATCCAGCGCGGCACCCTGAAGAAGAACATGCAGGTCGCCGTCATCGACCGTGAAGGCAAGAAGCGCAACGGCAAGGTCGCCCAGGTGCTGGGCTTCCTGGGCCTGGAGCGCATCGAGCAGGAGACGGCCGAGGCCGGTGACATCGTGGCCATCTCCGGCATTCCGGAGCTGACCATCTCCGACACCCTGTGCCACCCGGATACCCCCGAAGCCCTGCCGGCGCTGACCGTCGACGAGCCGACCATCTCGATGACCTTCCAGGTCAACAACTCGCCGTTCGCCGGCAACAAGGACCTGTCCGGTGGCAAGTTCCTGACCAGCCGCCAGATCAAGGACCGCCTGGACCGCGAGCAGGTCCACAACGTGGCACTGAAGGTCGAACAGCTGGAAGACGCCGACAAGTTCCTGGTCTCCGGCCGCGGCGAACTGCACCTGTCGGTGCTGATCGAGAACATGCGCCGTGAAGGCTACGAGCTGGCGGTGTCGCGCCCGGAAGTGATCATCAAGGAAATCGACGGCCAGATGATGGAGCCGATCGAGCAGCTGGTGGTGGACATCGAAGAAATCCACCAGGGCGGCGTGATGGAAAAGCTGGGTACCCGCAAGGGCCAGCTGAAGAACATGGAACCGGACGGCAAGGGCCGTGTGCGCCTGGAATACCAGATCCCGGCCCGTGGCCTGATCGGTTTCCAGAACGAGTTCAAGACCCTGACCCAGGGTTCGGGCCTGCTGTTCCACGTGTTCGACCATTACGGTCCGAAGGAACAGGGCGCGATCGCCAAGCGCATCAACGGCGTGATGATCGCCAATGCGCCGGGCGTCACTCCCGCCTACTCGCTGGGTCCGCTGCAGGAGCGCGGCAAGCTCTTCGCTGCCGAAGGCGACAACGTGTATGAAGGCCAGCTGGTCGGCATCCACTCCAAGGACAACGATCTGACCGTCAACGCGATCAAGACCAAGCCGCTGACCAACATGCGCGCTTCGGGCAAGGACGACGCGATCCAGCTGACCCCGGCGATCAAGTACTCGCTGGAACAGGCCCTGGACTTCATCGAAGACGACGAGCTGGTCGAGATCACCCCCAAGGAGATCCGTCTGCGCAAGAAGTTCCTGACCGAAAGCGACCGCAAGAAGGCTTCGCGCGGCGGCTGAGCCAGCACCCGTGGACCAGAGCGGCTACAACCCGGATCCGCACCGGCATCCGGGCCTCCACGTCATCGCCCTGCTCGAAGCGAGCAAGGCGATGTTGGCGCTGTTGGCCGCCACCGGGCTGGAAGTGCTCGGACCGCAGCCGCTGCGGCACGGCATCATGGTCCTGATCCGGCGTTTCAGCCTGGATCCGGACCATGGCACCCTGCCCTCGCTGCTGCACATGATCAGCCCCGACGCGGTCCACCTGGCCGCGGCGGGGATGATCGGCTACGGCCTGCTGCACCTGGTCGAAGCCTGGGGCCTGTGGCGGGCCAAGGCCTGGGCCTCCTGGCTGGGCTGCCTGACCGCCTCCCTGTACCTGCCTTTCGACATCTTCGCGATCATCCGCCATCCCGGCTGGCCATCGTGGACGATCCTGGCGATCAACCTGATCGTGGTCTACGTCCTCGCCCGCGACCTGCGCAAGCGCCACCGCTGAGCACCGGCTACACTGGGGATTGGAGCCGACCAAGCCGCCCCATGCGCCCGTCCTTGCCGCCTCTGCTGACCTGCCTGCTTGCCGCGCTGCCTGCGCTGCTTTCGGCTGGCTGCAGCCCGGCCGCGTCCAGCGCGCATGCGGCCGAACCCGCGAGCCGCAACGTGCCGTTCCCGTACGCCGAAACCGATGTCACCGACCTGCAGGCGCGGATGAGCGCCGGTGAGCTGGACAGCACCACCCTGACCCAGGCCTACCTGCAGCGCATCGCCACCCTGGACCGCACCGGGCCGCGCCTGCGCGCGGTGATCGAGCTCAACCCGGATGCACTGAAGGAAGCCGCTGCGCGCGACCGCGAGCGCCGTGATGGACGCCTGCGCGGCCCGCTGCACGGCATTCCGGTACTGCTGAAGGACAACATCAACGCCGCCCCGATGGCCACCAGCGCCGGCTCGCTGGCCCTGCAGGGGTTCCGCCCGGACGACGCCTACCTGGTGCGCCGGCTGCGCGACGCCGGCGCGGTGGTGCTGGGCAAGACCAATCTCAGCGAGTGGGCCAATTTCCGCGGCAACGATTCGGTGTCCGGCTGGAGCGCACGCGGCGGCCAGACCCGCAATCCCTATCGCCTCAGCCACTCGCCCTGCGGTTCCAGCAGCGGCAGCGCGGTGGCGGTCGCCGCCAACCTGGCCAGCGTGGCGATCGGCACCGAAACCGACGGCAGCATCGTCTGCCCTGCGGCGGTCAATGGCATCGTCGGCCTCAAGCCGACCGTCGGCCTGGTCAGCCGCGAGGGCATCATCCCGATTTCCTTCAGCCAGGACACCGCAGGGCCGATGACCCGCAGCGTCGCCGACGCTGCAGCCGTGCTGACCGCTATCGCCGGCCGCGACGATGCCGACCCGGCCACGGCGACCATGCCTGGCCGCGCGGTGTACGACTACACCGCGCGCCTGGACCCGCAGGGCCTGCGTGGCAAGCGCATCGGCCTGCTGCAGACACCGCTGCTGAAATACCGCGGCATGCCGCCGCTGATCGAACAGGCGGCCACCGAGCTGCGTCGGGCGGGTGCCTTCGTGGTGCCGGTGGAGCTGCCCAACCAGGGCGCCTGGGCCGAGGCGGAACGCACGGTGCTGCTGTACGAATTCAAGGCCGGGCTGGAGCGCTACTTCAGCACCCATCGCGCGCCACTACGCAGCCTGGCCGACCTGATCGCCTTCAACCAGGCGCACAGCAAGCAGGAGCTGGGCCTGTTCGGCCAGGAACTGCTGGTGGCGGCCGACGCTACCGCCGGCCTGGCCGACCCCGCCTATATCCGTGCACGCAGCAATGCGCGCCGGCTGGCCGGCGCGGAAGGCATCGACGCCGCCCTCGCCGCCCACCAGCTCGATGCCCTGGTGGCGCCGACCACCGGTGTGGCGTGGCCGATCCGCAGCGAAGGCGACGACTTCCCCGGCGAGAGCTACAGCGCCGCCGCCGTCGCCGGCTATCCCAGCCTCAGCGTGCCGATGGGCCAGATCAATGGCCTGCCGGTCGGCCTGCTGTTCATGGGCACCGCCTGGAGCGAACCGAAGCTGATCGAAATGGCCTACGCCTACGAACAGCGCACCCGCGCGCGACGCCCGCCGCACTTCGACACCGACACCCTGATCGACGCCGGCGAGCCGTGATCGTGTTTCTGTAGAGCCGAGCCCACGCTCGGCTTCAACGGAAAATCGAAAGCAGCCGAGCATGGCTCGGCTCTACAGCGGCTGGTCGGGCTCCACCGGCACGATCGCCGCCTCACCGTCTTCAGCCCCCGGCGAACGCACATCCGCAGTGCGCGCACGTGGACCGCGCGGCATGTCCAGTTCGTCTGCATGCTGCAGCCGCGCACGCACCTGCGGCAGCGACTGCGGATGCTCGCGCGCGAGGAAATCGAGCATGCGTTCGCGCACCAGGCAGCGCAGATCGAAGGCATCACCGGAGCTGCGCGCACTGACCAGCAGGCGCACCTGGATCGCGCGCTCGCTGGTCTCGGTCACCTGGGTCACGCAGACCCGGCCATCCCACAGCGCTTCACCGCGGCAGATGCGTTCCAGCTCGGCACGGATCGCTGCCACCGGGGCACGATAGTCCAGCCACAGGAACGCGGTGCCGAGCAGGTCGGCGCTGCGCCGCGTCCAGTTCTGGAAGGGGTTCTCGATGAACCAGGTCAGCGGCACCACCATTCGCCGCTCATCCCAGATGCGCACCACCACATAGCTGCTGCCGATCTCCTCGATGCGCCCCCACTCGCCTTCGACGATCACCACATCATCCAGCCGGATCGGCTGCGTCACTGCGATCTGCAGGCCGGCGATCAGATTGCCGAACACGGGCTTTGCGGCGATACCGGCCACCAGGCCGATCAGGCCCGCCGAGGCCAGCAGCGCGGTGCCGATCTTCTGCACCATCGGGAAGGTCAGCAGCACCAGCGATGCGCCCAGCACGATGATGCCACCCATCAGCACACGGCTGAGCACCCGCGTCTGGGTCTGGATGCGGCGCGCTTCCAGGTTGTCGGAGACATCGATGGGATGGCTGCGCAGGATGGCACGTTCGCCCGCCGCCACCGCCCGCACCAGCAGCCAGATGAAGCACGCGGTCAGCGCGATATGCAGCACCCGTTGCAGGTTGCCCAGAACGGGATCCTGCAGCGGCGTGGCCTGCAATGCAGGGATCAACAGCAGCAGCGGCCATGCGGTGGCCATCGGCAGCCCGAGCACACGCCCGATACGCGCGCGCCGACGATCGCGCCCCTTCAGCCGATGGTAGATCCACAGGATCAGCCACGCGCCGATGCCGCCCACCACTACGGCCAATCCCAACGGCCATGCGTATGCCTGTGCGCTTTGCCAGTGCATCGTTGCCACCTCCACTCGAACAGCCAAGTGGACAGACTCGCGCATGGCGCATGAGCGCCACGTCAGTCGTTCGTAAGCAGGGTGTTGGTCGGCAGGGCTTGCAGCCCTGTACCTGCGGTAGTGCCGGCCGCTGGCCGGCAACCTCAACAGCAACAGCAACAGCGTGCATTCCGAGGGATGGCGGGGTCGGTCCGGTTGCGGGAGACGCCGTGAATCCCGCTCCGCGGTCCGGCCCAGCCGCTGGCGGCTGTGCCGGACCCCGGAGCGGGATTCACGGCGTGTCCTGCCTGCCCACATCGCCCCGCCATCCCACGGAATGCATGCTGTTGCCGTTGCTTGGGCCGTTGCTTGGGCCGTTGCCGTTGCCGTTGCCGTTGCGTCAGCAGGTGCAGGGCTGCAAGCCCTGCCGCAACGCCCTTACCGCACCTGCTCCTGCTTGCGCACGATCGCCATCGCGATCTCCAGCGACTGCTCGTAGTTCAAACGCGGGTCCACCGTCGAACGATACGCACGTTCCAGGTCGCGCTCGGTCAGTTCGCGCGCGCCACCGGTGCATTCGGTCACGTCTTCGCCGGTCAGTTCCAGGTGCACACCGCCCAGTCGCGTGCCTGCGGCCGCATGCAGATCGAACGACATCTCCACTTCGCCACGCACGTTGTCGAAGCGGCGCGTCTTGAAGCCATTGGCGGTGCTTTCGGTGTTGCCATGCATCGCGTCACACACCCACAGCACGCGACGGCCATCGCGCTTGACCGCGTCCAGCAGCGGCGGCAGCTTCTCGGCAATCTGCGCTGCACCCATGCGGTGGATGAAGCTCAGTCGACCCGGCTCGTCATGCGGGTTGAGCACATCGATCAGGCGCAGCAGCTGGTCCGGCGTCACCGACGGGCCCACCTTGATCGCAATCGGATTGCGCACGCCACGCAGGTATTCCACGTGCGCGCCGTCAAGCGCGGCGGTGCGCATGCCGATCCACGGGTAATGCGTGCTCAGGTTCAACCAGCCCTGCTGGCGCGGCACCTGGCGGGTCAGCGCCTGCTCGTAGGGCAGCAGCAGGGCTTCATGCGAGGTGTAGAAGTCGATGCGGTTGAGGTTGTGCACGCGGGCCCCGGCCAGGGTCTCCATGAAGTGCACTGCATCGCCGATCGACGCCACCATCTTCTGGTACTCGGCGGCCAGCGGCGAATGCCGCACCCACTCCAGGTTCCAGTACTCCGGATGATGCAGGTCGGCGAAGCCGCCATCGATCAGCGCACGCACGAAGTTCATGGTCATCGCCGAATGCGCATGCGCCTGCAGCATCCGCTTCGGATCCGGCAGGCGCGCCGCCTCGGTGAACGCCGGCGCATTGATCACATCGCCGCGGTAGCTGGGCAGGGTCACGCCGTCGCGGGTCTCGGTATCGGCCGAACGCGGCTTGGCGTACTGGCCGGCAAAGCGCCCGACGCGGATCACCGGCTGGCGAAGGCCATGCACCAGCACCAGGCTCATCTGCAGCAGCACTTTCAACCGGTTGGAAATCGTGCCCGATTCGCAGTCGCTGAAGTTCTCGGCGCAGTCGCCGCCCTGCAGCAGGAAGCGCTTGCCTTCCTGGGCCTCGGCCAACTGCTGCTTCAGCGCCAGGATTTCCCACGAGGTGACCAGCGGCGGCAGGCGCTTCAGCTCATGCAGTGCAGCGTCCAGCGCCACCGGGTCCGGGTAGGTCGGCATCTGCAGCGCGGTCTTGCCGCGCCAGCTCTCCGGCGACCAGGCAGCGCCAGCGGCGGTCGCGGCAGGATCGAGGACGGGCGGAACGGCGGACAGGCTCATTACAGACTTCCGGGGAGGGGGGCGGTCATGGTCGCAGAGCCAGCCGCTGGCGCAAAGGGCTGGGCACGCCCTGCACATGACTGAACGCCGGGGAAAGGGCATCGCGATCGGCCAGAAACCGCATGGCCACGGCCGCCCGGACAGGCGCATGATTCGCCACTCACTGTTACGAAGTAACACTGCATCCCCGTCGGCCCCTTCCACAGCCTATCTGCCATGAAGCCCTCCCTGCTCGCTACCGGCATTACCTTCGCCCTGACCCTGGCCAGTCTGCCCAGCCTCGCTATGGCCGCCGATGCCGCCGCTCCCGTCAAGGACCTCGACACGGTCACTGTCAGCGCCCAGCTCGACCAGGCCCGCAATGCGCTGTCGCCGGACATCGGCAGCAGCCAGTACCAGATCACCGCCGAGGACATCCAGAAGCAGCCGCTGGGTGCCTCCGCGCCGCTCAGCCAGGTGCTGCTGCAGGCTCCGGGCGTGGTCCAGGATTCCTACGGTGGCGTGCACGTGCGCGGCGACCACGCGAACCTGCAGTACCGCATCAACGGCGTACTGCTGCCCGAATCGATCTCCGGCTTCGGCCAGACCCTGGATGCCCGCACCATCAAGAGCATCCGCCTGATGGACGGGGCGCTGCCGGCGCAGTTCGGCGAGCGCACCGCTGCGGTGGTCGACATCACCACCCGCAGCGGCGCCGAGCTCGGCAATGGCGGCAGCGCCGGTCTGACCGCAGGCTCGTTCGGCAAGATCAATCCGAATGCCTCGTGGTGGGGCAATCAAGGGCGCTGGAGCTGGTTCCTGACCGGCAACTACGACCAGAACGAGGTCGGCCTGGAGAACCCGACCCGCTCGCGGAAGCCGCTGCACGACGACACGCACCAGGGCAAAGCCTTCGCCGACCTGACCTACCTGGTCAACGAGAACACCCGCCTGAGCGTGTTCGCCGGCTTTGCCAACAATCGCTTCCAGATCCCGGTCAATCCCGGGCAGACCCCGCAGTTCGGTTACCTGGACACGACCACCTTCGACTCCAGCCAGCTGGATGAAACCCAGCGCGAGACCACCCGCTTCGGCATGCTGGTGCTGCAGGGCACGCTGGGCGGCACCGCCTACCAGCTGTCCGCCGGGCAGCGCTACAGCGACGTGGCGTTCAACCCGGATGTCATCGGCGATCTGGTATTCAGTGGCGTCGCCTCCCAGGTCCAGCGCAGCAACCGCGCCAACACGCTGCAGGCCGACCTCTCCACCCCGCTGGGCAACGACCACACGCTGCGCTACGGCCTGTACGGCAACTACGAGAATGCGCGCGCCAGCAACAACAGCTGGGTGTTCCCGGTCGATGGCGCCGGCCAGCAATCCAGCACCACGCCACTGCTGATTCCAGACCGCAGCGCCTTCCACGCCAGTACGCTGGCGGTGTACGTGCAGGATGAGTGGAAGATCGGCGACGACTGGACAGTGAACTACGGCCTGCGTGGTGATCGCTACAAGGCCTTCGGCCGCACCGAGGGCCAGCTCAGCCCCCGCCTGGGCGCGGTCTGGAATGCCAGCGACAGCACCACCGTGCATGCCGGCTATTCGCGTTACTTCACGCCACCGGCCAGTGAGCTGATCGCCAGCAGCGATATCGCCCTGTACGACGGCACCACCAACCAGCAGCCGGGCGGCGGCAACAACATTCCGCTGGCCGAACGCAGCGACTACTACGACATCGGCGTCTCGCAGCAGCTGGGTGAACACCTGACCCTGGGCCTGGACGCGTACGACCGCCGCGTCGCGCGCCTGCAGGACGAAGGCCAGTTCGGCGCCGCCTACATCTACTCGACGTTCAACTACCGCCGCGGCCATATCCGTGGGCTGGAGTTCAGTGCCGACTACAGCAGCGGTCCGTTCAGCGCCTACTTCAACGCGGCGTACAACAAGGCCATCGGCACCCAGGTCATCACCAGCCAGTACAACCTCGATCCGGACGCGCTGGCCTATGTGGCCGACCACTGGATCCACCTGGACCACGACCAGAAGCTGACGTCGTCGGGGGGCTTCAGCTACGCCTTCGCCGGGCACAACCGGGTCGGTGCCAACTACGTGTTCGGCAGCGGCCTGCGTTCGGATATCGAGGGCGTGCCCAACGGCGGCGAGCTGCCGTCCTACCTGCAGGTGAACCTCAGCGCCGGGCACGATTTCAATGCCGACAGCGGCCATCCGCTGCACGTGCAGCTGGCCGTGATCAACGCATTGGATCGCAGCTACCAGCTGCGCGATGGCGGCGGTGTCGGCGTGTTCGCCCCGCAATGGGGACCGCGCCGCGGCGCCTACCTGAGCCTGCAGCAGGACTTCTGAGGAGACAGGGGTCGGATCCCTTTCCGCAGGAAAGGGCTCTGACCCCGCACCGGAAATGGGGTCAGAGCCCTTTGCGATGCAAAGGGATCCGACCCCATTCTGCTTCAGCGCTTGACCTTGCGCAGCGACACCACCAGTGCCCACAGCGCCAGCAGCACGAACCACACGCCCGACCACATCGGCATGGTCAGGCCCAGGAACGTCCAGTCGATGTTGCCGCAGTTGCCGGTACCGGTCAGCACCGTGCGGAACACTTCCAGCGGCCCCATGGTCTCGCGCAGGAAGCTCAGCGGCGGGCCACAGGTCGCGCCCATCTCCGGCGGCAGCATCTGCACGTAGACGTGGCGCGCAGCGATGCCCACGCCGACGGCCGCCGCGATGAAGGCGAGCACGCCGTAGGTGGCGCGGCCGGGACGGTTGGACGGCCCGTGCAGCGCACCGATCAGGAACAACAGGCCCAGCGCGGCAAAAGCCAGGCGCTGGAAGATGCACAGCGGGCACGGCTCCAGGCCCATCTTCAGCTGCAGGAAGATCGCGTAGCCGAGCAGGCCCGCGCAGATCAGGAAGCCCAGGAAGAACTGGGCGCGGAAGGGCCAGCGCAGTGGATTCATCGTCAACGCTCGAATGGATCAAGGCGCCAAGCGTAACCGAGAGCGCGCCCCATTCGAACCGCCACAGGTGACGCCTGTCGGAACGGTGCGGGTCGGATCCCTTTGCGAATGCAAAGGGATCTGACCTGCGGTGCTGCCTGCTTGGGGTCAGAGCCCTTTCCTGCGGAAAGGGCTCCGACCCCGGGAAACGCAAAAGCCCGGCAGGCGCCGGGCTTTCGCTGTGTCGCGTTGGAGCGGTCCGATTACTCGGCCACTTCCTCGGCCACGACCGGACGGTCAACCAGCTCGACGTAGGCCATCGGTGCGTTGTCGCCGGCGCGGAAACCGCACTTCAGCAGGCGCAGGTAGCCGCCCGGACGGTTCGCGTAGCGCGGGCCCAGGATGGTGAACAGGTTGCCCACGGCTTCGTTGTCGCGCAGGCGGGCGAAGGCCAGACGGCGGTTGGCGACCGAGTCGACCTTGGCCAGAGTGATCAGCGGCTCGGCAACGCGGCGCAGTTCCTTGGCCTTCGGCAGGGTGGTCTTGATCAGCTCGTGCTTGAACAGCGAGGCGGCCATGTTCTTGAACATCGCTTCGCGGTGCGCGCTGGTGCGGCTGAACTTACGGCCAGACTTCTGGTGACGCATGGTGATATTCCTTGGTTAATGATGCGGCTGTGTGGATCGTTGTCGCCATCCTGGCGTTACTGCGCGGACTGCGGTTGGTCCTGGCCGCCCGTCCTGGACGACCTGCCCGCGAACCTGCGGTTCGTCGTGGCATGGTGTGTTGCGTTGAAGGCTCCACCGCGAGCGGTGGAGCCTCCAGGCATTACCGATATCAGCCCAGCATGCCGTGGCTGGCGACGCCGGCCGGCGGCCAGTTCTCGAGCTTCATGCCGAGGGACAGGCCGCGCTGAGCCAGCACTTCCTTGATCTCGGTGAGCGACTTCTTGCCCAGGTTCGGGGTCTTCAGCAGCTCCACTTCGGTCTTCTGGATCAGATCGCCGATGTAGTAGATGCTTTCAGCCTTCAGGCAGTTGGCCGAACGCACGGTCAGCTCCAGATCGTCGATCGGGCGCAGCAGCACCGGATCCACGCCGTTGTTGGCCGGCTTGGCCGCACCGCGGTCGCGGTGGGTGAAGTCACCGAACACCGACAGCTGGTCGCTGAGGATGTCGGCGGCGGTGCGCACGGCTTCCTCGGCATCGATGGTGCCGTTGGTCTCGATATCGATGACCAGCTTGTCCAGGTCGGTACGCTGTTCGACACGCGCCGCTTCCACGGCGTAGGCGACACGGCGGACCGGCGAGAACGAGGCATCCAGGACCAGGCGGCCGATGGCACGGGTTTCTTCGTCCGGACGACGACGCGCGGCAGCCGGCTGGTAGCCGAAACCACGTTCGATCTTCAGACGCATGTTGATCGCCGTATCCTTGGTCAGGTGGCAGATCACATGGTCGCCGTTCAGGATCTCCACATTGTGGTCGACCTTGATGTCGGCAGCGGTGACAACGCCCGGGCCCTGCTTGGACAGGGACAGGGTGGCGCTGTCGCCGGAGTGCATACGGATGGCCACGTCCTTCAGGTTCAGCAGGACTTCGAGCACGTCCTCCTGCAGACCTTCGACCGTGGTGTACTCATGCAACACGCCGTCGATTTCGACTTCCGTGATGGCGAAGCCCGGGATGGACGACAGCAGCACGCGACGCAGGGCATTACCCAGCGTATGCCCGTAACCCCGCTCCAAAGGTTCGATAACGACCTTTGCACGGGTGTCGGTAAGGCGTTCGATCTGCGGACCGCGAGGACGCAGAACCTGGTTGGCGGTAACCGTCATGTTGCGGGTTCTCCTAGTGAACCCCCGGCCGTCGCCGGGGGCTCTCCAATGTGAATTACTTCGAATACAGCTCGACGATCAGCGCTTCGTTGATGTCCGCAGGCAGATCCGAACGATCCGGAACAGCCTTGAAGATGCCGGTGAACTTGCCGGAATCCACTTCAACCCACGACGGGCTCAGGTCATGCTGGGCGGCGACGGTCAGGGCTTCCTGGACGCGCAGCTGCTTGGCAGCCTTTTCAGACAGGGCGATGGCGTCGCCAGCCTTGACCTGGTACGAAGCCAGGTTGACCGACTTGCCATTCACGGTGACGCCGCGGTGCGACACCAGCTGACGGGCAGCCGGACGGGTCACGGCGAAGCCCATGCGGTAGACGACGTTGTCCAGGCGGGTTTCCAGCAGCTGCAGCAGGTTCTCGCCGGTGTTGCCCTTCTTGGTCGAGGCCTTCTTGTAGTAGTTGCGGAACTGACGCTCCAGCAGGCCGTAGATACGCTTGACCTTCTGCTTTTCACGCAGCTGGGTGGCGTAGTCGGACAGCTTGCCCTTGCGGGCAGTGGCGCCGTGCTGGCCGGGCTTCTGCTCCAGCTTGCACTTCGAGTCCAGCGCACGCGCCGGGCTCTTCAGGGACAGGTCGGCGCCTTCGCGGCGGGCGAGCTTACAGGTAGGACCGATATAACGAGCCATTTCTTATCGCTCCCTTTAGACGCGACGCTTCTTCGGCGGACGGCACCCGTTGTGCGGGATAGGCGTCACGTCGATGATGTTGGTGATCTTGTAGCCGACGTTGTTCAACGAACGCACGGCCGACTCACGGCCCGGACCCGGGCCCTTGATGCGGACTTCCAGCGACTTCACGCCGTAGTCCAGCGCAGCACGACCGGCCTTTTCAGCAGCCACCTGGGCAGCGAACGGGGTCGACTTGCGCGAACCGCGGAAGCCAGCGCCACCGGAGGTCGCCCACGACAGAGCATTGCCCTGGCGGTCGGTGATGGTGACGATGGTGTTGTTGAACGAAGCGTGGACGTGGGCAACGCCGTCGGTGACGACGCGCTTGATCTTCTTCTTGGTCTTAGCAGCGGGCTTAGCCATTTCTCAGTCCCTTACTTCTTGATCGCCTTGCGCGGACCCTTGCGGGTGCGGGCGTTGGTACGGGTGCGCTGGCCACGCAGCGGGAGGCCACGACGGTGACGCAGGCCGCGGTAGCAGCCCAGGTCCATCAGGCGCTTGATCGCGATACCGATTTCACGGCGCAGATCGCCTTCCACGATGTACTTGCCGACTTCGGCGCGCAGGCGCTCGATTTCCGGCTCCGACAGATCGCGGATCTTGGTGGTCGAAGCAACGCCTGCGACTTCGCAGACCTTCTTCGAACGGGTACGGCCGATGCCGTAAATGCTTTGCAACCCGACCCAGACATGCTTCTGGGCTGGCAGGTTGACGCCTGCAATACGCGCCATGACGCGGTTCTCCAGCTGAGTGATGGCCGACAGCGCGCCTCGGGCACGCCAATCCGGCAGGATGGATCAAAAAAGTGAACTAGCGATACTAACAAGGTTCCGGTTTACATGGAAGCCCGTGAAACCATTGGTTTCATGAACCGGCCTGGGGAGTGTGCCCAGGCTCCGGCGCCGGATGGGGTTGGACCTGGGGTTTCCCCCGGGGCCGCCCGCGCTACTCCAGCGCGGGACCACCTCATCACACCCCCACCCGGAACCGCTGCGGGGGCCGCCCTTCGTTTGTGTGGCCGGAGTCCGCGAAGCGGAGGGACCATCACGTCAGGAAGACGAAAGTATAACAGGCCTATCAGCCGCGGGCAAAACCGCCGCGGTTGCCACCCTTCAGGTTGGCCTTCTTCAGCAGGCTCTCGTACTGGTGGGACATCAGGTGCGCCTGCACCTGGGCGATGAAGTCCATCACCACCACCACCACGATCAGCAGCGAAGTACCACCGAAGTAGAACGAGGCGTTCAGCTGCGTGCGCATCAGTTCCGGCAGCAGGCAGACGATCACCAGGTACGCCGAGCCGGCCGCGGTCAGGCGGGTCAGCACGCCGTCGATGTAGTCGGCGGTCGCCTTGCCCGGACGGATGCCCGGAATCAGCGCACCGGACTTCTTCAGGTTGTCGGCGGTTTCCTGCGAGTTGAACACCAGCGCGGTATAGAAGAACGCGAAACCGGTGATCAGCGCAGCGAACACGATCATGTGCAGCGGCTCGCCCGGGCCCAGGGCGTTGGCGACCTTCTGCAGGACCTGGCCGAAGCTGCTCTGGTTGGCGGCCTGGCCGGACCACATGGCCAGGGTGGCCGGGAAGGCCAGCAGGCTCGAGGCGAAGATCGCCGGGATGACGCCGGCCATGTTGAGCTTCAGCGGCAGGAACGAGGTCTGGTTCATGTACGCGTTGCGACCACCCTGGCGGCGCGCGTAATTGACCGTGATCCGGCGCTGGCCACGCTCGACGAACACCACGAAGAAGGTGAAGGCGAGCACGACGATGGCGATCAGCAGCAGCTGGATGAACTGGATGTTGCCGTCGCGGTAGGCATCGAAGGTGTGGATGACCGCACCCGGCAGGCCCGCCACGATACCGGCGAAGATGATCAGCGACACGCCGTTGCCGATGCCGCGCTCGGTGACCTGCTCACCGACCCACATCAGGAACATGGTGCCGGCGGTCAGTGCGACCACGGCAGTGAGCACGAAGCCCATGCCCGGCGCATACACGACCGGAGCGCCCGACGGCGAGACCTGGCCCTGCAGGGCCAGCGCGATCGAGCCGCCCTGCACCACTGCCAGCAGCACGGCGCCGATGCGCGAATACTGGGTGATCTTGCGGCGGCCGGACTCACCTTCCTTCTGCATCGCCTTCAGGGCGGGGAAGATGTGCACGGCCAGCTGCATCACGATCGATGCCGAGATGTACGGCATCACGTTCAGCGCGAAGATGCTGAAACGGTGCAGGGCGCCGCCCGAGAACATGTTGAACATGTCCACGATGCCGCCGCCCTGCTGTTGCATCATGGCAAGCATGGCATCGGGATTGACGCCCGGCACCGGCACGTAGCAGCCGATGCGATAGACGATCAAAGCCCCGACGACGAACAGCAAACGTTGGCGAAGTTCAGTGAACTTGCCCATTCCGCCCGCGAGGTTACCGATGCCAGCTTGCGCCATGATTTTCTTACTCCGTTACGCTGCCGCCGGCAGCTTCGATTGCAGCCTTGGCACCCGCCGTGGCAGCAATACCCTTCAGGGTGAACGCCTTGGTCACTTCGCCCTTGACGACGACCTTGGCCTTCTTTGCGGTGCTCGGGACCAGCTTGGCAGCACGCAGGGCGGCGAAATCGATCTCACCGGCCGGCAGCTTGTCCAGCGCGTACAGCAGCACTTCAGCGGTGTCCTTGGCGATCGGCGAACGGAAGCCGATCTTCGGCAGACGACGCTGCATGGGGGTCTGGCCGCCTTCGAAGCCAGCCTTGATCTTGCCGCCACCCTTACGGGCGAACGAACCCTTGTGGCCGCGGCCGGCAGTCTTGCCCAGGCCCGAGCCGATACCGCGGCCGACGCGGGTGCGCTCGGTGCGGGCGCCCGGTGCCGGGCTCAGTTCATTGAGACGCAGAGTCATGGTCGATTACTCCTCAACCTGGACGAGGTACTGAACCTTGTTGATCAGGCCGCGTACCTGCGGGCTGTCCTTCAGTTCACGCACATCGTTGAGCTTGTTCAGGCCCAGGGCACGCACCGACAGGCGGTGACGCGACTGGGTACCACGCAGGCCACGCACCAGGCGGACCTTCACAGTCTTGTTGGACTCATTAGCCATGGTTGAGTTCCTCCACCTTCTTGCCGCGCTTGGCCGCGATGCGAGCCGGCGACTGCGCAGCAGACAGGCCCTTCACGGTGGCACGCACCAGGTTGATCGGGTTACGCGAACCGGTGGCCTTGGCCAGCACGTTCTTCACGCCAACGGCTTCCAGCACGGCGCGCATGGCACCGCCGGCGATCACGCCGGTACCTTCCGAAGCCGGCTGCATGAACACGCGGGCTGCGCCGTGACCATCCTTGATGGTGTGCCACAGGGTGCCGTTGTTCAGGTCAACGCTGACCAGGTTCTTGCGGGCCTGTTCCATCGACTTCTGGATGGCGACCGGCACTTCGCGGGCCTTGCCATAACCGAAACCGACCTTGCCTTCGCCGTCGCCGACAACGGTCAGGGCGGTGAAGGTGAACTGGCGGCCACCCTTGACGGTCTTGCTGACGCGGTTGACCGCGACCAGCTTTTCGATCATGCCGTCGTCGATCTTCTCTTCGCGGTTACGGTCGCGATCGCGACCCCGCTGCTGACGCTCTTCTGCCATGTTGATTCCTTGGTTGTTTGGGTATGTACGGCTCGAGGCCGCTTATGGTTGTGGAGTGACGCGTTGTTCCGGTGGGCCACTGCAGAAGAGCGGCGCCGTCCAGCCTCGCTCAGGCTGGCGAGCAGGCAGGCAGGAGGCCATCGACCCCCTGCCCTTGTCCCTTAGAACTGCAGGCCGGCTTCGCGGGCCGCTTCTGCCAGGGCCTTGATGCGGCCGTGGTAGCGGTAGCCCGAACGATCGAAGGCAACCTTCTCGACGCCGGCGGCCTTGGCGCGCTCGGCGACGATGCGGCCAACCTTGGCAGCGGCATCGGCGTTCTTGCCGTTCTTCAGGCCTTCCTTGACGTCGGTCTGGGTGGTGTTGGCGGCAGCCAGCACCTTCGAACCGTCAGCGGTGAAGACCTGGGCGTACAGGTGCTGGCCGGTGCGCAGCACCGACAGGCGGGCGACGCCGAGCTCACGGATGTGGGCGCGGGTCGACTTGGCGCGACGCAGGCGGGCGATGTTCTTGTTCATTTTGATTATTCCTTGAAAGCTGAAGGATGGGCTTCTCCCTGAGGAGTCCGCACATGGATGTGCGGGCTCTTGCGAGGGACTCGCACTTACGCCTTCTTGGCTTCCTTACGGATGATGACTTCGTCGGAGTACTTCACGCCCTTGCCCTTGTACGGCTCCGGCTTGCGGAACGCACGGATCTTGGCGGCGACTTCACCGACGACCTGCTTGTCAGCGCCCTGGACCAGGATCTCGGTCTGGGTCGGGGTGGTGATGGTGATGCCTTCCGGCGCCACGAACACGACCGGGTGCGAGAAGCCCAGCGACAGGCTCAGGTCCTTGCCCTGCATGGCAGCGCGGTAACCCACGCCAACCAGCTCCAGCTTGCGCTCGAAGCCTTCGGACACGCCCTTGACCATGTTGGACAGGATCGCACGCACGGTGCCGGTCAGTGCGACCAGCTCGGCGTTCTCGGTGCTCAGGGTGGCAACGCCATTGTCGACGTTGATGGCAATGCCGGCCGGCTTGGCCAGCGACAGGGTGCCCTTCGGGCCCTTGGCGGTGACGCTGTCCGACTGGACGTTCAGTTCAACCTTACCCAGGGTGATCGGCTTCTTGGCTACGCGGGACATAGTTCTACTCCTTTCGCCTTAGGCCACGAAGCACAGGACTTCGCCGCCGACGCCCAGCTGGCGCGCCTGCGCATCAGTCATGATGCCCTTGGAGGTGGAAATGATGGAGATACCCAGGCCGTTCATGACCTTCGGCAGCTCGCTCTTGCCGCGGTACTGGCGCAGGCCCGAACGCGAGAAGCGCTTCAGGGTCGCGATGACCGGCTTGCCTTCGAAATACTTCAGCACGATTTCCAGCTCGGACTTGTTGTTTTCCAGCTGGGTCACGCGCAGGTCGGTGATGTAACCCTCGTCCTTCAGGACCTGGGCGATCGCAACCTTGATCTTGGACGACGGGGCTTTCACCGTCTGCTTGCCAACTGCGGCCGCATTCTTGATGCGGACCAGCAGGTCGGCGATGGGATCAGTCATGCTCATATGAGTACCTTTGAGTGCACCGATATCCGCTTTCGCGAAAATCTGTTGTCTCCTGGAAACGGGCCAGGTCCCTTGATGCAGCGGGCCAGGCCCACTCCTACAACCCCGTCTGCACAGGGCAAGACGCGGGAGTATACGCCAAAAGAGCCCGACTTGCGTCGGGCTCTTCGGGTTTTTTCGCAGAAAGGAAGCTGAACAGCCCCCTCCCCCGGTTCAGCACCCCCGCAAGGGGGTGCTGAGCGCAGGGCCGGCTGGGATTACCAGCTGGCCTTGCGCAGGCCCGGGACGTCGCCACGCATGGTGGCTTCGCGCAGCTTGTTGCGGCCGAGGCCGAACTTGCTGTACACGCCACGCGGACGACCCGACAGCTCGCAACGGTTGCGCTGACGGCTCGGCGACGAATCGCGCGGCAGCTTGGCCAGCTTGGTTGCGGCGTCGATCTTCTCTTCGTAGGTCGCGTCCACGGAGGACACGATCTTCTTCAGAGCCGCACGCTTCTCAGCGTACTTCTTGGCCAGCTTTTCCCGCTTGATGTCGCGGTTGACCATGGAGGTCTTTGCCATTTCGGTTTCCTCGACAGATCAGTTACGGAACGGGAACTTGAACGCTGCCAGCAGCGCCTTCGCTTCCGCGTCGGTCTTCGCAGTGGTGGTGATGGCGATATCCATACCGCGGATCGCGTCGACGGCGTCGAAGTCGATTTCCGGGAAGATGATCTGTTCCTTCACACCCATGTTGAAGTTGCCGCGGCCGTCGAAGGAACGACCGGAAACACCACGGAAGTCGCGCACGCGCGGCAGCGAGATGTTGATCAGGCGGTCCAGGAACTCGTACATCTTGTGGCGACGCAGCGTGGTCTTGCAGCCGATCGGCCAACCATCACGGATCTTGAACGACGCAACCGAGATACGCGACTTGGTGACAACCGGCTTCTGGCCGGAAATCTTGGTCATGTCCGCGACGGCGTTTTCCAGGATCTTCTTGTTGGTGGCAGCCTCGCCGACACCCATGTTCAGGGTGACCTTGACGAGCTTCGGTACTTCCATCGGGTTGGTGTAGCCGAACTGCTTCATCAGCGCCGGCACCACTTCTTCCTTGTAGATCTTTTCGAGACGGGAAGTCATCTTCACATTCCTCAGGCGTCGAGCGCCTCACCGCTGGAGCGGAACACACGCAGTTTGCGTCCATCCTCCAGCACCTTGAAGCCAACGCGTTCGCCCTTGCCCGAAGCCGGGTTCAGCACGTTCACGTTGGAGATATGGATCGAAGCTTCGCGCTCGACCACGCCGCCGGCAACACCTGCCTGCGGGTTCGGCTTGGTGTGGCGCTTGACGATGTTCACGTTGGCGACGACCACACGGTCGCCGTCGACGCGGACGACTTCGCCCTGCTTGCCCTTGTCCTTGCCAGCGTTGACGACAACCTGGTCGCCCTTCTTGATACGGTTAGCCATGATTATCTCCTGTCGCTCACAGCACTTCGGGAGCGAGCGAGACGATCTTCATGAACTTCTCCGAACGAAGTTCACGGGTCACCGGCCCGAAGATACGGGTACCGATCGGCTCCTGCTTGTTGTTCAGCAGGACGGCAGCGTTGCCGTCGAAGCGGATCAGCGAACCGTCGGCGCGACGCACACCCTTGCGGGTACGCACCACGACGGCGTCATACACTTCACCCTTCTTGACCTTGCCGCGCGGAATCGCATCCTTCACGGTGACCTTGATGATGTCGCCGATGCCGGCGTAACGGCGCTTGGAACCACCCAGCACCTTGAAGCACATCACCTGCTTGGCACCCGAATTGTCCGCGACGTCAAGGTAGCTCTGCATCTGGATCATGATTCAGACTCCTTATTCAGCCGCACGCGTGATGACTTCCACCACGCGCCAGTTCTTGGTCTTGGACATCGGAGCAATCTCGGTCACGCGGACGACATCGCCTTCCTTGCAGGCGTTGTCGGCATCGTGGGCGTGCAGCTTGGTCGAGCGCTTGATGTACTTGCCGTACAGCGCGTGCTTGACCTGACGCTCAACCAGGACGGTAACCGTCTTGTCCATCTTGTTGCTGACGACACGGCCTTCGACCGTGCGCAGCGTCTTCTTTTCAGTATTGTCGCTCATAGCGGCCATCCTTACTTCGTGCTGCCGAGCAGGGTCTTGACGCGAGCAATCTCGCGACGGACCCGGCGAATGTCGTGGGTCTTCGGCAGCTGGCCGGTGACCTGCTGCATACGGACAGAGAACTGTTCCTTACGCAGGTCGATCAGGTGGGCCTTGAGTTCGTCAGCCGACTTTTCACGGAGAGTTTTGATATCCATCAGCGCACCGTACGGGTCACGAAAGTGGTGGTGACCGAGAGCTTGGCGGCGGCCAGGCGGAACGCCTCGCGAGCCACTTCCTCGGAAACACCCTCGATTTCATAGATCATGCGGCCGGGCTGGATCTGGGCCACCCAGTATTCCACGTTACCCTTACCCGAACCCATTCGAACTTCGATGGGCTTCTTGGTGATGGGCTTGTCGGGGAACACGCGGATCCACATCTTGCCGCCGCGCTTGACGTAGCGGCTGATCGAGCGGCGGGCCGCTTCGATCTGACGCGCGGTCAGCTGACCGTGTGCGGTTGCCTTCAGGCCGTATTCGCCGAAGCTGACAGCGTTGGCGCTCCAGCTCAGGCCATCGTTACGGCCCTTGTGTACCTTGCGGTACTTGGTTCGCTTGGGTTGCAACATTGTCGTTACCTCGCTTCACGGGCCGGGCGCTGACGGTCACCACGGTCGCCGCGATCGTGACGATCGTTGCGCGACGGGGTGTCGTCCTGCTTTTCCTGGCCAACCTGGGAGAAATCGAAGACCTCGCCCTTGTAGATCCAGACCTTGATGCCGATGATGCCGTAGGTCGTCTTGGCTTCAGCGAAGCCATAGTCGATGTCGGCACGCAGGGTGTGCAGCGGCACGCGGCCTTCGCGGTACCACTCCGAACGGGCGATTTCAGCACCGTTGAGGCGGCCACCAACGTTGACCTTGATGCCCAGGGCACCCAGGCGCATCGCGTTGCCGACCGAGCGCTTCATTGCACGGCGGAACATGATGCGACGCTCCAGCTGCTGGGCGATCGACTCGGCAACGAGCTGCGCGTCCAGTTCCGGCTTGCGCACTTCGGTGACGTTGATGTGCGCCGGGACGCCCATCATCTCGCTCACTTCCTTGCGCAGCTTCTCGATGTCCTCACCGCGCTTGCCGATCACCACGCCCGGACGGGCGGTGTGGATCGTCACGCGAGCGGTCTTGGCCGGACGCTCGATCAGGATCTTGCTGATGCCGGCCTGGGCCAGCTTCTTGCGCAGCATTTCGCGCACTTTCAGGTCGGCTGCCAGGTAACCGGCGAACTCGGCCTTGTTGGCGTACCACTTGGAGTTCCAGTCCTTGGAAATGCCGAGGCGGATACCAATCGGATGAACTTTATGACCCATGGTCTTTTCCTTATCCGCTTACTTGGCGGCGCCCACAACCACAGTGATGTGGCTGGTGCGCTTGAGGATGCGGGTACCGCGGCCTTTCGCCCGCGCCATGAAACGCTTCAGGGTCGGACCTTCATCAACCATGATGGTCTGAACCTTCAGCTCGTCGACGTCGGCGCCCTGGTTGTTCTCGGCGTTGGCAATTGCCGACTCCACCACCTTCTTGATCAGGTGGGCAGCCTTCTTGTCCGAGAACTTCAGCAGGTTGACCGCACGTTCGGCCGGCAGACCGCGCACCTGGTCAGCGACCAGACGAGCCTTCTGCGGGGAGATGCGCGCAGTGCGCAGGATGGCTTTCGCTTCCATTGTCATCTCTCCTTACTTGCCCGACTTCTTGTCACCACCGTGACCCTTGAAGGTCCGGGTGATGGCAAATTCGCCGAGCTTGTGGCCGACCATGTTCTCGTTGACGAGAACCGGGATGTGGTTCTTGCCGTTATGCACGGCAATGGTGATGCCTACCATGTCAGGCAGGATCATCGAACGGCGCGACCAGGTCTTGATCGGCTTCTTGCTGCCCGCAGCGGCCTCCACCTTCTTGACGAGGTGGTGATCGACGAACGGGCCCTTCTTGAGTGAACGTGCCATGGTCGATTAGCCCCTACGATCGCGGACGATGAACTGCTGAGTGCGCTTGTTATGGCGCGTCTTGTAACCCTTGGTCGGAACACCCCACGGGGTGACCGGATGCGGGTTACCCTGGCCGGCCTTGGCCTCACCACCACCGTGCGGGTGGTCAACCGGGTTCATGGCAGCACCACGAACGGTCGGGCGGACGCCGCGCCAACGCTTGGCACCGGCCTTGCCCAGCTTTTCCAGGCTGTGCTCGTCGTTGCCGACTTCGCCGATGGTGGCGCAGCACTCGACCGGAACCTTGCGCATTTCACCCGAGCGCAGGCGCAGGGTGGCGTAGATGCCTTCGCGAGCCACCAGCTGCACGGCCGCACCAGCGGCGCGAGCGATCTGAGCGCCCTTGCCCGGCTTCAGCTCGATGCAGTGGATGGTGGTGCCGACCGGGATGTTGCGCAGCGGCAGGGTGTTGCCGGCCTTGATCGGGGCGTCCGAACCAGCGATCACCTGATCACCGGCCTTCAGGCCCTTCGGGGCGATGATGTAGCGACGCTCACCATCGACGTAGCACAGCAGGGCGATGTGGGCGGTGCGGTTCGGATCGTATTCGATGCGTTCCACGCGCGCCGGGATGCCCAGCTTGTTGCGCTTGAAGTCGATGATGCGGTAGTGCTGCTTGGCACCACCACCGACGTGACGCACGGTGATGCGGCCGTGGTGGTTGCGGCCACCCGAGCGGCTCTGCGACTCGACCAGTGCGGCGTGCGGAGCACCCTTGTGCAGGTCGGGCGTAACCACGCGCACGGCCGAACGGCGGCCGGGGGAAGTGGGCTTGAATTTCATCAATGGCATGGGATGTACCTCAGGCCTTGGCCGTTACATCGATCGACTGGCCGTCGGCCAGGCGAACGTACGCCTTGCGCCAATCGCCGCGGCGGCCAGCACGGTTACGGAAGGACTTGTTCTTGCCCTTGACGTTGACCACGTTGACGGCTTCGACCTTGACGTCGAACAGCTGCTCAACCGCGGCCTTTACATCGGCCTTGGTGGCTTCGTTCGAAACTTCGAAGACATACTGGTTGGAGAGTTCCTGCAGGCGCGCGGTCTTTTCGGAGACACGCGGGGCACGCAGCACGCTGAAGATTTTTTCGTTGCTGTTCATGCCAGCCACTCCTCGACCTTCTTGACCGCGTCAGCGGTGATGACGACCGTGTCGGCACCCACCAGCGAGACCGGATCCAGACCCTGGACGTCACGCACCTGCACGTACGGCAGATTGCGGGCGGACAGGTACAGGTGCTCGGACGCTTCTTCGGTGACGATCAGCGGGCGCTTGCCCACTTCCAGGCCGGCCAGCTTGGCGATCAGACCCTTCGTGTTGGTCACTTCGACATCGAAGGACTCCACGATGGTCAGACGGCCCTGACGGTTCAGCTCGGACAGGATCGCGCACATGGCGGCACGGTACTGCTTACGATTGACCTTCTGCTCGAAGCTGCGCGGCTTGGCCGCGAAGGTGACACCGCCGCCGACGAAGATCGGAGCCGTCAGTGCGCCATGACGCGCGCCGCCGCCCTTCTGCTTCTTCGACTTCTTGGTGGTACCAGCCACTTCGGAGCGAGTCTTCTGTGCCTTGGTGCCGGCGCGACCGGCGTTGCGGTAGGCAACGACGACCTGGTGGACCAGATCTTCGCTGAAATCGCGACCGAACACGGCGTCGGAGACCGAGACCTTGTTGTTGCTACCCGTGATAACGAGTTCCATCGTCATCTCTCCTTATGCCTTGCTCGCCGGACGGACGATCACATCGCCACCCGCCGCGCCCGGAACGGCGCCGCGAACGGCGATCAGACCGCGCTCGACGTCGACCTTGACCACTTCCAGGTTCTGGGTGCTCTGCTGCACCGCGCCCATGTGGCCCGACATCTTCTTGCCCGGGAAAACGCGACCCGGGGTCTGGCGCTGACCCAGCGAACCCGGCGCGCGATGCGACAGCGAGTTACCGTGGGTTGCATCGCCCATACGGAAGTTGTGGCGCTTGATGGTGCCCTGGAAGCCCTTGCCCTTGGTGACACCCTGGACGTCGACGATCTGGCCGACTTCGAAGATGTCCGCCTTGACTTCGCCGCCAACGGCGAAATCGCCGAGCTGCGCGTCTTCAACGCGGAATTCCCACAGGCCACGACCCGCTTCCACCTTCGCCTTGGCGAAGTGGCCGGCTTCCGGCTTGTTGACCAGGGCAGCGCGACGCGCGCCGACGGTCACCTGCACGGCGCTGTAGCCGTCGGTTTCGACGGTCTTGATCTGCGCGATGCGGTTCGGGGTTGCTTCGATCAGGGTCACCGGGATGGAACGGCCATCTTCGGTGAACACGCGGCTCATGCCGGCCTTGCGGCCCACGAAGCCCAACGAATACTTCTTCGTCATGGTCGTAGTCCTCAGGTCAGCTTGATCTGAACGTCGACGCCGGCAGCCAGTTCGAGCTTCATCAGCGCGTCCACGGTCTTGTCATTCGGGTCAACGATATCGAGCACGCGCTTGTGCGTGCGGGTCTCGTACTGGTCACGCGCGTCCTTGTCGACGTGCGGGGAGACGAGAACGGTGTAACGCTCGATCTTGGTCGGCAGCGGGATCGGGCCACGCACTTGCGCGCCGGTCCGCTTTGCCGTTTCAACGATCTCGCTGGCCGAACGGTCGATCAGACGATGATCGAACGCTTTCAGCCGGATCCGGATCTTTTGGTCCGCCATGGCGGTAGGTTCCTTCGTTAAAAGAGCGACAGACAAAGCCTCTGGGTTGCTTTGCCCCATGAAATTCCTGAATACGGACGGCCCGCAGTCCTGCAGGCCGACAAGGTCACTCCATGGACCTCAAAAACGTAGGCAGACCAGTTTCCCGGCCTGCCCAGACGTAGAAGCATAATGGCACGCAAGGCAGCTGTCAACAGTCGCCTGTTGACGCCGCCTGAATGGCATTGACCCTTCCTGGTCCGGGGAACACAAGGCACATCCTGTGCCTGCTTTCCCATTTGATACGCCCCGATGCCCTACCCAGGCAACATCGGGGCGCAGATACTACCAGATTACTCGATGATCTTCGAGACCACGCCGGCGCCGACGGTACGGCCGCCTTCGCGGATGGCGAAGCGCAGGCCTTCGTCCATTGCCACCGGGTTGATCAGGGTGACGACCATCTTGACGTTGTCACCCGGCATCACCATTTC
>NZ_JCAFTS010000014.1:0-95475 GCF_059370495.1 Stenotrophomonas sp. YJH_SMC_69 | reverse complement strand
GGCCAAGTACGCCTACGACGCGCTGGGTCGCCTGACCCAGACCCAGGACGGTACGACCGGCACGCCGATCGAAACCTATGCCTATGACGCCACCGGCAATCGCACCGCGCTGACCACGTCGGCAGGCACCGCCAGCTACACTTATCCCGCAACCAGCCATCGCCTGACTGCTGTGGATGGCGAGGCACGCAGCCATGACGCAGCGGGCAATACCACCAGTATTGGCAGCAAGGCGTTCACCTACAACGATGCCAACCGCATGAACGCGGTGAGGCAGGGTAACGCCACACTGGAGAGCTACGTTTACAACCACCGCGGCGAGCGCGTGCTGCGTACCCCGGCCGGTGGCGCGGCTCAGATCACCCTGTATGACGAGGCGGGGCAATGGCTGGGCAACTACTCGGCCACGGGCCAGGCGCAGCAGCAGGCCATCTGGTTGGACAACTATCCGGTGGCGCTGCTCAATGTGCCGGTCACCGGCGTGCCGGCACTGGCCTACGTGCAGCCGGATCATCTGGGTACGCCGCGCGTGGTGATCGATCCGGTACGGAATGTGTCGATCTGGGAGTGGAACAACAAGAGCGAAGTGTTCGGCAACCAGATCCCAAGTGCCGATCCGGACGGCGATGGTGTGGCCTTCGAACTGGCGCTGCGTTTCCCGGGCCAGCAGGCGACGGACGCGAGTGGGCTGTTCTACAACTACCAGCGCGAGTACGACCCGACGATGGGGCGGTATTCGCAGAGTGATCCGATTGGGTTGAATTCTGGCGTCAGTACGTATGGCTACGTGATCTCGAATCCCACCCGATTTACTGATCCGCTCGGGCTGACGACTACGCTGATAACGACATATAATTTCGGTATTGCAAACCACTCGGCGATTCATGTTTCGAGGCCTGGAAAGCCTGATTTCCTGTACGACCCTTCCGGCACTTACGCACCTGGTGGCCGTCGAGGAACAGGCGGGCTATTTGAGGGGCGCGACGCCAGCTTCGCCAGCTACAAGAAGTATCAGGTAGGAACTGGTAGTCGAGGTGTTTTTACAGTAATTCCTTTGACTCCCGAGCAAGAGTTGACTCTCATTGCGAACGCGGAGGAGTGGGGGGATGCGCGTGGATTCTGGTGTGCGAGCCATGTGTCCGGGGCGTTGGGCGGAATGTGTGGAATCAAGCAAACCCTCTTCCCAGGTGTTCTTCAAAAGAGTGCAAAGGCAGCGGAATGTCCAGTCAAGTAAAGGATAGAATTTTCTCATCGTTGATTTGCTTCACTCTATCTGCTTCTGTGAATTTTGCGGGATGGGTATGGATATCCGCTTTCATGAAGATAGGAGCGATGCGAGTTCCCTACGTACTGCTTCTCTCATTACTCCTTTCGGTCACATTCTTTGCGCTCTCTCGAGGCGAAAGTATGCGCCGCATCCCGCGAAGTTTAGTGGTGGGGTTGATCGCTGGTCTTGTACTCGGGGTCGTGGCTGTAACTTCTTCCAATCTGGCAATTGATGGAGGGGGGCGCTTGCTTCTAAAGAGCTTTGAGAGATTCGGAGCAACGGCATTGGTAGCAGACCTTTGGCCATCGCTGTTACTTGGAGGCTGGCTTGTGGGAGCGATCTCATTTTGCGGGGCATCGGCTTATTTAAGGCGAGCGTCCCTAGGGATGCCCTGAATAATTGCCACTGAGCCCCGGATTTCCATCATGCCGAATTAACCCATGCCCCGGCGCCACCGGTAATCGCACCTCGCTGCCACTTCAGCAGGCACTGCCAGCCACAACTATTCCGCAGCCAGCCACCGTCTGGCCGCCGTGGATGGCGAAGCGCGCAACCATGACGCAGTGGGCAACACCACCAGCATCGGCGGCAAGACGTTCATCTACAACGATGCCAACCGCATGAACGCGGTGAAGCAGGGCAATGCCGTGCTGGAAAGCTACGCTTACAATCATCGCGGTGAGCGCGTGCTGCGTACCCCGGCCGGTGGCGCAGCGCAGATCACCCTGTACGACGAAGCAGGGCAGTGGCTGGGCAACTACTCGGCCACGGACCAAGCGCAGCAGCAGGCCATCTGGCTGGACAACTACCCGGTGGCACTGATGAACACGCCGGCTACCGGCGTGCCGGAGCTGGCCTACGTCCAACCAGATCATCTGGGCATGCCGCGCGTGGTGATCGATCCGGTACGGAATGTCTCGATCTGGGAGTGGAGCAACAAGAGCGAAGTGTTCGGCAACCAGATTCCGAGGGCTGACCCGGATGGCGATGGTGTGGCGTTTGGGCTTGCGCTGCGCTTCCCAGGCCAGCAGGCGACGGCTGCGAGTGGGATGCTCTACAACTACCAGCGGGAATACGACCCGGCGGTGGGGCGGTATTCGCAGAGTGATCCAATTGGACTTGGTGGAGGTGTTAGCACCTATACCTATGCAATCGGCAATACAATTTCGCACGTTGATCCACTGGGTTTGAAAGACTCCCAGCCTGGAGTGACTGTGACAGAAACTGGCGCATATACGGTCGATTGGCGCTATTACGTGAATAGGACATTGGAAGCTCTTGGCTTTCCGGGGGCATTTGTCGCGGGAGCCAGCGACTTCGGCGGGCAGTATGCCAATCAATGGTCAGCCACACACGTGGTTGGTGGGTCTCATAACGGATGGGTTGGCCAGGATAAGTACTTCCACTGCATGGCGAACTGCGAGGCTGCACAGAAGGGTATGGGCGGATCAGCTGCTGCTCAGTGCATAAGCAACGGGCGCGAGTGGTTCGATCAAAGCATCAAGGGCGACTCTGCCGCTGACTCCGCTGCGGATCAGTTGGCAAATCGCCTCGGACGATCATCTGGACAAATGAGTCGTACGGGGAGTTGCTCGCAGATGTGCGGGAGCTATCGTCCCGGTGGAAACTTCCCCTACTGATGATTTGGACGCCTCAAATGTACGCCCCCAAGCTGCTCCCAGTCGTGATGCTGTCAATCGCACTTTCTGGTTGCATGGAAGTTGCCAGCACCGAGTATGCAGACCGCAATCAAGCCGTCTCAAGACAAGCAATCGGTGAATCGAAATGGTTGCCTTCATGGTTGCCTGAGGACGCAGTCAACATACGCGAGTCGCACGACATGGACACAAATGATTCGTGGCTGGTTTTCCGCCTGACCAGCGGGGTTCTTGCTTTGCCCGAAGAATGTAGGCTGGTGAGCAGGCCGGAGATGTCCGACGCGCGAGTCATGCGGAGATTTCCACAGTCTGCTCGCAGCGCGTGGTCACGAGCATCAAGCTATGGCGGCAAGTTCTATCTGTGTCCGGAGGGAAATGCTGGCCGCTGGGTCATGCGCGATGAAGAGCTGGGCCTTGTTTACAGCGGAATAAAGTTATAGGTGGCTGGGCGGTCTCACCTAGTAAGCGAAATGCGTGAGTGGCACGTGGCGATCTCCTTTCCCGGTGCCTGATTCGGCACTTTCCGGCCGAGCGTCGTGTGGGTTCGGGTATGTGTCAAATCGACCTTGCCACTTGTCCGTGTTCACGAATGGGAGGGCCGTGTAAGAAGATCGGATGGTCCGGCAAGCTTCAAGCACCCAGGCGTTCGGCAGGAAGATTGCTGGGCCGCGGTGACGACTGTGCGGGAGGACCTATGGGATATCGGCTCCATGGTCTATTGTGGCTGCAGCGCAGGTGGTGGATGGAGGCGAATGGACATGAAAGAATGCCTGAGAGAAAGAGGCGTGCTGTCGCCAACTGGCTTCTATGACCAATACTATGCGGAGAGTGGTCTGGATCAGGAAACCGTAGTGGAGCTGCTGGAGCATGTTGCAGACGAGCTTCGTTTGCCCTCCGGGAGGCTCCGTCCTGGAGATCGATTTTCGAAGGAACTGTCGCCTGGTGAAGCTCATGGTTGGGACTCGGGGTATGGGGTGTTGATATTCGAGCTTCAATCGCTCGCAAAAAAGCGTGGTATTGCAGTCGATCGGCGGGTGGATTCGCTCGACGACTACATTCGTATCATGGCGGGTATCTATTGATGAGATTGATGCATCCCTGAATGGCTAATCGGCGTAGACGTCGCAGTGCGTACTGAGAATTCGGGGATGCCGAAGGTGAGGTATGCCGCCGCTGTCGTTGCCGGTCTGGTTCTGGCCGGCTGTGCAACATCGGGTGGCGATATGATCGTGCGCGTCTCGGGAAGCGTGCCGCCAGGTCAGGGTGACGTTCGCGCTCTAGATTGTGAGCTGAGTATGCTCGGGGAGGACGAAGGTGTAGTTTCGTCGAAACCGGTTGGAAGCACATTCTCGGTCCCCATGATGGTCGTTGCAGGGCCGGAACCCAGAAGCTACCAATTCGCCGTCGAATGCAGGGATGGTCGAAGGTTCGCATCCAAAGAAGTACAGATCAGTAGTCGGCGGTCATATGCCCGGGATCTCAATCTTGGGGAGCTTCAGGAGCGGTGACCGGTGATCGTCCTCGCGCATCCCAGAGCTCTGATCGGGAATCTAGTACATGAGATTCATTTACGTGTTGCTCTTCATCCTTCTCACAGGTGCGGCGCTGTTTTCATTTCGCAAACTCCAACGAGGTGAGCTGGGCGAGAAGCCGGTTTATGCCGCTTTGCAAAGCGCCGAGCTGGAGTACAGACGCCAGCCGGTTGGCGACCTGATCTATGAAGAAGGGGGCGGGCATCTGCTCGCCGGGTTCTCTGTAGACGCGCAAGCGAGGGTTTGGGTTGCGTTGGACACAACGAGGGACAATGGGGATCTGTTTGTCGTCCCTATGCACGGGGAACAGAGAATCTCTTGTCAACTCGTCGATCAACTGGTGTCGGCCAATGTTGGATCAGCACAGGCTAGGCACGCGTTGAAGTCGTCTTGCGTGAAGTAGGGCGTTGCGAGGCTGAAGAAATTCCCCGTACACGCCGCAGCAATGATGGCGGCGGTGATTCGGTCGTTCTGTTGTATGGGTTTGGGGAATTCCAGTAGATGAAAGATTTCAACGCGCTCGAATGGTGTGACGCCACGTTGCTGGCCATCAACATTGATAGGAGCAAACCTGGCGTATGCGACGAGGTAAAGGTCCACGTGCGCTGGCCGGACGGCCGGCAGGCAACCGTCTGCTTCCCGGAAGCCTACGGGTGCTCGGCGCTCATGAACTTCGGCGTACTGGGGGAGGAGGGAATAGAGTTCGCCAGGGTCGAGGACGACGAGCCGGGGCTTGCTCATCTTCTTGATCGTTGGAAGGCGGTCGGCTATCCGCTGTCCGGCCTGAAGTGTTTTCGTATCGAGACCACCTCGACCGGTAGCGTCATTCTGATCTACGCCAGGACATGGCGGATCGAGCATCTGCCGATGGCGGGTGCAGTGCCCTGAAAGACATTCCGTGCCCAGATTCCTCACCCCCGACAAGGTCTCCCTCATCCGGCGGAAGGCGCCTGAGAAGACCGAGCGGAGATATCCTTGGGGTCATGATTTTTGGCCCTGCGGCGACGTTGGCCGCCACACTCTGCAAATTGGGACCTTGATGATGGTGAGGATCCTGACAGCACTACTTCTGATTGGAGTCGGACTTGGATTCTCTGGCGGCGCATGGGCTGTAGGAAAGCGGCCCTTCAAGATGCTCCAGTTCTGCGTGCATGACCAAGAGGGCGTGAATCGGTTCAAGCAGACCCTCAGCTCTATCGCCAAGGACGAAGGAATGCAGTTCTTCGATGGCAGCGCTGAATTGGATCGCCAGCTTGCCAGGGCAAAGGTGGACGTGAAACGCCCTGTCGTCTACATCGGAGTGAAGCGGGAAGATGGCTCGGGACTGGAGGCGGGGAACCTCGGATTGGATCGCTTCGAGATAGCTATTGGCTTCTCTGAACGGAAGATGCCCGCCGAGGCATGGTCATTCTCTTTCCGCGTCGAACGCGCTTTGGCAGATCGCTGGAATGTACACGCGGTTCCCCCGAACAAGGGGGCTGCGCCGACGGCGTGTCGGGCGGGAGGCGATCCTCGCTGAAGTCCGTTGCACATGGCATTCACCCTTCGGGCTGCAACCGCCCTACCGCCTGGGCGCACAACGACTGGCAGGCCATGACCAACCCCTCCATCACGCGGTCGCCCACGTACTGCCCGGGTTCGCCGTTCTGCCGGGTGCGTTCGGCTGCCAGCAGCATTTCCAGCACCACCCGCAACCCAGTCAACGCGCAATCGGCGTCGGCCAGGGCCAGGCAGCGGCCGGGCAGCTGGTGACGCTCCGGCCAAGGTTGTCCGTCGGCCGCCGCACCGGAGCCGATGCGGTGGAGATTGGCAATGAAGGTGTTCCTGTCCACTGTTGGCGCAGCCGGAGGCGAACCGTCGTCGCCGGCGGTGCTGCGGTGGGCGTGCAGATGCGGGAGGTCCGATTCGTTCATGGCAAGGCTCCGTGCAGGGCAATCGGTAGCCGCCACCCATAAAAGTGGCGGACGGTACGTGGTTCGAACACCGGGTTGATGTCAGTCCGGTGGGCCCGAAGGCCCCCACGCACCGCCCGCCATAGCCGGCAGACGGATTGCCAGCCGGCGCCACGCCAGGGTGGCGCCGGCTGGCAAGCGCATACATCAACATCAACTCGGGTGTTCGAAGCCCGGCCACCCTTTTCCGGTGGCACGCCATCTGAGCCCCTGGCGCTGTGCAATGCCAATCAGAAGAGTTGCAAACATCACTCGATTGGAGACGCTTTTGACATTGTCCTACGCTGTTAAGCCCCGCCAGTGCTGGCTGGCGTAGTGATCCGCCCGCAGCGTGCAATCTGCGACAGGTGTCGAGGTTGTCACGGCGAACGGGACGGGCGCGGAGGGCCTATCGCGACAGGCGGTACCAATTCAGGCTGCGTGCCTCCCGGGTTGACGCTTTCAACGCCCCAGCGCACTCTGCGGGCTGGGGTCGACAACCCGTTCAGGGGCAGGGCTGCAGGGTGGTACCAGGAGGCGGAACAGCCATGAGCCAACTCACCGACAGCTTCGGACGCAGCTTTCCGTACCTGCGCTTGTCGCTCACCGAAGCCTGCAACTTCCGGTGCAGCTACTGCCTGCCCGACGGGTACCAGGCCGATGGCCACCCGCGTTTCCTGCAGGTGGAGGAGATCGGCCGCCTGGTGCGGGCCTTTGCGGCGCTGGGGATGAGCAAGATCCGCCTGACCGGTGGCGAGCCCAGCCTGCGCAAGGATCTGGACGAGATCATCGCCACCGTGGCGGCGGTGCCGGGCATCCGCAAGGTGGCCATCACCACCAATGGCACGCTGCTGCCGCGGCGCCTGCCGGGCTGGCACCGGGCCGGCCTGACCGCGCTGAACGTGAGCATGGACAGCCTGCAACGCGAGCGTTTCCACACCATCACCGGGCACGACCGCCTGCCGGAGATCCAGCAGGGCCTGGCCCTGGCGCAGGCGCTGGGCCTGCCGGCGATCAAGCTCAATGCGGTGCTGCTGCGTGGCCTGAATGACGACGAGCTGCCGCAGTGGATGGACTACCTGCGTGACCGCCCCTTCAGCGTGCGTTTCATTGAACTGATGCGCACCGGCGACAACGAAGCCTATTTCCAGCGCCACCACCTGCGCGCCGACGTGGTGATCGAGCAGCTGCTGGCTGCCGGTTGGCACGAGCGGCCGCGCGCGGCCGATGCCGGCCCGGCGCGCGAGTTCGGCCACCCCGACCATCGCGGCAGCATCGGCATCATCGCCCCATATTCGCGTGACTTCTGCAAGGGCTGCAACCGCCTGCGGGTGACCGCCAAGGGCGACCTGCGGCTGTGCCTGTTTGGCGAGTTCGGCGTGCCGCTGCGTCCGCTGCTACAGCGCGATGAGGACCACGACGCGCTGCTGGCACGCATCACCACCCAGCTTGGCCTGAAAGCGGCCGGGCATGGACTGCACCAGGGCCAGACCGGGCTGACCCCGCACCTGGCCTCCATCGGAGGATGAGCAACACGATGAGTGGGGAATTGAACGCGGCCTTCCACATGGCCGATGTGCGCAACAAGCGCATCAGTCGCCGCCGTGCGGTGGCGGTGGGCGAGCTGCATGCCGGTCCAGTGGCCTATCCGCTGATCGTCGAGCGCCGCCTGCCAAAGGGCGATGCGCTGGTGATGGCCGAGATTGCCGGTCTGCAGGGCGCCAAGATGGCGTCGATGCTGATGCCGCTGTGCCATCCGCTGCCGCTGGAACTGGTGCAGGTGTTCTGCGCGCCGGTGCCGGAACGGCAGGCGATCCGCGTGTGGTGCGAGTGCGCCAGCGAGGCGCGCACCGGCGTGGAGATGGAGGCACTGGCCGGCGTCAACGCGGCGCTGCTGACCCTGTACGACCTGAGCAAGCCGGTGGAACCGGCCCTGCGGATCGAAGGCATCCGCCTGCTGTTCAAGGAGGGCGGCAAGCGCGGTGTCTGGCTGCACCCGGACGGCATGGACGAGGCCGAGCGTGAGCGGTTCAAGCCGCGTGCGCCGAAGGGCCTGGAAGGCGCGGCCTGCGCGGTGATCACGCTGAGCGATCGCGCCAGCGAAGGCACCTATGAGGATGCCTCTGGCCCGACCCTGGTGATCGGGCTGAAGAAGCTGGGGGGCGAGGTGGTGGCCGCCGAAGTGCTGCCCGATGGCATCGAGCCGTTGGCGGGCCGCCTGCAGGCGTTGGCTGCCGAGGGCGTGCGCCTGTGCCTGTGTACCGGCGGTACCGGGCTGGGCCCGCGTGACCTGACCCCGGAGGCGCTGCGTTCCTTGAATGCGCGGCCGGTGCATGGCCTGGCGCAGATGGTGCGGGCCCTGAGTGCGCAGCACACGCCGATGGCCTGGCTGAGCCGCGCCGAGGTGGTGCAGCTGGGCAACATGCTGGTGTTTGCATTGCCGGGCAGCCCCAAGGCGGCGGCACAGTGCCTGGACATCCTGGCGCCGGTGCTGGGCCACGCCCTGGCGATGGTCGAGGGTGGTGGCCACTGATGATTGCCTACAGCGAGGCCTTGCAGCACCTGCTGGACGCGGCCACGCCGCTGCCGGCCGAGCGCCTGCCGCTGCATGAGGCCGGCGGCCGTACCCTGGCCCGTGACATCCACAGCGCGCAGTCGCTGCCGCCGTTCGACAATTCGGCGATGGACGGCTTCGCGCTGCGCGCCAACGGTACGGCGTTCGAGGCCGGTACCGAATTCGCGGTGCAGGGCTGGCAGGCGGCCGGCGATGCCGGTGCCGACGGCGGCGAGGGCGCCTGGGAGATCATGACCGGCGCGCGCATGCCGGTCGGGCTGGATACGGTGGTGCCGGTCGAGAACGTCGAGATCCTCACCAGCGAAGATGGACGCCCGACCCGCATCGCCCTGAAGGCATCGGTGAAGCCGGGCCAGAACGTGCGCCTGCGTGGCGAGGATGTGAGCGACGGCGAGCGCGTGCTGCAGTCCGGGCAGGTGCTGGACATCAACGCGCGCACCTTGCTGCATGCCATCGGCGTGGCTCAGGTGGCGGTGGTGGCACGGCCGAAGGCGGCGGTGATTGCCACCGGCAAGGAGCTGGTGACCGAGGCGGCGCAGACGCTGGAATCCGGGCAGATCCGTGACAGCAACCGGCCGTACCTGGTCGGCCGCCTGCAGGCCGCCGGTGCCGAGGTGGTCTGGCAGGGCACGGTGGGCGATGAGGCGGCCGCCTTCAATGCCGTACTGGATCAAGCACTGGACGCGGGTGCGCAGCTGTTGATCAGCACCGGCGCGGTGTCGGCCGGCCGCTACGATTTCATTCCCGACGCGCTGCGCGGCCGGGGTGCGCGCATCGTGTTCCACAAGGTGGCGATCCGCCCCGGCAAGCCGTTGCTGTTCGCGGTGCTGCCCAATGGCGCGCTGTATTTCGGCCTGCCGGGCAACCCGGTGTCGGCTGCGGTGGGCCAGCGCTTCTTTGTCGAGCCGGTGTTGCGTCGCCTGCTGGGGCTGGCGCCGGAGCAGGTGCTGATGTTGCCGCTGCAGGCCGACGTGCGCACGCCGCCGGGCCTGCGCTTCCATGCGCGGGCCCGGGTGGAAGTGGACGCGCAGGGCCGCCTGAGTGCGCGCGTGCTGGCAGGGCAGGAGTCGTTCCGTTTGATGTCCATGCTGCAGGCCAACGCCTGGGTGGTGCTGGACGGCGAGGGCGGTCTCGCCCCTGCCGGCACGCCAGTGCGCGTGCAGGGCTGGGGTCATCAGGACCCTGTGCAGCTGGCAAGCCAGGAGCCGTGATGAGACAGGTGAATCTGCAATTGTTCGGTGCGTTTTCCGATCTGGATGCCAGCCGCGAGATCGCCGTGGATGTAGCCGGTGGCACCGTGGCCGATCTGCGCCAGGCGCTGCGCGAGCTGCTGCCGCTGCGTTGGCCGGGTTTCCGTGCCGGCTTGCTGGATTACTCGGCATTCGCCGACCAGCAACGCGTGCTGCGCGACCACGAGGCGTTGCCCGACGATGGCCGGGTGGCGATCCTGCCGCCGGTGAGCGGGGGCTGAGCGATGAGCGAGACGATCATCGCCAAGGTCGTGGACCGCGCGCAGGCGGCAATCGATCCGGCCGAGGGCATCGCGGCGGTTTCCGATACGGGCTTCGGCGGCATCGATGTGTTCATCGGCAAGGTGCGCGACGTCAATGTGGGCCGGCGGGTGACCGGGATCACCTACGACCTGTTCGAGCCGCTGGTATTGAACGAGTTCAAGCGCCTGGCGGCCGAGGTCGAGGCTACGTTCAGTCCGAAGTTGAAACTGTATGTGGCCCATGCCAAGGGGCGACTCGGCATCGGCGATGTGGCGGTGGTGGTGGCCGCAGGCAGCCCGCACCGCGACGAGGCGTTCCGCGCGTGCCGGCAGCTGATCGAGGTGGTGAAGCACCAGTGCCCGATCTGGAAGCAGGAGCATTACGAAGACGGCGACAGCCAGTGGAGCGAAGGTTGCAGTCTGTGCCATGCGGACAGCGAACCCGGCCATGACCATGCGCACGATCACGAACATCCCCATTGATGGCATCGTGCTGGCCGGCGGCCTGTCCAGCCGGATGGGCCGCGACAAGGCGCTGCTGCCCTGGCACGGCCGCACGCTGCTGGAACACATGCGCGGCCTGCTGCTGCAGGCCGGCGCCGGGAGGGTATGGGTGAGCGGCGACTACCCAGCTTTTGGTGGCATCCCGGACCGGGTCGCACGCTGCGGCCCGCTGGGCGGCCTCTACAGTGTGGCGATGCAGATGCCAGACGGCCCCGCCTGGGTGGTGCCGGTCGATACGCCGCGGGTGACACCCGCGCTGTTGCAGCGGCTGCAGGCCGATCAAGGGCGTGCCTGCACGGTATTCGACGATGAACCGTTGCCGATGCGGTTGCAGATCGATGATCATTGCCGCCGCGTGCTGCAGGCCTTGATCGATGATCCGACGGCGCGCCGTTCACTGCGCGCCCTGCAGGAACGCCTGGGCGTGACACGGATGCCACTGGCGCCGGAGGATCAGGCGTTGCTGCTCAACTGCAACACCCCGTCGGAATGGGAGTCCATCACAGCATGAAGGTCCAGCTGCAACAGCAATCGATGCGCCTGCGCGTGGATGAAGAAGAACTGGCAGGATTGCTGGCCGGCGAATCAGTGGAGAACCTGACGCGCTTTGGTGGCAGCGGTGGCTGGGGCGTGGCGCTGTCGCTGCATGCCGGCGATCAGGCGGTGCTGCTCGATGGCGGGACATTCTGCCGGTTGGTACTGCCTCGCCAGGCCGTTGAGTCGCTGGCGGGCAGGCTGCCCTGCCGGGATGGGCTGGGCTTCGGTATCGCGTTGGATGACGACAGCATGCTGCAGCTGCAGTTCGACGTGGACGTGCGCGACAGCATGCGGCAGCGTGGCCCGCAGCGGCGTTCCGAACCCGCGCCAGAGTAGGTGCACGTTGCGCAGGGCCGGGCGGTGCGCTGTCGTATGATGAGGGCCTTCGTTCCTGCCTCGCTGCAATGCCTCTGAACCCCTCCGCTCCCTCTGCGTCCCGGCCGGCCACGCCCAATCCGGCAGCGGCCGATGACGGAGACGCGCTGCACTTCTGCAGCACCTGTGCGTTCTCCGACGCCTGCATGTCGCAGGGCTACGACAAGACCGCGCTGGGCGAACTGCATGTGCTGGTCGACCACGTCGGCCCGTTCCAGGCCGGCGACTACCTGTTCCGTGCCGACGATCCATTCGACTCGATCGCCGCGGTGCGTGCCGGCATGGTCAAGACGTTCGTCGATGACAGCCAGGGCAACGAGCAGGTGCTGGGTTTCAGCCTGCCGGGCGAGGTGATCGGGCTCAATGCCATCCACGGCGCGCGCTTCCCTTGCAACGCCGTGGCCCTGGACACCGTCTACCTGTGCCGGATCTCGTTTCCGCGATTGAGCCTGCTGGCCACGCGCATGCCGGGGTTGCAGGCGCGGCTGTTCAGCCTGCTCAGCGCCGAGATCGGCAAGGTCGCCACGCTGGCCGCCAACCATCGCACCGAGGAGCGCATGGCGGCGTTCCTGCTGGATCTTTCCGAGCGCTATGCCCGGCGCGGATTCTCCGCCACCCGTTTCAACCTGAGCATGGCCCGCACCGAGATCGCCAACTACCTGCGGATGGCGCCGGAGACGGTGAGCCGGGTACTGCGCCGCTTGAGCGACGACGGTGTGATTGCGGTGAACCAACGTGAGATGCTGTTGCTGGACCCGGACCGGCTGGCGGAACTGGCCGTAGCCCGGGACGCCGGACTGGACTGATCAGGCAGGGGGCTGGGCATGAAGCGAGCGGCATTGTTGTGGCTGGGCCTGCTGGCCACGGTACCGGCCTGGGCGGCCGACCTGACGGTGTCGGCGGCGTCGAGCCTGACCGAGAGCTTCCGCGAACTGGGTGCGGCCTATGAGAAGACGCACCCGGGAACCAGGGTCGATTTCAACTTCGCCGCCTCTGGCGTACTGCTGCAGCAGATCAGCCGCGGCGCGCCGGTGGATGTGTTCGCGTCGGCCGATGAAGCCACCATGGACCAGGCCCAGCAGCAGGACCTGCTGGCGGCCGGCAGCCGCGCGGTGTTCGCGGTGAACGCGCTGTGGGTGGTGGCGCCGCCGCAGGCCAGGGCCGCGCCGCGCAGCTTGAAGGACCTGGTCGGTGCCGGCGTGCAACGCATCGCACTGGGCAACCCGGACAGCGTGCCGGTCGGCCGCTATGCCAAGGGCGCGCTGGAAGCGGCCGGCCTGTGGCCGTCGGTGCAGGGCCGGATCATCACCACGCAGAACGTGCGCCAGTCGCTGGATTACGTGGCGCGCGGTGAAGTGGATGCCGGCTTCGTCTATGCCACTGACGCGCAGGCCATGCCGGACCGGGTACGCCGTGCCTTCGTGGTACCGGTGTCCGGGCGCATCGCCTATCCGCTGGCGGTGACCAGGGCCAGCGCGCAGCCGGCAGAGGCCAAGCGGTTTGTCGCCTTTGTGCGTTCGGCGCAGGGCCAGGCGATCCTGGCCCGGCACGGATTCGGCAAGCCCTGACGCATGGATCTGGACTGGAGTGCATTGGGGTTGTCGCTGAAGGTGGCCGGCTGGGCCACCGCGATCAACCTGGTGCTGGGCGTGGCGCTGGGCGCGCTGCTGGCGCGTCGGCGCTTTCCCGGCCGTGAGCTGCTGGATTCGCTGTTGACCCTGCCGATGGTGCTGCCACCAACGGTGCTGGGGTATTACCTGCTGGTGCTGATCGGTCGCAACGGCCCGATCGGCGCGTGGCTGCAGTCGTGGTTCGGCATCAACCTGGTGTTCACCTGGCAGGCTGCGGTGATTGCGGCGGCGGTGGCTTCGCTGCCGCTGGTGTTCAAGCCGGCACGCGCGGCGTTCGAGGAAGTGGACGGACAGCTGGAGCAGGCCGCGCGGACGCTGGGTGTGTCCGAAGCGGCGGTGTTCTTCCGCGTCACGCTGCCGCTGGCCTGGCGCGGCATTCTTGCCGGCCTGTTGCTGGCGTTTGCACGCGCGATGGGTGAATTCGGCGCGACGTTGATGGTGGCCGGCAGCATTCCGGGCCGGACGCAGACGTTGTCGATCGCCATCTACGAGGCGGTGCAGGCCGGTCAGGACGGCAAGGCCAATGCGCTGGTGATCCTGACCTCGGTGGTGTGCATCGTGATCCTGTTGCTGGCTGCGCGGTTGGTGGGCGGACGTCGCCGGGAGCTGCGTGATGTGGCTTGACCTGCAGGTGCAGCGTCGCCTGCAGGCGGCCGGCCAGGATTTCGTGTTGGACGTATCGCTGCAGTGCACGCAGCGGCAGGTGGTGCTGTTCGGACCCTCCGGCGCCGGCAAGAGCTTGACCCTGAAGGCGGTGGCCGGACTGCTGCGGCCAGGCCAGGGCCATGTGCGCCTGCAGGGGCAGACCCTGTTCGATACGGCCACCGGCGTGGACCTGCCACCGCAGCGCCGTCGGCTGGGCTACGTGTTCCAGGATTACGCGTTGTTCCCGCACCTGAGCGTGCGCCAGAACGTGGCGTTCGGGCTGCAGAAGGGATGGCTGAATCCGCGGATCGGCCAGCGCTTCGACGCGGTGGAACAGTGGTTGCACGCCTTCCGCATCGACGCGGTGGGCGATCTGCTGCCATCACAGATTTCCGGCGGACAGCGCCAGCGTACCGCGCTGGCGCGCGCGCTGGTGACACAGCCGCAGGCGCTGCTGCTGGATGAACCGTTTTCCGCGCTGGACCATGATCTTCGCCATCATCTGCGCCAGGAGCTGGAGACCGTGCTGGACAGGACCGGCATTCCGCTGCTGTTGATCAGCCATGACCCGCAGGATGTGGCCATGTTCGGCCAGCAGGTGGCGCGCGTGGTGGACGGCCGCATTGTCGACGGTTGACCTGCACCTGTAGAGCCGAGCCCATGCTCGGCTGCTCTGCGCGACAACGCCAACAGCAGCCGAGCGTGGGCTCGGCTCTACAGGATCAACGGATCAGTACAATTCACAGTGCGTGCGGCCCTCATTGCGCAGCGTGTCCCAGTGGCCTTCGCCGCCGATGGCATCGATGGCCTCGCGCACCGCGCTTTCCAGGTGGCGCTTGTTGCCGCACAGGTACAGATGCCCACCGCGGGCCAGCACATCGCGCACTTCATCGCCGCGCTGCTGCAGCACATGCTGCACATAGATCTTTTCGGCGCCATCGCGCGAGAACGCGGTATGCAGGCCGGCCAGCACGCCACGCGTGCGCCAGTCCAGCAGCTGGTCACGGTACAGGTAGTCGTGCTGGCGGTGCTTCTCGCCAAACACCAGGTGCACTTCGCGTTCGCAGGCCTTGGCCTGCAGTTCCTGCAGCAGGCCCATCAAGGGTGCGATGCCAGTACCGGTACCGACCAGCAGCAGCGGTGCCTCGCCGGTATCGGGCAGGTGGAAGCCGGGGTTGGAGCGGCAGTACACACGGGCATGGTCGCCTCCATGCAGGAGGCTGCCGGTGGCAGTGCCGAAGCGTTCGCGGCCGCGCAGGGTGTAGCGCACTTCGCGCAGGCACAGGCTCAGCTGGTCGTCGCACGGGTGCGAGGCGATCGAATAGGCGCGCGGCAGCCGCGGTGACAGCAGTTCGCGCAGCCGGGCAAGCGGCACGCTGTCCGGCGTGGCGTGGTCCTGCAGCACGTCCAGCAGGTCCAGGCCGTGCAGGTAGGCGTCCAGCTCGCGCTTCTGGCTGACCTTCAGCAGGCCCTTCAGTGCCTCACTACCGCCCAGCCGGGCCAGTTCGCGCAGCACGCCCTTGCTCAGCAGGCGCAGCTCGCGGTCGTGCAGGGCGGCCACGGCGGCGGTGTCGCCGTACCAGGTGGCCAACGCCTGCAGCAGGGCAGGGTCGTTCCCGGGTACTACGTGCAGGGTGTCGCCCGCGCGATAGGCCATGCCACTGCCGGCAATGTCCAGTTGCAGGTGCCACGCGGCCGGGTCGCTGCTGTTCAAGCGGCGGCGTTCGAGGATGCGCGCGGCAAAGGCATTGTCTTCGCAATAGGCGGTGACCTGCAGGTGCAGGTGCTGGCCAGCGCTGAGGTCACCCTCCAGCACCTGGCCCAGCACCGGCTGCCATTGCTGGAAGAACTGCTCGTAGCCCAGATCGGCGTCCACCCGATGCAGCAGCGGCTGGGCCTGGCGCTCGCTCAATGCAGCATCCAGCGCCTTGGTGAAGCCGCAGAAGCTCGGGTAGCCGGTGTCACCAAGGCCGAACACCGCATAGCGCAGGCCGCGCAGCGTCGGGGTCTGGCGCAGTGTTTCGAAGAACTGCTCGCCATTGGCCGGCGGTTCGCCATCGCCGAACGAGCTGGAGATTGCCAGCAGCACATCGCCTTGGCCGAGACTGGCCACGTCGATGTCGTTGAACGGGAGTACCTGCGGCCCGTGCAGCTGCAGGCCCGCGCCCAGGCGCTGGGCCAGGGCGCGGGCGTTGCCCGACTCGGACGCAAAACCCACCAGCAGGCGGCTGAAGGGCGTACTGGTCGGGAGAGCGTTCACGCGGCCTCGTAGAAGTCGTCGAACTTTTCCTTGCTGAACTCGACCAGGTCGTAGTTCTGCATCAGGTCGTTCACCACGCGGCGGATGCTGATGTACGAGGTGATGTTGCCGTCGGCGTCGAACAGCGGCTGCACGGTGGTGTCGACCACGTAGAGCACGCCGCCTTTGCCAAGGTTGGGCACGATGCCGGTCCAGGTCTTGCCGGCCTTGATGGTGTCCCACATGTCCTTGTAGACGGCCTTGGGCACGTCCGGGTGGCGCACGATGCTGTGCGGCTGGCCGATCAGTTCCTCGCGGGCGAAGCCGGTGAGCGTGCAGAACAGGTCATTGGCGTAGGTGATGTTGCCCTGCAGGTCGGTGGTGGAGATCACCATGACGTTCTGCATGGCGTTCAGCAGCTGGGCGTTGTCGGGGGTGTAGCTCATCGCAGGGTCCTTGTGGATGCCGGCAGTGCCGGCGTGTTCGGGTCCTGCATAGAAATACGCCCGCGCGGCGGCGGGCGGTTTGACATTGGTCAAGCGCGTCGCTCGATGGCCTGCGACCGGGTGTCGCAGGAAGAATCCCTGTAGAGCCGAGCCCATGCTCGGCTCACGGGGCAAACGGGATTGCCGGCAGCCGGGCGCGGGCTCGGCTCTACAGGAGAGACACGGGCAGGAGGCGGGCGCCTGTCATGTGTACTGAGCTCATGACGCCTTGTCACAAAGAAATCGCCATGGCTTCACGGTTGATTGATCGCATGGAGGGCTATTGTCGTCCTGAGCCTCTCGCTGACGTCCCCCACGTCCTGCGTCGACTTCCTTCCCAGCACAAGCGCCCGTCCGGGCGCCGCTGGCGTCTGTCTGCCTGAAGCATCCGAGATCATCCCCATGGCCCGCGCCGCCCAGTCCGCTTCACCCGTTGCGATCTCTCCGCTCACGCCCGTGCCGATCGGCACTCGCCGCGGCCACTCGCAACCGTTGGATCTCCCAGAACTGGTGCAGCGCGTGCTGTTCGTCGCCACCGAGATGGCCGACTTCATCAAGGCCGGCGGACTGGGCGATGTGGCCGCGGCGTTGCCGCGTGCGGTGCGCGGTGCATGTGATTCGCGCGTGCTGCTGCCCGGCTACCCGGAGGTTCTGCAGCGCCTGCCACAGCTGCGACCGGTGGGGCGGGTCAGCGCCCGAGCCGGGTTGCCCGCGTGCACGATCGGCATGGCGGTGCAGGCCGACGGCCTTCCTATCTACGTGCTGCTGTCGCCTGGGCTGTACGAGCGCGAGGGCTCGCCCTACGTGGATGGGCAGGGACAGGAGTGGAAAGACAACGCGGTCCGCTTCGCCACGCTTTCGCATGCGGCTGCGGAGATTGCGGCCGGGCGCGCCGGGCTGGACTGGGCGCCGCAGCTGCTGCACCTGAATGACTGGCCGGTGGCCATGGCTGCCGCCTACGTACGCTGGGACCGGACAGCCGTGCCGACCCTGCTGACCATCCACAACCTGGCCTATCAGGGGCTGTTTCCCTACGCGCTTGCGCCGGTGCTGGGCGTGCCGGCCGAACACCTGGATGAACTGCACTTCCACGGGCAGATGTCGTTCCTGCAGGGCGGCATCACCAATGCCACGCGGCTGAACACGGTCAGCCTGCGCTACGCGCAGCAGATCACCGCCCCGGATGACGGCTGCGGGCTGCATGACCTGTTGGCGCGCCGGGCGGCCGGCGGACACCTGAGTGGCATCGTCAACGGCATCGACGCCAGCTGGGATCCACGCCGCGACATCCACCTCAAGGCCCATTTCGGCATCGGCGAATGGACCGGGCGCGCCACCAACGCGCATGCGGTGCGCAAGGCGTTCGGGCTGGCGCCGTCGACCGGCCCGCTGTTCGCGGTGGTCTCCCGCCTGGTGCACCAGAAAGGCCTGGACATCACCTGCGACGTGGCACCGCAGATCGTGGCGGCCGGCGGCCAGCTGGTCATCATCGGCGGCGGCGAGCCGCAGGTGGAAGCGCAGGTGCAGGCGCTGGCCCGGCGCTACCCCGGACGGGTGGGCGCATTCATCGGCTTCGAAGAGGCGCTGGCCCGCCAGATGTTTGCCGGCGCCGACTTCCTGCTGATGCCTTCACGCTTCGAACCCTGCGGGCTGAGCCAGATGTACGCGCAGCGCTTCGGCTGCCTGCCCATCGCACACGCGACCGGCGGGCTGGTGGATACCGTCGAGGATGGCGTGACCGGATTCCTGTTCCACGGCGCCAATGCCGATGGCCTGCGCCGCTGCGTGGAACGGGCGATGCGCACCTTCCGCCTGCCCGGCCTGCTGCAGGCCATGCGCCGCGCCGCCATGCTGCGGCCGGGTGGCTGGGATGCGGCCGGTCGCGCGTATCTGGCCCTGTACCAGCAGACCTGCCAGGTGGCCGCATGAGCCACGACAGCCTGCATCTGGCCGCCCTGGAGGATGAAGCGATCACGGAGACGGGATTGGATCAGCGTATCGCCCCGGCGCTGCAGGACCTCGTCCACGCGCGCCCGGCCGATGCATTCGCCTGGCTGGGCCCGCATCGCCAGCCAGAAGGCGGACGCCAGCTGCGCGTGCTGGTGCCGCATGCGCAGCGCGTCGAGGTGATTGCAGACGATGGGCGGCGCTGGAACCTGTCCCCTGGCCCGTTGCCCGGCCTGTTCGAGGGCGCGGCCGGTGACGCGGCGATACCGCTGCTTGCCCTGCATTTCGAACAGGGCGTGGAGCAGGTGCACGATGCCTATGCGTTCGGTCCACTGTTGGACGAAGCCCTGCTGCAGCGGTTCCATGCCGGTGATGCCGATGCGGCGCGGCAGCTGGGTGCGGTGCCGATGCAGGTGCAGGGCATTGCGGGCGTGCGCTTCGCGGTGTGGGCACCCAATGCCCAGCGGGTCGCCGTGGTTGGCGATTTCAACGGGTGGGACGGCCGACGCCATCCGATGCGGCTGCGTCACACCGCCGGCGTGTGGGAGCTGTTCCTGCCGGGCGTGCAGGCCGGTGCCCGCTACAAATTCCGCATCGTCGGCGCCGACGGCCGGGTGATGCCCGACAAGTTCGATCCGATGGCGCGCTGGGCCGAGCTGCCACCGGCGACCGCATCGCGGGTGCCTTCGGCTGGGCAAATGGAGTGGCACGATGATGCTTGGTTGGCGGCCCGCCGCCTGGCCGGAACCTGCGCACCGCTGTCGATCTACGAAGTGCATGCGGGTTCCTGGCAGCGCAGCGACGATGGTGCGCCGCTGGACTGGGATGCCCTGGCCGACCGTTTGATTCCGTACGTGGCCGGTCTTGGCTTCACCCATATCGAGCTGTTGCCGGTGAGCGAGCATCCCTTCGGCGGTTCCTGGGGCTATCAGCCGCTGGGGATCTACGCGCCGACGGCACGCCATGGCACGCCACAGGCCTTCGCACGCTTCGTGGACCGCTGTCACCAGGCCGGCGTGGGAGTGATCGTGGACTGGGTGAGCGCGCACTTCCCCAACGATGCGCATGGCCTGGCCGGGTTCGATGGCACCGCGCTGTACGAGCATGCCGACCCGCGCGAAGGGGTGCACGCCGACTGGGACACGCTGATCTACAACTACGGCCGCAACGAAGTGGCCGCCTACCTGATCGGCAGTGCGTTGGAGTGGGTGGAGCGCTTCCATGTCGACGGTCTGCGCGTGGACGCCGTAGCGTCGATGCTGTACCGGGATTACAGCCGTGCCGAGGGGGAGTGGGTACCCAACGAGCAGGGCGGGCGCGAGAACCTGCAGGCGGTCGCTTTCCTGCGGCGGATGAACCAGACGCTGCGGGAGCGCTTCCCGGACGTGCTGGTGATCGCCGAGGAATCCACCGCGTGGCCGGGGGTGACAGCGCCGGTGGAGGAGGGCGGGCTTGGCTTCACCCACAAGTGGAACATGGGCTGGATGCACGACACCCTGCAGTACCTGGGGCGCGATCCGGTCCATCGTTCGCATCACCACAGCCAGATCAGCTTCGGCCTGGTCTACGCCTTCTCCGAACGGTTCGTGCTGCCGCTGTCCCACGACGAGGTGGTGCATGGCAAGGGCGCGCTGCTGGCCAAGATGGCGGGCGAGCCGGCACAGCGGCTGGCCCAGCTGCGCGCGTATTACGGCTTCATGTGGGCGCACCCGGGCAGCAAACTGCTGTTCATGGGCGGCGAGTTCGGCCAGGGCCATGAGTGGTCGCACGATGCGGCACTGGACTGGGCACGGGCGGCCAGCAACGAGGGCCAGGGCCTGTCGCGCCTGGTGGGCGACCTCAATAACGTGCTCCGCGCCGAACCTGCGTTGCATCGCGACGAACGCGACGAACGCGGCTTCGACTGGAGCGTGGCGGACGACAGTCGCAACAGCGTCTACGCCTTCATCCGCCGGGATCCTGCCGGCAGCGGCCGCACCCTGCTGGTGGTGAGCAACTTCACCCCGCTGCGTCGCGACGGCTACCGGGTCGGGGTGCCGCAACCGGGGCGCTGGAGCGAACGGCTCAACACCGACAGCGCGTATTACGGTGGCGGCAATGCGGGAAACCTCGGCGCAGTGCATACCGAGCCGAGGCCGATGCACGGCCACGCGCAGTCGCTGCGGCTCACGCTGCCGCCGCTGTCCACGCTCTACCTGCAGGTTGATGCATGACCACAGTGGCCCCGCGCCTGGGCGCTTGGCCGGTGGCCGGTGACGGGGTGGAGTTCCGCGTGTGGGCACCGGGCGCAAGGACGATGGCGCTGTGCCTGCAAGGCACCCAGCGGCCGATGCAGCGCGACCCGGACGGCTGCCACTGGCTGCGAATACCGGCATCGCATGGCGACCGCTACCGGTTCCGCCTGCCTTCTGGCCAGGACGTGCCCGACCCGGCCTCGCGCTGGCAGCCGGACGGCATCGACGGCGACAGCGCGGTGGTGCTGGATACCGACGCGACGGGGCCTGCCTGGCAGGGGCATGCCTGGCAGGACCTGGTGATCTATGAGGTGCATATCGAGGCCGGGGGCGGCTTCGCGGCGTTGACCGCGCAACTGCCGATGCTGGCCGCGCTGGGCATCACCGCCATTGAACTGATGCCGGTCGCGCAGTTTCCCGGGCAGCGCAACTGGGGCTACGACGGCGTGTTCCCGTATGCGCCGGCCCATGCCTACGGCGGGCCGGCAGCGCTGAGGGCCTTCATCGAAGCGGCGCACGATGCAGGGCTGTCGGTGCTGCTGGATGTGGTCTACAACCACTTCGGACCCCAGGGCAACCACCTGCGCGACTACGCGCGCGGGTTCTTCCGTGACGACCGCAGCACGCCGTGGGGCGAGGCCATCGACTTCCGCCAGCCCTGGGTGCAGCGCTTTTTCATCGACAACGCGCTGATGTGGTTGCGCGACTACGGCTTCGATGGCCTGCGCCTGGACGCGGTGCACGCCATTGACGATGACCGTTTCCTGCAGCAGCTGGCCGATGAGGTACGTGCGGTGGCCCCGCACGCGCACCTGGTGCTGGAGAACGAGCGCAACCAGGCGCGGTGGCTGCGCGGCGCCTACCAGGGGCAGTGGAACGATGACTTCCACAATGCGCTGCATGTGATGCTGACCGGCGAGCAGGAAGGCTATTACGCGGCCTATGCCGGTCGCGCCGAAGCACTGCTGGCGCGCTGCCTGGCCGAAGGATTCGCCTGGCAGGGTGAACCGGACCTGCGCGGCAATCCCCGCGGCGAACCCAGCGCCGACCTGTCGCCCGCGCGTTTCGTGGTATTCGCGCAGAACCATGACCAGGTGGGCAACCGCGCTTTCGGCGAGCGCCTGTCGATGCTGACCGATCCTGCGCCGCTGCGCGCGGCGCTGGCGCTGACCCTGCTGACGCCGATGATCCCGCTGCTGTTCATGGGCGAGCCGTGGCAGGCGCAATCGCCCTTCCTGTTCTTCACCGACTACGCGCCGCCGCTGGACGAGGCGGTGCGTGAAGGGCGTCGACGTGAGTTCGCTGGTTTCAGCGCCTTTGCCGACGCCGCCGCGCGCGCGCGTATTCCGGACCCGAACGATGCGGCGACCCTGCAGGCGTCGTACACGCCGCCGCCCGGCGATGATCCCTGGTCGCAGCACTGGCTGCGCTGCTCGGGTGAATTCCTCGGCCTGCGCAGGCGCCATCTGCAGCCGGGCCTGCTGCAGGCGCGGTCGCTGGGCGCGCGCGTGCTTGGCCAAGGCGCGGTGCAGGCGGGCTGGCAGTTGCCATCGGGCCAATGGTGGATCGCGATCAACGTGGGCCCTGTGCCGGTGGAGCATGCGGTGCCGGCCGGCGAGTACGTCGTGGGGCCGGACGCTGCCGGGATGCTGCCGGCAGGCGGCGGCGTGCTGGCCTGCTGGGTCGCCGCATGAATACGGATGCAGCGGTGCGGGGGACGGCCCGCCGTGCGGGCCTGCTGGTCCGCTGGACCGACGTGGCCGGTGCCGCGCGCGAGGTCGCGCCGGACGTGCTGCGCGCCGTGCTGGAGGGGCTGCAGTGCGAGGCGGTGCCCGAGCACGCTGGCCTGCGCACGGCCTGCTGCGGACAGCTGCTGGTGATGCCGGAGGCAGCCGGCGCAGCGTGCTGGGTGGATGAGCAGGGCGCAGCGTTGCCCGCCCGTGCCGATGCGCAGGGCCGCTGGCGCGTGCCGGACCAGCCGGGTTACTGGCAGTGGCGCCGGGGCGACCAGCAACAGGCGGTTGCGGTGGCGCCACAGCGTGCCTGGTGGCCGCGGGGCACGCTGCGCGGCTGGGGCCTGTCGGCGCAGGTCTACAGCCTGCGCGCGCCCGGTGATGCCGGCATCGGTGACAGTGCCGGCTGTGCACGATGGAGCGAGCTGCTGCACCGGCACGGCGGCGACGCACTGGCGTTGAGCCCGCTGCACGCAGGCATACCACCGGGCCCAGGCTACAGCCCCTATTCGCCCAGCGACCGGCGCTGGCTCGACCCGCTGCAGGTCTCCCTGCCGCAGGTATTGCCCGATGCCGCCAACAGCGTGCTGGGCGGGGACGAGGCGCTGGCGGCGGCGGTGGAAGCGGGAACTGCCGCACGTCGCATTGACTGGCCGCACTCGGCGGCAGTGAAGTGGCGCTGGATACGGCAGGTTCGCCAATGGATTGCAGCGCAGGCACCGTCGCAGCACGCACAGATCGAAACCTGGCGTGCCATGCAGGGCGATCCGCTACGGCACTATTGCCAGCATGCCGCCGACCGGTTCACCGGCAGCGCGGACGACCACGCGTTTGCGCAGTGGTTGGCACAGCAGGGCTGGGCGCAGGTACACGCCACGCTGCGCGACGAGGGCGCTTCGATCGGGTTGATTGCCGACCTGGCCGTGGGCTGCGCGCCGCAGGGCGTGGAGGCACGCACCGGGGGGGCTGATCTGCTGCAGGGACTTGAGCTGGGTGCGCCGCCGGACGCGTTCAATCCGCTCGGCCAGGCCTGGGGCATCACCAGCTGGTCACCGATGGCGTTGCTGCGCGAGGGCTTCGCCCCCTACCTTCGCGTGCTGCGCGCCGTGATGTCCGGCCGCGGCGGGCTTCGCATCGATCACATCCTGGGCCTGCTGCGGCTGTGGGTGTTGCCCCGTGGCGCGGACGCCGGGCAGGGCGTGTACCTGCGCTATCCGTTCGATGATCTGATCAACCTGCTGGTGCTGGAGTCCTGGCGGCATCGCTGCGTGCTGATCGGCGAAGACCTGGGCGTGGTTCCGCCGGGCATGCGCCAGCGGCTGGCAGCCCGGGGCATTCTGGGCATCGAGGTGCTGCCGTTTGCCCGCAACGGCGCGCGCTTCCTGCCGGCGCCGCAGTGGCGCCGCGATGCAGTGGCCATGCCCTCCACCCATGACCTGCCACCGCTGGCCGGTTGGCTGCGCGGGCGTGACCTGCGCTGGCGCGCACGCCTGGGTGAGCTGGCGGATCTGCCAGCGGCACTGCGCGCGCGTGCCAGCGACGCGCAGGCACTGTCTGCGGTGGTTGGCGGCGAGGGCGCGCCGCTGGACGCCAGGGCGTTGTCTCTGGTCGCCCACGCGGCGTCCCGGCTGGCGTTGCTGCCGCTGGAAGACGCGCTGGGCGGTCGCGCACAGGTGAACCTGCCAGGCACCGTCGGCGGCCATCCCAACTGGCGCCGCCGCCTGCCGCCGACGTGGGATGCTGACTCGGCCGATGCGCGCGTGGCGCGCCTGAGTGCCACGCGCCGCAGGGCCGGGCAATGACGGGGTTGCGTGCCACCGCGCGCCTGCAGCTGCACGCAGGCTTCGACCTCGGGGCGGCTGCCGCGCAGGTGCCGTACTACGCCGCGCTGGGCGTCAGCCACCTTTACCTGTCACCGATCGCTGCGGCGGTGCCCGGGTCGACGCATGGCTACGATGGCATCGACCCGGCTCGCATCAATCCGGAACTGGGCGGTGAAGCGGGCTTCCGGCAGCTGGCGGAAGTGACGCGCGCGCACGGCATGGGCCTGATCCTGGACATCGTGCCCAACCATCTGGCGGCGTCCCCGCACAGCCAGTGGTGGAGCGATGTGCTGATGCACGGGCCTCGAAGCCCGCACGCAGCTTGGTTTGACATCGAGTGGGAGGCGCCGGGCTGCGAGGGCCGGCTCTGGCTGCCGGTACTGGACCGGCCGTTGCACGACGCGGTACGCGACGGCGTGGTGCGCGTGGTGGTGGACAACGCGCGGCCCGTGCTGCGCCACCATGGCCTGGCATTGCCGTTGTCGCCGCGCAGCCATCCGCTGGAACCCGCGCAGTGGCCGGCGTGGGCCGAACGCTGCAACCGCAGCGTTGAACGGTTGCACACGCTGCTGCAGCGGCAGCACTACCGTCTGGCCTGGTGGCGCACGGCCGGCGATCAGGTGAACTACCGGCGCTTTTTCGATATCAACGAACTGGCCGCGCTGCGGGTGGAGCGCGAGGATGTGTTCGAGGCAGTGCATGCGCTGCCGCTGCGGCTGGTACGCGAGGGATGGGTGGACGGCCTGCGCATCGACCACGTGGATGGCCTGTCCTGCCCGGGCGCGTACCTGCAGCGCCTGCGTGAATCGCTCGACGCCGCCTGCGCGGCCGGCGGTCGTGACCCGCAGACCGTCAGCCTGCATGTGGAGAAGATACTGGCCGAGGGCGAGCAGCTGCCCGACGGCTGGGCCTGCGACGGCACCACCGGCTATGACTTCATGGACCAGGCCGGTGCCTGGTTGCACGATCCGGCGGCTGCACCCGCGCTCTCGCGCACGTGGCAGGCGCTGGGCGGTGACCCGCGCAGCTTCGACCGGATCCAGCAGGACGCCCGCGCCATGTTGCTGCGCCAGGGCCTTCATGCCGACTTCCAGCGGCTGCTGCGCAGCGCGCAGCAGGTCCTGCAGCCGCGGCTGGCCGAAGCCGATATCGGAGTGGCTGCGCTGGCCCGCGCATTGGCTTCCGTGCTGGGGCATTACCGCACCTACCGGCCCTATTCGCTGCAGGGGGCGGGTGAACGAAAGGCGCTGGCGGACGCTTCCGCCGCAGCGCGCCAGGCACTGGACGGTGCCGCACGCGCGGCGCTGGACCTGTTGCTGGCAGCGCTTGCCGGCGAGGCGCAGGCCGAGCGCGTGCTGCGTGCGCGTTTCGGTCAACTGGCCGCGCCGTTGAATGCCAAGTCGGTGGAAGACACCGGGTTCTATCGCTATTTCAGGCTGCTCTCGCGCAACGACGTCGGCAGTGATCCGCAGCGGCTGGGCATGGAGGGGCGCGCGCTGCTGGAACACGCCGCCGCGCGCCTGCGTCGCCATCCCAGGGCGTTGCTTGCGCTTGCGACCCACGATCACAAGCGCGGCGCCGACAGCCGGGCACGGCTGGCGGTTCTCAGTACCTGCACGTTCGAATGGCGGGACGCTGTGCGGCGCTGGAACCGGATGTTGACCCGCGCCGGCGCGCCGATGCCATTGCCGGGTGCCGAGGCCTACGCACTGTGGCAGGCGCTCGTGGCCGCATGGCCGATGCACGGTGCCCCTGGCGCCGACTTCGCCTCGAGGATGGTGCAATGGCTGACCAAGGCATTGCGCGAGGGCAAGCGGGTCAGCAGCTGGTCAGACCCGGATGTGGCCGTGGAGGAGGCCGCCGCGCAGTGGCTGCACGCGCTGCTGGACGCAGCGCCCTTGCAGCCGGTGCGCGAGGCGCTGGCGACGTTCGTGGCGCGCATCGCGCCGGCCGGCGCCTGCAACGGCCTGGCGCAGCTGTGCCTGCAGCACTGCCTGCCCGGCGTGCCCGACCTCTACCAGGGCGGCGAAGGCTGGGACCTGAGCCTGGTGGACCCGGACAACCGGCGTGCCGTGGACTATCCAGCGCGGCAGGCGTGGCTGCGCGATACGCGCGGGTGGCCCGCGCTGCTGGAAGACTGGCGGGACGGTGGCATCAAGGCATTCCTGCTGCGGCAATTGCTGGAGTGCCGCCGCAGGCACCCGCACCTGTTCCTGCATGGCCAGTTGCAGCCGCTGTCCGCGCCTGCGCGCTCGCCGTGGCTGGCGTTCACGCGCAGGCATCAGGCGCAGGTGCTGCTGGTGATCGTGCGGCGGGGTTCGCCCGCCGCCGTGCCTGGGCCCAGCCTGCACGCCGCGCACGACGTCGGCACCGGTGTAGCACTGCACGGTCTGCCGACAGGCCCCATGCGCAACCTCCTGGACGGGCGCATCGAACATTTCAACGCAACCGCGGACGTGGGCAGGCTTCTGGCTGGCAGCCCGCTGGCGATATGGATCAACGAGGAGACAGGTAGGGATGGACAGCAGGGAACGACGGCAGCGGATTGAGGCATTGGCCCACCAGATCTGGGAAGCGGAGGGGCGCCCGGACGACCAGCAGCAGCGGCACTGGCACATGGCCGAGCGCCTGGTGGAGGCCGAGATTGCCGCGGCGCGCGGCGAGGAGGGCACCGATGGCCAGCCGTAAGTGGACGCAGACCTCGCGCGTGCGCGAAGGCCGGCCGTTCCCGCTGGGCGCGACGTGGGACGGGCTGGGCGTGAACTTTGCGCTGTACTCGCGGCATGCCACCCGGGTGGAGCTGTGCCTGTTCGATGCGCGCAACCGTGAAGTCGAGCGCATCGTCCTGCCTGAGTACACCAACGAGATCTGGCACGGCTACCTGCCGGACGTGCGGCCCGGGCAACGTTATGGCTATCGGGTGCACGGCCCGTATGCGCCGGAGGAGGGGCATCGCTTCAATCCCAACAAACTGTTGCTGGACCCCTACGCCAAGCAGATCGTCGGCGAGCTGAAGTGGGCGCCGCACCTGTTCGGCTACACCCTGGGCCACCGCGATGGCGATCTCAGTTTCGACCGCCGCGACAGCGCCAGCTACATGCCACGCTGCGCGGTGATCGATCCGGCCTTCAGCTGGGGTGTCGAACGTGCACCCGCAACGCCCTGGGACCGGACCGTGATCTACGAAGCGCACGTGCGCGGACTGACCATGCAGCACCCCGATGTCCCGCAGGCCGAGCGCGGCACCTTCTCTGCCCTGCGCCACGACGCGGTGGTCGACCACCTCAGCCATCTGGGGGTGACCGCCATCGAGCTGCTGCCGGTGCATGCCTACGTGGATGACCAGCAGCTGCTCGAGCGCGGGCTGCGCAACTACTGGGGGTACAACACCATCGGCTTCTTCGCGCCGCAGCCACGCTACTTGTCGCTGGGCACCGTGGCCGAGTTCAAGCAGATGGTCGCGCGGCTGCACAGTGCCGGCATCGAAGTGATCCTGGACGTGGTCTACAACCACACCGCCGAAGGCAATGAGCTGGGCCCTACGCTGTCCTTCAAGGGCATCGACAATGCCAGCTACTACCGCCTGGCCGATGATCGCCGCTATTACATCAACGATACCGGCACCGGCAACACGTTCGACCTGACCAATGCCGGCGCGCTGCGCATGGTGATGGACTCGCTGCGCTACTGGGTGACCGAGATGCGGGTGGATGGGTTCCGTTTCGACCTGGCCACCATCCTTGGCCGCGAGCGGCATGGCTTCGATGCCTCGGGCAGTTTCCTTGATGCGGTACGCCAGGACCCGATCCTGAGCCAGGTGAAGCTGATTGCCGAGCCATGGGACATCGGCCCGGGCGGCTATCAACTGGGCCAGTTCCCGCCGGGCTGGGCGGAATGGAACGACCGCTTCCGCGATACGGTGCGCGCGCTCTGGCGCGGCGATGGCGGCCAGTTGCCGGAATTCGCCACGCGCTTCACCGGCTCGGCCGACCTGTTCGAACATCATGGCAGGCGGCCCTCGGCCAGCATCAACCTGGTGACGGCGCACGATGGGTTCACCCTGCACGATCTGGTGAGCTACAACGATCGCCACAACGAGGCCAACGGCGAAGACAACCGCGATGGCCACTCGCACAACCTCTCCAGCAACCACGGTGTGGAGGGCGACACCGATGATGCGGCGATCCTCTCGTTGCGTGCGCGGCAGATGCGCAACCTGCTGGCCACGCTGCTGTTCGCGCAGGGCACGCCGATGCTGCTGGCCGGCGATGAGTTCGGCCATTCGCAGCAGGGCAACAACAACGCCTACTGCCAGGACAACCCGCTGAGCTGGATCGACTGGGAGCGTGCGGCATCGCCGGCTGCACAGGCGCAGGTGGCGTTCGTCCGCCGGGCGCTGTCGCTGCGCCGACGCTATGGCCTGCTGCGCAGGAACCGGTTCCTGCGCGGCGAATACGATGAAGCGCTGGGCCTGCGCGATATCGACTGGCGGCATCCTGACGGCCGCAGCATGGAGGAAGCGGACTGGCATGACGCAGGGCTGCGTGCGCTGCTGATCGTGCTGGACGGCCGCAGCCCGGACAGCGGCCTGCGCGAGCCCGGGCGGCATGTCAGCCTGGCCCTGCTGTTGAACGCCGGGGACCAGCCGCAGCGGTTCAGTGTGTCGGATGAAGCCTTGTCGTTCCGGCGCGTACTGCTGCAGACCGACGAAACGCCGTTGGAGCCGGATGAGGAAGGCGGCTGGACGCTGCCGCCGCGCAGCCTGTGCCTGCTGGCAGCCAGCAGCAGCGCCTGACGGCAGCGCGCGTACAGGCGGTGCTGCGATGACTGGCCAGCGCCGGGCCTTTGCCCGGCGCACCGCAGTCAGCCCATCAGGTAGCGCAGCAGCCCGGCCGAGGCCACGCCGATCAGCACCGTCGGCAGCATCGACAGCCGCGTGGCGGCCAGCAGGGTGATCGCCAGCGCGGCCAGGTCGGCGGGCTTGTCGGCGACGAAATCCGGAGCGATCACCGAGATCAGCACGCAGCCCGGCGCGGCTTCCATCACCGTCACCGCGCGCTTGCCCAGCGTGCGGTTGCGCAGCGCGAGGAAGCCGACGATGCGGGTCAGGTAGGTGGCGGCGGCCATCAGCACGATGGTCAGCACCGAGGACCAGTGGATCAGGCCGTTGAAGATCATGCTGCGTCCTCCGCCAGCAGCCAGGCGGCGGCCAGGCCGGCCAATGCGCCGCTGGCCACGTACCACGCACCCGGGATCAGCAGATAGGTGGCGGCGGCCACGACCAGGCTGACCAGCCACGGGCGCGCGGCCTTCATGCCCTGCCACATGCCGCGCAGCAGCACCAGGAACACGGCGGGGAAGGCCATGTCAAAGCCGTAGGCGTGGATGTCGCCCAGCAGCGGCCCGACGATCGCACCCAGCGCGGTGCAGGCCACCCAGACGGTGTAGAGGCCCGCGGAGACGCCCAGGTAATAGGCCAGGCTGAAGCCGAGCGCACGGCGGCGCGCATCGGCCACGCCCATCGCCCAGCTTTCGTCACACATGAAGAACAACGCCGGCAGCACCCGGCGGCGCGGCAGGTGCTGCAGCAGTGGGGCCAGGCTGGCGCCCATCAGCAGATGGCGGCTGTTGACCAGTGCGGTGATCGCCACGATCAGTGCGATGTGCGGTGGCGAGGTCCACAGTTCGACGGCGGCGAACTCCGAGCCGCCAGCGAAGTTGAGGCCCGTCATCAGTGGCACTTCCAGTGCGCTCAGGCCTTTCTGCGCGGCCTGCGCGCCGAGCACCAGGGCGAAGGGAATGAAACCGATCATCACCGGCAGGGCGGCGCGCAGGCCGCGCAGGAATTCGGCACGCGGCGCGGTATCGCAGGTGTCGGGCAGGGGGAGGGTGGTACGGGCGTCCATGGAACGGAACAACGAGGTAGGGGGTGGCCCATGCTAGCGGTCCGATCGCGAAATCGGGTTGCGTTCATGCCACTGGATTCTTGATGATTGATATTTCATGCGGCCAGAAGTGACAAGGGCGGAATCCCATGCAGTATCAGCTCGACAACCTCGATCGGCGTATCCTCGACGCCCTGCAGCGCGACGGCCGCCTGCAGAACCTGGAGCTTGCCCGGCTGGTCGGGCTGTCGCCGTCGGCCTGCCTGCGTCGGGTGCGGCTGCTGGAGGAAGGCGGCTACATCGACCGCTACGTGGCCTTGTTGAACGAGGCCAAGGTGGGCCGTGGCTTCACGGTATTCGTCCGCGTGTGGCTGCGCGGGCAGGACGAGGACACCACCAATCACTTCATCAACAGCATCAAGTCTTTCCCGGAAGTGCTTGAATGCCATCTGATGGCCGGTGACTGCGATTTCCTGCTGCGGGTGGCGGTGGCCGACCTTGATGCCTACCGGCAGTTCCAGATGCAGCACCTGAACCGGATCGCCGGGGTGCAGAACACCAAGACCGAGATTCCGATGCAGCGGATCAAGCAGACGACCCAGCTGCCGCTGTGAAGGGCGGGGGTTTCCGCCAGGGTGGCGCCCGGCACCCGCGGGTAGTGCCGGCCTCTGGCCGGCAACCCCAGAAGCAACAGCCGAAGCAACAGCGTGCATTCCGTTGGATGGCGGGGTGGGTCCGGTTGCAGGGGACGCCGTAAACCCTTCCATGGGGGCTTGGCCGCGGCATTCATGCCGCGGACTCCCCTGCAACCAGACCCACCCCGCCTTCGACAGTTCCCCGCAATCTGCCGGAACGGCATGAACTGCTCCTGGTGGGTGTCGACCTTGGTCGACACGTTTGGGCCGGCACGGGGTCGGATCCCGTTGCTGCGCAACGGGCTCTGACCCCAGGCGTGGATGAGGTGGTCCGTTCGATTTATTGATTCCTGATGGGTGACTGGCTTCACGTCGGCTGTAGGCGGCGGTCATCGCAATGACATGTGGCCCCGCTACGGTTTGAGCCCGCTTGCGGGTCGCGCGCGGGCCGGGGTGCTGGTCCTGGTGCGCGTCCACTGCAGCTGCTGTCGCTGCCGAGGGTCATGTGTTCTACGTCAGGGGGCTGAATGGACACCATGCGGTCAGAACTTGGAAGGTGGCCATCGTCGCGTGGCTGCTGCTGTCCTCTGCCGCTGCCGGGCAGGACGGAGTTCATGCCTACGACATCCCTGCGCAACCGCTGGAACAGGCGGTCGAGCGCTTCAGCGTCATCAGTGGGTGGTCGGTGATGTACCCGGGCGACCTGGCCGCGGGCCGCAGCAGCCATGCGCTGCGCGCCAGCCTGGAGCCGCTGCCTGCCCTGCAGGTGCTGTTGCAGGACTCCGGCATCGAGGTCGAGGTGATCGGCGCGCAGCGCGTGGTGCTGCGCCGGGGCACGTCCTCGGCCGCCGAACCCGGTGTTGGCGCCGAACTTCCCGAGGCCGAACGTCGGCGTCGCTATGGCGGGCTGCAGCAGCGGCTGCGTGCGGCGTTCTGTGACGACCCGGAGATCGCGCCCGGCCGCTACGCCGCGACGCTGCGCTTCCGCATCGACGGCGCGGGCCGGGTGAGCGAGCCCGAGCTGCTGTCCGGCAGTGGCAGTGCCCGCCGCGATGCACGCCTGCTGCAGGCGCTGCAGGGCCTGGTGCTGGCGACCGAGGCCGCCGCGCTGGCGCAGCCGGTGACCCTGCAGATCCGTCCTTCCGGCACCGACCACGACTGTGGCGGGCGCGCGCCCCTTCCATGACTTCAAGGATTCGAACATGAGCAACGGTACGGCTGGCGCAGTTGACCTGATGGACCACCTTCTGGGGGCCTACGACGAGCTGAAGCGCCGGTTGGTGCGCAAGCTGGGATCGGAGGAGCTGGCCGGTGACGCGCTGCAGGACACCTGGATGCGCCTGAGTGCGCGCCGTGACCGCCTGGACGCCGTGCAGAACCCTGCGGCCTACCTGCTGCGCATGGCGATGAATACCGTGATCGACCGCCAACGTGCCGACCATCGCCTGCTGAGCCTGGAAGAGGTGGAGACGCTGATGGACATGGCCGACCCGGCACCGGGGCCGGCGCAGGCGGCCGAACTGGACTTCGCGCTGGAGGACATGGTGGGCCTGCTGCAGCGCATGCCCGAGCGGCGTCGCCGCATCCTGCTGGCAATCCGCGTCGATGGCCTGCAGCAGCGTGACGTCGCCGATCACCTCGGCGTGTCGCTGCGGCTGGTGCAGCGTGAGCTGAAGGCGGCCCAGGACTACCTGGCCGAGCGCAGCGGGCAGGGGCGCCAGGTGCGGTTCTGAGCGGCGGCATCCGTCTACACTTTGACGCCGAGCAGAACCCCGCAGCGTGCGGGTCCGGCATGAGCCCCCATGGATCCTGACGATCACCCGCAACGCCCGCTGGATGCCGTCGAGCGCCAGGCGCACGCGTGGGTGGTGCGGCTGACCTCGGGCGAGGCTACTGCGGCCGACGGGCGCAGCTTCCGCGCGTGGTGCGAGGCTGATCCCCGTCATCGCGAAGCATTCGGCCGTGCGCGCCGGCAATGGGAGCAGGTACGCCTGGCCGGCGAGCAGCTGCCTGCCGCTGCACGCCAACCGGTCGTGCCGACGCCGACCCAGCGCTGGAGCCGGCGTGCCTTCCTGGGTGCCGCGATTGCCGCCCCGGCCAGCCTGGCAGTGGTGGCGGCGATCCGTCCGCCGCTGGGGCTGTGGCCCTCGGTGACGGCGATGACGGCCGACTTCCACACCGGTACCGGTGAACGGCTGCAGATCGCACCTTCGCCACAGCTGAAGATCGAGCTGGATACGCAGAGCAGCCTGCGCCGCCGTGCGGACACGGAGGGCGAAGGCTTCGAGCTGGTGCAGGGCCAGGCCGCGATCGAGACCCGGGCCGGCCTGCGCCTGGCCCTGTTCGCAGGGGCGGGCTGCGTGATTGCCGATGAAGGGGCGGTGCGCCTGGACGTGCGCAACACCCACGGCCAGGTACGGGTGACCTGCCTGCAGGGCAGCGCCCGGATCGAGCACCCGCAGGGCCGCCTGCAGCTGCAGGCGGGCCAGCAGACCCGGTACGACGAGCGCCTCAGTGGCGTGGTGGCCGAAGCCGTGGCCTCGGAAGTGAGTGCCTGGACCGAAGGCATGCTGGTGTTCCGCCGGGCGCCGCTGCGCGAGGTGGTGGAGGAGATCAACCGCTACCGCCGCGGCAAGGTGCTGCTGGGTGAATCGGCATTGGCGCGCGCCCCGGTCAGCGGCCGCTTCCGCATCGATGATCCGGATGCGGCGCTGGAGCAGCTGCGACTGACGATGTCGCTGGATCTGCGTCGCTTTCCAGGTGGCATTGCCGTCCTTGGTTAGGTGAAGACGCTGGACGTGCGCGCCGCGCAGGGCTGTTGCAAGCAAGGAGACGCCAAGGATGCGCAACGAGACCATCGGTGTGCTGGATCTGCGCCGCAATCTGTCGGCGTTGCTGGAAACCACCCAGCGACGGCCGTTGATGGTGCACCGCTACGGCTCGCCATGGGTATGCGTGGTATCGGACGCACAGTGGCAGCAACAGGCCGTGCTGCTGGACTTCGATCCGCAGTCGCACCCGCTGGCGATGCTGTTGCGCCTGCAGCAGCAGGTGCTGCCGCTGGCTGAAACCGGTGTGTTGCCGCCTGCGGCGCTGGCACGCGCACTGCTGCTGATGGACATGCATGGCATCAGGGATCTCGCGCAGCTGCACGAGCAGGTGCTGCACCACCGGCTGTGGCACTGGTTCGTGGCGGGCACCCGCGGGGTGATGGACGGCTGGCAGCTGCCCGCGGTGCGCATTGCGATGGCGTCGTGGTGCGATGACGTGGACATGACAGACGCGCTGGTCGCGTTCGCCGCGCGCAGCGACGTGGCGGTACTGGCCCGCCGCTGCGGGGGTGACGCACCGCGCCTGCAGCGCGAAGCCTGCAGGCGGATGACGCTGCGATGACGTTGCCGATGAAGCACCACCCAGCGCACAGAGCGGCATTCGCGCTGTCGCTTCACCTGCCTTGCTGACGTCTTCTCCAGAGTACGACGCACCACGCGTCGCGGAGCACGGGCGACGAAGATGGCAGACAGTCGCAGGATCAGCATGCTGGAGCTGGATCGCCACCTGAGCCGGTCACTGGAGCAGGCGCGGCACACGCCCTTGAATGTGCAACGCTACGGACACTCGTGGGTCTGGGTGCTGTCCAGTGATGCCTGGGCCGATGCCGCGCGCTGGGCGGCACTGGACAGCAGCGCGCATCCATTGGCGGCGCTGCGGCACGCCCTTGATCTGCAGCTGCGGCCGTGGTCCGAAGCAGCCATGAACGCGCTGCCGCTTGACGCAGGCGATGCGCGGCTGCTGCAACGTGCGGCCCTGCTGGTGGTCGTGCGTGATCTCAACAGTGCGCAGCGCGTGTACGACGATCTGCGCTATCACCAGGCCTACCGCACGTTCATCGGCCTCGACCATGGCACCGCGTGGTCGCCGATGCAGTGCGTGCGCCTGTTGCAGGCGTGCGCGCTTCCGCTGCTGCGCGGCTGCATCGACGAAACGCTGTCCAGTGTGCCGCCACACCTGCTCGAGGCGGCACGCGTACCGGCTGCGCCGGCGCCCGCCCAGGCACATGCGCAGCGAATTGCCGGCGGATGTTTATCGTACTGACACATGCACCGCTGACCATGGCGCAGCGGTCTCTTCCAGGATGACGAGGGCGGAACAATGGCAAGGCAGGTGGGTGGTCGCAGGGCTCGGCAGCAGGGTTTCAGCCTGATCGAGATCATGGTGGTGGTGGTGATCATCGGCATTCTCGCGGCATTGATCGTGCCGCGCTTGATGGACCGTCCCGACCAGGCGCGCGTGGTGGCAGCGCGCCAGGACATCGCGGCGCTGATGCAGGCGCTGAAGTTGTTCAAGCTGGACAATGGTCGCTATCCCAGCGCCGAGCAGGGCCTGCAGGCGCTGGTGAAGCCGCCGCAGGGCAGTGGCGCGATGCCGGTCACGCCCTATCTGGATCGCCTGCCGAATGACCCGTGGGGCCATCCGTACCAATATCAGGTGCCTGGCACACATGGCGACATCGATGTGTTCTCGCTGGGTGCGGACAGCAAGCCCGGTGGCGACGCCGGGAACGCGGACATCGGCTCGTGGCAGCTGTGAGGCAGGCCGATGTCAGCCCGGATGCGGTCTGTTTCGAGTGTCCGTCAACGTGGCATGGCGGTGATCGTCGCCCTGCTGGTGGTGGCACTGGTGGCAGTGATTGCCACTGCACTGCTCACCCGGCAGTCGGCCCAGCTGCGCGCGCTGCGTGGTGACCAGCTGCGCGCACAGGTACGCATGGCCGTGGACGCAACGCTGGAACGTGCGGCGCAACAGCTGCGTGAGGACGCAAAGGAACAGCTGACCACGGCGCGCAGCGGGCGCTGGGCGCGCCCATTGGAGCTGCAGGCGCCGTTGCCGGTGCAGCTGCAGCTGGTCGATGCGCAGTCGATGTTCAACCTGCGCAATCTGCTTGCGCATGGCAGGCCGGACCCCGAGGCGCGGCGCGCGTTCATCGCGTTGTGTGCCGGGCAGGGGCTGGGCCAGGGCGCCTGCACATCCGCCGCGGACCACATCCAGGCGCGCCTGCGCGATGGCGACATGCAGGCGCAGGCGCCGCTGCCGCGCGAATCACTGATCGAACAGGCGCTGCCGGGTGCCGATCCGGTGGCGTTGCAGGCGCTGGCGCGACGCACCGTGGTGTTGCCGGCACAGACCCTGGTCAACGCCAACACCAGCGACCTGCGCGTTCTGCAGGCGGTGACGCCTGCGGTCGAGCCGGCACGGCTGCAGGCGCTGCTCGGTGAGCGCGACGCTGGCCATTGGCTGCTCAATCGCGGCGACATCGCCAACCGACTCCAACTGAGCAACGAACAGATGGCGGTACTTCCCTTGGGTATCCATAGCGAGTGGTTCCTGGCTGTCGGCCGGGTGCAGGCTGACGGCAGCGCGGTTGATTTCCGCGCGCTGCTCTGGCGCGAGTACCGCGACGATGGCGTGCGTGTGCAACGCGTGTGGACGAGGATCGGCGCATGAACGGGCAGCTTCGGGTGCGCCTGCCGACGCTTGAGGGTCTGCACGCCGACAGCGCGGTGGACTGGGCGCAGCTGCACAAGGGCGAGGTGCTGGCCCACGGTTGCGCCACGCTGGCGGCGCTGGGTCTGCGGCATCCGCGGGCTGCGGTGCATGCCTGCCTCGATCCGAGCGACCTGATCCTGCTGGAACTGCAGCTGCCACCGTTGTCCGGGCGCCGCCTGCAGTTGGCGTTGCAGGGTGAGGTGGAGGCGATGTTGCTGGATGACCTGCAGGACGTCGCGCTGGCCCACGGTGCGCAGGCGGGTGACGGCACGGTTCCGGTGGCCTGGCTCGGCCAGCAGGCGGTCCTGCAGGCGCAGCAGTTGCTGGCCTCGTGCGGACTGCAGCTGCAGGCACTCCATCCGACGCCGCTGCTGCTGCCCTGGCAGGACGGACAGGCCACGCTGCAGGTCAGCGGCGAGCACCTGCTGGTGCGAAGCGGGCGCGATCGGGGGTTCGTCCAGTGGTATGGCGGACGTGATGCGTGTGCAGTCATGCAGGCGCTGGCCGTGCGCCTGCGACAGGCCGGCGTGCAGGCCGTGCAATGGATCGGCAGCGTACCGCCGGCGTGGCCGGACAGCCTGCCGGCCACCGCCGTCATGAAGGAACGGCAGGCATGTGGCCCTCTGCCGGGGTGGTCACTGCCGCTGCCCGATGCGGGTCGGCAAGCGCCACGCCTGGCAATCGGCCTCGCGTTGGCGGCAGTGCTGCTGGCCGCGCTCGGCCTGCAGCTGCAGGTCTGGCGTTGGCGGATCGAGGGCGAGGCGCTGCAACAGGACATGGCGCGGCAGTTCAGCGCACGCTTCCCGGAGATCACCGATGTGGTGGATCCGGTGCTGCAGGCAAGGCGTGCTCTGGCGGTGCCGCCACCGGCGCCACCGTTGCCGCCGTTGCAACGGCAGGTAGCCGGCACGCTGCTGGCGGTTCCGGAGCTGGCCGGGCAGGTGCGCAGCCTGCATTACCAGCCCGGGCAGCTCGACATGGAGCTGGATGCCGATGCCCAGGCGTTGGCCGATGATCCGCAGCGGCTTGAGCACTGGCAGCAGGCGCTGCAGGTGCAGGGCCTGCTGCTGGTGCGCGACGCCGGTGGGCCCCTGCGGGTGAGCGGAGCGGGACAGTGACGGCCCGCACCCTGCGGCTGGGCGGGGGGCTGGCCGGCCTGCAGCAGCGCTGGCAACGCCTGCCACCGCGCGACCGGCGGATGCTGTGGGTGATGGTGGTGGCGCTGCTGGTGGCGGGCCTGTGGTCGTTGTGGCTGGAGCCACTGCTGAAGCAGCGCACGCACTGGCAGGCCGAGCTACCGCGGCTGCAGGCGCAGTCGCGCGCACTGGCACCGCTGCTGCGCGTCCGTGAGCGCCAGCAGCTGGCGCAGGGCCAGCATCCGACACTTCCTGGGCTGCGCGATGGAATCAAGACCGCCGGCCTTGCCGACGGCCTGCATATCGAAGCGCGTGACGGGCGCTGGCACCTGCAGGTGCAGGCGGTGCCCGCCGATGCGCTATGGAACTGGCTGCTGCCGCTGCTGGCCGACCCGGCCATCGAGCTGCAGCAGCTGCAACTGACACGCACAGGGGACGCGAACATGCCGGCGGCACGGATTTCCGGAAACATCGTGATGGTGGCCACTGCGGGTGCCCATCCATGAGGGCGATGCGCAGCCTTGCCTGCAGTACTGCATTGGCCCTGATCGTGGGCATGGCCCACGTGCCGGCGCCGGTGGCAGCGCAGGACACACGCGATGAGCCGGTGCAGCTGAACCTGGTGGATACCGATATCGGTGGCGTGCTGCGGATGGCGGCACGGTTCACCGGCCGCCAGTTCCTGGTCGACCCACGGGTGACCGGCAAGATGACGGTGGTCTCCGATGGCCCGGTCAGCCGTACCCAGGCCTATCAGCTGCTGCTGGGCGCGCTGCGCATGCGCGGCTTCGCCGTGGTCGAGAATGGCGGCGTCAGCCGGGTGGTGCCGCAGGCCGACGCCAAGCTGCTCGGTGGCCGGGTGGGCAGTGGCGGTGCAGGAGGCGAGGTCGCCACGCGCACCTTTCCGCTGCGCTACGAGAACGCCGCCGCGCTGGTGGCGGTGCTGCGGCCGATGATCAGCCCGGACAATCCGATCACGGCGAACCCGGGCAACAACACTCTGGTGATCACCGACTATGCCGACAACCTGGAGCGCATCGCGCGGGTGATCGCCAGCGTCGACACGCCGGCCGGCATGGACACCGATGTGGTGAAGCTGCAGCAGGGCATCGCCGTAGACGTCGCGGCGATGGTCGCGCCGCTGCTGGATGCGCAGGGCGCAGAGCCCAGCCAGAAGGTGGTGGTGATGGCCGACCCCCGCAGCAACAGCGTGCTGCTGCGTTCCAGCAGTCCCGGGCGCACCCGTCTGGCCCGGCAGCTGGTGGAGAAGCTGGACCGCGCGCAGGACGAGTCCGGCAACCTGCATGTGGTCTACCTGCGCAATGCCCAGGCCAATCAGCTCGCCGGCGTGCTGCGCGGCGTGGTCGCGGGGCAGAGCGATGCGCCGGCAGTGGGCAGCAATGAAGGCATCACGCCACTGCCTGGCGATGCAAGCCGTTCCGCACCGGCGCAGCCGTCGCAGCCACAACAGGCCAGGACCGGCAGCAATGCGCTGGAATCGCAGCGGCTGGATCCGAACCGCCGCGACCCGATCGACGCCGGGAGCACCGGCTTCAGCCAGAACGGCATTTCGGTGCAGGCGGACGTGGCCACCAACACGCTGTTGATCTCGGCGCCGGAACCGGTGTACCGCAACCTGCGCCGGGTGATCGACCAGCTTGACCAGCGCCGTGCACAGGTGCTGGTGGAAAGCCTGATCGTGGAGGTCAACCAGACCGACGCGGCCGAACTGGGCGTGCAGTGGATGCTGGGCAATGGCCGCACCTTCGGCGGCACCCACTTCGGCGGCACCAGCGGTGGCAGCGGGCTGAACACCACCGCGCGCACCACCCTGGACGTGCTGCCCAAGGATGGCCTGAAGATCGGGGTGATCGACGGCACCATCAACCTGCCCGGCGTCGGCCAGATCCTCAACATGAAGGCGCTGGCCAACGCGCTGCAGAGCAAGGGCGGTGCCAACATCCTGTCCACGCCGAACCTGATGACGCTGGACAACGAGGCGGCCAGCATCATGGTCGGGCAGACCGTGCCGTTTGTGAGCGGCCGCTACGTGACCGACGGTGGCGGCGGCAGCAACAATCCATTCCAGACCATCGTGCGCGAGGACGTGGGCCTGAAGCTGCGGGTACGCCCGCAGATTTCCGAGGGCGGCACGGTGAAGCTGGACATCTACCAGGAAGTCAGCAGCATCGATGCGCAGAGCGCGAACAGCACGGCCGGCATCATCACCAACAAGCGCGCACTGGATACCAGCGTGCTGCTGGACGATGGCCAGATCATGGTGCTGGGTGGCCTGCTGGAGGACAGCGTCAGCCATGGCCGTGACGCGGTGCCGGGGCTGGGGAAGATTCCGGTGCTGGGTGCCTTGTTCCGCAGCGACACGCGCAGGCGCGCCAAGACCAACCTGATGGTGTTCCTGCGTCCGCACGTGGTGCGTGACCCGGCCGGCGGCCAGCGCCTGACCCGCGACCGCTATGACTACATGCGCAACGCGCAGGCTGGCGCGCAACCGGTGCAGAGCTGGGCATTGCCGGCGCTGTCGGCACCGCAGTTGCCGCCGCAGGACCTTTCTGTACTCGGCCAGGGCAATGCGCGCGATGGCCAGGGCCAGCCGCTGCAGAACACCAGCCTGGCAGTGTTGTATCCGGCCGGTGACGGCGATGCGCAGCTGGTGCAGTTCGCACAGGGGCTGGACCCGACCCGTGCCCGCCAGGGCGTGGCGCAGGTGCGGGCGCTGGGCCTGCAGGCCTATGCCGAGGCGACGCCGGGCGAGAGTGGCCAGCGCCTGCGGGTGCGGCTGCCGCGCGACCCGGCGACGCTGGACCCGGCACTGCAGCAACTGCGCGGGCTGGGCTACACGCCGGAACTGGTGATCGGACCGTGAGCGCCGCCGCGTCACTGCCGTACGCCTGGGTGCGCAGCCATGGGGTGATGCTGTCCGAGGTTGGCGGTGAGCCTGTGCTGCTGGGTACCGTCGATACCGCAGCGTGGGCTGTGGCCGAACTGCGCCGCCGGCATGGACCGTTGCCCTTCCAGGCACTGGATGCCGCGACGTGGCAGCAGCGGTTGGCTGAGCAGTACCGTGACGGCGGCGACGCCGCTGCCGTGGTTGGTGCCGCCGAGAGCGAAGTCGATCTGGACCGGCTGATGCAGGACATGCCGGAAGTCACCGATCTGCTGGACGCGCAGGATGATGCGCCGGTGATCCGCATGATCAACGCGCTGCTGGCGCAGGCCGCACGTGATGGCGCCAGCGATCTGCACATCGAGCCGTTCGAGACCCATTCGGTGGTGCGCTACCGGGTGGACGGCACGCTGCGCGACATGGTGCAGCCACGGCGCGCACTGCACGCAGCGCTGGTATCGCGCATCAAGATCATGGCCCACCTGGACATCGCCGAGAAGCGCCTGCCGCAGGACGGGCGCATCGCGATCCGCGTGGGTGGGCGTCCGCTGGATATCCGAGTCTCCACGGTGCCGACCGGGCATGGCGAGCGCGCCGTGCTGCGACTGCTGGAGAAGGATGCCGGCCGTCTGCAGCTGCAGCGCCTGGGCATGGCCGATGACACCCTGGCCACGTTCACCGGATTGATCCGGCAGCCGCATGGCATCGTGCTGGTCACCGGCCCGACCGGTAGTGGCAAGACCACCTCGCTGTACGCCGCGTTGGGCCAGCTCGACAGCAGCACCAGCAACATCCTCACCGTGGAGGACCCGGTGGAGTACGACTTCGCCGGCATCGGCCAGATCCAGGTGAACGCGCGCATCGGCATGAGCTTCGGCACCGCGCTGCGCGCGATCCTGCGCCAGGACCCGGACACCATCATGATCGGCGAGATCCGCGACCTGGAGACCGCACAGATTGCGGTGCAGTCGTCGCTGACCGGCCATGGCGTGCTGGCGTCCCTGCATACCAACGACGCGATTTCGGCAGTGACGCGCCTGGCCGACATGGGGGTGGAACCGTTCCTGCTGGCCTCGTCGCTGCGCGGCGTGCTGGCGCAGCGGCTGGTGCGGCGGCTGTGCACCCACTGCCGGCGTGCCGAGGTGGATGGGGACGGCCGTACCGTATGGCGCGCGGTGGGTTGCGCGGCTTGTGCCAACAGCGGCTACCGGGGGCGTACCGGCATCCACGAGTTGTTCGTGGTGGACGATCGCGTGCGTACGCTGATCCATGAAGGGCAGGGTGAACCTGCACTGCGCGAGGCGGCGCGGCGTGCCGGCATGCGGACCTTGCGTCAGGACGGCCAGCGTTGGGTCGACAGCGGGGTGACCACGCTGGAAGAGATCCTGCGCGTCACCGGCGACGACTGAGGCTTGCATGGCGCTGTTCGACTACCAGGCCGCCAACGCGCAGGGCCGCATCGAGAAGGGCCAGCTGGACGCTGACAGCCCGCGCGGTGCGCGGCAGTTGCTGCGCGGTCGTGGGCTGACACCCGTGCAGGTCAGCGTGGCGCGCAGTGCCGGCAGTGGCTGGGCTGCCCGGCGGCTGTCTGCCAGCGAGCTGGCCTGGGCCACGCGCCAGCTGGCCAGCCTGCTGGCCGCCAGCCTGCCGTTGGAAGGCGCTTTGAGTGCGGTGATCGAGCAGGCCGAACGCCCGCACGTGGCCCAGGCGCTCACCGCAGTACGCGCCGACGTGCGTGCCGGCCAGCGCCTGACCGTGGCGCTGGCAGCGCGGCCGCGCGATTTCCCGCCGATCTATCGGGCGCTGGTGGGTGCAGGTGAGGATTCCGGCGATCTGGCACGGGTGATGGAGCGCCTGGCCGACTACATCGAAGAGCGCAATGCGCTGCAGGCCAAGGTACTGACCGCCTTCATCTACCCGGCGGCGATCAGCCTGGTATCAGTGGCGATCGTGATCTTCCTGCTCAGCTACGTGGTGCCGCAGGTGGTGACCGCGTTCGTTCAGGCACGGCAGACGCTGCCGATGCTGACCCAGGTGATGCTGGCCGCCAGCGCGTTCGTACGCAGCTGGGGCGTGTGGGCAGCGCTGGGCATGGCTGCGCTGGTGGTGGCCTGGCGGCTGGCATTGCGGCGGCCGGAACTGCGCCTGCGCTGGGACGCGATGCTGCTGCGGGTCCCGATGGTCGGGCGCTTCGTGCTGGGTGTGAACAGTGCGCGCTTTGCCTCGACGCTGGCGATCCTGCTGGACGCCGGTGTGCCGCTGCTGCGTGCGCTCGAAGCGGCGCGGCAGACGCTTGGCAATGCGTTGCTGGCGCGCTGTGCCGATGATGTGGCTGCTCGCGTACGCGAAGGTGCGGCACTGGGTGCTGCGTTGAAGGTACAGAAGGTCTATCCGCCGATCCTGGTGCATCTGGTGGCCAGCGGCGAGAAGACCGGTTCGCTGGCGCCACTGCTCGAACGCGCCGCGCAGACGATCTCGCGCGAGATCGAGCGTCGCGCGATGGCGCTGACCGCACTGCTGGAACCGACCATGATCCTGGTGATGGGCGGCGTGGTGCTGACGATCGTGCTGGCCGTGCTGATGCCGATCATGGAAATGAACCAGCTGGTGCAGTGATGCGCAACGCGCATCACGGGTGGAGTCGACTGTCAGTCGACTGCTTCCCAAGCACACTTCGACAGGACCAGCGCTCCGTGCACCAGTCGACGAACAGTCGACTCTACCCGGTCGCCGTCTTCGATTCTCCACACAATCCTCCACACCTTTTTCCGATCTTCCACAGGTTTCTTAAGCGGCCTGTCATCGGCGCGGACCAGCATGGACACGTCGCCGCAGAGTGGGCTGGGAGGCCCTCGGCGGCAGCAGGCGTGTAGTGACCGTTCCTCCCTTGGTGTTTCCCTTCGCAGTAAACCCTTCAGGAGAAGATCATGAACAAGTGCAAGACCCTGGCCGCGCTGGTTGCCACCGCGCTGCTCGCTACCGTGGGCGCCGCCTCGGCGCAGACCGTGACCGGCGGCGGTGCCTCGTTGCCGGCCGACCTCTACAAGGGTTCGTCCGACAGCATCCTGCCGGCGAACTTCAGCTACGCCGTGACCGGTTCGGGCACCGGCAAGAAGGCCTTCCTGGAAAACAACTCGCTGCTGTTCTCGACCACCGGCACCGTGCACTTCGCCGGCAGCGATTCGGTACTGAGCGGCACCGAGCTGAACACCTACACCACCAACTTCAACCAGCCGACCAATGCCAACCGCTACGGCGCGCTGATCCAGGTGCCGTCGGTGGCCACCTCGGTCACCATCCCGTTCAACAAGGCCGGTTCGGCGGTGAACCTGAGCGTGGCGCAGATCTGCGGCGTGTTCTCGGGCGCGATCAGCGACTGGTCGACCATCGATGCCAACCGCAGCGGCCCGATCCAGGTGGTGTACCGCGCGGAAAGCAGCGGCACCAGCGAAATGTTCAGCCGCTTCCTGACCGCGGCCTGTGCCGCTGAGAATGCTGACACCTCGAAGCTGGTGGGCGGCAAGTTCGCCATCAAGTCGACCTTCGCCGACCTGTACAAGCGCGATGCCAACGGCAACCTGCCGGCGTTCCTGGTGGCCGCCCCGGCCACCGGCGGCACCTCGCTGTACAACACTGTCTACGCGGCTGAAGGCCGCATCGGCTACGTTGGCCCGGACGTGATCCCGAACCTGACCGATGCGACCAAGGTCGCCAAGGTCAAGGGCTTCTCGCCGGACCAGGTGAGCGTGCAGGCCACCCTGGACACCGTCGCTCCGCCGACCGGCACCGATGCAGAGAACCCCGCCAACTGGGTGCCGGTGTTCGGCAACCCGTCGGCCGGCTATCCGATCGCCGGCTACACCAACCTGGTGATCGGCCAGTGCTACAAGGATTCGAGCGTCGCCACCAGCCTGCGCGGCTTCCTGGCGCGCCACTATCCGGCGACCTACACCGTCGCGTATGAGAAGTCGATCACCGACCACGGCTTCATCCCGCTGACCAAGGCCTGGCGCGATGCGATCCGCAACCGTTTCGTGCTGGCCAGCAGCACTGCCGGCCTGAACAACCCCAGCACCTGCGCCGGCATCGGCCGTCCGCTGTAATCCGCAGCACGGGTTGAATCCTGCTTGACCCGACGCCGGCCTCTGGGCCGGCGTCGCCATTTCCGCGACGGTGCCGCTGTTGCAGCGTTTGGCTGTCGGCTTCGTCTCGCGTGAACCGTCTATCAATGGCAGGGCATGCGTTGCGTGTGCCTCCCCGATCGTCGCCGCAGCTGCGGCCCACCAGGTTGATGAGGTTCCGATGTCGCACCCGCTCCCGTCCGCTGTTCATCCGACCGCGTCGATGCGCCGCAATCATCCGATGGCGTGGGCCATCGCGGTCGCACTGGGGAGCATGGTAGCCCCGGCCAGCCAGGCGCAGCAGGCGTTCACTCCGGGCTGGTTCGCCGAACGGGGTGCGGCCCAGGGCAGCGCGGCACAGAGTGGCCGGATGCCCAACGGCGTGCCGATCCAGTTCCAGTTGCCGGCCCAGCAGCAGGATGCGGCACGGCAGAAGCTGCAGCAGTCGATCGACAATCTTGGCACTGCGGCGCAGGCGATTGCCCTGCAGCAGCGCCTGCAGGAACAGGCCCGGCAGGCGCGCCGCGAGGCTGGCTTCATCGTCGCCGATGGCCTCGGCAAGGACGGCCTGAGCGTCGACCAGAACCCGCTGACCCGTGGCTGGCTCAATGCGCGCGACGCGATCCAGTCGCAGGGCAGCGACGGGAGGGTGCAGGTCACGGTAGAGCAGACCGCGGACAAGGCGATCCTGAACTGGGAGACCTTCAACATCGGCGGCAACACCACGCTGAATTTCCTGCAGAACCCTGACTGGGCCGTACTGAACCGCGTCAACGATCCGCAGGCGCGGCCCAGCCAGATCCTGGGCCAGCTGAAGGCCAGTGGCACGGTGTTCGTGGCCAACCGCAACGGCGTGGTGTTCGGCAACAACAGCCAGGTCAATGTACGCAATCTGCTGGCGGCTGCAGCACGGATCAGCGATGCGCAGTTCCGCGACAACGGCCTGTACAGCCCCGACGCCAGCAGCAGCGCGCTCAGCGATGCATTCGGCAAGGTCATGGTGGAGCGGGGCGCGCGCATCGCGACCCATGAGCCGACCAGTGCGACGCGCGGCGGTGGCTACGTGCTGCTGGCCGGGCACAGCGTGGACAATGCTGGCCAGATCGAAGCGCGCAAGGGCCAGGTGCAGCTCGCAGCAGGTGACAGTTTCGTGATCCGGCGCGGCGTGGGTACGGCCACCAACACCAGTTCCACCACCCGCGGCAATGAAATCGCGCCGCGCTTCATCGCTGGCAGCAGGGCTGGCAGCGTGCGCAATACCGGTCTGCTGCGCGCACTCGAGGGTGACGTGACCCTGGCCGGACGCAGCGTCGAGCAGGCCGGTGTGGCCGTGGCCAGCACCACGCTTGCACAGCGCGGCACCGTGCATCTTCTGGCCTCGGCCAGTGATGCAGGCAGCAGCGTCACGCTTGCTGACGGAGCCACCACGGCGGTGCTGATCGAGGACGATGGCAAGACCACGGTGCTGGATACGCAGCGCGACGCTCTAATCAAGGAATCGGCCGAGCAGGACGCGATCCGCGCTGGCGCGCGTTCGGCAACCTTCGACAATCTGTCCCAGCACAATGATCGCCGGGACCAGTCGCGGGTGGAGATCGTCTCGGGTGGCAACATCCATTTCAGCGCGGATTCGCTGACGGTTGCCACGGGCGGCCAGATCATTGCCGATGCGGCGGCCCGTAGCTACGTGGACGATGCCGCGCGCGTGGACGTGTCCGGCGCAGTGGGCGTGCAGGTGTCGATGGAGAGCAACAATGTCCAGGTCAAGGTGCAGGGCAACGAACTGCGCGATGCCCTGGACAACCGCGACAGCGGCAAGCTGACCAGCAGCGAAGTCTGGGTCGACCGCCGCAGGCTGGTCCACGTTCCGGCCGGTACCGGGGGCTACGAGGGTGAGCGCTGGTACGCCGCAGGCGGCTTGCTGGAAGTGGGGGGCTACCTCGACAACCAGGGTCACTCGATCGGCGAATGGGCTGCGCAGGGAGGCACCGTCCTGCTGGGCGGCAGGGAAGTGATCACGCAGGGTGGCTCACGCATCAACCTTGCCGGCGGCAGCCTGGATGTGCAGAGCGGCGTGGTCCGGCAGAGCTGGGTGCGCGGCGTTGATGGCCAGGTCTACCGTCTTGATGAGGCGCCAGCGGAGATGCTGTTCGATGGCCTGTACAGCGGCCATGAGGTGAAGCAGGAACGCTGGGGCATCACCGAGACCTTCCGTGATCCGATCGTATTCGCGGCGCAGCGGGTCGATAACGGGTACACGGTCGGCCGCGATGCAGGACGGCTGATCGTCTCCGCACCGACCGCGGTGCTGGATGGAAAGGTTGAGACTGCCACCTTCCAGGGCGCGCAGCAGAACCGCAGGCCGGATGCCGCGCTGGATGGCTATGCACAGGCGCAGACGGCGGTCGCGCGCAATGCACAGTTGTACCTGGGGCGCTACGACGGCCAGGGCCGCAGTGGTGTGTTCGGCTCGGATGTGCGCCTGGGTGACAAGGCTCCGACGAAGACGGCGTGGTCGCTGGCGGCTCCGGTCAACGAGGAGCGGCGTGACACGGTGTGGCTGGATATCGCAGAGCTGAGTGCCCAGCAGTGGGGGCGGATCGACCTGGCGACCGCCGATCGCATCCGCATCGACGGCAGCCTTCGGCTTCAGGCCGGCGGGCAGCTCAACCTGACCGGCAGCGAGGTGGAGCTGGCAGGCGACATCGGCATTGCCGGCGGCCAGTTGTCGGCGGGCAACCTGCTGGATGTCCAGGGCCGGCCGACGGCGCTGCTGCACGATGGCCGCGCCCGCACCGTCATTGCCGACGGCACGCGGATCGACCTCTCCGGCGAATGGAGCAACGCCTCACTGGCGATGCCGCGCGACGCGAGCGGTGCCTGGACGGATGGCGGCCGCCTGAGCCTGGGCAACAGTCATGACGTGGCCGTGGGCGCCAAGGCAACGGTTGAGGTCGAGGCCGGTGCTGCGCTGGACCTGCGCGGCAAGGCCCATATCGGCAAAGGCGGCAGCGTCAGCCTGCAGGCGAACAGCAGTACGGTGACGACCGACGGCAGTGGCCGGGTGCAACTGGGTGAGGGAAGCCGGTTCAGTGGTCGAGGACAGGGCGGTGGTTCTTTCTCGCTGGGGACCGGTGGCCAGGTGCGGGTGGGCGATGCGGACCTGGCGGGCGCGTCGCTGCGACTGGACCCCGGCCTGTTCGGCAGTGGCTTCGCGCAGTACGACATCAATGGCCACCACGGCGTGGAGGTGGCCGATGGCGCGCGGCTGGTCGCTGTCCTGCCAGGCCTGCGCCTGACCCAGGACGCGCCGATGGCGACCGACCGGGCGTCCGCACTGGCGGCGTGGGACGCGCCGCTGTACAGCGCCGATCCGTCGAGCGGGCGCGTCAGCCAGCGCGCGGGTGCGAGCGTCAGCCTGCGTTCGGAGCGCAACAGCGTGGGCGGTGACCTGCGGGTCGGCAAGGATGCACTGGTGGCGGTCGATCCAGGGCAGACGATCTCGCTGCTTGGTGCGGGCAACATCGATGTTGAAGGCACGCTGCGCGCGAAGGGCGGACGCATCCTGATCGACGATGTGCGCCCGGAGAACGCGCTGTACGCCGGGCAGCGCACCGAACGCACCTGGCGTTTCGCCGAAGGCGCGCTGCTGGATGCCGATGCAGACGCGATTTCGCTGCCCGATTCCAGCGGCCGTCTGCGCGGGCAAGTGCGCGCGGGTGGACGCATCGAGATTGGCGGGGCGCTGGACTGGGAGACCACAGCGTTCGTCGACAACCGACCACCGGAAGCCTTCGTGGTGGTCGAACGCGGTGCGCGCCTGCAGGCGCGGGGCGCGTCGGCCGAGCTGGACGTCGACGGCCAGGGCCGCGTGCGCATGGACAGCGATGGCGGGCAGATCGTGCTGCGCTCGGCCAATGCGCTGTACCTGGACGGCGGGATGGATGCGGCCGCCGGCGGTGCCGGCGCACGCGGCGGCACCCTGGGGCTGGCCTTTGGCGGCAGCATCCATGCACGTGGCGCCAGCGAGGAGGTACTGCGGTCACGTGCGATCACCCTCAGCCAGCACAGCGCACCGGGGCAGCCACTGCCGGCCACATTGGAGTATGGCCACGCCGCGTTGTCGGTCGAGCAGCTGCAGGCTGGCGGTTTCGACAATCTGTCCGTGTTCGGTGACATCCGCGCGGTCGGCGACGTCGACCTGCGCCTGGCCCAGAGCCTGCGCATCCACGGCCAGGGTACTTCGAGCCTGGGCATGGCCATGGATGCCGGGCCATCGTCGGGGCTGCGACTGAGTGCGCCCTACGTTCGCCTGGCGCAGGCACGCTGGCGCCAGATGCCGGGCGAGAACCTGCAGGGCACCGCCGCGGTCGCTTCGTCCGGGCCGGAAGATCACGCGCTGGCGGTGCAGGCCGGGCTGATCGACATCCGCGACGTCACCTGGCTGCCGGGTTTCAAGCATGTGGCGCTGGAAAGCCGCAGTGACGTGCGCCTGACCAACGGCATTGCCAGCAGTGGCAACACCAGCGCGTTGATGACGGCTGGTTCGATGGACGTGACCGCTGCGCGCCTGTATCCCACCACAGGCGCGGTCGGCACGCTGGTGGCCGGCGCGTCGGCGCAGACCGTGCAGACCGCTGATTACTGGTCCGATCCGGATGCCGTGCTGCGCATCCACGGCACCGGTGCGGCCACGAAGCCGGCGCCGGAATCGGCGCTGGGTACGCTTCGCCTGGTGGCCGCCACGGTGCAGCAGGGCGGCAACGTACAGGCGCCGATGGGCACGCTGCAGCTGGGTGGCCTGATCCAGAACGGAACCGTCGGCAGCCGGGTGGAACTGCTGCCAGGCAGCGTAACCTCGACCAGTGGCGCCGGCTTGTCGCTGCCCTATGGTGGCACCGTCGATGGTGTTGACTGGCGGGTCGGTACGCGCAGCCTGGGTTCGCTGACGCCGGCCGGTATCTCCTCGATGGGGGTGACACTGAAGGCCAACGAGATCGAGGTGGCGCCGGGGGCCCTGCTGGACATGTCCGGCGGTGGTGAGCTGACCGGCGCCGCCTTCGTGTCAGGACGCGGTGGCTCTGTCGACGTCCTGCGTACGGCGTTGGCCGACGCCAACCCGCGCTACGGGTTCAGTGCGTCGGGCAACCCGGTGTACGCGATCGTACCGGGACGCGCCGGGGCGTTCGCCCCCAGTGGCGAAGAAGGGTTCGCAGCTCCGGCGGTGGGCCAGCAGATCACCGTGCCGGCTGGCGTGCCCGGCCTGGCGGCCGGCACCTACACGCTGATGCCGGCAAGCTATGCGCTGCAGCCCGGCGCATTTCGGGTGGAGCTGGGCGCCACCGGCACCTCCGGCATCGTGCAACCGATTGCGACCGGCACCGGCACCTGGCGTGTGTCCGGGCAGCAGCGCACGGCGCTGGGCGCGGCAATCTCGCCGTTGCTCACCGACATCCTGCTGACTCCCGCGGCAGTGGTACGCCGGCACTCGGGCTACAACGAAACCTCCTACAACAGCTTCGCGCAATCGGTAGCTGACCGCCGCGGCGAGTCGCGTGGCTGGCAGACCATCGATGCGCTCGGGTTGACCCTTGCGCTGGGCGAAGGTGCAGGTCGTGCAGCAACGCCTGCCATCCACTTCGCCGGCACCGCGCGGTTCGCGGCTGCCACCGACAAGGGGCGTGGTGGCACGCTGGCAGCCACGTTGGCGAGCCCGGCGGTCGGTTCGCTGGAGATCGTCGATGGCACCACGCAATCGCAGGCGAGTGATCGCGGCGCCACCTTCAGCGACGACGCGCTCAATGCCTTCCTGCCGGCGCGGATGATGATCGGCGGGCAGTTCAACCAGGAGGCCTCGCAGGTGGCGGTGACCGGCCAGGCGCGCAGCGTGGCGATCCGTTCCGGCGTCACCTTGAACGCACCGGAAGTGCTGGTGGCAGCGGCCTCCGGTGGCAGTGGCGTGCTGGTCGAGGCCGGTGCGACCCTCGATACACTGCCGTTCGCATCCGCCAACGCGAATGCCAGCGCGACGCTGCCTTACCAGGTCTCCGGCGGCCTGCTGGCGGTGTCCAACCAGCGCCTGAACCTGATCACCGGCACCACCGGGGTGGAGGCCGGTCCGGTGGCGATCGACATCGGCGGATGCCAGGCGGCGTGCGACGGCCAGACGCGGCTGGTTTCCGATGGCAGCATCGCGGTAGCGACCGATGGCGCGCTGCAGATGCGCGACTCGGCCAGCTATGGCACCCGCCAGCTCGGCCTGAGCATGGCGGCGCTGAACCTCGGCAGTGCCGAAGCGATCGCCCAGGCCGCTGCGGCCGGGGCGCTGCCCAGTGGCATGACCATGAACCAGTCCGTGCTGCAACAACTGCTGCGCGGCAATGATGCGACCGGCGCGCCGGGGCTGGACACGCTGAGCCTGGTCGCGAGGGAGTCTGTCAACGTGTTCGGCAGCGTCGACCTGGATGCGCGCGACAGTGCCACCGGCCGCAGTGGCCTGCAGACGCTTGTGCTCGGTGCGCAGGCCATCCGCGGCTACGGTGCGGCGACCGACCGCGCGCGCATCCTGGTGGACACGCTGGTCTGGGACGGCTCATTGGCGGCGGGCCAGGCGCCGGGCAGCGACGCGACGGTGCCGCCGGCCGAGCCGATGGTGGACCGGCTCGGGGCCGGGCAACTGGACATCGTCACCCGGCAGCTGCAGCTGGGGCGGGCGCCATTCAGCCGTCCCAGCTCTGAAGTACCTGCGAACCGGCAGGTGCTCGGCTTCAGTGCGCTGAAGCTGAGTGCCTCGGAGCAGCTGTCGTTCTCCGCGCAGGGCACGCTGGACGTATTCCAGCAGCGTGGCGACTATCTGGCCGACAAGGGGTGGCAGTACAGCGGAGGCAACCTCGGTATCGATACACCGCTATTGGCTGCCGATCCCGCCGCGCAGCTGCGCGTGCGCACCGGCGGCGACTTCCGCCTGCAGGGTGGCGCCGGCAAGACGGGTGGCGATGCACTGGGCAGTGAGTTGAGCATCGACGCCAACCGGATCGCGCTGGACAGCACGATCGCGCTGGCGTCCGGACGGCTGTCGGCGAACGCGCGCGAGGGCATCACGCTTGGCAGCCGGGCCGCGCTGGACCTGGCCGGGCGCAAGGTCTCGCTGTACGACGTGGACAAGTTCAGCTGGGGCGGCGATGTCCTGCTGTCCAGCGACACGGGTGACATCCGCGCCGATGCGGCCTCCCGCATCGATGTTTCCGCACGCAACAACCGCGGCGGACGCCTGACGGTCACCGCAATGGCCGGCCGAGCCGATCTGGCCGGTGTTCTGCAGGGTGCCGCCACTGGTCGCTACGATGCCGGTGGCACGCTGGTGCCCTATGACGGTGGCGAACTGGTGGTGCGGGCACGCCAGCTGCAGGACTTCGCCGGCCTCAACCAGCGATTGACTGCCGGCGGCGTCGTCGGCGGTCGCAGCTTCCAGATCGGTGAGGGCGATCTGCGGATCGGCGACGAAGTGAAGGCGCGCCGGGTCGATATCAGCGTCGACGCGGGCAGCCTGACCGTGGCCGGCCGCATTGATGCCAGCGGCGAGCAGGTCGGCAGCATCCGCCTGTACGCCCGCGATCAGTTGCAGGTGGACGGCACGCTGGACGCGCACGGTACCGGCCTGCGCGTGGACAGCCATGGCAAGATCATCGACAGTCCCAACCGGGCCACCATCACGCTGGGCAGCGCCGAAGGTGCCGTCGGCCTGGGCAGCGCGGCGCAGCTGGACCTGCGTGCGGGCAGCGACGTTACCGTCGGTGGACGTCCTGGCCAGAACGATGGCACCCCGCGCGGCACGCTGAAGATCGATGTGCCGCGGCTGGGCAGCAACGACGCGGCGATTGCCGCGGCCACCGGCCTGCGCATCGATGGCGCGGCCGACATCCAGCTCAATGGTGTTCGCCGCTACGACGATGCGCCCCTGGCAACCACGGCTGACGTGCGCGGCAACCGCGCGCAGCTGGTCACCCAGCAGTGGCTGGACCAGGTGGTCGATCCGCACAGCGTGGCCTGGATCGATGGTGCGCTCGGCAACGCGGATCTGCAGCAGCGCACGCGGGCGCTGGGCGATGTGCGCCTTCGTCCCGGCGTGCAGGTGCTGGCGCGGCGCAGCGACGCCAACCCGGACGGCGACCTGACCATCGCCGGCGACATCGATCTGTCCGGCTACCGTTATGGCCCCGATGCCAACCGCGCCGATCCATCGCGGCGTGGCTTCGGCGAATCGGCCTCGCTGGTGCTGCGCGCCGAAGGCAACATCAACGTCTACGGCAGCATCAACGATGGGTTCGCAGCGCCGCCGTCCACGCCGGATGAGGGCGGCTGGCAGCTGTACGAGGGTCGCAATGGCAGCGCGGGGCACACCCCCTTTGGCGGTGGGCTGGTGGTGCCGGTGGACGGAGTGAAGCTGCAGCCCGGCACCGAGTTCCAGGCCAGCACCCGCCTGAACTATGACGTGCCGGTCGAATCGGTAACGCTTCCGGTCGGTACCGTGCTGCCCGCGCCGATGGTGATCTCGCAGAACCTGCGGCTGCCTGCAGGCACGGTGCTGGGTGCGGCGGTGACCACCGACTCCGGGCAGACGCTGGCCGCGGGCACCGTGCTGCAGGAGCCGCTGATGCTGGCGGCCGGTGCGCGGCTGGGAGCCGGCTTCCGCCTGCGCAGTGCGGTACAGATGGCGGCACAGGAGTGGCCCGCCGGCGCGGTGCTGCCGGTTGCGCTGCGCCTGGCACGCGAAGTCGCGCTCAAGGTGGGCGCGTACATCCCGTCGTTGACCAAGGTGGAGCTGCCCGGCGACGCGCCGGTGAATCTGAGGCCGGCCGATGCCGGCGGCAACCAGGGGCGCAACTGGGCGCTGGCGCCGATGCTGGCCGAGGGCACCACCTCCTGGGACCTGACCGTTGTTGCCGGCGCCGATGCCGGGGCAGCCGACCCACGCAGCCGGCGCTGGGGCAGCGATGGCAGCGTGGTGCTGGCCGATACCCACCAGGGCTCGATCGGCACGGTCAAGACGGAAATCATCTGGGTGGGGGATCGCGCGTTGACCGAGCAGGCATCGTTGGACTGGATCGGCGACACCTCCTATGCAGGCCGTCCGATCGCGGAGCTGGCCGACATGTTCGGCTTCACCGAAGACGAGTTCTGCGCGATGTCGGCCGACTACTGCGGCCCGGCACCCCGCCAGGTGGCCGCGCAGGGCTCGCTGGATTACTGGGGCGACGAGTCCTACGCAGGCACTCCTGCGAAGGACTTCGCCGCGATGTTTGGCATGACCGAAGACGAGTTCTGCAGCACCGCGCCCACCTACTGCGCCGGCGGCGGCACGCAGACCGAAGTGACCACTTACGGCAAGCGCGCAGGCACGCCGGCGTGGAGCGTACTGCGCACCGGCAGGGGCGACATGGAACTGCTCGCGGCCGGTGACGTCGTGATGAAGTCAGGCTTTGGCGTCTACACCGCCGGCACTCCCGCCGCGCTGGGTGGGGGCCGCGACGCTGCCTTCAATTCGCCCCGTGCAGCGGCCCCTTGGAACACCGCAGTGCTGGGGCCGAACCTGGTGCCGGGCAGCTATGACGCCGCGATGGCAGGCTACCAGGCCTGGTATCCGGATCATGGTGGCAACCTGCGCGTCGAAGCCGGGCGCGATATCGTCGGCGACGCCTGGACCGCGCGCGCAGAGTCGGGTAGCAGCGATCGCGACTGGGCGCTGTACTCCAGTGCCGCGGTCGGCAACTGGCTGTGGCGGCAGGGTACCGGCGGCACCACTGGGGTGGAGCCGGTGCCGACCAGCTGGTGGGTGAACTTTGGCGCCTACACCAACGTGTCCGCTGCCGCCGGCGCCTCTCCACGGATGGTTGGTTTCACCGGCTTCGGCACATTGGGCGGGGGCAACCTGACGCTGGAGGCCGGGCGTGACGCCGGCGTGCGCGATGCGATAGGTGACGCGTTGGTGTCGACGATCGCACCGCGCTCGGGTGCGATCATTGCTGCGGTGGGATCGACCGGCCGGGTCAGCGATGGCCAGCTGCACCTGACCGGCGGAGGCGACCTGCAGCTGCGTATCGGTGGCGCGCTGAATCCGAACCTGCAGGCGACGATCTCCAGCCTCAACCCCTCCAGGGCGGGACAGAATCTCGACCTCAACGGTACCTTCAGCAACCTGCGTGGGAGCCTGCAGCTCGATGCGGGGCGCATCGGTGCAATGGGCGTCACGCTGGAAAGCTACGCGACGCTGGGTAAGCAGCGGGCGGCAGACCTGTTTGCGCCTGACGCCGCCCGCGCGATGGGCGGGCCGGTGCTGGTGCTGGGCGACGCCGCCGCGCAGCTGCAGGCGCGGGGCGATGTGGTGCTCGGCGGCGTCGCCGATGCCGGCCGGGTTCCGCTGGCCAACTACAGCGCGGTGCTGCAGGATGACGGCGCGCGCGCTGCAGGCAGTACGTGGTTCTCCCTGTGGACCGCCAACACGGCCGTGGATCTGTTCAGTGCCGGTGGTGACCTCGCGCCAGGCCTCGCCGGGCCGGAAAACGTGACGGGCAGCAATCTGTGGCGGGAGCAGGTCCAGCTTGTTGTGCGTGGCGGCGATGATCTGCTGAATTACTGGCTCTATCCTTCGCGCTTCAGCGCCATTGCTGCGCAGGGTGACATCAAGCTGGACCGGATCAGCACCACGCCGGGGACGCAGGATGTGATTCTGCTGGCACCCTCGGCGACAGGACGGCTGGACGTCCTGGCCGGTGGCGGCATCTTCGCCCAGCCTGGCGCGACCCAGATCGCGCGCTCGGCCAGTGACGCGCGCCTGCCGGGACCCTTCGACCCGGCATTCATGGCCGAGCAGGGGGATTCCGCAGGCAATGTGACCCGCTCGCGGCACAACCTGTCCGTCGACGGCAACACGGCATCGCCGGCGGGGTCGCTTCCACTGTTCGCATTCGGTCCGAATACGCCGCTGTCCACTGTGTCTGCGGCACTGGCGCCGAGCCGCTTCTACGCGGTGCAGGGCGACATCATGGGTCTGGCCACCGGCGCCCAGCGCACGCTGAATGTCAACGCGGGGCAGCGCACGCAGCTGAACTGGTTCGAGGCCGCCGGCGCCGTGCAACTGCGGGCAGGCCGGGACATCCTCGGGGTGTCGATGACCGCGTTGAACACCGCGCCCACCGACATCACGGTGGCGGCGGCGGGCCGCGACATCGTGCATCTGAACGCGACCATCGCTGGCCCCGGCAACACCGAGATCAGTGCCGGCCGCCAGCTGCGCCAGGAGGATGCGGGCAGCATCGCCAGCCTCGGTGGCATCGTGCAGGGCGACACCCGTCCCGGCGCCAGCATCGCGCTGACGGCCGGCAACCAGCAGATCGATTTCGCGGCCCTGCGTGCACGCTATCTGGACCCTGCCAACCTTGCCAATCCCGCGCAATCGCTTGCGTCGCAGCCGGGCAAGGCAGCCAAGGTGTACGACCAGGAACTGAAGCAGTGGCTGCAGCGACGCTTCGGCGTGGCGGCCGAGGGCGACGGGGCGCTGGCCGCGTTCGATGCGCTGCCGCAGGAACAGCAGCGCATCTTCCTGCGCCAGGTCTATTACGCCGAGCTGCGCGAAGGTGGACGGGAATATACCGATGCAGAAGGGCCCCGCTTCGGCTCCTACCTGCGTGGGCGCGAAGCCATCGCCACGCTGATGCCGGACAGGAATGCGGCCGGTGCGACGATCGACCGTACCGGCGATATCGTGATGTACGGTGGCTCCGGCGTGCGTACCGAGGCGGGCGGCAACATCGAGCTGATGGCACCGGGTGGGCAGATCGTGATCGGTGTGCAGGGCGTGGTGCCACCTGCCAGCGCCGGCCTTGTCACCCAGGGGCAAGGCGATATCCGGCTGTTCAGCCAGGACAGCGTGCTGCTGGGCCTGTCGCGGGTGATGACCACCTTCGGCGGCGACATCCTGGCGTGGTCGGAGCAGGGTGACATCAACGCCGGTCGTGGTTCGCGGACGACGTTGCTGTACACGCCACCGCGCCGCGTCTATGACGGCTGGGGCAATGTAATCCTGTCGCCGCAGGCCCCGGCCAGCGGTGCCGGCATCGCGACCTTGAACCCCATTGCCGAAGTATCGCCGGGCGACGTCGACCTGATCGCACCGCTTGGCTCCATCGATGCGGGCGAGGCCGGTATCCGCGTCTCGGGCAACATCAACCTGGCCGCACTGCAGGTGCTCAACGCGGCCAACATCCAGGTGCAGGGCGAGAGCAAGGGCCTGCCGGTGCTGGCATCGGTGAACGTCAATGCGCTGGCCTCGGCCAGTGCGGCAGCCAACAGCGCCAGCCAGGCGGCACAGGATGTGATGCGCAAGAGCCAGGACGAGGCACGGCGCAACCAGCCGTCGGTGATCAGCGTGCAGATTCTGGGCTTCGGCAGTGGTACCAGCAGCATCGACCCGCCGGCGCGTGGCAACACTGCCAACAGCGGTTATGACGCCAACAGTGCCTTCCAGTTCCCGCAGGCAAGTCGCGACGAGGGCACGCAGCGCCGGTAGGTGCCGACCTTGGTCGGCACACGTTGCTGCCCACCAAGGTCGGCAATAGATCCACGCCATGCGTGGATGCGACCGGGCCGAAAGAACGAACAGCATCGGGCCAGCCGCCACGGAACGGCAGCGGCCCCAGCCAGGATGGCACGGACGGCAGGGAGCGGCCATCAGCGGTGAGGACCACCGACACGGCGCCGCCGGGCGCAGGAGCGCGCCCGGCGGCAGGCTCGGCAGTAGGTCCACGGCATGCGCGGATGCCCGGACCAGCCTCAGTGCCGACCAACGGTCGGCACCCACCAGGGCAGGCCGGGCAGTAGAAGCCGCTCGGCAGTAGATCCACGCCATGCGTGGATGCGGTGCCACGAACGAACCCTAAAGCTCCAGTACCCGCCGGTAGCCCAGCGGTCCACGCCCGTCACGCAGGCCCAGCCGCAGTTCCAGCCCGGTGGCCGGCAGCACCTCGCCCTCGCTCGGCAGCATCGCCCAGCCGGCCCCGGGCTGCCAGGCGCGCACCTCGAACCGCTGCACATCCTTTGCCACTGCAATGCCTTCCGAAGGAACCGGCGCGGGCAGGGGATAGCGGTCCGTCGCCGTACCGCTGGCGCGCCATAGCGTGTTGCCTTGCCGCCACCAGCGCACCCGCTGCCAGCGCAGCCCATCACTGTCGACGCTGCGGGTGATCTCCAGCGCAAAGCTTCCATCCGGATGCCGTTCGCTCACCAGTGAAGGGGGTAGCAGGCGCTGAGGCTGATCCGCCGGGCGCACCGCGCCGTTCATCAGCGCATCGTCGGCACGCATCTCGATATCGCGCTGGAACTGCTGCAGCACGCGCAGTGCCGTCGTGGTCTCGGCATCGGCCCGGCGCAGGCGCTGGTCGCTGCTGGCCACGCTGTCGAGCGCTCGCCAGCAGATCAGCGCCAGCACGCCCATGATGGTGATCGCGATCATCACCTCGATAAGGGTGAAGCCTGCTGCGGTATGCTTCATTGCGCCGCGGTCCACGGCAGCTGCATCCGCGCCAGCGACTGCCGCGGTGCATCTTCGGCAGCCACGCTGAGTTCCAGTTGCGGCTGTCCGTCACTCCCCGTGCCGATATGCTGCAGCACCAGGAAACTGCTTCGCCCCTGCACGCAGCGCAGTCGTGCATCCTGCGGCGGCTGCCCGGCCAGGCGCAGCTCCTGCCAGCGGTCCTGCGCGCACAGCAGCGCCAGGCGACGGTCGCGCAGGCGTGACTGATCGTCGGTGGCCACCGCGACCGAGCGCATGACCGCAGCCAGCGCAATCGAAACGATCGCCAGTGCGATCAGCACTTCGATCAAGGTGAATCCGCGCATGTTCCGCTTCACTGCACGACCTGCAACTGTCCGCTGCCATCGTCACGAAGACGCAGCTGGCGGCCCTGCAACGACAACGTCAGTTCCCATGCCACGCCGATCCACTCCGGGCTCAGTTCAACCGGGGTGGCCGGCTGCACCACGATGCCGGCCGTTTGCCATGACTGTGGGCGCAGCAGGTCGTCGCGTTGCACGTCCACCCAGCGGGTGCCTTCGCGCCTGCTGAACCGGTAGCCGGCGGCGTCGGCCTGCCAGCGCAGGGGGCGGCCATCGATGCGGGCCTCGTCGCGCGCCACCTGCAGGCGCTGCGCCAGTCGTTCGGCCTCCTGCCGCAGCTGGCGCGCGGGGTCGAGCAGGCTGCCCAGGCCCAGGCCGATGCCCGCCGTGCAGATGCCGATGATCACCAGCACCACCATCAGTTCCAGCAGGGTGAAACCACGCGGCACGTGCTGCATCGACGTTGCCTCCTGTCCAGGTCGATGCCTGCCAGCGTAGGCCCGCATGATGAAACAAAAGCGTCAGCGGCGGCTGCTAGCGTGGGCGGACACGAACGTGGCGATGGTGCGGAACATGGATGGCAGGCGCTGGGATCGCAATCGGATGTTGACCCTGCTGGCGGCCACCCTGCTGCTGGCGGTGGTGGCCTATTGGAGCGTCACCCTGTCTGCGGTGGCGCCTGCGGCGGCGGCCAGCGAAGCGCATGCCGATGCGCCGGCGCGGCCGCTGTTCGATGCGGTGGCCAGTCTGCCGCTGGTGCGGCTGCTGTCGCCCGGTGCGGTGCAGACCGAGGTGGTCGTGCTGGGTGTGATGGCGGGTGACCACGCGCCCCTGGCCCTGTTGTCGGTGGATGGACGCCCGCCGGAGGCTTACGCGCCCGGCCAGCGGCTGGGGCCCTGTACGGTGCTGGCCAGCATCAGCGCCAACGCGGTGGAACTGAACCAGGCTGGGCAATCGCGCAGCCTGCCGGTGCCCGCGCTGCCACCGGTGCCGAACGATGGCATCGTGCCGGCCGCTCCGCAGGGCGGCGCTCGGTAGAGCCGAGCCCGCGCTCGGCTGCCTCTGCATGGCTGTTGAACGGTGTGCAGGCGCAGCCGGGCGTGGGCTCGGCTCTGCAGATGCATGGGTTCATCGCGCCGGACGCTGCGGTACCACGGACCGCCCGAAGGCATCGCCCATGCGTTGCCGCGTGCCTTCCAGGTTGTACTGCATCAGCTGGTTGCCGGGCTGCCGCATCAGGCGTTCGGCATCCGGCAGCGCCGCTGACTTCGCCGATTTCGGCGCCGGCGCCAGCCTGCGTTGCAGGCATTCCCACGCGGGGATGCGCTCGCCGTTGACCTGTACTTCGATGCACGGCGCAGCACCGTCCTGCTTCTTCGCCTCTCCGGCCAAGGCCGATGGCAACGCCAGCAACAAGGCAAGGGCGAGGGCAGGGCGAAGGCCCGCCTTCAATGGCTCACTCATCTCGAATCTCCTGCAACAACCGACGCTCTGCAATGAAGACGTGTGGCGAGGGCAGTCTACGCCGGCGAGTGCTCTGGCGCTGTCACAAGATGACAGTGCTGTCACAAAACTGGTGGCGGTTTTGACGCGACGTGCACGTCCTGTTGGTAGACCCACGCGCCGCTCCCTGGCCACTCCCTCCGATACGACGCGATGCCTTCGATGACTCCTGTTCCGTGCCGAGCCGTCCGCTTTCCGTTGCGCCTGCATCCGCTGGTGCTGGCGCTGGCCGCGATGCCGCTGCCATTGTTCGCGCAGGAGGCAGCGCCTGCGCCCAGCGTGAACATCAATGAATACATCGTGCGCGGCAACACCGTGCTCGATCCGCGTCAGATCGAACGGGCGGTAGAGCCGTTCCTCGGCCCGGGCAGGACCCTGGCCGATGTCGAGAAGGCGCGCGATGCGGTCCACGCGCTGTACCAGCAGGCGGGCTACCAGTCGGTCTACGTCGAGCTTCCCGAGCAGCAGGTCAGTGGCGGCGTGGTGCTGCTGAAGGTGCAGCAGACGCCGATCGGCCAGCTGCGCGTGGTCGGCACCCGCCACGAATCGCCCGACCGCATACGCGATCGCGTACCGGCACTGGCCGAGGGCAAGGTGCCGGACTTCGACCAGGCCCAGAAGGAACTGACCGCACTGAACGAAGGCGGGCGTCGCCAGGTGATGCCGCTGGTGCGCGAAGGCCAGGTGCCGGGCACGATGGATGTGGACCTGCAGGTCGAGGAGAAGTCGCCGTGGCGTGCCAGCGCGTCACTCAACAACGACCACAGTGCCGACACCGAGAAGCTGCGCCTGAGTGCGTCGCTGGCCTACGACAACCTGTGGAAGCGCGGGCACAGCGCCAACATCGGCGTGTACCTGGCGCCGGAAGATACAAAGCAGGCCAAGGTGTTCTCGGCCTCGTACACGATGCCGTTCGAAGGCACGCCGTGGAGCCTGGAAGCCTCCGGCTACAGATCCGACAGCCGCGTGTTGAATGCAGGCGGGCAGGTCGGTACCGGCACCGGCACCAACGTGATCGGCAACGGCCATTCGATCGGCCTCAAGCTCAACTACCGCCTTGCCGGCAGCAGCCAGTGGTGGCGCCAGCTCAGTCTCGGTGTGGATTTCAAGGACACCGAGGAAGACACGCAGATGGGCAAGGACAGCCTGAAGACACCGTTGAAGTATGCGCCGATCACCCTGGCCTTCGTCGGCGTGCGCCAGGGCGAGCAGGATCAGCTGAGCATCAACACCCAGCTGGTGGCCGGTACCCGCCGCCTGTTCGGTTACGGCAGCGACGCCACCGCGTTCGGGCAGAAGCGCTACTGGGCTGACCCGAGCTTCGTGGCCTTCAAGGCCGACGTGGCCAAGACCCACACCTTCAGCAATGACTGGCAGTGGTATGCGCGTGGCTCGCTGCAGGTAACCGATGCGCCACTGGTGTCGGCCGAGCAGTTCGCTGCTGGCGGCATGTACACCGTGCGTGGCTACCTGTCGGCCGAGGCGATCGGCGACTACGGCGGCCTGGCCAGCCTGGAATGGCGCACCCCGGCGTGGTCGCTGTGGAGCGGCACCGATCTGCGTGTCTACAGCTTCGCCGACGCGGCCTACCTGCGCCTGCGCCGGCCGCTGCCCGAGCAGCGTGACAAGTACAACCTGGCCTCGGTCGGCCTGGGCGCGCAGCTGCGCCTGGGTGAACACCTGCAACTGCGCCTGGACTACGCCTGGCCTTATGCCGATGGCCCGGTCACGCGCAAGGACGACCCGCGCCTGCATTTCAACATCAGCACCAGCTACTGACCCTTCCCTTGAACATGCGTTCTCCGGAGACCCTTCGCATGGACCGTTTGCTTTCCCGAGTGTTGCTGCTGCTGGCCGCGCTGGTTGCGTTGCCTGCGGCTGCGGCCGATGCCAATTGGTGGCAGGCCGAATGGAAATACCGCAAGCCGATCACCGTAGACGCGGGCCCGCAGGGCGCGGGCCTGGCCGGTGACCCGGGCCGCACGCCACTGCTGCTGCGGCTGCATACCGGCAACTTCGGCTTCGACGGCACCCAGGATGCGGGCAACGACCTTCGCTTCGTCTCGGGTGATGGCCGTACCGTGCTGGCCCACCAGATCGAGCAGTTCGATCCCACGCTGGGCCTGGCCCTGGTCTGGGTGGACCTGCCGGCGGTCAGTGCCGCCGCGCCGCAGACCATCTGGATGTACTACGGCAATGAAAAAGCCCCGGCCAGCGGCAACGGCCAGCAGGTGTTCGATCCGGACTACACGCTGGTCTACCACTTTGCCGAGGCCAATGCGCCGGCACGCGACACCACCGCCTATGGCAACAATGCCGGTGCGGTGGTGCCGCCGTCGGAAGGCGCGGTGATCGGCCGCGGCGTGCAGCTGGGCGCCGGCTCGCTGCCGCTGCCGGCCAGCGCGTCGCTGGCGCAGGAAGCGGGCGCGCCGCTCACCGTTTCGGCCTGGATCAAGCCGGGCAGCAACAATGCGGCTCAAGCCATCTACGCCCGCCGTGATGGTGCTTCCGAACTGGTGCTGGGCATCGAGAACCGCGTGCCGTTCGTGCAGCTCAATGGCCAGCGCAGCACGCCGGCGCAACCGATTCCGGAAGGGCAGTGGGCGCATGTTGCACTGACGGCAGAGAACGGCGCGTTGCAGCTGTACCTCAATGGGCGCGTAGCTGCCCAGCTGAGCGGTGCGCTGCCGGCGCTGGCCACCGCGCCGGTGGTGGGCGCCGATGCGCCGGGCGCGGCGCAGCCGCTGGCCAACTTCGAAGGTGCCCTGGACGAGTTGCGCATTTCGCGGGTGGCACGTCCGGCCGCGCTGCTGCTGGCCGACGCCACCGCTCAGGGCGCCGACTCGCGCCTGGTCAGCTACGGCGCCGACGAGCAGTCCGCCGGGCAGAGCCACTTCGCCTTCATTCTCAAGGCGATGCCGTTCGATGCCTGGGTGGTGGTCGCCATCCTTGGCCTGATGATGCTGCTGTCGTGGGCGATCATGATCGCCAAGAGCCGCCACTTCGGTCGTACCAGCAAGGCCAATGCGGTGTTCACCGAGAGCTTCGGCAAGCTGTCCGGCGTACCGCTGCGCACCCTGTCCGACATGGACCGCCAGGGCAGGGCGCCGACCGCCATGCACGATGGCTCGTTGTGGCGCATCTACCAGGTGGCCATCGATGAAATGCAGCAACGCCACCAGCGCGATGGCAACAGCGGCTACCTCAGTGGTGCCACCATCGCGGCGATCCGCGCCTCGATGGATGCAGTGATGGTGCGCGAGCAGGAAGCGATGGCGCGGCGCATGAACTGGCTGTCGACCACCATCGAAGGCGCGCCCTACGTGGGCCTGTTCGGCACCGTGATCGGCATCATGCTGGTGTTCGTGGTTGCGGCAATGGCCGGCGCGGTGGACATCAACTCGGTGGCACCGGGCATGGCCGCGGCGCTGCTGTGTACTGCCGCCGGCCTCGGCGTCGCGATCCCGGCGCTGTTCGGCTACAACTACCTGGGCGCGCGTGCCGAAGCGATCGGTGCGGACATGGCGGTGTTCATCGACGAATTCGCCGCGCGCCTGGCCGAAGAGCAGGACGGGCGCGGCCCGGCCGCGGTCCAGGGCTGAGGGGCGCGCCATGGGCCAGAAGGCGAAGTTCGGCATCAAGAAGCGCGAGAAGGGCATCAACGTGACGCCCTTCGTCGATGTGCTGCTGGTGGTGCTGGTGATCTTCATCCTGACCAGCAACGCTTCCATCCCCGGCATCGAGGTCAACCTGCCGAAGGCCAGCAACAGCGTTGCGCTGGAGAAGCCGAAGACCAAGGCGATCACCATCGACCCCAGCGGCCAGGTGTTCCTGGATGCCTACCCGGTGACGATGGCCGAGCTGGAAGACCGGTTGCGTACCGAGCGCGCGACCACGCCGGATTTCCCGGTGATCGTGCGCGGTGACGCACAGGTGCAGTACGCCCGCGTGGTCGAGGTGCTGGACCTGCTGCGGCGGCTGGAGCTGGCCCAGGTGGGCCTGGTCACGGGCAAGGCGCAGGGCTGAGGCATGACGGCCCATCAACCCCCTCGGCCGGAGCCCGGCATGCGCGGTCGCCAGCTTCTGGTGACTGTCGCGCTGGTGCTGGCCGCGTTGCTGGTGCTCGGCATCGCCGTGTGGTGGATGCTGTTCAAGGACACCGCCAGCACCCGTCGGCCGGTGGTGCAGCCGCCGATGTTGGCGCTGCCGCCAGCGCCTCCGCCACCCCCGCCGCCGCCGGAAAAGCCCCCGGAACCGGAAACGCCGCCGGAGGAGACGATGCCCGAACCGGAGCCGCTGGAGCAGCCGACGCCGGCTGAAGTGCCGGCACCGACTCCGGACAATGCCGATCCGGTGACGATGAACGCCGATGCGCAGGCCGGCGGTGACAACTTCGGCATCCAGTCCGGCAATGGTGGCGGTTCGTCCGGCGTCGGTCGCGGCGGTGCCGGCAATGCCACCTATGGGCGCTACCTCGGCTACCTGATGCAGCAGGCAATCTCGCGCGACGACAAGGTCAAGCGCCTGGCGTTCCAGCTGCAGGTGAATGTGTGGCTGGCCAGCGATGGCCGCCTGGAAAAGGTCGAGCTGGTGCGTGGCAGTGGCAACGAGGAGGCCGACGCGGCCGTGCTCGATGCACTGCGTCGCATCGGCAAGGTCGACCAGGCACCCCCACCGTCGCTTGATTTCCCCGCCCGCGTCCTGATCCAGGGCCGCCGGCCCGGGGCCTGATTCCCGACCTCCGTGATTTCCCTTCTTTCGATGAGAACCGTGATGAACGACCACGTCCGCGCACGAACCGATTCCCGCCGCCCGCGGCCGGCCCGACGGGCGCTGCTGTGCTGCGCCGTGCTGCTCAGCCTGGCCGCCCCGGCCGGTGCGATGGCCGCTGAAACCACCATGGTCAAGCTGATCAAGGGCCTTATCGCCAGCGGCGCACTGAAACCCGAAGATGGCCAGGCATTGCTGGTGCAGGCCGAGGCCGAAGCGGCGGCCGCCCAGCGCAGCGCAGCCACCGCGACCTCGGCCGCCAGTGGCGGTGTCGCCCTGGAGGCCGGCGACGTGCGCGTGCCCTACGTGCCGCAGAGCGTGCGCGACGGCATCCGTGACGAAGTACGCCAGGACGTGATGGCGCAGGCCAGGTCCGAGGGCTGGGCGGCACCGAACGAAGTGGCTGAGTGGACCAAGCGCATCAAGGTCACCGGTGACATGCGCGTGCGCAGCGAATCGCGCTTCTTCTCCGAACGCAACAGCGATATCGTGAGCAACTGGTCGTCGATCAATTCCGGCAACGGCTTCGACACCAACACCAACACCAACCTGCAGCTGCCACCACTGCTGAACACCCGCCAGGACCGCCGCAACCTGTGGCGCATCCGCGCCCGCCTGGGCATCGAGGCGACCATCGGCCAGCACACCACGGCCGGTGTGCGCCTGGCCAGCGGCAGCAGCAATGGCCCGGTGTCGACCACCGAGCAGCTGGGTGGCGGCCTGAGCAAGAAGGATGTATGGCTGGACCAGGCATGGCTGGCCTACAGCCCGGCCGACTGGGTGACGGTGCGCGGCGGCCGCTTCGGCAATCCGTTCTGGACCAGCGACACGCTGTTCTCCAACGACCTCAACTTCGATGGCCTGGCCGCCAACCTGAAGTACGACTTCGACGGCGGCGACCTCGGCCTGTTCGGCAACCTGGCGGTGGTACCGCTGGAATACACCTCCGACAGCGCGCCCAGCCAGAGCCGGGTCAAGACCCCGAACGAGAACAAGTGGCTGTCCGGGGCGCAGGTGGGCGTGAACTGGCGCTTCAATGACGACAACGCGCTGCGCGCGGCACTGGGCTACTACGACTTCAAGAACATCAGCGGCCGCCTGTCCTCGCCGTGCGCGCTGTATGCGGGCGCGGTGGGCTGCGACACCGACTGGTCGCGTCCGGCGTTCATGCAGAAGGGCAACACCCTGATGCTGATCCGCGACATCGCGCGCAATCCGCTGGATCCGGCCAATACGCCCACCCCGCAGTATGTCGGCCTGGCCTCGGCATTCCGCCTGGCCACGCTGAACCTGCGCTGGGATACGCAGCTGGCCCAGGACGTCGGCCTGCGCCTTGAAGGCGACTACATCCGCAACCTGGCCTATGACAAGCAGGCGATGTTCAGTCGCGCCAACAACGGCATCGTCAACAACTACGGTGCCGGTGGTGCCGCCAGCATCGATACCTTCCGCAGCGGCGACACGGCATGGATGCTGCAGGCCACCTTCGGTGCCACCGAGCTGAAGGAGAAGGGCCAGTGGCAGGCGCTGCTGGGCTACAAGCACATCGAGGCCGATGCGCTGCCGGATGCCTACAACGATCCGAACTTCCACCTCGGTGGCACCAACGCCCGCGGCTACTACGTGGGCGGTGCCTATGCGCTGGACGCGCGCAGCTGGATCAGCGGCAAGTGGATGGCGGCCAAGGAAGTGTCCGGTGCGCCGCTGTCGATCGACGTGTTCCAGCTGGAGTTCAACACCGGCTTCTGAGTAGCGGGCGTGATGCGGATCACGTAGTGCGTGGCGGGGGCGCAGCGATGCGCCCGTCTAGGGAAAGGAGACCACGCGTTGTTCAAAAGGAGGAGTGGATGAGCCGTCGCAAGCTGTTCGAGAGTCCCGAACCGTCCAGCCAGATGCTGGGTGTTGGACCGGCCTATGTTTCCGTGGAGGGCCTGCGCCAGCACCTGGCCGAGTTCCTGCTGTACGCGGGCCGGCCGGTGGTGATCATGCGCGGGCGCAGCGAAGTGGGCTACTTCCTGCCGGCGCGCTGCTGGCGCCAGCGTGACGATGATCCGCTGGCGGCCGCGGCCGCCGACCAGCTGCTGGATGCCGCCGGGTTCCAGGCCGAAGACATCCAGCAGGTGGAGCAGGAATTCAACGCGATGCGTCAGCGCACGGTGCTGCATTCACGGCGCTGAGCCCTCTGTTACGCCGCCGCCCCGCGCTCACTGGTGATGCGTGCACCTTCGCGCATCACCAGGGTCACCGGGGTCTTTTCCACCACCTCCAGCAATCGCTGCCACTGCGCATCGCTCAGCTCGGCACTGGCATGCAGCACGCGGTGCACGTGGAGGCGTCCGTCCTCGTCACGTTCCGAGCGCAGCTCGGCATGGAACTCGCCCAGGTCCCAGCCCTTGCGCTGCGCGTACATGCGCAGGGTGATGGCGGTGCACGCCGCCAGCGAGGCCAGGTACAGGTCGAACGGCGCGAAGCCCTTGCCCTGGCCGCCCAACGAGGCAGGCTCGTCCGCATCCACATCGAAGCTGCCATTGCTGATGTGGTGCAGGTAATTGTCGGCGGTCGAAACAATGCGTGCGTAGGCCATCACATTCTCCATCTATCCATGGCGTCGAGCCACGCTCGATTAAACCCACTGTAGCGTCGAGCCATGCTCGACGGCTCCCCAAAGGCGGCGCCAGCCAGGACCGGCGCCGCCACCCGGTTACTCGGTACGATCGTACGAGAACTGGATGCCCGCCGTACCGCCGGTTTCAATGAAGAGGTTCATGAAGGCCGGCACCGTTTCCGAACGGGCCCAGTCGCGCTGCAGCTCGCAGAACAGCTGCGGCACGCTGATCAGCTGGCCGCCGGCCTGTTCGATGCGGCGCAGCGCGGCATCGTGCGCGGCCAGCGAGGTGCCGCCGACGGCGTCGACCACCACATACACCTCATAGCCTTCCTTCAACGCATCCAAGGCCGGGAAGGTCAGGCAGGCCTCGGTCCACAGCGCGGTCATGATCAGCTTGCGGCGGCCGGTGGCTTCCACCGCCCTGCGGAACTGGACGTCTTCCCAGGAATTGATGGTGGTGCGGTCGTAGGTCGGATAGTCACCCAGCACCTGGCGCAGCTGCGGAATCGGCGGCTTGTTCAGGCCGGTCTTGACGTTCACCGTCGAATGCACGATCGGCAGGCCATAAGCCACTGCGGCTTTGGCAGTGCCGACGATGTTGTTGACCAGCAACTGGCGGTCCATCGAAGCAATGGAGTTCACCTGCACCGGCTGGTAGTCGATGATGATGAAGGCGGAGTTCTGCGGGGTCAGCAGATGATCGCTGGCCGGGTCGCGGATCGGTTCACTGGACATGATGGGTCTCCGGTTGAGAGGCGTGCCGACAGCGGGCCGGCACCCCGGGCGTAGGTCAGCTGCGCTGCGAATCCAGCGGCTCGTGGTTCTTCTGCACGTCCTGCGCCTTCAGGTAGCTTTCGATCAGCAGCTGGTAGTTCGGGAAGATCTTCGTGTAGACCTCGGCCCACTGCTGGGCATCATCGCGGTTCCAGCTGCGCTGGATCTCCGAGGCCACCGCGGCGGTGTCCATCGGCACCACGCCGGCCTGCATCACCCGGGCCAGGGTGATCTCCTCGGCCATCTTCGAATAGGTGCCCGAGGCATCGATGACCGCGAACACCTGATAGCCATCGGCAACGGCGGCAATGGACGGGAAGGCCATGCACACGCTGGTGATGGTGCCGGCAATGATCAGCTGCCTGCGGCCGGTGGCCTTCACTGCGGTAACGAATTCCGGGTTGTCCCAGGCGTTGATCTCGCCCTTGCGCGCCACGTACCGGGCATGCGGGGCTGCGTCGTGGATCTCCGGGATCAGCGGGCCGTTCGGGCCCTGCGGAACAGAGGCAGTGGTGATCACCGGCATCTTTGCCAGCGTGGCCATCCTGGCCAGCGCGGTGGCGTGGGCGCGCACGCGGGTGAACGGCATGTCACCGATGGTCTGGAACAGGCCGCTCTGGTGGTCGATCAGCAGCATCGCGGCGTTGTCCGGATCGATCACCGGGCGGGCACCGTTGAAGTTGGCGGGGGTACTCATGGTCAGTCTCCTGGAAAAAGCGGGCGATGGCCCGGACGGTGCGGCGGGCCATCGCCCGCCGCTTTGAAACGATCAGTGCGCGATCTGGCCGAAGCGGCCGCTGTTGAAATCGTTGACCGCCTGCGCGATCTCGGCCTGGCTGTTCATCACGAACGGGCCATAGCCCACCACCGGCTCGTCGATCGGCTCACCGCTGAGCAGCAGTACGGTGGCGTCGCTGTCGGCGTCGACGAACACGTCCTCGCCGCTGCGGTCGAAGGTGACCAGCTGCGCTTCGCCGACCGGCTGGCCGCCGTTGATCCGCACCGTGCCCTTCAGCACCACAAGCGCCAGCGTGCGGCCCTCGGCCACCGGCAGGTCGGTGTGGTGGCCCTGCTGCAGGCGGATGTCCCAGACATTCATCGGCGTGTGGGTGCGCGCCGGGCCGGCATGACCGTGGAAGCGGCCGGCGATGACCCGCACGCGGCCGGCGCCATCGGGCAGATCCACCGAGGGAATCTCTGCGTCGAGCAGGGTCTGGTAGCCCGGTGCGCCCATCTTGGCGCGCGCCGGCAGGTTCACCCACAGCTGGACCATGTCCAGCGTGCCGCCGCGCCTGCTGAATTCCGGCGTGTGGAATTCCTCGTGGAGGATGCCGGAGGCAGCCGTCATCCACTGCACGTCACCCGGGCCGATGGTGCCGCCGGCCCCGGTCGAATCGCGGTGGGCGACCTCACCCTCATAGACGATGGTGACGGTCTCGAATCCGCGATGCGGATGCTGGCCGACGCCACGCGGCGTATTGCTGGGGGCGAAGGTGTACGGGCCGGCGTAATCCAGCAGCAGGAACGGGCTGAGGTGCTGGCCGTGGGTGTTGTAGGAAAACATCGAGCGGGCGGGGAATCCGTCGCCCACCCAGTGCGGGCGGGGGGCGCTGTAGGTACCGGTGACACGCTTCATGGCGATCTCCTGGCCGGGGCTGCCGGCCGCTGTTCTTCGTTGCGAAGACGATATCGCCGTGACAATAAGGCCGGTAGACGCCAGTATTTGCCGTCATAGTCCTATCTGGTGAACAATGTCCGCAGGCCGTGGCCGCAGGAGATCGCCCCGTGTTCATCGCAGATATCCGCCGTTGTGACCTCAACGACCTGTTCTACTTCGCCATGGTGGTCGAGCATGGCGGCTTCTCGCAGGCCGGCCGGGCGCTGGCGATGCCGAAGTCGAAACTGAGCCGGCGCATCGCGCTGCTGGAGGAACGGTTGGGCGTGCGCCTGATCCAGCGTTCGACCCGGCGTTTCTCGGTCACCGAGGTCGGCCAGGACTACTACCGCCACTGCAAGGCCATGCTGGTCGAAGCCGAAGCGGCCGAGGAAGCCATTGCGATGTCACGTGCCGAGCCGCGCGGCACCATCCGCCTGGCGTGTCCGATCGCGATCCTGCACGCGCGCATTGGCACGATGCTGGCCGATTTCCTGGCCCTGCACCCGCAGGTGACGGTGCAGCTGGACGCCACCAACCGGCGCGTCGATGTGGTGGGCGAGGGTGTGGACGTGGCGATCCGCGTGCGGCCGCCGCCGCTGGAGGACAGTGACCTGGTGGTACGCGTGCTGGCGCGCCGGGTCTGGTGCACCAGTGCCAGCCCGGCGCTGCTGCAGCGGCTGGGCACGCCGCAGGTGCCGGCCGACCTGGCGATGATGCCGACCGTGGATCTGGCATCGCCCAGCCAGCAGCATGCCTGGGAATACACCGGGCCGGGCGATGTGCTGGCCAGCGTGCACCATCGCCCGCGGCTGGTCAGCGATGACATGATCGCGTTGCGCACCGCCGCGGTGGCCGGGGTGGGCCTGCTGATGCTGCCGCGGATGATGATCAGCGACGAGCTGGCCAGTGGCGCGCTGGTGCCGGTACTGCCGGAGTGGGTGCCCAAGCACGGCATCGTGCACGCGGTGTTCCCGTCGCGACGCGGCCTGTTGCCTGCGGTGCGTGCGCTGATCGACTACCTCGCCGAACGCTTCGAGGCGCTGGAGGAACCGTAGATCCTCCATCCACGCCATGCGTCGATGATGCTTTCGTGGCGCGGCTTGCCGCCTGCGGCCCCGCAGCCCACAATCCACGTCCGGACCGTCGCCATCACGCCCATCATTCCCCGGTCCGGCCTTGGCACCTATGTCTCCCAATGCCCTGGCGCTGGTCGAGCTGCTGATCCGCGAGCGCCGTGCGTTGTCCCGCTTCGTCGCGCGCTACCTCGACCCGGCCAGCACCGAGGACACCCTGCAGAACCTCTACCTGAAGGCCAGCAGCGTGCCCGGCGATCCACCGATCCTGGAGCCGCGCGGTTATCTGTACCGGATGGCCTACCACCACGCGCTCAACCGCAGCCAGGCCGACGCCCGCGAGCGGCGCGCGATGGCCGAGTACGCCACCGGCATGGCCGAGGCAGGCCACGACGGCGAGGCTCAGGCGCTGGACCAGGCGCAGCTGCGCGAGATCACCCAGACCATCCTGGCCCTGCCGGCCCAGGTACGCGAGTGCTTCGTGCTCAACCGCTACCTGGGCCTGAGCGAACGCGAGATTGCCGCGCGCCTGGGGATCTCCAAGAGCCTGGTCGGCAAGCATGTGCTGCGCGCAGCGCTGCTGATCCAGCAACAGCAGCGGGGAATGGGCCGATGAGCGGCGATTGCCGTGGGCAGATCGTGCCCGCCGTTGTCACAACAGGAAAGCGCACCCATTCGCGGTGCGGCAGGCCACAACCATGACCACGTCCGAACCCTCGCCGCGTCAGGCCAGGCAGGCGTTGCGCTGGGTGATACGGTGCAGTGCAGGCCCGTTGCCGGAACGCCAGCAACGCACCCTGCAGCGCTGGCTGCAGTCCGATCCGCGCCATGCGCTGGCCTGGCGCCAGCAGCAGGCCTTCTGGCAGCGGTTGGACGCTGCTGGGCCCGAGGTGCTGGCCGCGCTGCCCGAGCTGACCGCCGACCGCCAGGGGCTGCGTCCGATCGCACCGCGCCGTCGCCTGCCGTGGCTGCTGGCATCGGCTGCGGCCGTGGTGCTGATGGTCGCGGCCGCTCCGCATGCGTTGCTGCTGGCGCGCAGTGATGTGCGCAGCAGCGATGCGCCACGAGTGCTGCAGCTGGCCGATGGCAGCACGGCGGTACTCGATGCCGGCACCGCGCTGGCACTTTCGTTCGATGACCGGCAGCGCCACCTGCGCCTGCTGCGCGGCCAGGCCTGGTTCCAGGTAGCGCACGAGGCTCGCCCGTTCCAGGTCGAGGCAGCGGGCGGCCTGGTCCGTGACATCGGCACTGCCTTCAGCGTGTCGATGCTGGATACCACGGTCACCACCCAGGTCAGCGCGGGTGTGGTCGATGTGCGCCCGGGCGATGGCAGCGTGCAGCGCCTGCATGCCGGACAGGCACGCGCGTTCCGTGACGGGCACTGGCTGCAGCCGGTGCAGCTGGAAGATCCGGAGAGCATGGCGCCGTGGCGGCGTGGCGAGGTAGTGATCGATGATCGGCCGGCCGCGCAGGCCATCGCCGACCTGGCGCGCTACCGTCGTGCCCCGGTCTGGGTACTGGGCGGGCAGGGCGCACGCATACGGGTCAGTGGCCTGTTCCACCTGCAGCAACCGGACACGGCCATCGTCGCCGTGGCCGCGCAGGCGGGACTGCGCGTGCAGCGCTTGCCCGGTGGTGCGTTGCTGCTGTGGTGAAGCACCCGCGGAACATGGACGAACCGGTCGCATGAAAAAAAACATGAAAAAACCGTGGGCAGTCGTCGCAGCCCGCTGTCTATAGAGGTATAGCCAGAGCGAAACAGCGTTTCTTCTCAAGCCAGACACACCACCGGGCACCGGACGTGTCCGTGGTCCCGCCCCGCTTGAGGAGTTCCTGTCCATGCCGTCCACGGCATCCGCCTGTCATCGTCGCGCCACCGCTCTGGCCCTGGCTGTTTCCACCGCATTGCTGCAGTTGGCCTGGGTGCCGGCCGGGCAGGCGCAACCGGCGGTCGTCGCGCCGCTGCGCCAGTACGCCATTCCGGAACAGCCCCTGGCCGACGCCGTGCGTGCCTTTGGCCGCCAGGCCGATGTGCAGGTGGTGTTCCGCAGTGACCTGGTGGAAGGCCGTCGCTCCAGCGCGGTGAGCGGCGAGTACAGCCAGATGCAGGCCCTGCAGCTGCTGCTGCGTGGCAGCGGCGTGCGCGCGCAGCGTGGCATGGACGGCACCTGGAGCCTGCGTACCGCAGCGGAGGCGGGTGAAGGGGAAGGGGTGCGGGTGACCGAGACACTGGACGTGGCCGGTCGCCTGCAGTCGGAAGGGGGCGAGGCCCGCGATCGGCGCGGCTACGATGATGTGTTCGCGCTGGACATGGCCACGGCGTATTCGGGGCGCGACCGGGTGGAGCGCTACCGCGGCTCCAATCCGGCCGACGTGGTCAAGGATCTGGTCGGTGTGTTCAGCGGCGATGCGCGCAACAGTGGCGCGCTGGACATCAACATCCGCGGCATCCAGGGGCCGGGGCGGGTGCCGGTCAGCATCGACGGCGGCGAGCAGGCACTTACGGTCTGGCGCGGCTACAACGGCGTCAGCAACCGCAACTACATCGATCCCAACCTGATAGGTGGCATCCAGGTCATCAAGGGGCCGGGGCTGGTGCGCGATGTGCACAGCGGGATCGGTGGCGCGCTGGTGATCAAGACCATCGACGTCGATGACATCGTGGAAACGGGTGAGCGCTTCGGCGGGGAGCTGAAGATCGAAGGCAGCAGCAATGCGGTGGCGCCACGCCTGCCGCGGCTGCATACCGGCGAGGACTACCGCACGGTGCCCGGGTTCCCGCAGGGCTCGCCCTCGGCACCGTATGCCGACAGCACGCTGCTGGTGCCGGTGAAGTCGCGCGGTTCGGAAGCCAATGTGTTCGCCGGCGAGGACCAGGCCTGGCGGCTGGCGCTGGGCCTGCGCGGCGAACACGTGGACCTGATGGCCGCGTATGCCTGGCGCAAGCGCGGCAACTACTTCTCCGGCACCCAGGGCACGGCGTACTACGACCAGGACCCGCGCGAGCAGTTCGAGTACAAGGGCCTGGACTACATCACCACGCTGGCGCGCTACTTCAAGCCCGGCGACGAGGTGCCCAACACCTCCAGCGAGCAGGAATCGTGGCTGCTGAAGGCGACCTGGCAGATCAACGATGACCAGCAGCTGCGCGCCACCTGGCGGCGTACGCTCTCCCACTACGGCGAGATCATGCCCTCGCGCATCCTGTCCGCGCCCGACTACGGTCGCATCCAGTGGCCGCTCAGCCGCGTCGATGCCGATGCCTGGAACCTGGAATACCACTGGCAGCCTGCCGGCAGCCGCTGGCTGGACCTGCGTGCCAACCTGTGGCGCACCGAAACCACCAGCGATACCTACACCGCTGGCGGCTTCCCCAATTTTGCCAGCAACCCCGACTGGAACCCCGGCAGCAGCCCGATCCTGCGCAATACCGCGCTGGCCAATGCCCGCAACGACCGCACCGGCCTGACCCTGAGCAACCGCTTCGCGCTGCATTCCACCCTGGACCTGACGGTGGGCGGCAACTGGCAGTTCGAGAAACTGCGCTCGGCGGACCCGTACTTTGGCGTAAGCGATGGCTGGCGCATGTACCCGCGCGCCGGGCGCCGCCAGGAAGGCGAGGGCTATCTGGTGCTGGACTGGCGGCCGGTGGATTTCCTCTCCCTGAGCGCCGGCGTGCGCTACGCGCGCTATTGGGCCTTCGATGATTTCCTGCAGGAACACCCGGAACTGATGACCACCTCTGTGTTCCCCAAGGAGGCCCGCTACCGGGTCAACGAACTGCCTGAGCGCCCGGCCAGCCTGCAGGGCGAGATCGACGCCATCGAGGCGCAGCGCGCGTTCTGGGACAGCATCGGCATGGGCTTCATCGTTGATGATCTGCTCAAGGGCCTGCTCAGCAGGTATGAGACGCCGGTTGCGGTGGAGCACAGCATTCCGTGGCTGCCGGATGCGGACGGCAACTACAGCCGTGCCAGCAACCCGTGCCTGAATGGTCAGGTGGCGGCCATTCCCGGGCTGTTGCCGGTGCAGGGCGCGCAGATCCTGTGCAGCATCCAGAACGGGCGGCCGCAGACGGTGGCCGGGCGCAACGAGCGCAGGCGCGACCATGCCTGGCTGCCGACCTTCTCGGCCACCGCGCATTTCTCGCCCAATGCGCGCGCCTATGTGCGTTACAGCGAGGCGGTGCGTTTCCCCAGCATGTTCGAGAGCACCATCGCGTTCTCCAGCAGCCTGAACCCGCTGTACCCGCTCAAGCCCGAACACGCCTACAACTACGAAGTGGGCTACGTGCACAACCTGTCGGCGCTGTTCGGCAACACCGCCGATGCCGACGTGAAGCTGGCCTACTACGTGCACAAGACCCGCAACGTGATCGAGCGCGACGGCAACTTCCTGTTCGACAACCTGGACAAGCAGCGCATCCGCGGCCTGGAGCTGCAGGCGCGGTTCGACAACCGGCGCTTCTTCACCGACCTGGGCATCACCCGTACGCTGGAAAACAAGGTCTGCGACGAAAGCATGGCGGTGCAGCTCGATGCGCTGGCCGGCAAGGTGCCCAACTGCGTGCAGGACGGCTTCGTCAGTGGCTACCTGCTGACCCAGGCCATTCCCCGGTTGTCGGTGAACGTGTCGCTGGGCACCCGGCTGTTCGATGAGCGCCTGGAGCTGGGCAGCCGCATCGTGCATTACCGGCGCCACCAGAACCCGGACCTGCAGGCCTACCGTGATCGCCTGTACGCCGGCAGCGGTGGCCTGATCTGGCAGAACGTGCCGTTCACCTGGGGAAACATCACCACCGTCGATGCCTACGCGCGCTGGCGCTTCAATGACCACACCAGCGTCGAGCTGGTCGGCACCAACCTCGGCAACCGCTACTACGTCGACCCGGCCACGCGCTCCACGCTGCCGGCGCCGGGGCGCACGCTGAAGCTCGGTGTCACTGCGCGCTTCTGATGACCTGCCTCGTTGTTGTACCCGTTGTTCCCTCAACCCAAGGAGTAGTTCCATGAAGATGATCTCCCGTTCCGTACTGGCCATGGCCGCCACCTTCGCCCTGGCCGGTGCCGCGCAGGCCGCCGACATCGTCGGTGCGGCCAGCCCGGCCACCGATTCGCAGCTGTACGTCAAGGTCGGTGCCTCCGAAGTCAACGGCGGCCCGCACAGCGCAGGCAAGGCCGGCATCGGCGTCGGCACCGTCTCCAATGGCAAGCCGGTCGACTTCCAGGGGCTGGCGGCCTACTCGGCCCCGACCACCGTCAACGGCGTTACCGTGCGTACCCTGGCCATGCCGATCACCGGTACGCCGGGTAGCCATTCCGGCATGGGCCACTTCAACTTCGTCAAGGTGGGCAGTGGCGATGTGTGGTTCGGCGAATGGTCCAAGGACGGCGCTGCGGGTGGCTTCAACAACCGCCAGGTGTACTTCGCTGGCGACCGCGCCGGCACCACCCTGCCCAGCGGTACCGCCACCTACGCGGTGGCCGGCCTGAACAGGTTCAATGGCAGCAACCTGCTCAGCGGTACCTTCGCGGCGAACTTCGGCACTGGCAAGCTGACCGGCGGCCTGACCGGTGGTGGCCAGACCCTGGCGATCAGCGCCAACATCAACAGCGCCGATGCATCCTTCGCCGGCACCGCCGTGGCCAACGGCTCGGTCACCGGCAACAGCCAGGGCCAGTTCTTCGGCGCCAACGCGGCCACGCTCGCCGGTATCGCCACGTTCGCCGGCAACAGCCAGTACGACACCGCCTTCGGCGGCAGCAAGAACTGATCGCCACGCCCCTGACGGGGCAGGGCAGGGACAAGCCGCGATCCGCCAGTCCCTGCTTCGGCCGCTGCATGCACCACCACGGATCGACCATGCGCCATTCCACCTTCCTTGTCGTACTGCTGTTGGCGGCCGCTGATGTGCGCGCCCAGCAGGACGATCTGCGCCGCGTGCTTGAACAGGGCAGCGAACTGCGCCACCAGCAGCAGGACCGGCAGCGCCTGCAACAGGCCGAGTCGGAGCGGCCGACCATCACCATCGACGGCAGGACGCTGCGCGTGGAGCGCACCGTTGACGATCTCGGCCAGGCCCTCTACCTGTCACTGCAGCATCAGCAATGGCGGGCCGCCGCGGCGTTCCTCGAGGAGTACATCGAACTGCCGGGGCATGACCCGCTGCTGCGCCATTACGCGCAGGGGGCGTTGGCCCGCGTGGCCGGCGACCATCGTCGCGCGGCGAAGGAGTACGAAGCGCTGCTGGCGGCGCAGCCGGAGTTCCTGCCGGCCCGTCTCGAGCTGGCACGTGTCTATGCGGAAGACCAGCGTGATCGCGATGCGGTCGCGCTGTTCACGGCCATCGCTGCAGGCATCAATGCTGATGATCCGGCCACGGCCGGCGTCCGCGCGCGCGTGGACGGGTACCTGGGTGCCCTGCAGGCGCGCCAGCGCTGGAAAGGCGCGCTGTCCGCCGGCCCCGCATGGAGTGACAACATCAACCGCAGCTCGGCCAGCCGCACCTGCCTGTTCGGCGTAGGCGACGCCTGCATCATCGAACGGAAACTGCCCGACGCCCAGCACGCAGGGGGCCTCGACTACGACGCCAGCCTGGAACGGCGCTGGGTCCTCGACGGGCATCATGGGCTGTACGTGCGCGGTCTCGCCTTCGGTCAGGCATGGCGCGGGCACCGTGCCTACAACGAGCTCAATGCCAATGTGCAGGCAGGTTACAGCTGGCGCAGTGCGCGGCAGACCGTGCTGCTTGCCCCCAGCTATGACCTCCAGGGCCTGGGCAACCATGCGCTGCAGGGCGGCAGTGGCGTGCACGGCGAATGGCAGTACGCCCTGGATGCACGCAGCCTGCTCAAGCTGGAGGCCGACTGGAAGCGCCAGCGGTATCGTCAGCAGGGCCTGGCCAGCAATTATGACGGCGAGCTGGTATCGGTGTATGCCACCTGGTTCCGTGCGCTCAATCCGCGCTGGACGGTCTTCGCCGGGCTGGATGTCACCGGCAGCAGCGCTGCCGACCCGGCCAACGGCTACCGCCAGCGCGGCTTGCGGCTGGGCGCGGCGCGGCAGTGGAGCGGCACCACGGCCACGGTGTTCGTGTCGCTGCGCCGCCGCGACTACGACGCCTGGAGTCCATTGCTGGAGGCGCGCAGGCAGGACGACGAACAGAACCTGATCGCCATCGTGCGCAGCGAGCGGCTGGCGGTGGCCGGGCTGGTGCCCAGCCTGGGCCTGCGCTACGCCCGCATCGACAGCAACGTCGGCTGGCTGTACAGCCACGACCGCAGCCTGCTCAGCCTGAAATGGGAGCGTGCGTTCTGAACGCGCCGCTGCAATGCCTGGGTGAACGGGCCGTGGCGGCGATCTTCATCGATCATCACGCGCCCTTGTAGCCCGTTTCGCGCATCCTGCAGGCGTTGCGGCAGAGGTGCGCCGCGTGTATCGAGGAGCGCGGGTCGTGCTGGAAGCGGGCAACAAGCCAGAGGGCCTGAAAGGGCTGCGGGTGCTGGTGGCGGAAGATGAATTCGCCATCGCGATGTTCCTGGTGGACTATCTGGAACTGAAGGGGGCGCAGGTGGTGGGACCGGCCGGTGACCTGCAGGCGCTGGGGCGTCTGGTCGATGAGAACCCCATCGATGTCGCCCTGCTGGACATCAACCTGGGGGGTGAACTGGTCTACCCCTTGGCCGACCGCTTGGCGGACGCCGGCACGCCGTTCATGTTGACCTCCGGCTACGATGACAATCTGCCCAGCCGCTTCGCTGGCGCGCCCCGCTGTACCAAGCCCTATCACATCGAGGCACTGGTGCAGCAGCTGGCACGGCTGGTGGCAGGCCCGCAGGCTGCTGCGGGCATCGCCTGATTGCGCGGCATGTCACACCGCATCCAGGGTCTCCCGGCCGTTGAGCGCCCGGCGGGCATGCCGCCGCCGCTGCAGGCGCATGCGCGCCATGACGGCATGGCCGCCCGTATTGCCCGCCACGACTGGTCAGGCACGCCACTGGGTGCGATCGAGCGATGGCCGCCGCACCTGCGCGCCACTGTCGACCTGATGCTGGCCCACGGCTTCCCGATGATCGTGCTGTGGGGCGAGCAGCTGGTGCAGCTCTACAACGATGGCTATGCCGAGATCCTCGCCGACAAGCATCCGGGCGGGCTTGGCCAGCCCACCCGCGAGTGCTGGCCTGAGGTCTGGCACATCAACGGCCCGATCTACCAGCGGGTGTGGCAGGGCGAGACCATCACCTACGAGGACAAGCTCTATCCGCTGGCGCGGCGGGGGCGGCTGGAGGATGTCTGGTTCACCATCACCTACAGCCCCATCCGCGGTGAGGAAGGGCGCATCAACGGTGTGCTTGTCACCATGTTCGAAACGACCGCCGCGCATGTCGCGCAGGCGGCCCGCGAGCGCGAGGAGCAGAAGCGCCGTGAGAGCGACCGGCGCCTGGCGCTGGCATTCAAGGTGCTGCCGGTGGGCGTCTGCATTGTCGATGCCGAAGGCCGACTGCAACTGTCCAACGACCGGATGCGGACCTATCTGCCCACCGGCAAGGTGCCGTCCACCGATCGTCCCAACCACCACCGCTGGCAGGGATGGCACCCCGACGGCTCGCGCATCGAGCCCCATGATTTCGCCATCGCCCGCGCCCTGCGGGGGGAGACGGTGGTCCCTGGCCTGGAGTTCCAGTTCATCCATGACGACGGGCGCGCCCGCTGGACACGCGTCGCCGCTGCGCCGCTGCGCGATGCAGACGGCGAGGTGACCGGGGTGTTCGCCATTGCGGTGGATATCGACGACCTCAAGCGCGCCACCGAGCGCCAGGCGGTGCTGCTGGCCGAACTGCAGCACCGGGTCCGCAACATCATGTCCACCATCCATGCCCTTGCCTGGCGGACGCGCAGTACCGTGGCCAGCGTGGACGAGTACGCCGAGCGGCTGTGCGGGCGGTTGATGTCGCTGGCGCGCACGCAGAGCCTGCTGACCCGCGGCGGCAATGCCGGGGTCTGCCTGCGCGGGATGATCGAAGAGGAAGTGTCGGCGCAGATGCCGGGCACGGGCCTGTGCGAGCTGCACGGTGAGGACGTGCTGCTGCCACCGAAAGCGGCCGAGGTGCTGTCGTTGGCCATCCATGAGCTGGCGAGCAACGCGCTGCGCTATGGCGCGGCCGCGCGCGCGGCGGGGCGGATCGAGGTGTCCTGGCATCTGCAGGTGCAGGACGCCGAACCGTGGCTGGGCCTGCACTGGTGCGAGCGCCATGCCGACGTGGAGGGCTGGGAAATGCCACGCCAGCGCGGCCTGGGCCGGGCGCTGATCGAGCAGCGCGTGCCCTACGAGCTGGCTGGCAGCGGCGAGCTGCACTTTGGCCCACAGGGGCTGGATGCGTGGATCCGCTTCCCGCTGCGCGAACGCGACAGCCTGCTGCAGACCGACGCTCCGGACACCGCGCCCCTGCGGTAAAAGGGGATTTATCCCCAATTTGGCCAAATTGGGTATAGTGTCGCTCATCCACCCCGCCTGGAGCCGTGCCATGACCCTGCCGCTGGATCTGCCTGGCCTCGAGAAGGCCCCGGCCTCGTCGGTGAAGACCCGGGGCTGGCCGAGCCTGATGCGCACCGTGCGCGAAAAGCAGGCGCTGGTCATCACCAACCACAACCACCCGGAAGCGGTGATCGTGGACATCCGCACCTACCAGGAACTGCTGGCCAAGGCCGCCGGCGGTGATGCCGGTGAGCGCAGCGAGGAGCTGCAGCGCCTGCGCAGCGAGTTCGACCAGACCCTGGCCGGGCTGCAGCGCGGGGAAGGGCTGGGCAAGGTGCTGGGCCAGCCGATCCGGCGCGGCCGCAAGGTCACCCTTGGCCGTCCGCTCTGATCGATGGGACGCATCCTGGCGTTGGCCGGTGTCAATGGCGCCGGCAAGAGTTCGCTGCTGGGCACCTGGCTGGACGCCGAAGGGCTGAGCTGGTTCAACCCGGACTCGTTCACCCGCCGCCTGGTCGACGCCGGCTGGCCGCTGCCGGACGCCAATGCCGAGGCCTGGCAGGAAGGCACCCGCCGCCTGCGCCAGGCCATGGCCGATGGCACCGACTTCGCCTTCGAGACCACGCTCGGTGGCAACACCATTCCGCGTCTGCTGCGTGAGGCCTGCGAGCGGCACCAGGTGGCGATCTGGTTCTGTGGGCTGGCCGATGTCGGGCTGCACGTCGCCCGTGTGGCCGCGCGGGTGGCCGCCGGTGGCCACGATATTCCGGTGGAGAAGATCCACGCGCGTTTCGATTCGGCGCGCGCAAACCTGCTGGAGCTGCTGCCGCACCTGGCCGAGCTGCATGTCTACGACAACAGCGCGCCGGCCGATGCCGACGGCTGCGTGGTGCCGCTGCCGGTATTGGCCATGGCTGCAGGCCAGCTGCATTACCCGGTCGCAGTGGCCGACCTGTTGCACACGCCGGGCTGGGCCAAGCCCATCGTGATGCGCGCGATGGAATTGGACACCCCGGGTGATTGATGCCGCACGGGGTGCGGAGTCGAACCCATGCTCGGCTGATCCCCTGCAAGTCAGCCGAGCACGGGCTCGGCTCTACAACGCCGGCTTCGCCTGCTCGGGCTCGGCAACGTCCGGCAGCGGCGGCAAGGTCGGGTCCACCGTCACCGGCACATCGCTCTTCAACAGCGCGGCTGCTTCCTTGTCGCTGCCAACCGCTGGCGGTGAACCGCGCAGCGGCAGGCCGGCGGTTTCCTTCACGAACAGCATGGTTACCAGGCCGATCACCGCCGCGCCCATCAGGTAATAGGCCGGCACCAGCGGGTCGCCGGTACGCTCCACCAGCCACGCGGTCACCAGCGGCGTGGTGCCACCGAACAGCGACACCGACACATTGAAGGCGATCGACAGCGCGCTGTAGCGCACCGGGGTGTAGAACAGCGCCGGCAGCGTGGACGGCATCGAGCTGGTGAAGCACACCAGCGCCAGCCCCAGCAGCATCAGGCCGAGGAAGATCAGCCCGTCGTTGCCGCTACCGACCAGCAGCAGGCACGGAATGGCCAGCACCAGCAGCGCGATGCACGCACCGATGATCATCGGGCGCCGGCCCAGCCGGTCACTGAACAACCCGCCGACGATGTTCAGCGGCATCATCACCAGCATCACGATGATGATCAGCAGCAGGCCCTTGCTCTCGGCATAGCCCATCGTGACGCTGAGGTAGCTGGGCATGTAGGTCAGCAGCATGTAATCGGTCACGTTGAACACCAGCACCAGGCCCATGCACACCAGCAGCTGGCGGCCATGCACCTGGAACAGCGCGCCCAGCCCCGGCCGCTCGTGCTCACGCTTCTCGGCTTCCTCGGCGAAGGCGCGGAACGCCGGGGTTTCCTCCAGCTTCATGCGCATGTACAGGCCGAGCAGGCCCAGCGGGCCGGCCACCAGGAACGGAATGCGCCAGCCCCAGTCCAGCATCTGCTCGCTGCTCAGCAGCATGTGCAGCGCGGTGACGGTGCCGGCGCCGGCGATGTAGCCGCCCAGCGTGCCGAACTCCAGCCAGCTGCCCATCAGGCCGCGGTTGCGGTCGGTGGAATACTCGGCGATGAAGGTGGCCGCGCCCCCGTATTCGCCGCCGGTGGAGAAGCCCTGCACCACGCGCGCCAGCAGCAACAGCACCGGTGCCCAGATGCCGATGCGCTCGTAGGCGGGAATCAGGCCGATGGCAAACGTGCCCAGCGCCATCAGGATCATGGTGAACGCCAGCACTTTCTGGCGGCCGTAGCGATCACCCAGGGGGCCGAATACCAGGCCGCCCAGTGGCCGCACCAGGAACGCCACGGTGAAGGTGGCGAACGCAGCGATCACCTGGGCGGTGGGGTTGCTGGAGGGGAAGAACACCTGGCCGATGGTGACGGCCAGATAGCCGTAGACACCGAAGTCGAACCACTCCATGGCATTGCCGAGTGCGGCCGCGCCGACGGCGCGCTTGAGCATGGGCTTGTCGACGACGGTGATCTCATCGACCTTCAGGTGGCGGCGGCGTTTGAACCAGCCGAAATGGGCGTGTGCATCGGGGGTGTCCTGCATGGGGGCTCCCTTGTAGGCAGAAGAGGGGAAATGAGCGGTGAGGTAGGTCCCGGAAATCGGAAACGGCGATGCAGGCGCAGGTGGCGCAGGGGCATCGGTGAGTGGCGTGGGGGCCGGGGAATGTGTGCAGGCACGACGCCACGCGCACGGCAAAGCACCGCCGCAACGGCGGAAACGCAGCAACGGGATCACAGCGGTCGCGCAATCAGCGGCCGGCGGTCACAGCAGCGTGGGGAGTGCAGGCCGAGGGCCTGCGGGCGTCATCCGCCAGGATCCAGCGCGAGGCGGTGGAACGGCAGGGCGGGAGCCATCGTGGCAAGCGAAGCGCCGGTCGGCAGTGCTTCCCACGTAACAGGTGCGCCCGTCACGTAGTGGGTCGTGTCGATCATTCGTTCATCATAGCGGCATCGGCGTGAGCATGCAGCGAAGCGGACTGATCTGCACGCTGTGTTCCATCGCGCCTGTTCATCCGCGCGGCATGCAATGACAAGTGTTGAACGAACTCTGGCCGCAGCGCTCACGCGACGCTGTCTACGGTAGCGCTGGACGCAATCGAGAAGGAGCATCGCATGACCCGTCGCATTCCCGAAGGCACGTTGATCATCGTCGCCGATGGCGGTTCGGCCCGCGTGTTCACCAACGTCGGCAGCGAACATCAGCTGGCGTTGAAGCAGGAAGGTGAGCTGCGCCTGCAGGACATCAGCGAGCAGGGCGTCTCTGGTCAGGGCCCGGCCGGCGCGGTGCCGAAGGACATGTCCATTGCGCAGCTCAACGAGGCGACGTTCGCCAAGCAGGTGGCGGAGCAGTTGAACGAAGATGCGCTCAACAACCGCTATGCACACCTGGTGCTGGTGGCAGACCCGACCACGCTGGGCCGTATCCGCCCGCTGCTGCACAAGGAGGTCCAGGCGCGTCTGCTGGGCGATATCGCCAAGGACCTGACCAACGCCCCGCTGGCGGATATCCAGAAAGCGCTGGCGGCGTAACCGGCATGCCGTTCATGCGTGACTACCCGGCGGCGGAGCCAGCAGGCGCGGACGTGGAAGCCCAAGCGGGCTGGCAGCTGCTGGAGTTCGGTGCACCCTGGTGTGGCCATTGCCAGGCCGCGCAGCCCGCACTCCAGGCGTTTGTGGACGCCCACGATCTTGTGCATTGGAAGATCGAGGATGGCAAGGGAAAGCCACTGGGGCGTGCGTTCAAGGTAAAGCTGTGGCCCACCGCGGTGTTGCTGCATGACGGCCAGGAAGTGGCGCGCGTGGTGAGGCCGGTCGACAGCGCCGACCTCGCCACCTTGCAGGACGCATTGCCAGATTGAGGGCAGCAATCGCTGCGTGCGGTGCGCACGGCGCCGAGCAGGCTCGGCTGCAGGGCGACCTAGTGATAGGTCACCTTTTCCGCTTCCGCACGCAGCTTCTGCAACAGGCACCGCCCATGCTGGCTCAGCATGACCATCGCGTTGGCGATCTGCCTGGCGTCGTAGCCCATTGGCGCGGGAGGTTTCGGCTCGGGGCCGTACTGTTCGCCGATGAGGATGGCCATGCCTTCTGCACTGTTGAGGGCATGTTCGATGCGCTGGAAGAGCGACTCCATGGCCGGGCTGAGCGGACGCGTGTGTTTCATGCGGGAACTCCTTGGGTGCGAGGGCCACCGCAAGGGTGGCGGGCGATGCGTGCTTGGAACTCCCGGAAGGAACAGAGAAAACCGGAAGGCCTGACGGCCACACGCAGCGCCCGCCGTAGTTACGACGGGCTATCTCTGTCCTTCTTTTCGGGGGTTCCAATCCCGGCAGCGGGATGTCCGCTGCGGTGCAATCCTGGGCAGATCGAGGCGCTGCGCACCAATTGATGGTTTGTCTCGCTTTGTCCCGTTCGGAAGGCGCGGTCTTTCAGAAGTGCATGTCTGGACATCCATTGCCGTATCGGCACCGATCGGGACGCGGGAGACCGGAAGGCTATGAGGTGATTCGTCGTGCGGCCATGCAATTACGTGCAAAGCATCGTGCCGGTTCCGGCGGCCGCACTGCAGCATGCGACAGGGCAGGGCCGGTGCTAGGATCCGACTACCACCTGAATCGATCCAAATGCCGATGCCCACGCTGGACCGTCGTCTCCTGATCGCTTTCGTCGCAACCGCCATGCTTGCCTCCGGGGCGGTGCTGGCGGCTCCGTCGAAATCCGCCGCCGAACGCGCCTATGGCTCGGTCGACCCGTTCATCGGTACCGGCGGGGAAGGCCATTCCTACCCGGGGGCGACGGTGCCGTTCGGCATGGTCCAGCTCAGCCCGGACACGCGCATCCAGCCGCGCGAAAAGGCCTATGGCTGGGCGGCGGGCTACCGTTACGACGACAGCAGCATCGTCGGTTTCTCGCACACGCATTTTTCCGGCACCGGTCATTCGGACCTGGGCGACATCCTGCTGATGCCGTTCACCGGCAACCCCGGGCTGGAGCGCGGCGATCCGGAGAAGCCGCGCAGCGGTTACGCCTCACGGTTCCGTCACGCTGACGAGAAGGCCGAGCCGGGCTACTACGCGGTCACCCTGGACGACTACAAGGTGCGTGCCGAGCTGACCACCAGTGCGCGCGTGGGCGTGCATCGCTACGCCTTCCCCAGAGGCACCGACGCCAAGGTGCTGCTGGACATGCGTACCAGCATGTACGACTACCCTGGCAAGGTGCTGTGGTCGCGGGTGCGGGTGCGCGCCGATGGCACGGTGACCGGCTTCCGCGAGACGCGCGGCTGGGCGCCGGGTCGCCAGCTGTATTTCGCGATGCGTTTCTCGCGGCCGCTGGCCGGCCATGAGCTGCACAACACCGAGCAGGACATCGTCTACAAGGGCTTCCCGCCGCCGGGCGAGAAGGATCCGGCCCAGCGCGCCCAGATCGAAGGCCGGCAGCTGGTCGGGACCTTCAACTTCGGCAAGCTGGACGCACCGCTGGTGGTGAAGGTAGCCATCTCGCCGGTCAGTGAGGCCGGTGCCATCGCCAACCTCGACGCTGAAGTGGCCGACTTCGACTTCGATCGGGTGCGTGCGCAGGCGAAGCAGGACTGGACGCAGGCACTGTCCGTGCTCGATATCGATGCCCCCGAGCATGCGCGGCGCAGTGCCTATACCGCGCTGTACCACACGATGCTGGGGCCGACGCTGTTCATGGACGCCGATGGCCAGTACCGCGGTTCGGACAACGCGGTGCACAAGGCCGACGGCTTCACGCACTATTCGACGTTCTCGCTGTGGGACACCTACCGCGCGCTGCACCCGTTGCTGACGCTGGTGCAGCCGGAGAAGCGCAACAGCGACTTCGTCAATTCGATGCTGGCCCACCATGAGCACAGTCCGTACGGCATGCTGCCGGTGTGGTCGTTCCATGGCCTGGAAGACTGGTGCATGATCGGCTACCACGCCGTGCCGGTGATCGCCGATGCCTACGTGAAGGGCATTCGTGGCTTCGACGCCGACAAGGCATTGAAGGCGATGGTCGAGACCGCCAACTACGGCCCGTATGACGGTATCGCGCAGTACCGTGAGCTGGGCTATGTGCCGATCGACGAGGAAGGCGAAGCGGCCAGCAAGACGCTGGAGTACGCCTTTGATGACTGGACCATCGCACGCATGGCGCAGGCGATGGGCAAGGCCGATATCGCGGCCACCTTCGACAAACGCGCGGGTAACTGGCGCAACGCGTTCGACAAGGACACCGGCTTCATGCGCGCGCGCAAGCGCGACGGCAGCTTCCGTACGCCGTTCGACCCCAGCGCCAGCGGCTACGGCACCGACTACACCGAGGGCAACGCCTGGCAGTACTCGTGGTACGTGCCGCAGGACGTTGCCGGCCTGGCGGCAGCCCACGGTGGCAGCGACAAGCTGCTCGCGCGCCTGGACGAGGTGTTCAACGCCAAGGTGGATCCATCGATCTTCGAGCACATGGAAGACATCACCGGCCTGATCGGCTGGTACGCGCACGGCAACGAGCCCAGCCACCACGTGGCCTACCTCTATTCGTACGCGGGCCAGCCATGGCGCACCCAGGCGCGGCTGAAGCAGATCATGGACACCCAGTACGCCGACCGCCCCGATGGCCTGGCCGGCAATGATGACGTTGGCCAGATGTCGGCCTGGTATGTGTTCACCGCGCTGGGCTTCTACCCGGTGGCGCCGGGCTCGGGCGAGTACATCCTGGGCCGTCCGTTCCTGCCGAAGACCGCGATGCGTCTGCCGAACGGCAAGACGTTCACCATCGTGGCCGAGGGCCTGGATGACAAGCACACCTATGTGGGCAGCGTGAGCCTCAACGGCAAGCCGTTGCAGCGCACCTTCCTGCGCCATGACGAGATCCTGGCCGGCGGCGAACTGCGCTTCAGCATGCAGGCCGAGCCGAACAAGGACTGGCCGGGGCAGGACGCGCAGGCGCCGTACTCGATGAGCCGGTGATGCGCACGGTGCCGACCTTGGCCGGCACGCTTCACGGGTGACCTGGAACCTGTAGGGCCGAGCCCATGCTCGGCTGCTTTTGGCACGGTGCCTTAGCCGAGCATGGGCTCGGCTCTACAAGGGCAATTCGACAAAGGTCAACGGAAACGCAACCCGACGCGCGCGCCACCGAGCGGGGCCGTTTCGATCATCAATATCGCGCCATGCCGCTGCGCGATCTCGGCCACGATCGCCAGCCCCAGCCCGCAGCCATCTCCCTCGCTGCTGGCCCGGTAGAACCGTTCCGTGACGCGCGCGCGCTCGGCTTCGGCGATACCTGTACCGTCATCGTCCACCCACACCTGCACGCCCTCGGCATCCCGCTGTAGTCCCAGGGTGATCACACCGGGCACGGCGCCGTAGCGCAGCGCGTTGTCCAGCAGGTTGCCCAGCGCCTCGCGCAGCAACTGCGGGTCACCCTGTACCTTCACGCCGTCGTCGGGTCCGTCGTAACCCAGGTCCACGCCCGCCACCAACGCACGGTCGGCGTAGCGCTCGACCACGCCCCGTGCCAACGCGGCCAGATCCAGCGGCTGCAGCGGCAGTGCGCTGCCCTGTGGATCTTCCGAGCGGCTGAGCATCAGCAGCTGGTTGACCAGGTGCTGCAGCCGTGCCAGCCCGGCCAGCGTGCCGGACAGCGCCAGCTGCTGGGCCTGCGGATCCTGTTGGCGGAGTGAGCTCTCCAGCTCCACCTGCATTGCCGCCAGCGGCGTGCGCAGCTGGTGCGCCGCATTGCTGACGAAGCGCCGTTGCGCGGCCTGCATCGCGTCCAGCCGTTGCAGCAGTGCGTTGTAGGCTTCGACCGCCGGCCACAGTTCGCGTGGGGCTTCCTGCGCGGGCTCCAGTGGCGCCAGCGGGTCCGGACGCGGGCTGGCCAGCCGCCGCGCCACCTGGTTGGCATGGCGTGCAGCCGCGCCGGTACCGGACCAGGCCAGCCACGCGGCCAGCGCCAGGATCGCGGCCTGGAACGGGATGCTGGCCAGCAGCAGCTTGCGCTCCAGCCGGTGCCGCTTGCGCAGCGTCTCGGCCACGCGCAGGCGGATATCGTGGCCCGGCCCAGCGCTGACCACGACCTCGACCATGCGCACCGGCTGCCCACGCAGGCGCGCGTCGTAGTAGACGGCATCGTCGCTGCCGGCAGCGATCGCGGGGCGGGGCAGCGCTTCGGGCAGGTCCCCATACAGGCGCCCGCCGGCAGCGTCGACCACTTCGCCATGCACTTCGTCAGCGGTATCCCAGGTGAACATGCGCGACACCGCGGGCGTGATCTCGATCGAGGCACGCCCGTCCTGCACCTTCACCAGCTCGGACAACGACATCGCCGAGTCCAGCAACCAGCGGTCATAGACCTGGCCGGCATAGAAGCGGGCCAACGCGAATGAACCGATCGCGCTGCACAGCAGCAGCACCAGCAGGGGCAGCCACAGGCGGCGCAGCAGCAGGCCACGCAGGCTGTGCACACGCTCAGTCACCACCGGCTTCCAGCCGATAGCCCAGGCCACGCAGCATGCGGATGCCGACGCCGGCGCGCGCCTGTTCCAGCTTGCGGCGCAGGCGGCTGACATGCACTTCGATCACTGACAGGTTGGCCTCGTGATCCCAGCTGTACAGCGCGTCGAACAGGCGCTGCTTGGTGACGGTGCGGCCAGGATGCTGCATCAGTGCCTCGACCAGCGACAGCTCGCGCGCGGTCAGTTCGATGCGCTGGCCTTCCACCTGCACTTCATTGCGGATGCTGTCGAAGCACAACCGGCCCAACCGCTTCTGCGCCGGTGCGTCGCTGCGGCGACGCGACAGCGCACGCAGGCGGGCTTCCAGCTCACCGAGTGCAAACGGCTTGGCGAGATAGTCGTCGCCACCGCGGTCAAGGCCGAGGATGCGGTCCTCCACGCCATCGCGCGCCGTGAGGATCAGCACCGGCAGTGTGACGCCGTCGTTGCGCAGGCGCGAGAGCAGGTCGAGGCCATCGACGTCGGGCAATGAAAGATCGAGCACCATCACGTCATACGGCGCGCTGGCCAGTGCAGCCGGCGCGTGCAGCCCGCGCGAAAGGTGGTCGCACAGATGGCCGGCGCCCTGCAGGGCGCGGATCAGTCCATCGGCCAGGGCGGCGTCGTCTTCGATCAGCAGGATTCGCATTGCAAGCTTCGTGCAAGGTTGGGGCAAGTTTGGCGCAAGTGCGTCACCTTACCGTGACGTGCATGAATTTCTCCCGTCGTCTTGCGGCCCTGCTGGCCGCCCTTTCGTGCGCGCCTGCGGCTTCGGCGCTGTCCTTGCAGGATGCACAGCGTGCAATGGAAGCGCACAACCCGGACCTGCGCGCGGCGGCATTGGAACTGCGTGGGGTGCAGGGCGATGCGCAGACCGCTGCGTTGCGGCCAGCGGCCGAGCTGTCGATCGGCAGCAGCAAGATCAGCCCGAAGCACGGCATCGGCCCGGGGCGCTGGCAGGACAAGCGGGTGGACAGCACGCTGGGCCTGGGCTGGACCTGGGAGCGCGGCGGCAAGCGCGCATTGCGCATCCGCCAGGCGGACGCGCTGCTGGAAGTGGCCGGGCTGGACATGCTCGATACCCGGCGCCGGCAGCAGGTGGCACTGCATGAAGCCTATTTCGGCCTGAAGGGCGCGCAGGAGCGGGCGCAGATTGCCGAGGCCAACCGCCAGAGTTCGGCCGAACAGATGGCGGCGGCCGACAAGCAGGTGGCCACCGGGGCGATGGCGCCGGTGGATCGCGCGCGGATGGCGGTGGACCATCTGGCGGTGGCCGATGCGGCGCGCGAGGCGGCCCTGGATCTGCGTGACGCGCGGCATGCGCTGGGCCTGCTGCTCGGCAGCGATGACAGCCGCGACATCAGTGCCGATGACCCCTGGCCGGATGCCAGCAGCGTGGCCAAGGTGCGCGCGTTCGATCCGCAGCAGCGTGCCGATCTGCGCGCGGCACGCTCGCGCCTGGCCGCCGCCGACGCTGGCGTGGCCCTGGCACGTAGCGAGCGCCACCGCGACATCCAGCTGGGTGTGGAGGCCGAGCGCGAGCCCACCGATATCAGCGGTGTCACCTGGGGCGTGTCGTTGACCATTCCGCTGGGCGGCCCGTCGCGCGCACGCGGCGCGATCCAGCGTGCCGAGGCCGACCGGGACAGCGCCGCGCTGGAACTGCAGCTGCTGCAGCGCGAAGCACACGCTGAACTGGACCAGCTGCAGGCCAGCGTGCAGTCCGCCGCGCAGCGCCGCAGCGATTACGAGGGGCTGCAGTCCGACGCTGCGCGCAAGGCGGTGGAGGGCATCGAACTGGCCTATCGCCGTGGCGCCGCCAGCCTGACCGATCTGCTCGACGCGCGCCGCAGCTGGCGCGAGTTCGAGGCCGCGCTGATTGATGCGCGTGCCGACCATGCCATTGCCTTGGCGCGCTGGGAAGCGGCCACATCCGTTGCTGAAGGAGAGTCCCGATGAAGTCCACCGTCGCCCATCGCCCGCGGGCGCGACATGCCATGCTGCCGGCCCTGCTGGCGCTGGCCCTGCTGGGCGGCTGCGGTCGCGAACCGGCGTCGTATACCGAGGATGCGCCGCAGGTCAGTGCCCGCCAGATCCTGTTTCCGGCCGGCAGCCGCCAGCTGGATGTGCTGCGCAGCGAGCTGGTGACCGCCGGTGTCAGCGCCAGCCTGCAGCTGCCGGGCCGGGTGGTCTGGGACGAGACCCGCTCCAGCGCGCTGCGCACCCCGCTGGCGGGGCAGGTGGCGCGCATCGAGGCACAACCGGGGCAGAAGGTGAAGGCCGGCCAGGTGATCGCCTGGATCACCTCGCCCGAGTTCGGCCAGGCGCAGGCGGAGGGCGTGCGTGGCCGTGCCGAGCTGCAGCTGGCACGCCGGGAACTGGACCGCACCCGCGAACTGCACGCGGCAGGGGTGGCGTCGGGCCGTGAACTGGACGAGGCCGAGGCCAGCTTCGCCGGCAGCCAGGCCGATCACGCGCGCGCGACCGCCTTCGCCAGGGCGTATGGCAACGGCCAGCACGTCGACCAACGGCTGCCGCTGCGCGCACCCATTGATGGCGTGCTGGTGGAGCGGCGGATGAGCCCGGGCATGGCAGTCAGCCCCGACAGCGAACAGCCGCTGGCGATGATTGGCGATCCTGACCGCCTGTGGTTGCTGCTGGATGTACCGGAGAGCCTGGCCGGACGCTTGAAGGCGGGCATGCAGGTGAGCGTGCCCGGCGCCGATGGGCAGCCGCAGCAGGCGACCCTGCAGCACGTGGATGACTTCGTCGACAGCGAACGCCGCGTGGTGCAGGCGCGCGCCGAACTGGACAACCGTGCGCGCGGTTTCAAGGCGGGCCAGTACGTGCGTGCGCAGGTGGCAGTGCCGGCCGGGGGCGGTGTCTCGCTGCCCGATGCTGCGGTACTGCTCATCGACGGCAAGCAGGTGGTGTTCGTGGAGGAGGCCAAGGGCCGCTTCGCGCGCCGCGCCGTGCGTGCCGAGGAACTGGGCGATGGCCGCCTGTGGGTGCGCGAGGGCCTGGCCCAGGGCGCCAGGGTGGTGGTCGAAGGGGGCCTGTTGCTGCAGCAGCTGGTCGACAGTGCGCCCGCAGCCGCCAGCACCGGGACGGGGCATGCCGCGCCATGATCGATCGCCTGATTGCCTATTGCCTGCGCCAGCCGCTGATGGTGATGCTGGCGCTGCTGCTGTTCATCGGCGCTGGCATTGCCGCGTTCCGCGTGCTGCCGGTGGAAGCCTTTCCGGATGTGTCCGACACCCAGGTGACGGTGGTATCGCTGCACCCGGGCCGGGCCGCCGAGGAGGTGGAGCGCGAGGTGACGATGCCGCTGGAAGTGGCACTGTCCGGCATCCCGCATTCGGTGCGGGTGTTCTCGCATACGCAGTTCGGCCTGTCGATGATCATCCTGACCTTCGATGACAAGGCCGACGATTACTTCGCGCGCCAGCAGGTGCTGGAACGCCTGCAGGGCGTGGAGCTGCCGGAAGGGGTGACGCCGGAGCTGGAGGCGATGAGCTCGGCGGTGGGCGAGATCTACCGGTACGTGCTGAAAGGCCCGCACCTGACACCGACCCAGCTGCGCACCGTGCAGGAATGGACGATGGAGCGCAGCCTGCGCACCGTGCCGGGCGTAGCCGATGTGATCAGTTTCGGCGGCTTCGCGCGTACGTTCCAGGTCAAGCCGGACCTGGACAAGCTGCGTGACCGCGGCATCAGCCTGGCTGAGTTCGCCGAGGCGCTGGAGAAGGGCAGCTCGAACGCAGGCGGCGGCTACGTGGAACGTGGCCAGCAGCAGTTCCTGATCCGCGGCGTCGGTCTGATGCGTTCGCCGGCCGACATCGGCAACGTGGTGGTCGCGCAGCGCAGTGGCACGCCGATCCTGGTGCGCGACCTGGCCGGCATCGCCGATACCGGCCTGCCCCGGCAGGGCCTGGTCGGCCAGGATGACAACGACGATGCGGTGTTCGGCATGGTGCTGATGCGCAAGGGCGAGAACCCGTCCGACGTGCTCGACGCCCTGCATGCGCGCATCGCCGAGATCGAAGCGAACCAGCTGCCGGCCGGGGTCAGCATCGAGCCGTTCTACGACCGCTCGTGGCTGGTCTCGACCACGCTGAAAACCGTCTTCAGCAACCTGCTGGAAGGCGCGGTGCTGGTGTTCCTGGTGCTGTGGCTGTTCCTGTACAACGCCCGTGCCGCGCTGATCGTGGCGGCGATGATGCCGCTTGCGCTGCTGTCGACCTTCCTTGGCCTGCATCTGTGGGGCGTGCCGGCCAACCTGCTGTCGTTGGGTGCGATGGACTTCGGCATCATCATCGATGGCGCGGTAATCGTGACCGAGCACATCGTCTCGCGATTGTCGAAGCTGCCACCTGCGGCCGACCGTAAGACACGGTTCTCGACCATTCTTTCGGCAGCGTCGGAAGTGGGCCGGCCGACGTTCTTCTCGATGCTGATCATCATCGCCGCGCACATCCCGATCTTCACCCTGCAGCGCCAGGAAGGCCGCATGTTCGCGCCGATGGCGTACTCGGTGACCTCGGCATTGATCGGCGCGCTGATCCTGGCGCTGACCGTGGTGCCGTTGTTCTGTTACTGGTGGCTGCGGCGCGACCGCATGCGCGACGGCAATCCGCTGATGGACCGCCTGACCGGCTGGTACCGGCCGGTCCTGGAGCGCGCACTGGCCCGCCCGCGTGCGGTAGTGCTGACCGCGATTGCGCTGCTGGTCGGCACGCTGGCATTGGGCACGCGGCTGGGTTCGGAGTTCCTGCCCGAGCTGGACGAAGGATCGATCTGGCTGACGGCCACGCTCGACCCGAGCACCAGCCTGGGCGAAGCGCAGCAGCAGTCGCGGCGCATCCGTGAGCTGGTCGGCAGCTTTCCGCAGGTATCGACGGTGGTGGCCAAGCTGGGACGCCCGGAAGACGGCTCCGATGCCAAGGGCGCCAACCAGATCGAGGCGCTGGTGGCGTTGAAGCCGGAGAAGGAATGGCCGAAAGGCGTGGGCAAGCGACAGCTGGTGAGCGATCTGCAGCGCACGCTGGAGCAGCGCATTCCGGGCCCCGAGTTCTCGATTTCGCAGCCCGTGCGCGACAACATCCTGGAGAGCATCTCGCAGATCAAGGGCCAGGTGGTGATCAAGGTCAGCGGCTCGGATCTGGACGTGTTGAACCAGCAGGCGCAGGCGATCCTCGGCCAGGTACGCGGCGTGGAGGGCGTGGAGAGCGCCTTCATCGACCGCGACGGGTCATTGCCGCAGCTGCAGATCGAGATCGACCGCGACCGCGCCGCGCGCTATGGCCTGAACGTACGCGACGTCGACGAAGTGATCGAGACCGCACTGGGCGGGCGCCAGGTCGGCGAGCTGTGGGAGGGTGACCGCAGATTCCCCATCACCCTGCGCCTGGACGATGCCGATCGTGACCTGCAGCGGCTGCGTACGGTGCCGGTTGGCATCGGCGATGGCCACACGGTGACGCTGTCCGACGTGGCCGACTTCCGCATGGCCAGCGGCGCGATCAACATCTCGCGCGAGAACGCACAGCGGGTGAAGGCGGTGAGCATCTTCATCGCCGGCCGCGACATGGGCAGCGTGGTGGCTGACATGCGCAAGCGCGTGGATGCCAGCGTACAGCTGCCGGAAGGCTATCGGCTGGAGTGGTCCGGCGAGTTCGAGAACCAGCAGCGTGCGATGAAGCGGCTGGGCTGGGTGATTCCGCTGTCGGTGCTGATCATCTTCGTGCTGCTGTTCGATGCCTTCAAGGACATCAGCAGCGCCGCGCTGATCCTGGCCAACGTGCCACTGGCGATGATCGGCGGCATCCTGGCCCTGTGGCTGACCGGCATTCCGCTGTCGGTGTCGGCGGCAATCGGCTTCATTGCATTGTTCGGGCAAGCGGTGCTGAACGGCGTGGTGATGCTCAGCCGCTTCGCCCAGTTGCGCGAGCAGGGCATGGACCTGCTGCAGTCGGTGGTGCAGGGTTCGCTGCAGCGCCTGCGCACGGTGCTGATGACCGCACTACTGGCGATGTTCGGCCTGCTGCCGATGGCCACCTCGCACGCGATCGGTGCCGAGACCCAGAAGCCGCTGGCGGTGGTGGTGATCGGTGGTCTGCTGTCGGCGATGCTGCTGACCCTGCTGGTGTTGCCGACGCTGTACTACTGGGTGCATCGCCACCGCGAGGCGCGCATCGCGTGACCTACCTGTAGAGCCGAGCCCACGCTCGGCTGCTTCTGGCCTTTGCGCGAAGAGCAGCCGAGCATGGGCTCGGCTCTACAAGGGCGTCGCGCCATGCGTGGATGCCACCTGTGCGATCTACACCATTCCGCCGTTGGC
>NZ_JCAFTS010000013.1:0-103511 GCF_059370495.1 Stenotrophomonas sp. YJH_SMC_69 | reverse complement strand
CCCGGGTGCGCGACGCTGAAAACGGGCTGGTCCCTGCCTGAGGCCAGCCAGGGCGCAGACCAAAGGCTGCCGGCCAGCGGCCGGCACTACCGTGCCCGTCTCCTGGAGGGGCCAAGCCCCTCCATCAACACAGTTGCTACACGGACGTACTTGCGGCGTCCCCGCACTCCGACACCGCCCCGCCAAACCACGGATAGTCCGCTGTTGCTGTTGCTTCGGCTTTGCCGTTTGTTGAAGGCCTCTGCGGGTGCCGGGCGCCGCCCGGCCGACTTCCGCCACTTGCGGAGGCAGCGGCTGCCCACTAGCCTTCGGCCGTCGTTCACCACCCAAGGACCGCCCGTGAAACACCGTCATCTCCTGCTGGCCTCGGCAATCGCCGCCGCCACGCTGGCCCTGGCCGCCTGCAAGAAGGAAGCTGCCCCAGGCACCGATACCGCCAGCAGCAGCGCCCCGGCCGGCGAAACCGCCGACCAGTTCGTGGCCCGCATCAATGCCGAGTTCAAGGCCGCCTACCCGGAGATGACCTCGGCGCAGTGGCTGTCCTCCACCTACATCAACAGTGATTCGGAACGCATCGCGGCCAAGGCCAACGAGCGCTCGCTGACCCAGCTCAACAGCTGGATCGAACAGGCTGCGAAGTTCGACGGCAAGCCGATGAGCGAGGACAGCAAGCGCGCCATCCACCTGCTGAAGCTGATGTCGTCGATGCCGGCACCGCGCGACCCGGCCAAGCTGGCCGAGCTAACCCAGATCGCCACCCGCATGGAAGGCAGCTATGGCGCCGGCAAGTACTGCACCGATGCCAACGATCCGAACTCCTGCCGCCAGCTGGGCGAGCTGGAGCAGGTGCTGGCACGCAGCCGCGACTACGACAAGCAGCTCGACGCCTGGCAGGGCTGGCACAGCACCACCAAGAACATGCGCGGCGACTACCAGAAGTTCGTCGGCCTGGTGAACGAAGGCGCCAAGGGCATGGGCTTCACCGATGCCGGCCAGATGTGGCGCAGCGGCTATGACATGCCGCCGGAGCAGATCGGCCCGGAAACCGACCGCCTGTGGGAACAGGTCAAGCCGATGTACGAGCAGCTGCACTGCTACGCACGCGGCAAGCTGGACAAGACCTACGGCAAGGACAAGGCCGAAGTGGGCAACGGCCTGATCGCCGCGCACCTGCTGGGCAACATGTGGCAGCAGGACTGGTCGAACCTGTGGGACCAGCTGGAACCGTACCCGGGCGCCGGCAGCCTGGACATCACCGCGGCGCTGGAGAAGCAGTACCAGACCAACCTGAGCGCGGCGCTGGCCAAGGCCGGCAAGGATGCCAACGTGGCCGCGCAGTACAAGGCGCAGCGCGAGGCCGAACTGCGCACCGCCAAGCAGATGACCGAACGCGCGCAGGACTTCTACGTGTCGCTGGGCATGCCGTCGCTGCCGCAGTCGTACTGGGAACGCACCCAGTTCATCAAGCCCGATGACCGCGATGTGGTCTGCCACGCCAGCGCCTGGGACATGAACATGGAAGGCGACGTGCGCACCAAGATGTGCATCAAGCCGAACGAAGAGAACTTCACCACCATCTACCACGAGCTGGGCCACATCTATTACGACCTGGCCTACAACCCGCTGCCGCCGCTGTTCCAGGGCGGTGCCAACGATGGGTTCCATGAAGCGATCGGCGACACCATCGTGCTGGCGATGACCCCCAAGTACCTCAGCTCGATCGGCCTGGTCGATGCGCCGACCGAAAGCCGCGAAGCGGTCATCAACAACCAGATGCGCATGGCGCTGTCGGGCGTGTCGTTCCTGCCGTTCGGGCTGATGATCGACCGCTGGCGCTGGGGTGTGTTCGATGGTTCGATCACCGCCGACAACTACAACAAGGCATGGTGGGACCTGAAGGCCAAGTACCAGGGCGTGGCGCCTGCCAGTACCCGTGGCGAGGAGTTCTTCGATCCGGGCGCGAAGTACCACGTGCCAGGCAACACCCCGTACACCCGCTACTTCCTGGCGCGCATCCTGCAGTTCCAGTTCTACAAGGGCCTGTGCGACGCGGCCGGCTACAAGGGCCCGCTGCATGAGTGCACCTTCTACGGCAACAAGGAAGCCGGCCAGAAATACTGGGCGATGCTGAGCAAGGGTGCCAGCCAGCCGTGGCAGGCCACGCTGAAGGAGCTGACCGGCACCGACAAGCTCGATGCCGGCCCGATGATCGAGTACTTCACGCCGGTCAACGAGTGGCTGAAGCAGCAGAACGAAGGCCAGATGTGCGGCTGGCAGGCCAACGCGGCACCGGCGGCGAAATGAGAAAAGGGGCGGGTCCGCAAGGATCCGCCCCTTCCTGGTAGTGCCAGGCCGCTGGCCGGCAACCACGCGATGAAGACCCCGCGGGCAGCCGGCCAGCGGCCGGCTCTACCGGAATGCCTGTCAGCTGTCCTTCTTCGCCGCCATCGCCGCGGCCAGGTCCGCCTTGAACTCCTCGAAGGTCTGGCCCTTTTCCTTCGCTTCGGCCTGTGCGGCGTCGCGCAGCGCATCGGAGTACATCAGGCGCACCGGCGTGCCGTTGCGCTCGTGCAGTTCACCGGCCTGCATGATCAGCGCCAGTACCTGCGCGGCGGAGTCACTGTGGCCGGCGATACGGCCGTCCATGCCCAGCACCCATTCGCCATCGCGGCGCACGACACCGGCCAGCAGGGTGCGCTGCGCGTCGCGCAGTTCCGCATGCGGCTCCACCGGCGAGGCCTGGGCAGCGGCCTTGTTGGCGGCCTGCTTTTCCTGGCGACGGCGCTGGTCGCGGCGGGTCTTGGAGCTGGTGGACATGGTGCGGTACCGCTGCGAGGGGGGCGCAAGGATAGCGCACCCCGCCCGCCACACCGCTTCACACCCCCTCAGTCCAACACTTTCCCGTGCCGCCAGTAACCCATGAAGGTGATCGTGCGGCGGTCCAGCCCGCACTCGCGGACCAGATGGCGACGGATCGCCATCACCGCTCCCGCCTCGCCTGCCACCCAGGCATACAGCGGCCCCGCCACGCTGGCATCGGCCTGTTCCCAGAGAATCTGCGCGTCGACGTCGATCTCTTCCAGTTCTTCGCCAGCGACCACGCTCGAGGCGGCCAGGCGCGCCTGCACCGCCTGCAACAGGGGCGCCCCGTACGCCGCCCGCCCGCGCGGCAACCAGACCAGCTCGGCCGTGGCCGGCGCCTTCAGGCGAACCGCATCACCGGCCTGCGCCACTTCCAGCAGGGCCAGCGTACGTGGCGGATCCACCCTGGCCGCCAGTTCCTCAAGAATGCCGGCCACTGCCGGCAGCGCGGTCTCGTCAGCCACCAGCAGCACCTGGCCAACGCCGGCCGGCGGCTTCCATTCCCAGCCCTCGCTGCTGTCGGCGCAGTCGGCATCCGGGGCCAGCAGCACCACGCGGTCGCCCGGCCGTGCATGGATGGCCCATCGCGAGGCCGGCCCGGTCTCGCCATGCAGCACGAAATCAACATCGACCTCGCCCTGCTCTGCACGCAGCTGGCGGAGGGTGTAGGTGCGCATCGGCGGGCGCTGATCGTCCGGCAGGGCCCGATAGCGTGGGTACCAGTCCTCGCCGCTGGGGACCTGCGGCACCTCCTGGCCGGGCAAGGGGAAGAACACCTTGATGCGCTGGTCCGGCCCTCCGGTCGTCATCCGCGCCACATCGGCACCGGTGAACACCATGCGGTCCAGGGAAGGGGAAAGAACGCGGCGCTCCTTCAGCGCCACCTCGAACAGGCGGTAGGTCTGCTGCGCAGCCATGGGGAACCTCATGCAACGACAGTGGATCGGCTGGCTGTCGTGCACCTGCGCACCGGCTGGCTGGAGTGTCCAGCCTAGTCCGGCGGTTTCCCGTCGCAAGCGTTGCGGGCGTCGTAGCCTGCCCTACCCCTGCGCGCTGCTCAGTGACCCGTGCAGGCTGCCTGCGCCGCGCGTTCGCGCCGGTGTTCCCAGTACCAGAACACGAAGCCGGCGCCGAAGAACCCAGCCTGGCCCAACGCCAGGTGCAGCGGGCTGGCGCTGAGCAGCGGCGACACCACGCCGGCCACCACGGTGCTGATCATCAGCTGCACGAAGGCCTGCAGCGACGAGGCCAGGCCGCGCTGGTGCGGGTACATGTCCAGCACCGCCAGCGCCAGGATCGGGAAGATCAGCGCCATGCCCATGCCACCCAGGAAGATCGGCAGCACCGCCCACGGCAGCACGAACTGCGGCGCCAGCGCCACGTAGCCGACGTTCAGCAGCACCGACAGCGCGCACAGGCCGAAACCAATGGATACCTGGCGGGTGGGCGTGGTGTGCCCGGCCATGCGCCCGGACAGGAACGAGCCGGTGGTCATGCCGCCGATGGTGGGGATGAACAGCCAGGCGAAACCGCCCTCGCCCAGGTGCAGGTGTTGCATCACGAACACCGGTGCCGAGGAGATGTACAGGAAGATGCCACCGAAACCGATGCTGCCGGCCAGCGCCAGGCGCAGGAAGCGCGGATTGAAACCGATGCGCACGTAATCACGCATCAGCACCCGCGGCGACAACGGAACGCGCGCTTCGAGCGGATGGGTCTCCGGCAGGTAGCGGGCGGTGGCCGCCAGCAGAACCAGTGCGAACACCACCAGGAACCAGAAGATCAGCGGCCAGCCAGCACCGCTGAGCAGGATCCAGCCACCGATGATCGGCGCGATCGCCGGGGCGATGCCGAACAGCATCGACACCTGGCTCATCAGCCGCTGCGCGTCGTGACCGTGGTACAGGTCGCGGATCACCGCGCGGCCGACGATCATGCCGACGCCTGCGGACAGGCCCTGCAGGGCGCGGAACCCCAGCAGCGTGGTCAGATCCGTGGACAGCGCACAGCCGACCGAGGCGCCGACGAACACCACCAGGCCGCCGAGGATCACCCGCTTGCGGCCCCAGGCATCGGACAGCGGGCCGTGTGCCAGGCTCATCAGGCCGTAGAACAGCAGGTACACGCTGATGGTCTGCTGCACCGCCACCTCGTCCACCGCCAGGCGCTGGGCCAGCTGCGGGAACGCTGGGAAGATGGTGTCGATCGAGAACGGACCGAACATGGCCAGGCCGGCGAGCAGCAGGGCCATGCGGCGGGTGGAAGGAGCAACAGCGGCGGTCATGGAGAAGGCGTCCGGCAGGGCCATGCGCGGCACGCACGGCGGGCGCCAGTCCCCTGCAGCAGGGACGGCGCCAGATGAATTCGGGTATCCGCCCATCATAGGTGGGGATTGCGCCTGATGCCATGCAGCAGTGCACAAAACGCACGGGCGGGCCATCGGCCATTCAGGCGCCGCGGCCGGGCCCGCAGGCGGCTGGCGCGCCCGCAACGGGCTATAATCGGCGGGCAACACGGTGGGAGAAGCGGAACACCGCTGCCGAAGGCGCAACGCCCGTAATCGCTCAGGCCCGATACCACCCGTAACACAACTCTGGAGAGACCGGTTCGATCCGGCGCCGAAGGGGCACGAAGCCGCGGTTTTCCGCGCTTCCAAACTCTCAGGCAAAAGGACAGAGGGGCGCCCCGCAGACCGCCGACCGGCGGCTTGTGCCCGTGCGTGTGCCCTTTCCTGACGGATCCTTCGCCATGTCCCAGAACACCCCTTCCCTGCGTGAGCTCGAGCACCACAATGCGTTCGTCGAGCGCCACATCGGCCCCAACGATGCCGAGATCGCGCAGATGCTCGACGTCGTCGGCCACGCGTCGCTGGATGCGATGACCGATGCCATCGTACCGGCCAAGATCAAGTCGCCGGCGCCGCTGGCACTGCCGGAATCGATGACCGAAGTGCAGGCACTGGCGAAGATCCGTGCGATCGCCGACAAGAACACCGTGCTGCGCAGCTTCATCGGCCAGGGCTACTACGGTACCCACACGCCGAACGTGATCCTGCGCAACATCCTGGAAAACCCGGCCTGGTACACCGCCTACACCCCGTACCAGGCCGAGATCTCGCAGGGCCGCATGGAAGCGCTGATCAACTTCCAGACCCTGTGCGCCGACCTCACCGGCATGGAAATCGCCAACGCCTCGCTGCTGGACGAAGCCACCGCCGCAGCTGAAGCGATGACCCTGGCCAAGCGTTCGGCCAAGTCGAAGTCGGACACCTTCTTCGTGCACGACGCCGTGCACCCGCAGACCCTGGAACTGCTGCGTACCCGCGCCGAGCCCATGGGCATCGTGCTGCGCGTCGGCACCCCGGCCGAGGCACTGGAAGCAGAAGCCTTCGGCCTGCTGCTGCAGTACCCGGACACCTTCGGCCAGATCGGCGACTACAAGGCGCTGGTCGAGGCCGTGCACGCGCGCGGCGGCCTGGTGGCCGTGGCCACCGACCTGCTGGCGCTGACCCTGCTGGCCGCCCCGGGCGAATGGGGTGCGGACATCGTGGTCGGCAACAGCCAGCGTTTCGGCGTGCCGTTCGGCTTCGGCGGGCCGCACGCCGCATTCATGGCCTGCCGCGACGCCTACAAGCGCTCGATGCCGGGCCGCCTGATCGGCGTCTCGGTCGATGCCCAGGGCAACCCGGCCTACCGCCTGACCCTGCAGACCCGCGAGCAGCACATCCGCCGCGAGAAGGCCACCTCCAACATCTGTACCGCACAGGTGCTGCTGGCGGTGATGGCCTCGATGTATGCCGTGTACCACGGCCCGGAAGGCCTGACCCGCATCGCCCGGCGCACCCACCGCCTGGCCTCGATCCTGGCCGCCGCGCTGCGCGAGGCCGGCGTGCAGGTCGGTGGCGACTTCTTCGACACCCTGCATGTCACCGGCGTGCACGCCGATGAGATTCACGCCAAGGCCCGCGCCGCCGGTTACAACCTGCGTGCGATCGACAGCGACTCGGTCGGCATCAGCCTGGACGAGACCGCCACCCGCGCCGACGTGGTCGCACTGGCCGCCGTGTTCGGTGCGCAGGCCGACGTCGACGCGCTGGATGCCAGCACCGCCGATGCGCTGCCGGCCGGCCTGCTGCGCCAGTCCGCATTCCTGACCCATCCGGTGTTCAACACCCACCACAGCGAGCACGAACTGCTGCGCTACCTGCGCTCGCTGGCCGACAAGGACCTGGCGATGGACCGCACGATGATCCCGCTGGGCTCGTGCACCATGAAGCTCAACGCCACCGCCGAGATGATCCCGGTGACCTGGCCGGAGTTCTCGCAGATCCACCCGCTGGTGCCGGCCGACCAGGCGCTGGGCTACAAGGAACTCATCGACACGCTGGAAGCGATGCTGGTGGAATGCACCGGCTATGACGCGGTCAGCCTGCAGCCGAACTCCGGCGCGCAGGGCGAGTACGCCGGCCTGCTGGCGATCCGCGCCTACCACCGCTCGCGCGGCGAAGGCCACCGCGACATCTGCCTGATCCCGGATTCGGCGCACGGCACCAACCCGGCCTCGGCGCAGATGTGCGGCATGAAGGTGGTGGTGACCAAGACCGATGCCAACGGCAACGTCGACGTCGAGGACATCCGCCTCAACGCCGAGAAGTACAGCGACCGCCTGGCCGCGATCATGATGACCTACCCGTCCACGCACGGCGTGTTCGAGGAAGAGGTGGTGGAGATCTGCGAGATCATCCACAAGCACGGCGGCCAGGTGTACACCGACGGTGCCAACATGAATGCCCTGGTCGGCGTGGCCAAGCCGGGCAAGTGGGGGTCGGACGTTTCGCACCTGAATCTGCACAAGACCTTCTGCATCCCGCACGGCGGTGGCGGCCCGGGCGTCGGCCCGTGCGCGGTCAAGGAGCACCTGGCCCCGTTCCTGCCGGGCAAGCTGGGTGACAACGGCCCGGTCGGCATGGTCAGCGCGGCCAGCTTCGGCAGCGCCTCGATCCTGCCGATCAGCTGGATGTACATCGCAATGATGGGCCGCGACGGCCTGCGCAAGGCCACCCAGGTCGCGCAGCTCAACGCCAACTACATCGCCAAGCGCCTGGCCCCGCACTTCAAGACCCTGTACACCGGCCGTAACGGCCTGGTGGCGCACGAGTGCATCCTGGACGTGCGCCCGCTGGAGAAGACCAGCGGCATCGGTGCCGAGGACGTGGCCAAGCGCCTGATCGACTTCGGCTTCCACGCCCCGACCCTGAGCTTCCCGGTGGCCGGCACGCTGATGGTGGAGCCGACCGAGAGCGAATCGCTGCACGAACTGGATCGCTTCATCAACGCGATGATCCAGATCCGCGAGGAGATCACCGCGATCGAAGACGGCCGCCTCGACCGCGAGGACAACCCGCTGAAGAACGCGCCGCACACTGCCACCGCAGTGACCGCCAGCGAGTGGACCCACGCCTACCCGCGTGAACTGGCCGCCTTCCCGCTGGCCAGCCTGAAGCAGAGCAAATACTGGCCGCCGGTGGCGCGTGTCGACAATGTGTACGGCGACAAGAACGTGATGTGCGCCTGCATCCCGGTCGATGCCTACAAGGATGATGAAGTCGAGGCGTGATTCCTCACTGCATCGGTAAAGAAAACGGCCCGCGCAAGCGGGCCGTTTTCATGGGGCGTGTGGACCAAGGCCCACACCCACAAGCATCCGATCACGGGTCCGGCATCTGCCCCAGGCTCAACTGCCACGACACGCCAAAGCGGTCCTGCACCCAGCCGTAGCGATTGCTGAAGTCATAGTCGCCCACCGGCATCAACCAATGGCCGCCCTCACCCAGCACGCGTGCCGCGCGCTCGAACTGCTCGGCACCGGAACACTCGACGAACAGCGAGATCGACGGCGAGAAGGTAAAATCGTGCACGTCCAGGCTGTCGAAGCACAGGTAGTGGGTGCCACCGAGCAGGAAGATGGCCTGGCGGACCTGCCCCGGCACGCCGGCGCCGGCCCCCTCGGGATGGCGTTGCAGGGCCAGCAGCCGGAAATCGGCAAAGGCTTCGGCGTACAGGGCCAGCGCGGCCTCGGCCTGGCCGGTGAACATCAGGAAGGGACGGCTGCGCAGCATGCGGTACTCCTGGTCGACGGGCCGATGACGGCCTGCCTGCACAGTGCCACGCGGAGTGTGTGCCTGTTGTAGAGCCGAGCCCATGCTCGGCTGGCGATCGCGCAAACAGCAGCCGACCGCAGGGTCGGCTCTACAGAATCACGCCTGGCGCATGCGCCGCGCGATGGCACTGCTGGCGGCGATCGTGGCGGTCAACGCCACCATCGACAGGAACTGCAGGCGGGTGTGCGACTCACTCAGCAGCAGGCCGAAGATCAGCGCAAGGATCGCCAGTGCACAGCAGGTCAGCCACGGGAAACCGGCCATGCGGAACGGCAGTCGGGTACCCAGACGATCCGCGCGACGACGCAGCACCAGCTGCGAGACCAGCGACAGCGTCCACACCAGCAGGCAGGTGGAACCGACGATGTTCAGCAGCACCGGCAGCACCCGGTCCGGGAACAGCAGTTCCATTACCGTGGCGGCAAAGCCGAACAGCACGCTGGCCAGCACGGCGATCACCGGCACCTGGCGCGGGTCGGTCCAGCCAAGCACGGCCGGCGCTTCGCGACGCTGCGCCAGCGAATACATCATGCGCGAGGCGCCGTAGAGGTTGGCATTGAGCGCCGACAGCAGCGCGATCACGGCGATCAGCGTGATGGCGGTACCAGCGCCCGGGATGCGGGCGATGTCCAGCACGGCGGCGAACGGCGACTTCAGCGCCTCGCTGGTCCACGGCACCACGGCGATGATCACGCTCAGCGAGCCGATGTAGAACACCAGGATGCGCCAGGCCACGGTGCGGATGGCACGGGCAATGCTGCGCTCGGGGTCTTCGGTTTCGGCCGCCGCCACGGCCACGATCTCGGTGCCGCCGAAGGCGAACACCACCACCAGCAGCGCCGCACCGATCCCGGCCAGGCCCTTCGGTGCGAAGCCACCATGCTCGGTGAAGTTGCTCAGGCCCGGCGAAGTCACCTGCGGCAGCCACCCCATCAGCAGCGCCACGCCAATGGCGATGAAGGCCAGGATCGCCGCGACCTTGAGGATGGCGAACCAGAATTCGAACTCGCCGAAGCTCTTCACTCCGAGCAGGTTGATCGCGGTGAAGAACAGCATGAACGCCAACGCCGCCATCGGTACCGGTATCGCCGGCCAGACCGTGGCCAGCAGCCCGGCCGCACCCACTGCTTCGGCGGCGATCACGATCACCAGCTGCACCCACCACAGCCAGCCCACGGTGGCACCGGCGGTAGCGCCCATGGCGTCGGCTGCATACACCGAGAACGCGCCGCTGGTCGGTTTGGCCGCCGCCATCTCGCCCAGAGCGTTCATCACGATGATCACCAGCGCTCCGGCGACCAGATACGACACCAGGACCGCCGGACCGGCCGCCTGCACACCCACGCCCGAGCCGAGGAACAGCCCGGCGCCGATGGCGCTGCCCAGGCCCATCATGATCAGCTGGCGGGGCTTGAGCGAATGTCCGAGGCGGGACGGCGAAGCGGTCGGAATCGAGTTGGGCATCGGCGGGGCTGGCGGCGGGCTACAGGGGCGACACCTTACCCTGTCCCGTGCCCACGGGGATAGGCACAGCGCAGCAGGCCGCTCAGGCCAGCGCCGGCTCGCCGACGTTCCCACCGATACGGGCACGATAGGCACGCGGCGAGAAACCGGTTTCAGCCTTGAACTTGCGGGTGAAGGCACTCTGGTCGCTGAAACCGCAGGCCTGGCCGATGCAGGCGATGCTGTCGTCGCCATGCAGCAGATGCATGGCCATCTGGATCCGCAGCCGGGTCAGCACCTGCTGCGGGGTCATCTGGAACACCTTGCGGAAGCTGCGCTCCAGCTTGGACAGCGAAAAGCCGGTGATGTCCAGCAGGGTCTGCATGCGCACGTTCTCGGCGTAGTGCGCGTTGAGGTGGGCCAGCGCCAGCCGCAGCTGCTCGTACTGGGTGCCGAGGCTGTCCTTCTGGCCAAGGTCGCGGGAAATGCCGATCAGGCCCTCGATGGCCCCGTCGACCACCAGCGGGCGCTTGCAGGTCAGGCACCAGCCCGGTTCGCGGTTGGCGAACAGGTGCAGCTCCATCAGGTTCTCGATCACCTCACCGGACAGCACACGGGCGTCCTGGTCAACGTAGTCCGCACTGAGGCCGGTCGGGTAGATTTCGGCCGCCGTACGCCCGATCACGTCCTTGCGCGCGCGCAGACCCAGCCGCCGCAGCATGGTCTGGTTGACGTGGGTGTAACGCCCCTGGCGGTCCTTGATGAAGAACAGCACATCCGGGATGGCGTCGAACAGGGCTTCGATGTCGGCGGGCTCGACTCGCATGCGGCAAGCATACCCGAGCCTGCTTTTGCCCGTACGTTCACCTTTGCCGGACCGTGGTTTAACGGGGCTGGTTCCAGTGTCGTGGTTCCTTTTGATGATCCGGAGCCAACGTCCATGGCCGCCAGCAAGCCGACCGGCAAGCGCGCAACCGTCCCTGCTGAAAGCCACCGCCGGGGCGATGGCGATGAACTGCACCAGCAGGCCGGGGGCAGCCATCCGGCAATGACCACCGACCAAGGCATTCCGGTGGCGGACAACCAGAACTCCCTGCGGCAGGGACCTCGGGGGCCCACGCTGCTGGAGGACTTCATCCTGCGCGAGAAGATCACCCACTTCGATCACGAACGCATTCCCGAGCGCATCGTGCACGCACGTGGCAGCGCAGCACACGGCTACTTCGAGCTGACCCGATCACTGGCAGCCCATACCCGCGCACGCATCCTGACCGAGGTCGGCGTGAAGACGCCGGTATTCACCCGCTTCTCGACCGTGGCCGGTGGCGCAGGCTCGGTGGATACCCCGCGCGACGTGCGCGGCTTTGCGGTCAAGTTCTACACCAAGGAGGGCAACTGGGATCTGGTCGGCAACAACATCCCGGTGTTCTTCATCCAGGACGCGATGAAGTTTCCGGACCTGGTGCACGCAGTGAAGATGGAGCCGGACCGCGCCTTCCCGCAGGCCGCGTCGGCCCATGACACGTTCTGGGACTTCATTTCGCTGATGCCCGAATCGATGCACATGATCATGTGGGCGATGAGCGACCGCGCCATCCCGCGTTCGCTGCGGATGATCGAAGGCTTCGGCGTGCACAGCTTCCGCCTGCTGAACGAGGCTGGCGAGTCGACGTTTGTCAAGTTCCACTGGCGGCCCAAGCTGGGCATTCAGTCCACGGTCTGGGACGAAGCGTTGAAACTGCAATCGGCCGACAATGACTTCCATCGCCGCGACCTGTTCGAGGCCATCCAGCGCGGCGACTTTCCCGAATGGGAGCTGGCGGTGCAGCTGTTCACCGAAGAAGACGCCGACGCATTCCCGTTCGACCACCTGGATCCGACCAAGATCATTCCCGAATCGCTGGTGCCGTTGCAGGTGATCGGGCGCATGGTACTGGACCGCTGGCCCGACAACTTCTTCGCAGAGACCGAGCAGGTGGCGTTCTGCCCGGCCAACGTGCCGCCCGGCATCGACTTCAGCAACGACCCGCTGCTGCAGGGCCGCCTGTTCTCCTACCTGGACACCCAGCTGCTGCGCCTGGGCGGCCCGAACTTCCACCAGATCCCGGTGAATGCACCGAAGTGCCCGTTTGCCAATCATCAGCGCGACGGCCACATGCAGATGCAGGTGCCCAAGGGCCGCGTCGCCTACGATCCCAGCTCGCTGCAGGACGACACCCCGCGCGAGACGCCTGCCGGATTCCGCAGCCATGCCAGCGCCGACGATGGCCGCAAGGGCCGCACCCGCGCGGAGAGTTTCGCCGACCACTACAGCCAGGCCCGGATGTTCTTCCGCAGCCTGGAAAAGCCGGAGCAGGCGCACCTGGCATCGGCGCTGGTGTTCGAGCTGTCCAAGGTGGAAACGCTGAAGGTGCGGGTGCGCACCGTCAGCCACCTGCGCAACATCGATGACGCGCTGGCGCAGCGCGTGGCCGATGGCCTGGCCCTGCCTGCGCTGCCCGACCCGGCCCCAACCGCCACGCCGGTGCGGGACATGCCACCCGCTCCCGAGGTGCGCGTGATCGGGCGTAACAAGCCCACCCTGCAGGGTCGCTGCATCGGCATCCTGTTCGACGAAGGCTCCGACGCGCGCGTGATTGCCAGCCTGAGCAAGGCCGCCCGGAAGGCAGGTGCAGACGTGAAGCTGGTCGCGCCAAAAGTGGGAGGCGCCACGCTGAGCGATGGCGCATTGCAGGCGGCAGATGGGCAGCTGGCGGGCACCCCGTCAGCCGTGTTCGATGCAGTAGCCGTGGTGCTCAGCCTTGAAGCCGCGAAGGCCTTGTCGAAAGAGAGTGCAGCCGTCGAATTCGTCAGCCAGGCGTGGGCACACCTGAAGGCCATCGCCAGCGACGCGGGCGGCCAGGTGCTGCTGAAGGCGGCGCGCGTCGGCAACGACCCCGGCATCGTCGAAGCAGAAGACGCCAAGGCATTCCTGGCGGCGGCCGCCACCCGCCAGTGGGCGCGCGAGCCCAAGCTGCGCCTGCTGGCCTGACCACAACGACAGGAGAATCGTCATGCCCCGTGGTGACAAATCCGCATACACCGAAAAGCAGAAGCGCCAGGCCGAGCACATCGAGGAAAGCGAACGTGATCGCGGCGCGAGTGAAGGCACCGCCGAGCGCATTGCCTGGGCCACCGTGAACAAGCAGGACGGCGGCGGCAAGCGCGCCGGCAGTGCCCGCAAGGGCGCGAAGAAGGCGACCAGCAAGAAGGCTGCCAAGAAGGCGCCTGCCAGGAAATCGGCCACAAAGAAGGCCGCAACCAAGAGGACGGCGGCGAAGAAGGCACCTGCGAAGAAGGCGGTGGCGAAGAAGGCACCGGCTCGCAAGACCGCGACAAAGAAGGCCGCAAAGAAGACGGCGAAGAAGGCAGCGGTAAAGAAGGCGGGTACGGCCGCCGCGCGGAGCGCCGCCGCGAAGAAGGCAGCCAAGACGCGGGCCGCGAAGAAGACCGTGCGCAAGGCGGCGGCGAAGAAAGCCGCGCGCACGCGTGCACGCGGCTGAGTCTTCGATCAGGAGGGGAGCGCCCTCATCCATGCGGCAACTTCGGCTGCGGCTGCCTCGGCACGGGCCTGCAGCAGTAGATGCGGCCCTTCCAGCGATACGTGCCGGGCATCGGGCAACAAGACCTGCAGCTCGGCCACGCTGGGCGGCCACAACAGGTGGTCCTGTCGTGCATGCAGGCATAACGTCGGCAGCATGAGCTTCGGCAACTGCGCGCGGACATCGATCTGCAGTGTCGCCGCAGCGCGCTGCCGCAGGATCGCGGTCGGTACCGCAGCGATCGCATGCCGCAGCTCGCGAAGGTTCATGCGTGTCCGCCAATGCCCCAGCAGAAGCCGGGCCAGCAACGCCAGCGGCGGCGGTGGCCATGCAGGGGCAAGCAAGCGTGCGCTCCCCGCTGGCAGCGGCACCGGTCGCCGCGCGAAGGTCGTACTCAGTATCAATCCGCGCAATCCCGGCGGTGAAGCCACCGCCAGTTCGATAGCCAGCGGCCCGGCAAACGATTCAGCCAGCAGCACAAAGGGAGAGATGGGAAGCTGCGCGCGCAGGATCGACGCCAATGTAACGTAGTCCTGTGGCCCGTGCATGGGCAGCGGCAGCACCTGCACGGTAACCCCCTGGTCCTGCATCGCTTCCACGAAGCATGTCGACAGCAGGCCGCTGCCATCCAGCCCGGGCAGCATCACGATCGGGAGCATCACGGCGTTCATCACATTGCTCACCTCTCAGGTCCCTTCGCACGACTCGCTGCCGCGCAGCTTCGCTTATCGGCTCGACCCAGGGAAGTGCACGCCGCTGGTCGCGGCGCTACCCTGATGGCCCCGGACAGACGAGGAAGGCGGCATGCGCAAGCCACGCTGGCTCAGCTGGACCGGCATTGCCCTATGCGCGCTCTATCTCGCGCTTACCACCTGGCTGGTGCTCGATGCCCGGTCCAACAGCGACCCCAAGAGCGCCTACATCCTCATGCAACTGCCGGTGATGCTGCAGACCGCAGCACTCAACGTCATCGGCGTGGGACGCTGGCTTTCCGGAATGACCTGGATCACCGTCTACCTTCTGGTGATTCCTCCCACGCTTGGCGTGCTGTACGTGCTTGGGGCCATGCTCGGCAGCGTCCTGGAGCAATGAGGGCGATCCTCCCTGCTGCCTGAGCGGGCAATGCAAATACGGCCGCTCAAGGCGGCCGTATTCCTGTCACGGGGTCAGCAGCCTGCTCAGGCTGCATGGCGCGGCGCGGCCGAAGCCCCTGCGCCTTCCACCTTGAATACCGCCACCGACGTGGTCAGCGCATGCGCCTGTTCTTCCAGCGCGCGGCTCGCCGCAGTGGCTTCTTCCACCAGGGCCGCGTTCTGCTGTGTCACCTGGTCCATCTGCACCACCACCTGGTTGACCTGCTCGATGCCGGCGGCCTGTTCCTTGCTGGCCGCTGCGATGTCGCTCATCAGCTGGGTGGTGCGCGAACTGGCCTGGGCCACGCGTGCGATCGCTGCTTCCGATTCAACGGTCACCGCCAGGCCACTCTTCACCTTGGCAGCGGCGTCTTCGATCAGCTCCTTGATTTCCTTGGCCGCGACGCCGGCGCGCTGCGCGAGCGTGCGTACTTCGCTGGCGACCACGGCAAAACCACGGCCCTGCTCGCCCGCGCGCGCGGCTTCCACCGCAGCGTTCAGCGCCAGGATGTTGGTCTGGAACGCGATGCCGTCGATAACGGTGGAGATTTCCGAGATGCGTGCCGAGGACTGATCGATCTCACCCATCACCGAGGCCATCTGCGCCATCGCCTGCTCGGTCTCGCGTACGGCGGCACCGGCGGCATGCGCTTCGCTGTCGGCCTGACGCGCCAGCACGGCGTTCTGGCGCACGGTGGAGGTCAGCTCCTCCATCGACGCGGCAGCTTCCTCCAGGTTGGCCGCCTGCTGCTCCGTGCGGCGCGACAGGTCGTTGTTGCCGGCGGCCAGTTCCTGGGCCGCGTTGTTGATGCTGTCGGCAGCCACCTGGATGCCCCGCACAATGCCCGTCAGCTGCGCGGTGGTGGTATTGGCGTCGTCGCGCATGCGCGCGAACACGCCGTCGTACTCACCGTCCATGCGTGCGGTCAGGTCACCGTGCGAGATCGCGCGCAGCACGTCGGAAACATCGGCAATGCTGGCCTGCGAACTGGCCATCATGCCGTTGAGGTGTTCGACCATCGCCTTGAACTGGTACTGGAACGCAGCAGCATCGCCACGCATGCTGAAGTCGCCGGCGCGAGCCGCACGGGCCAGTTCATCGATCTGCGCGTTGATCGCCATCAGGCTCTGCTTTACCGCGGCCAGAGTGCGGGTCAGCGTGCCCTTCTCGCCCGGGTAGTCCGGCAGGTCACGGCTGAGGTCGCCGATCGCGTAACGCTGCATCACTTCGGCCATCAGCAGCTCCACCTGCACGTGCGATTCGACCAGGCTGTTGGTGGCCTGCACCATGCGGCCGAAATCACCGGGGAAGGCACTGTCGTCCATGCGATAGCGGATCGCACCCGCTTCGTGCTGCTCAGCCATCTGCAGCTGCGCGCCGATCGCCGCCTGCACGCTCTGCCGCACACTGGCCATGGCCTCGCCCAGCTGGGTCAGTTCATCCCGGCCACCGAGGCGGAACTCCTGGTCCAGCTGGCCCTTGGACAGCCGCTCGGCCAGGTTCACCGCGCGCGCCAGCGGGCCGGTCAGGCTGCGGCCGATCATCACCGAGGCGCCGATGCCGGCAAGCAGCGCGACGCCGCCCAGCACCAGCAGCTGCAGCAGGCTGCGTTCGCCCAGGCGGATCGCTTCGGCGGCAGCTTCACGGCTTTCCTTCTCCTCGAAGTCCACGCCATCGGACAGCGCCTTGTTCCAGCCGTTGGCCGCTTCCTGCACCGCGCCCAGGGTCAGCGCCACGGCGCCAGGGTAATCACCCTGCTCCATCAGTTCGCTGGTCTGCTTGTTGAGCGGGCGCGCAACGGCACGCTTGGCCGCGATGGTTTCCGCGATGGTCTTGCCCTGGGCATCGCTGGGCAGCGCCTGGTAGGCGGTCCAGCTGGCCTCATAGCGCTTGACCAGGTCGGCGATGCGCTTCTCGTCGCTGCCGCGGTCTTCGCCCTGACGGATCAGCATTTCGCGGCGCACGACCATCATCTGGTTGTTGGCATCGAGCATCTGCGACAGCAGGCGCACCTTGGCCACGCTGACGTCGACCACCTGCTGCATCGCACGCTTCTGCACGACACTGGCAGTGGCGCCGGTGGCCACCACGGCGGCGACCAGCAGCAGCAACAGGCCAAAGCCCAGCCCAAGACGCCAGGCAACCCTGACGTTCCTCAAGTAGTTCATGGGGGTATCCAATACGGGGGGATGTGGCCTTATCGGCGGCCTCATGCTGGGTCTTGACCCGTAAATTCTGAACGCTTCGGGCGCGGTTCACGTTTGCATCGCCATTGCTAGCAACGAATGCGCAGCATCTCCGTAGGCGGTCTGATCCACGCGGTTGTTGCCGTTATGCTGGGCCACCGCTGATCTGCAAGATGCCAGACCTCGGCCACCCTCGCCATCGTACAAGGACGACCATGAGGCATTATCTCAGTGCACTTCCGCTCCTGCTTGCCTGCATGACAAGCCCACAGTCCGCGCACGCCCAGGACGCATACACCGGAAGCAACTTCAAGTTCCTCTACGCGTACAACATCATCGGCAATGCTGACCCCGCAGTCCGCTCCCAGCTGACCGAGCTGCACAATGCCGGCGCGAATGTGATTCCCGTGACAGGATGGAATACGGGTGAACTCAGCTCCCGTTTGCAGGCGCTGCGGCAGGACCCGCTGTTATCCAGATTCAAAGTGCTGCTCCAGTTCAACGGACCCGTTCACGACGCCTGGTACGCAGATCCCGGCAGTGCCTGCTCTCCTGGCAACGAGCGTCTACCAGACTGGCTTCAACAGGAGCTTGACGCTGTTGCTGCACTTGCCCTGCAGAACTCAGACATCGTAGTTGGTTACTACACTTTTGACGAACCAGCTCTGCCACAGACACCACAGAACCTTGGTATCTGCAAGCGCTTCCAGGAACTGGTCTACGAAAGGCTTCGGCAAGCGGATCCCGATGCATCCGCGCGCCCGGTGATCATCGCCAATCTGATGGGCACGTTGAGCGATGTCCAGATCCAGTACGCAATGAGCCCACACGCACAGGATGTCGTCTTCGTTGACCAGTATCAGAACACCGTCAACGAACAGGTCGCTCAGTACCAGAAATGGAAACGGCACGGATTGCTGGGAGGTGGAATGGTTCCGGTCCTTCCTGCTTTCAACTACACCAGCTGCAATGACCCCGGACTGCGCACCAGCTTCCGGGTGAAACTCGAAGCTTCATTGCAAGCCGTGTATGGAGCGGACCGCCCTCGCAACCTAGGCAGCGCCTACTTTGCGTTCTGGCCGGGTGCACGCCCTGATTTTCAGTTCGACGGGCAGAACTGCCCTGCCATCTTCAACTCAATGATCGATGACCTCACGCATCAACCGGACCTTCAGGTCACGCGGATCGACACGATTCCAAGCCAGTTCCGGGCAGGGGAGCCAGTCCGTTTCCGGGCAACCATCCGAAATGCCGGCAATGCTCCGTCTCCCATGAATCACCACAGTGTCCTCGTCCATGAGGAGGGACAGTGTTTCGAGGGAGGATGCCAATGGGGGATCTTGACCATCAGTCTGGCCCCTGGTCAACAGGCCACCATAGATCTGAACCAGGGACCCAGCTGGACACCTTCGGCAGGGCTGCATGCGATGACCGTGTTCGCTGATGACGCGGACCGCATCAAGGAACTCGACGAACACAACAACGAGTTGACCCGGGAAATCATGGTGGGGGATCTGCCCGATCTGCAGCCATACCTGATCGAAACGATTCCAGCCAGTTTCAAGCCAGGCGATGCAGTGACATTCCGCACGGCAGTAACCAACCGCGGATCAATGCCCGCACCTGCGGGTTGGCTCGGAGCGGTCTATCTGGTAAACGGCGCGTGCCCAGCCAGTGGCTGCCCCTGGAGTGGCCTGACAACGGCCTTGGCGCCGGGCGAATCCGTATGGTTGAGCCCCGCAGGCCCCGTTTGGCCAGCCGCGGGTGGCCAGCAACAGATCACCTCCATTGTTGACGACCAAGGGCTGATCCAGGAGTCGAATGAGGGCAACAACCAGCTGGCTCGAATCATCCAGGTCTCGGACAAGCCAGACCTTCGGATCACCAGCGCCCATTCACAGCCGCTGCGTCCGAAATCCGGCGATGCAACCTCGTTCACCGCAACCATCGAGAATGTCGGCTCGGTCGCCGCCAGCGCGCCTTGGATTGGGCTGATGGCCATGAAGAACGGGCAGTGTTTCATTGAAGGTTGCGTGTGGGGCGGCCTCCAGAACTACACCCTGGCACCCGGCGCCAGCGTCAATGTCAGGACTTACAACGACGTCTGGCGCCCGACCCCAGGGGTGCACTCCATCCAGCTGCTGGTTGACGATCAGAACACCGTGAGCGAGTCACGGGAGGACAACAACAGCATCGACATCATGGTTACTGTGGATTGAACATCAGGGCAGGCGGCGACGGATCCGTGGTCGCCTGCCCTCGTTGCTTTCCATGTGCAGACGCGGCCCCACAAGGGATGGTCACGTTGGCACCACTCATCCCGGCGTCAGATTCTTTTCACATCAGTCCTGCATTGCGCACAGGCATGGTAGTTCCGTGAATGCCGGAGATGCCCATGCGTGTACCCTATCCTGTACTGTTCGTCCTGTCGCTACTGATATCACCCGCCTTCGCGCAGTCCCCTGCGCCCAACCTGCCCGCCCCCATTGCCGAGAAGGCCGGCCCGGACGCCGCAGTGCGCTCCGCCCTGCACGCCCAGGTGCTGCTGGATCGCGCGAATTTCTCGCCTGGCCAGATCGATGGCGAAGTGGGCAGCAACCAGCGACGCGCGGTGGCGGGCTTCCAGGCCGCGCATGGGCTGACCGTGACGGGTGAGCTGGACGACGCCACCTGGAAGGCTCTGCAGGCTGATACGGTGGGGCCGCTGGCCAGCTACACGCTGACTGCCGAGGATGTCGCCGGCCCGTTCCAGCCCATACCGAAAGGACCTGCCGCACAGGCCAAACTGAAATCGCTGGGTTTCAGCAGTGTGGAAGAAGCCCTGGGCGAGCGCTTCCACGCCTCGCCGGAGTTGCTGAAGGTGCTCAATCCCGGCGTGGATCTGACCAAGGCTGGCAGCCGCATCCAAGTGCCCAACATCGCACCAGCGGCATTGCCGAAGGCGGCGAAGATCGTGGTCGACAAATCCGACTCCACCCTGCAGTTGCTGGATGCGCAGGGCAAGCTGATCGCGCAGGTGCCGGTGTCGTCGGGCAGCCAGCACGACCCGTTGCCGATCGGCGAATGGAAGATCCTGGGCGTGTATCGCGACCCGCCGTTCCACTACAACCCGAAGTTGTTCTGGGATGCGCGCAAGGGCGAAAAGAAGGCGACGCTGCCGCCGGGCCCGAACAATCCGGTCGGCCGGGTCTGGATCGACCTGTCCAAGCCGCACTACGGCCTGCATGGCACGCCCGAACCCAGCCACGTGGGCAAGACCGAATCGCATGGCTGCGTACGCATGACCAACTGGGATGCGGTGCGTGTGGCCGACGCAGTGGATACTTCGGTGCCCGTGGTGATGCAGGAGTAAGCCCATGCGTCTTTCGCAGCTGATCGTATTGGGCGTACTGCTGGGACTGGGGGCAGGTTGGTGGCTGCGTCGCGATGGGAGTGAGCCGGTAGCCGCCTCGCTGCCGGCAGCGCCATCGGCGGTGTCCGCCGCGCCGGTGGTCGAACCAGCGCCACGCGCAACGGCCCCACCCGCCACCACCGCGCCGCCGGCCGCGCAGGCTGCGGATGCACCGTCCGGCCTGCTGCTGCCGGTGCAGGGCATCCTGGCCTCGCAGCTGCGCGATACCTTCACCGATGCACGCAGCGAAGGCCGCGTACACGATGCCATCGACATCCTGGCCGATGCCGGTACTCCGGTACTCGCGGTGGCTGATGGCACGGTGGAAAAACTGTTCGACAGCAAACGCGGCGGGCTGACTCTCTACCAGTTCGAGCCCAGCGGACGCTGGTGCTACTACTACGCGCACCTGCAGCGCTATGCCGATGGCCTGGCCGAGAAACAGGCGATCAAGCGCGGGGATGTGATCGGCTACGTCGGCAGCACCGGCAATGCCAGCGCCGAGGCCCCGCACCTGCACTTCGAAGTGCATGTCTTGGGGCCGGAGAAGCAGTGGTGGAAGGGAGAGTCGATCAATCCCTATCCCTTGCTGAAGTCGGCGGCACCGATGCCCGGCGCTGCTGGCGCCGCAACGCCACAGTGAAGACAGTCAACGCAGCCCCCGGAATCAGCAGGAACAGCGCCGCCATCTTCCAGAAAAAGAACGGCCACAGCCAGAGGTAGTCCAGGTCGGTCAGCTTCAGCAGACCCAGCGGCGGCTGCAGCTCGATGTCTGCAGTGCGTCCCGCCAGCGCCGGATCCACCTCCAGCACGGTTACCCGCAGCCATGAGCGGCCGCGTGGCAATGCGTCGCCGCGACCGTAACCAAAGTAGGAGGCCATGAGGCCGCTGGACTCAACCGATACCAGCGCGCGGTCGATGCCCTGCCCGGCCACTCCCCAACGCTCCCCTGCGCGGAAGTCTCCATGTTCGGTGGGAGTCTCGATGCGCAGCAGCACTTCAGGGTCAGCCTCTGTACCGTCCGCGGCATAGCGCAGGCGCAGCCGAAGCTGGTCATCGATGAGGCGGTAGACGGTGATCTGGGCGGTTGCGCCAGGGCGCAGCACCAGCGGCACCGTCTGCGTGCGCGAAGCCAGGGCATTGGCGGCTGCACCCAACACAAGTACCAGGCCGGCCATGCACCACAGGCTCCACGACACCCACAGGGTGACCCGCACTACCGTCCCGCCTTTCACGCTGACATCCTGGTCATCGCGTCGCTTCCCCGCTGGCCTGGCCACACAGTAACGAAAAAGCCCCGCGTGCGCGGGGCTTTTCCTGTCACCAACGCCGGGCATGGCCCGGCGCCACCTCAGGCGAACGGATCCTGCAGGACCATGGTGTGGTCGCGGTCCGGGCCGGTGGAGACGATGCTGATCGGGCAGCCGGCCAGCTCTTCCAGCGAACGCAGGTAGGCGCGTGCGGCCGGCGGCAGATCGTCCCACTGGGTGATGCCGTGGGTGTTCTCGCTCCAGCCCGGGAACTCCAGGTACACCGGGGTGCATTCTTCCCAGCCCTGCGCGTCCAGCGGCGCGTACTCGGTGCGCTTGCCGTTGTATTCGTAGGCGATGCAGACCTTCAGCTTTTCCATGCCGTCCAGCACGTCCAGCTTGGTGATGCACAGGCCGCTGATGCCGTTGATGGCCACGGCGCGCTTCAGCGCGACGATGTCCATCCAGCCACAACGACGCGGACGGCCGGTCGACGCACCGTACTCGGCGCCGCGGTCACGAATGCCCTGGCCGACTTCGTCGTCCAGCTCGGTCGGGAACGGGCCACCGCCGACGCGGGTGGCGTAGGCCTTGGCGATGCCCAGCACGTAGTCGATCGAATCAGCGCCGACGCCGGAACCGGCCAGCGCACCACCGACGGTGGTGTTGGAGCTGGTGACGTACGGGTAGGTGCCGTGGTCGATGTCCAGCAGCGCGCCCTGCGCACCTTCGAACAGCACGCGCTTACCCTGCTTGCGCAGGTCGTGCAGGATGCCGGCCACGTCGGACTTCATCGGCTGCACGTATTCGCCGAAGGCCAGTGCTTCGTCGAAGGTCTTCTGGAAGTCGACCGCATCGGTGTTCAGATACTTGGTCAGCACGAAGTTGTGGTAATCCAGCGCGGTGCGCAGCAGTTCTTCCAGCTGCTTCGGGTAATGCAGGTCGGCGATGCGGATGCCGCGACGCGCCACCTTGTCTTCGTAGGCCGGGCCGATGCCGCGGCCGGTGGTGCCGATCGCCTTGCCACCGGCTGCGCGCTCGCGCGCCTGGTCCAGGGCGATGTGGTACGGCATGATCAGCGGCGCGGCCGGGGAGATCTTCAGGCGCGAACGCACTTCCACGCCGGAGGCTTCCAGCTCGGCGATTTCCTTCTGCAGCGCGGCCGGCGAGATCACCACGCCGTTGCCGATCAGGCACAGCGCATCGTCACGCAGGATGCCCGATGGGATCAGGTGCAGGACGGTCTTCTTACCGTTGATGACCAGGGTGTGGCCGGCATTGTGGCCGCCCTGGAAGCGCACGACGGCGCCGATTTCCTCAGTGAGCAGATCGACGATCTTGCCCTTGCCTTCATCGCCCCACTGGGCACCCAACACTACGACAGACTGACCCATGACGGGCTCCTCGGTTTGTTGCGGCCATCGGGGCCGCGGACGGGTAAACCGTGGCGGGGCTGGCCAGCACCTGGAGGGCGGCTCCAAACGGGGAGCGGCCGGCGATGGAGGGCCCAGACACGGAAAAAGCCGAACGGGGAGGCCCGTCCGGCTTTTGTGCATTATCCGGGTTTACGGGGTCCGCTGCCACCTTTCCGACGGACGGCTTCACCGGCCGGTCAGCCGCCCCGCCCGGTCGTGCCGGCCGCTGGCCGGCAATGCCAACCAAGGTTGGCATCTACCAGAGCCTGGCCACGCAGGTGCAGGTCGGTCAACTGCCCCGCCCGGTAGTGCCGGCCGCTGGCCGGCAATGCCAACCAAGGTTGGCATCTACCAGAGCCTGGCCACGCTGGTGCCAGTCGGTCAACTGCCCCGCCCGGTCGTGCCGGCCGCTGACCGGCAATGCCAACCAAGGTTGGCATCTACCAGGGCCTGGCCACGCAGGTGCAGGTCGGTCAGCCGCCCCGCCCGGTCGTGCCGGCCGCTGGCCGGCAATGCCAACCAAGGTTGGCATCTACCAGAGCCTGGCCACGCAGGTGCAGGTCGGTCAGCCGTCCCACCCGGTCGTGCCGGCCGCTGGCCGGCAATGCCAACCAAGGTTGGCAGCTACCAGAGCCTGGCCACGCAGGTGCAGGTCGGTCAGCCGCCCCGCCCGGTCGTGCCGGCCGCTGGCCGGCAATGCCAACCAAGGTTGGCATCTACCAGGGCCTGGCCACGCAGGTGCAGGGCGGTCAGCTGCCCCGCCCGGTCGTGCCGGCCGCTGGCCGGCAATGCCAACCAAGGTTGGCATCTACCAGAGCCTGGCCACGCAGGTGCAGGTCGGTCAGCCGCCCCACCCGGTCGTGCCGGCCGCTGGCCGGCAATGCCAACCAAGGTTGGCATCTACCAAGGCCAGGCCACGCACGTAGTCGCAGGCGGCCGCGCCGGGGCGTCTAGTGCCGCACCCACCACAGCAGGCTCAGGCCGGCCAGCAGCACCAGTCCGCCGAAGCTGCGCAGGGCCGGGCTGGGCAGGTCCAGCAGGCGTTCGGCCATGCGCTTCCAGGCGAACGGCGCGACGAACAGGAACAGGCCTTCCAGCACCGCGACCAGGCAGACGGCGGCGAACAGATCTTTCATCGGAACTCCGGAAAAAGCACGGGGCCCGGCAGTTGGCCGGGCCCCGTGGGGTAATGCCCTGCGACCTCAGCGGTCGTTCTTCAGGTACTGCAGGAACGGGTCGTTCTTGTCGAGCACGATCACGCCGTTGCCGTCGGTCATGGAGCCGCGGTACGCCTCCAGGCTACGGTAGAACGCGTAGAACGATGGGTCAGCCGAACCGGCCTTGCCGTAGATGCGGGTGGCTTCCGCATCACCTTCACCGCGCAGGCGCTGTGCATCGCGCTCGGCCTCGGCGATCAGCACGGTGCTGTCACGGTCGGCCTGGGCGCGGATGGTCAGCGACTGTTCCTCGCCTTCCGCGCGCAGCTTGGCGGCTTCCTGCTTGCGCTGGGCGCGCATGCGCTCGTACACGTCGTTGATCACCTGGCTGTCGGTGGGCAGGTCCACCTGCTTGATGCGCAGGTCGATCATCTGCATGCCCAGGCCGGCCACGGCCTCGTTGATTCCCTTCAACTGCTCGGCGATCAGCTCACTGCGGTCGCCGGACACCAGCTGCTGCAGGGTGCGCGAGTTGATCTGGTTGCGCAGCGAATCGGTGATGATCGGCGCCAGGCGGGCGTTGGCCACGCGCGGGTCGCCGCCGGTGGCACGGAAGTAGTCACCCACGTTGGAGATGTAGCCGATGGCGAAGAAGTCGACGCTGACGTCCTTCTGCTCGGCGGTGAAGTAGCGCGCCGGCGCGGTGTCGAGCACCTGGAAGCGGCGGTCGAAGACCTTCACCGTTTCCACCACCGGCACCTTGAAGTGCAGGCCTGGCTTGATGTCCGACCGCACCACCTTGCCCAGGTTCAGCACCATGGCGGTCTGGTCCTCACGGACCACATACACCGAGCCGAGCAGGCCCAGCACCACCGCCACGATCACGGCGATCCAGATAGGACTCTTCATCGGCTGCCCTCCTCACGGCCGCTCGGTCGCCCGGTCGGGCGGCCCACCGGCCGGCCCGGATCACGGGAAGCTTCCACCGCTGCGCCCGGCAGCGACGGCATGACCACGTCCGGGTTTGCCACTGCGGCCGGGGCCGACGTGGTGGGACGGGTGTCGCCGGTCATCGGCACGTAGATCAGCTGGCGGCCATCGCCGCCGATCACCTTGCGGTTCTCGCTCAGCACCTGCTGCACGGTCTCCAGCCACAGGCGCTTGCGGGTCACTTCCGGCGCGTCCTTGTACTGGGCCTGCAACAGGCTGAAGCGCTGCGCGTCACCCTCGGCCTTGGACACCACTGCCTGCTTGTAGCCTTCGGCGGTGGTACGGGCGCGCGAGGCCTGGCCTCGGGCTTCCGGCACGACCTTGGCGGCGTAGGCCTGGGCTTCGTTGATCAGGCGTTCCTTGACCTGCTGGGCACCATTGACCTCGTCGAAGGCCGGCTTCACTTCCTCCGGCGGACGGGCGTCCTGCAGGGTCAGGCCGGTCACGGTCAGGCCGGTCTTGAACGCCTTCAGCAGCGCCTGCAGGCGCTCCTCGGCGGCCACGGCCAGCGGGCCACGGTTGTTCAGCACGGCATTGAGGTCGGCGCGGCCGACTTCCTCGCGCACCGCGCTCTGCGCCGACTGCTCCAGCACCTGGTTGGCATCGACCGTGCCGAACAGGTACTGCTGCGGATCGTCGATGCGGTACTGGACGTTCAGCGAGACGTTGACGATGTTCTCGTCACGGGTCAGGACCGGCACCTGGATCGAGAAGGTCTTGATCTCGGTGGCGTTGACCTTGGTGACCGACTCGATCGGCCACGGCAGCTTGAAGTTCGGGCCGGGCTGCAGGATGCGCGAGAACTGGCCGAAGCGCAGGACCACGCCACGCTGCTGTTCACCGATCAGCTGGAAGCTGGAGAACAGCACCAGCAGCACCACGGCCGCCACCACCCAACGCACGATGCCGCCGTCGAACAGGTCCTTCAACGGCCCGGGCAGTCCGCCCCAGCCACCACCATTGCCACCGCCGCGCGACCCGAACGGCCCGCGTCGATTGTCCTCGGGGCCTTGTCCGCCCTTGTTGCCGCCGGGTGTATTCCAGGCCATGCACGCTCCATCAAGATGTGGGCTGCGGCGCGGGCCCTTCCCGCGGCGCCAGCCGTGAAACCATTACCGATCATACAAGATGGGGCGGATCGGCAGGATCGAAAGGGCGACGACGGGGTAAGGTGGCGTTTTCCTCGAAGTCAGGCAACGCCGATGGCCCCCACCACCCCGTTCACCGCCTTCCGCATCGAAAACGACGACGCCGGCTATCGCAGCGGCCTGACCCGGCTCGGTGTCGACGACCTCAACCCCGGGCAGGTGCTGATCCGCGCCCACTGGTCCTCGGTCAACTACAAGGATGCCCTGGCCGGCACCGGCAAGGGGAAGATCCTGCGCCGCTTCCCGCTGGTCGGCGGCATCGACGTGGCCGGCACCGTGGTCGCCAGCACCGACCCGGCCTGGCGTGAAGGCGACGCGGTGCTGGCCACCGGCTGCGGCCTCAGCGAGACCCGTGACGGCGGCTACAGCCAGTATGTGCGGCTGGAGTCGCGTGCGGTGATTGCACAGCCGGCCGGGCTGAGCCCGCGCGAGGCGATGGTGCTGGGCACCGCCGGCTTCACGGCGGCGCTGGCGCTGCTGCGCATGCAGGACAACCGCCAGACCCCGGAGCTCGGCCCGCTGGCGGTCACCGGCGCCAGCGGCGGCGTCGGTGCGCTGGCGCTGTCGATCTTCAGCCGTGCCGGCTACACCGTGCACGCGGTCAGTGGCAAGCCGGACCAGACCGACTTCCTGCGCGACATCGGTGCCAGCGAGGTGCTGCCGCGCGAGGCGCTGGCCGACACCGGCCCGCTGCAGTCGGCGCGCTTCGGCGGGGGCCTGGACAATGCCGGCGGCGCCATGCTCGCCAGCCTGCTGGCGCAGACCGTGCCCTACGGCAGCGTGGTCAGTGCCGGCCTGGCGGCCAGCCCGACGCTGGACATGACGGTGATGCCCTTCATCCTGCGCGGTGTGTCGCTGCTCGGCGTGTCTTCGGCCAATGCGCCGCGCCGGCTGCGCGAAGAGGTGTGGTCGCGCCTGGGCGGTGAGTGGAAGCCGCAGCACCTGGACCGCATCTGCACCGCCGAGGTCGGCCTTGATGGCCTCCGGGCAGTGTTCGAGCGGATGCTGGCGGGTGGATCGCTGGGCCGCACGGTGGTGCGGATCGACTGAACGTCGCAGGCAGGCGACGGACGGCAGATGCCCCCCTCCCGCCGGTAATGAGCCCGCACTACACTGCGGGCATTACATGGGGAACAACATGGCACGCATTCTGATCGTCGACGACTCACCGTCGCAGCTGTTGGGGATACAGCGCATCGTCGAGAAGCTCGGGCACCAGATCCTGACCGCCACCGATGGCGCCGCCGGGGTCGAAACCGCCAGGGCCGAGCTGCCCGACCTGGTCCTGATGGACGTGGTGATGCCCAATCTCAATGGCTTCCAGGCCACCCGTACCCTCGCCCGCGACGAGGCGACCCGGCATATCCCGGTGATCCTGGTGACCACCAAGGACCAGGACACCGACCGCATGTGGGGCATGCGCCAGGGGGCCAAGGCCTACATCACCAAGCCGTTCTCGGAAGACGAGCTGTCCGAGGTGCTGGAGCGGGTGTTCGCCGGCCAGGGCTGAGACGCGCGTGGTCGTGCCGACCGCTGGCCGGCAACCACGCGTCACCGTCCCAGGTCATGAAATTGCCGGCCTGCGGCCGGCACGACCGCAAGGCGTGCTCAGATCGACTCGCCGAAGGCCTTGGCCAGATTGCGGTAGGCCTTCTTCTGCGCCTCGTCGGTCGCGGCCGGGGCCACGATCTCGATTTCAACGATCTGGTCGCCGTCCGGGCTGCCCGGCAGGCCGCGGCCACGCAGGCGCAGTTTGCGGCCGGCATCGGAGTCGGCGGGGATCTTCAGCTCCACCGCACCGCCCAGGGTCGGCACGCTGATGCTGGTACCCAACGCGGCCTGCCAGGGCGTGACCGGCAACGTATAGAGGATGTTGCGGCCGTCGACCTCGAACTGCGGATGCGCGGCGTACTCCACTTCCAGCAGCAGGTTGCCGCCATGGTTGCCCTGCCCTGCCAGGCGGATCACCTGGCCCGGACGGATGCCCTTGGGCACGCGCACGTCCAGCTGCTTGCCGTTGACGGTGATGCGCAGGCTGTCGCCGCTGTAGGCCGCTTCCAGCGGGACCGACAGCTTGGCGCGGGTGTCGCGGTTGGGTGCGTGGCCCTGGCTGCTGAAGCCCGGGCCCGGACCGGCACCGCCACGCTGGCGCGCGAACAGGCTTTCGAAGAAGTCGCTGAAGCCGCCGTTGGGGCCACCACCGCCGAATACTTCCTCGAAATTGAAACCGCCGGCGCCGCCGTAGTTCGGCGGCACGTTGAACTCCTCGCCCGGGCGATAGCCCTGCGCGCGCAGCTGGTCGTAGGCTGCGCGCTTTTCCGGATCGCGCAGCGCCTCGTAGGCCTCGTTGACCGCCTTGAACTTGTCTTCGGCCCCGGCCTCCTTGCTGACGTCCGGGTGGTACTTGCGTGCCAACCGGCGGTAGGCGGTCTTGATCTCCGCCTCGCCCGCGCTCGGTTCCACCCCCAGGGTGGCGTAGTAATCCTTGAATTCCATCCAGCTACCTCGATCTGCTTCGGCCGCGCCGGTGGCGCCGCCCCGGGTTCATTCTACGCGCCGGCGATGCTACGCCGCCCCTCGTGCGGCCCCGGTGAGGCCGACTGATCCTGCGCAATGCCGCTGCCATCCCGATGCCCCAGGCTGTGGCTGGAAGCCCCCGCCGCAACGCCTGAGATGGGGCCTGCACACGGGTTTTCCAATGTCTTGACGCCCCTGTCCCATCCGGCCCACTAGCCTGCCCCAGCAAGGAGTTCCCCATGACCATCCATGTCGGCGACCGCATTCCGGAAGTGACCCTCAAGCGCATCCGCGAGGGCATCGAAACGCTTGATACGCATTCGCTGTTCGACGCCCGCAAGGTCGTCTTGTTTGCGGTGCCCGGCGCGTTCACGCCCACCTGCTCGGCCCGCCACCTGCCCGGCTACGTCGAAAAATTCGAGGCCTTCCGCCAGCGCGGCATCGATGTCTACTGCATGGCGGTCAACGACCCGTTCGTGATGAAAGCCTGGGCCGCCGACCAGAAGGTGCCCGACGGCCTGCTGATGCTGTCCGACGGCAATGCCGAGCTGACCCGCGCGCTCGGCCTGGAGCTGGATGCCAGCGCCTCGGGCATGGGCATGCGCTCGCGCCGCTTCGCGCTGTACGTGGTCGATGGCGTGGTGCGTGCGGCCTGGATCGAGCAGCCGGGCCAGTTCGAGGTGTCTTCCGCCGAGTACGTGCTGGAGCACCTGCCTACCTGATTCCCCACCGCAGAAGGAAACGGCCAGCAATGTCCAGCAAGCCAGCCAAAGCCAGCAAGCCCGCCGCCGGGATTCCCGGCATCAGTGACCGTCAGACCCTGCGCGAGCGTGCCCGGCATAACATCGAAGACGGCGCGATCACCGACAGCTACAGCGCCGACCGCAAGGTGGTGATCAAGCTGCTCAACGATGCCCTCGCCACCGAGTACGTGTGCGTGCTGCGCTACTACCGGCACTATTTCATGGCCAAGGGCATGCTGGCCGACGCGGTCAAGGCCGAGTTCCTCGAGCATGCACAGCAGGAACAGGCGCATGCCGGCAAGCTGGCCGAGCGCATCGTCCAGCTTGGCGGCGAGCCGGACCTGAACCCGGATACGCTTACCACGCGCTCGCATGCCGAATACAAGGAAGGCAGCGACCTGCGCGACATGGTGCGCGAGAACCTGGTGGCTGAACGGATCGCCATCGACAGCTACCGCGAGATGATCAACTTCATCGGCGACCGCGATACCACCACCAAGCGCATCCTTGAAGAGATCCTGGCGCAGGAGGAAGAACACGCCGACGAGTTCGCCGACCTGCTGGACGGGTGGATCGGGGAATAGCGGCCCCGCAAACGCCTTGGTAGATGCCCACCTTGGTGGGCGCATTTATCGCGCGCCAACCAAGGTTGGCACCTACCAGAGCATGGATGCGTCGGGTCGACGGGCCATTCCCAGCACCTATCGCAGGACGTTGAACCGCACCTGCGTCCACGCGCCGTCGGCTGCCAGCGCGGTCAGGGTGTGTGCGCCCGGATCGGCGAACTCGCGCTGCATCAGCTGCGCGCCGTGGGTCTGTGCAATCCAGCGTCCATCCAGCAACCAGTCCACCGCCTGCTCGCTGCCCAGCGCGCGCAGCTGCAGGCGCACGCCGTGTTCGGAATTCGGCGCGCGCGCCAGCGTGGCGCCGTCATTGAGCCCGTCCACGTGCAGCGCGACGCTGGCCTCACGCCCGTCGTCGCGGCAGTCCGGCGACAGCGCCGGCAGCTGCGAAGCCTCGCGCGTGGCCTTCGGCAGCCACGGCGACAACAACGCCGGCCAACGCGCGATCTCCCGCGCGACTTCCTGATGCGGCAAACGGCAATCAGCGGATACACGCAGACCGGTCCGCGCGTCGGCCAGGTAACGCTGCCGCCCCGGCTGCCAGCGCCGCGCCTCGCGCTCGGGGAAGGTCGGCGGTGCCGCACCGTCCAGCAGATAGGCCGACATCCGCCGCTGGCACAGCGCCGCTGGCAGGCCCTCGGCACGTTCGCCGGTGGGCCAGCAGACGTCCTCCTGGCTGACACTGGCCGGCATCGGTGCAGCAGCTGAATCACCGCGCTGGCGCGGCAGGCTGTCCACCACCTCGAACATCAGCGGCAGCGCGGTCACCGCGCCGTACTGGCCCGGTAGCGGTGTGCCGTCCGGCCGACCCACCCACACGCCCACGGTGTAGTGGCGGGTGCTGCCGATCGCCCACGCATCGCGGTATCCGTAACTGGTGCCGGTCTTCCACGCCACGCGCGGGCGGCCACCGACATCGAACGTCCCGACGCTATACCCCGGCCGCGGATTCGATTCCAGCATCTCGCGCACGATCCAGCTGGCGCCCGGCGAGGCCAGGCGACGCTCGATCATCGGTTCGTCATCGGTGTAGCGCACGCGCCCGGCGATGCCGTTGCGGTTGAGCGCTGCGAACGCACCGACCAGATCTTCCAGCCGCGCACCGGTGCCGCCCAGGATCAGCGACAGATTGGGTGTACTGCCCGGCGGGAAGCGCAGCTGGATGCCGGAGTGCGACAGGCGTGCGGCGAAGCGCGCCGGACCGACCCGCTGCAGCAGGTCCACCGAGGGCACGTTGAGTGACAGCCGCAGCGCGCTGGAGGCACCAATCGGCCCATTGAAAGCCATGTCGAAGTTGCCGGGGCGGTAGCTGCCGAAACTCTGCGGCGCATCGACCAGCAGGCTTTCCGAATGGATCAGGCCATCGTCCAGCGCCATGGCATACAGGAACGGTTTGAGCGTGGAGCCCGGCGACCGCCAGGCCTGCACCATGTCCACGTGGCCCAGCCGCTGCCGGTCACCGAACGCCAGCGTGCCGACATAGGCACGCGCCTGCAGGGTCTGGTTGTCGACTACCAGCAGGGCGGCCGAGGTGCGTTCCGGCAGCGTCGAGAAATAGCTGGCCACGCGTTCTTCCAGCGTTCGCTGCAGGCCGATGTCGATGCTGCTCTGGATGCGTGCTTGGCCCGGATGCGCCGAGTGCAGGCGCTGCGCCAGCAGCGCGGCGTGCAGCGGCGGGCGCAGCGAGCGCGCCACCACGTTCTCGATGCGCGCGTCTTCCACTTCGTCCGCCGTCCACACGCCCAGCTCGTTCATGCGGGACAGCACCTTGTCGCGCGCCTTCTGCGCCGCTTCCGGATGACGGTCCGGGCGCAGCCGGCTCGGCGCCTGCGGCAGCACCGCCAGCAACGCGGCCTCGGCATGCGACAGCTGCGCCGCCGGCTTGCCCAGGTAGGCCCAGCTGGCCGCTTCCACCCCCTCGATGGTGCCGCCGTAGGGCGCGCGCTCCAGATACAGGGCCAGGATCTGCTGCTTGCTCAGGTGCACTTCCAGCTGCACCGCGCGCAGCATCTGCTTGAGCTTGCCCCACGGCGTGCGCGTATGCGGATCGAGGATGCGGGCGACCTGCATGGTCAGGGTCGAGCCACCGGAAACGATGCGGCCGCCACGCAGCAGCTGGCCGCTGGCACGCAGGATCGCCAGCGGGTTGATGCCCGGATGCCGCCAGAACCAGCGGTCTTCGTAGGTCAGCAACGCCTGCAGGTACAGCGGCGAGACGCTGTTGATCGAAGCCGGGTAGCGCCACACACCCTCGGCGTCGGCGAATGCACGCAGCGGCGTGCCGTCGGCAGCCACCACCAGGGTGCTGGTATCACGCTGCTTCGGCAGCGGTGGCGGGAAGGCGAAATCCAGCACCAGCAGCAGCGCCAGCGTGGCGGTCGTACCCCAGCGCAGCCAGGGCCACGGCGGCTGCAGCCGGCGGCGCAGGGCCGCCAGCCGGATCGACATCGTGTTGTTCATTGCAGGTTGCCAGCAGGACGGGCCGCGCCGTCGCGGCCCGTCCGCGCGGTCACGGCTGTACCACCGTGATCGTGGTCGGGTTGCTGCGGCCGACGCCGCGCAGCTGCGGCCGGTACATGTCCTCCACCAGCGGCGGCGGCACCGAGTAGGTTCCCGGCGTCACCGCGCGTACCAGGTAGAACACGTTGGCCTTGCTGCCACGCGAGAGCTTCAGCGCGGCCACATAGCGGTCATCGCGGAACTCCTCGTGCTTGGTGTCGGCGGCCTCACCACGGTCGCTGATGGTGATGCCATCGACCACCACGTCGGCCCACTGCTTGGTATCGCCCAGGTTGAAGTTCTCGATCTCCAGGCCCGCCGGCAGCAGGTCGGTCAGCAGTGCATCGGGCATCGTGGTGTCAGCGGTGACGGTGACGCGCACGATCAGTGCTTCGCCTTCCTTCAGCGGGCGCGGCGACCACGGCTTGCCATCGGTGCCGTAGTAACTGCGCTCGACGCCCAGCACGCTGTTGTCCGGTGCCGGTGCGCTGCGCGGGATGCCGGCCACATCAATGCTGGCGAACATCGGCGGCTGCCCCTGCGGGGTGAAGCGCACGCCGCTGGCCAGCTCACTGGCGCTGAAGTTGCGGCCGAACAGCTTGCGCTCGCCGATGGCTTCGGTGCTGCCACCGATCACCAGCTCACCGGCCACCAGCGCCTTCTGGTTGGCGGCCAGGGCCTTGCCGAGGCGGGCAATCGCCACCTGTTCCTGCGTGCTCAGCCACATCCAGCCGGCATTGCGGCGCGCATCCAGGCCACGGCCAAGATCCACCGCACGCGCATCCCAGGCGGGCTTGGCCAGCTTGTTCTCGTGGGTCAGCGCGATCATCAGCGCGTCATCACGGATCGCACTGCCGTAGTCGCCGAAGTACGACGGACGTTCACTGCTGGACTTGGCGAAGGCCGCCGCCAGCGCGGCCTGGCCACGCTTGGCATCACCCTGCAGCGACAGCGCCACGCCCAGGTGGACCAGCGACAGGCCACCGACCGCCTTGCTGCGCTCGTTGTCGTACAGCGTGCGCAGGGTACCGAGCGGTGCACGGTTGACCCGGGCCAGCACGTAACCCGAATACGCCTGGTTGGCGAACTTCAGCTTCTCGCGATCCTCCTGGCCATAGAACTGATTGCCGCCGGACAGCAGATCCTCGCTGAGCCGGTTGAGCGCCTTCTGCAGCACGTTGTCGGGCACGGCGAAGCCGGCGTCCTTGGCATCAAGCAGGAACTCGGTGATGTACGGGGTCAGCCACGGATTGACGTAGCCGTCGTCACCCCACATCGAGAAGTTGCCATTGGCCACCTGCATCGACGCCAGGCGACCGAACGCACCTTCCATGCGCTCTCTACGGGTCTTGGCATCCAGGCCGTCGGCACCGAGCATCGACGACGTCGCCTGGTCCAGGATCAGCGCGGCGTAACCCTTGCTGGTGGTCTGCTCGGCACAGCCATACGGGTAGTTCAGCGCGCCCTGCAGTGCACTGGCGAACGGGATCGGCGGCAGCGGGCTGACCAGCAGGCGGGCATTCACCGACTCGGCCATCAGGCCATCGGTCAGGCTGTTGTCGAGGCTGACCGCGGCCAGCGGATCGAGTGTGCGCACCTGCGAACGCAGCACCTGCGGCCACGCCGCACGCACCGGCAGGTCGTAGCGGCGATCAGCCTTGAAGCCGTTGCCGTCCACCCGCACCCGCACCTTGGCCACGCTGTGGCCCTCGCGAGCCGACAACGGGAAGCTCAGCGTGGTCTTGGCATCGGCATTCAACTGCACGCTGCGGCTGCCCTCACCCAGGTTCAACGGACCCTCGCTTTCCACCTTGACGTTGAACTGCCCCGGCTTGCCGGTGAAGTTCTGCACGTCCAGGGTCACGGTGCTGCGGTCGCCCGGGGCCAGCACGCGCGGCATGCTGGCTTCGGCCAGGATCGGGGCGCGCACGATGGTTTCCACGTCACGCTTGCCGTACTGGTCATCGCTGTAGACCAGCGCGGACACGCGCAGGGTGCCGTTGAAGTCCGGCACCTTCAGGCGGATGCGGGCATTGCCCTTGGCATCGAGCTGCACCGGGCCGGAGAACAGGTCCACGGTCTGCACGCGCGCGGTCGGGCGCTTGGCCTGCGGCAGTGCCTGCAGCGCCATGTCGCCGCCGAACTTCAGCTTGCCGCTGCCACCATCGAAGCTCTCGATCACCCGGCTGTAGATGTCATAGGCATCGATACCGAGGCGACGCTGGGCGAAGAAGTGCGCGCCGGCGTCGGGCACCGGGAAACGGGTGATGTTGAGGATGCCCACGTCCACCGCCGAGACGGTCACGTGCGCGGCCCTGCCGGCCAGCTGCGGTGCGCTGACCGTTACCGGCAGGTCCTGTTCCGGCCGCATCTGCTTGGGCGCGACCAGGCCGACGGCCACGGTTCGGCCCTTGCGGTCCATCGGCACATGCACCACGCCCACGGCGCGGGCCGGGGTGATCTTGCTCGGCGCACTGCCCCCGCGGAACACCAGCGCGGTGATGTAGACGTCGTGGCGTTCCCAGTCGGCGGTGACCGGGATCTTGAAGGTCGAGCCCGGCTTGGCCTCGATGTCCTGCACATACAGCATGCGGTCGGTCTCGACCATCAGGATGCCCTTGCCGGCGTGCGGCGGGGTCACCGTCACTTCCAGGGTGTCACCGGCCTTGTAGCCGGTCTTGTCCAGGCCCAGCTTGACCTTGTCCGGGCGTGCATCCAGGCCACGGTTGTCATCGCCCCAGCTCCAGCCCGCACGGAACGGGTAGCGGCTGGTCAGTCCGGTGGACGGATCGAACACGTCCACCCGGTACTCGCCCCACTCCACCGGGAAATCGAAGGCAACCGCACTGCTACCGGCATCGACGGTGCGGGTTTCCTTGTTCTCGAAACGGCGGGTGAAATCGTAATCCCAGCGGTTGTCGTTGAAGGTCCAATGGTAGTCGCGCAGTTCCCGCACCAGGGTGATCTTCAGGCCCTTGGCTGGCTGCGGTGTGCCGGCGGCATCCACGCGCATCAGTTCGAAGCGTGCGTTGCCGTTGGAATCAGCACCATCGTCGGGGTTGAACAGCGGCCGCACGCCGACCAGCGCGTTGGCCGGCCACATCACCCGTTTCAGGGTACGGGTGACCGTGCGGCCACCGGTTTCATACAGGCTGCCGGACAACACCACGGCGATCGGTGCCTTGGCCTTGGCCGCCTCTTCCGGCAACGCCACATCCTCACGCAGCTGGCCATTGGCCGGCAGCGTGGTATCGATCACGTCCTTGGCCTCGCGCGGCAGCTGCAGGGTCGGGTCACCGAAGAAATAGCCCGGCAGGCCCTCCACCGGCTTCTGCTCGGCAGCCACCGCCATGCGCGCAGTGAAGCGGTTGCCATCGGCCGGCGCGCCGTACAGATAGGCGCCGTTGGCCTGCAGGCGCAGGTCCTCGCCCGGCTTCAGCGTCTTCTGCGCGCTGTCCAGGTCCAGCTTCATGCGCTCGGGCAGGAACTCCTCGATGCGCAGGGTCATGCCCTGGATCGCTTCCTTGCTGGCCGGGTCGGTGCGGAACTCGACCTGCCAGCGCCCGGTCGGCGCCTCGGCGGGGATCACCTGCTCGAAGTTGATGTAGCCCTGGTCGCCCGGCTGCAGGCGGGTCTCGCGGAAGGTCTTGCCGTCGGGCTGCTTCAGGCGCAGGAACACCGGTTGTGCCTTGACCGGCTTGCCGTCGTTGTCGCGCAGCAGCGCGGACAGGCGCACGGTCTCGCCCGGGCGGTACAGGTCGCGGCCGGACCAGGCGTAGACGTCGAACCAGGCGTTGTCACGACCGGCCACGGCGAACTCACTCAGGTCCAGCGCCGGCTGGTTGAACGGCAGGAAGCTGGTGTCCTTGCCACTGCTGGCGACCAGCACGTGGGTGGCATCCAGGGTGTAGTTCAGCAGCGCATTGCCGTTGCCGTCGGTGCTGCCCTTCAGCACCACCTCACCCTTGGCGTCGAGCACGCGCAGGTCGATGCCCTTCAGCGGCGCACCGTCCTTGAGGCCGGCGGTGTGCACGAACAGCTTGTCCTTGTAGGCACGGGTATGCAGGCCGATGTCGCTGACCGAGAAGAACGCGGTATCGAACTCGCCCTCGTAGTCACCGGTGGGCTTGAGCAGGGCGAAGTACAGGCCCGGCTCCTGCAGTTCCTTGATGTCCTGGGTCGGCAGGTAGGTCAGCACCCGCTCGTTCTGTTTGCCACCCAGGATGAAGCGGTTGACGTAGACCGGCTCGGCCAGCTTGTTGATCGGGCTGCGCTCGTAGTCGCTGCTGAGCTCCCAGCTGCCACGGCGGCCGCCGCGCTGGTACTGGCTGAAGAAGGTCGGCAGGTCCTTCTCGCGCACGCGCAGGAACTCGACGTCGACCTCCGGCACGTTCACCGAGACCACCGGCAAGCCGCGGCTGTCCTTGGCCGGCAGCACGCTGCCCTGCGAGGCGAAACCGACCACCGGCTTCAGCTCGCCGCTGAACACCTTCTGCTTCAGTTCCTTGCCCAGCCGGCTGCCGTCGGCGGCCAGCAGGTCCGGCGAGACCACCAGGCTGAACTCCTTGCCGGCCTCAACGAACGGGTAACGCAGGGTCAGGCCGTCATCGGACAGGGCCCAGCTGCTGTCCTCGGTGCCGACCTTCTCTTCGAAGCGAACCAGTTTGTCGAAATCCTGCGTGCCGACCAGCGGGCGCGAGAACTCCAGCGCCAGCGACAGGCCGTCATTCTTCTGGTCCGGGTACGCACGCAGCAGGGTGAATTCCTTCACCTGCTCGGCCTTGGTGGTGATGGCTTCACCACTGGCCTTGGGCAGCTGCCCGCTGTCATTGCGGCAGCCGGCCAGCCCCAGCAACAGGCCTCCTGCCAGTACGGCCGCCGCCCATCCCCACCGCTTCCGCCGTGCCGGACCGCTCATGTCGTCACTCCTTGATCGAGGCGGCCATTATAGGCAGGCCACGTCAAGGTGTTGACGCAAATCCGGCAATTGCCGCGGTGCGGGTAGTGCCGGCCGCTGGCCGGCAGTCTCGGTAGCCGCCAACCTTGGTTGGCGTCGGCCGTGCCAACCAAGGTTGGCACCTACCCAAGCGGATCGAGCCATGTGCCCGGCAAGCAGGCGTGGTATCAGATCCGGTGAAGCGTCCCCTACCCCGGCAGGTACAGGTCCACATAGTCGGTCACCGGCATCGCCGCCAGCGCCACCGGATCCAGCGATGCGGCCAGGATGCGCTGCTGCTGGGTGGTCGGGAAGCGATGGGCCAGGTGCCGGCGGAACTTGTCCATCAGCAACGGGATGCCCTCCTCGCGTCGGCGCGCGTGGCCCAGCGGGTATTCCACCAGTACCTCGGGCAGCTCAGTGCCGTCGCTGAAGCGCACGCTCAGGCCGTTGGCGATGCTGCGCTTGTCCGGGTCCAGGTAGTCGGCGCTGAGCTGCGGATCCTCATGACAGGCCATCTTCGCGCGCAGTGCGTCGATGCGCGGGTCGGCGGCAACGTCGTCCTCGTAGTCCTGGGCCACCAGCCGCCCATGCAGCAGCGCGATGGCGACCATGTACTGCACGCAGTGGTCGCGGTCGGCCGGGTTGTGCAGCGGCCCCTGCTTGTCGATGATGCGGATGCAGGCTTCCTGGGTGCGGATGGCGATGTGCGCGATGTCCTCGACCCGACGCCCCATCGCACGCAGCTGCTGGTGCAGCGTGATCGCCGCCTCCACCGCGGTCTGGCCATGGAACTCGGCCGGGTAGCTGATCTTGAACAGCACGTTTTCCATCACGTAGCTGCCCAGCGGTCGCTCCAGCGTCAGCGCCTTGCCCTGCATCGATACCGCTTCAAAACCCCAGGTCGGCGCGCTCAACACACTGGGATAGCCCATCTCGCCACTGGCCGCCATCAGCGCCAGGCGCACGCCACGGCTGGTCGCATCGCCGGCCGCCCAGCTCTTGCGCGAGCCGGTGTTGGGCGCGTGCCGGTAGGTGCGCAGCGCCTGGCCATCGACCCAGGCCAGCGACAGTGCATTGAGCATGCGTTCGCGATCCAGGCCGAGCAACTGCGCGACCACCGCGGTGGTGGCCACCTTGACCAGCACCACGTGGTCCAGCCCGACCCGGTTGAAGGAATTCTGCAGGGCCAGCACGCCCTGGATCTCGTGTGCCTTGATCATCGCCAGCAGCACGTCATGCAGGGTCGGCGCTGGGCGATGCAGGGCCTGCGCGTTGCGCCCCAGCCAATCGCAGACAGACAGGATGCCGCCCAGGTTGTCCGACGGGTGGCCCCACTCGGCGGCCAGCCAGGTATCGTTGAAATCCAGCCAGCGCACCATCGCGCCCAGGTTGAAGGCGGCCTGCACCGGGTCCAGCACGTAGTGCGTACCCGGCACGCGCGCCCCGTTGATCACGCTGATACCCGGCACCAGCGGACCGAGCAGCTTGCTGCAGGCCGGGAAGGACAGCGCTTCCAGCCCGCAGCCCAGCGTGTCGAGCAGGCAGTAGTGCGCGGTCTGGAAGGCCAGGGGGGAGTCGATGCGCGCGTCGCGTACGTAATCGACGATGTCCACCAGCAGCGCATCCCACGCTGCACGCTCGTTGGATGGGGTGTGGCTGTCAGACATCGTCGATCTCCTCTTCAGAGCCCAGGCCGCGCCTCCCGGTAGTCGCCAACCTTGGTTGGCGCTGGACGTTGCCCGGGCGGTGCCAATGCCATGCCAACCAAGGTTGGCATCTACCGAAGCATGTGATGCCAGCGCCGACCGGCTGGTTATTCGGCCGGCACCCGCACCTTGCCTTCCATCAATACGCGGGCGCTGCGGCTCATGATGGCCTTGGTCACTGTCCACTGGCCGTCAACGAGGCCGGCCTGCGCGCCCACGCGCAGCGTGCCGGAAGGGTGGCCGAAGGTCACCGCTTCGCGTTCACCACCACCGGCCGCGCGATTGACCAGCGTGCCCGGAATCGCCGCCGCAGTGCCGATCGCCACGGCGGCGGTGCCCATCATCGCGTGGTGCAGCTTGCCCATCGACAACGCCCGCGCGTGCAGGTCGATGGCCGAGGCCGGAATGGCCTTGCCGCTGGAGGACACGTAGTCCTGTGCCGGCGCCACGAAGGCCACCTTCGGCGTGTGCTGGCGGGTGGCCGCATCTTCCAGGTTCCTGATCAGACCCATGCGCAAGGCGCCGTAGGCGCGGATCTTCTCGAAGCGCTCCAGCGCCCCCTTGTCCTCGTTGATCGCAGGCTGCAGTTCGGTGCCGGTGTAGCCCAGGTCGGCCGCATTGAGGAAGATGGTCGGAATGCCGGCGGTGATCATGGTCACCTCAAAACTGCCGACGCCCGGCACGTCCAAGGTGTCGACCAGGTTGCCGGTCGGGAACATCGCGCCCGCATCGCCGTCATCGGACGGATCGATGAACTCCAGCTGGATCTCGGCGGCCGGGAAGGTCACGCCATCCAGCTCGAAATCGCCGATCTCCTGCACTTCGCCATCGCGCATCGGCACGTGGGCGATGATGGTCTTGCCGATGTTGGCCTGCCAGATGCGCACGGTGCACAGGCCATCGCGCGGCACCCGGGCCGGATCGATCAGCCCATTGGCGATCGCGAACGGACCCACTGCCGTACTGAGGTTGCCGCAGTTGCCGCTCCAATCGACGAAGGCGGTGTCGATCGAGACCTGGCCATACAGGTAGTCCACATCGTGGTCCGGCACCGAGGCGGTGGAGATGATCACGCACTTGCTGGTGCTGGAGGTGGCACCGCCCATGCCGTCGGTCTGCTTGCCATACGGATCGGGCGAGCCGATCACGCGCATCAGCAGCGCATCGCGCGCGGCGCCCGGCACCTGAGCGGCTTCGGGCAGGTCCTGCAGGCGGAAGAACACGCCCTTGCTGGTGCCGCCGCGCATGTAGGTGGCGGGAATACGAAGTTGCGGAAGAAAGCTCATGGAATGATTCCTTGCAATGAAAGACGGCCCGTTGCCGGGCCGTCGGCTGCCTCATGCCACCCAGGCGCCTTCGAGGAAATCCTGGGCGAAGCGCTGCAGCACGCCGCCCGCCTCGTAGATCGCCACTTCCTCGTCGCTGTCCAGGCGGCAGGTCACTGGCACGATCACATCCTGGCCGTCGCGGCGGTGGATGACCAGGGTCAGGTCGGCGCGCGGGGTGCGCTCGCCGATCACGTCGAAGGTCTCGGTACCGTCGATGCCCAGGGTCAGGCGGGTGGTGCCCGGCTTGAACTCCAGCGGCAGCACGCCCATGCCGATCAGGTTGGTGCGGTGGATGCGTTCGAAGCCTTCGGCCACGATCGCTTCCACACCGGCCAGGCGCACGCCCTTGGCGGCCCAGTCACGCGAGCTGCCCTGGCCATAGTCGGCACCGGCGATGATGATCAGCGGCTGCTTGCGGTCCATGTAGGTCTCGATCGCTTCCCACATGCGCATCACCTTGCCTTCCGGCTCCACGCGCGCCAGCGAACCCTGCTTCACGCTGCCATCGTCGTTGCGCACCATTTCATTGAACAGCTTCGGGTTGGCGAAGGTGGCGCGCTGTGCGGTCAGGTGGTCACCGCGGTGGGTGGCGTAGGAATTGAAGTCCTCTTCCGGCAGGCCCATCTTCGCCAGGTATTCGCCGGCGGCACTGGACGCCAGGATCGCGTTGGACGGCGACAGGTGGTCGGTGGTGATGTTGTCCGGCAGCACCGCCAGCGCACGCATGCCCGACAGTGTGCGCTCACCGGCCAGTGCGCCCTCCCAGTACGGCGGACGGCGGATGTAGGTGCTCTGCGGGCGCCAGTCGTACAGCGGGCTGACCGCCGCGCCATGCTCCACGCGCACGTTGAACATCGGGTTGTAGACGCGGCGGAACTGCTCGGGCTTCACCGAGGCCTTCACCACCGCGTCGATCTCGGCATCGCTCGGCCAGATGTCCTTCAGGCGCACCTCGTTGCCCTCGGCATCCACGCCCAGCACGTCCTTCTCGATGTCGAAGCGCACGGTGCCGGCGATGGCATAGGCGATCACCAGCGGCGGCGACGCCAGGAAGGCCTGCTTCGCATACGGGTGGATGCGGCCATCGAAGTTGCGGTTGCCCGACAGCACGGCCGTGGCGTACAGGTCGCGATCGATGATCTCCTGCTGGATGGCCGGATCCAGCGCGCCGCTCATGCCGTTGCAGGTGGTGCAGGCGAAGGCGACGATGCCGAAGCCGAGCTTTTCCAGGTCCGGCAGCAGGCCGGATTCTTCCAGGTACAGCTGCACCGCCTTCGAGCCCGGCGCCAGCGACGACTTCACCCACGGCTTGCGCAGCAGGCCACGTTCGTTGGCCTTGCGCGCCAGCAGTGCGGCAGCGATCACGTTGCGCGGGTTGGATGTGTTGGTGCAGCTGGTGATGGCGGCGATGATCACCGCGCCGTCGGGCATCAGGCCCTGCGCCTGCTCGGCCCTGCCCGCTGCCAGCTTGGCTTCGTCGGCGATGCCGCGCTCGGCCAGCTCGGCGGTGGCCACGCGCTTGTGCGGGTTGGACGGGCCAGCCATGTTGCGCACCACGCTGGACAAGTCGAAGCGCAGCACGCGCTCGTACTGCGCGGTGGCCAGGTCATCGGCCCACAGGCCGGTGGTGCGCGCATAGTTCTCCACCAGCGCCACCTGCAATTCCTCGCGGCCGGTCAGGCGCAGGTAATCGATGGTCTGCCCGTCGATATAGAACATCGCGGCGGTGGCGCCGTATTCGGGGCACATGTTGGAGATGGTGGCGCGGTCACCGATGGTCAGTGCCGACGCCCCCTCGCCGAAGAATTCAAGATACGCACCCACCACGCGTTCCTTGCGCAGGAACTCGGTCAGTGCCAGCACCACGTCGGTGGCGGTGATGCCCGGCTGCGGCCTGCCGGTCAGCTCGACGCCGATGATATCCGGCAGGCGCATCCACGACGCGCGGCCCAGCATCACGTTCTCCGCTTCCAGGCCGCCAACACCAATCGCGATCACGCCCAGCGCGTCCACGTGCGGGGTGTGGCTGTCGGTGCCCACGCAGGTATCCGGGAAGGCTACGCCGTCCTGCACGTAGATCACCGGCGACATCTTCTCCAGGTTGATCTGGTGCATGATGCCGTTGCCCGGCGGAATCACGTCCACGTTCTGGAACGCCTGCTTGGTCCAGTCGATGAAGTGGAAACGGTCTTCGTTGCGGCGATCCTCGATGGCGCGGTTCTTCTCGAACGCCTGCGGATCGTAGCCACCGCATTCCACCGCCAGCGAGTGATCGACGATCAACTGCACCGGCACCACCGGATTGACCTTGGCCGGGTCGCCGCCCTTGTCGGCGATCGCATCACGCAGGCCGGCCAGGTCCACCAGCGCGGTCTGGCCGAGGATGTCGTGGCACACCACGCGTGCCGGGAACCACGGGAAGTCGAGGTCGCGACGGCGCTCGATCAGCTGCTTCAGCGAATCGCCGAGCGTGGCCGGATCGCAGCGGCGCACCAGGCTCTCGGCCAGCACGCGCGAGGTGTACGGCAGGGTGGCATAGGCGCCGGGCTGGATCGCATCGACAGCGGCGCGCGCGTCGAAATAGTCCAGCGCGCTGCCGGGGAGGTTCTTGCGGTAATCGGTATTCATGGGCTGGCGGAGTGCTTGGGGCGGGCCGGGTGCCGGCGGTGCGGCGGCGAAAGCACCCGGCCGGCATGCGGCCGGCCGGATGGGTACAGCAGGGGGATCAGACGCGCTTGTCGATGGCGACGAAGTCGCGGTCTTCCGGACCGATGTAATTGGCGCTCGGGCGGATGATCTTGCCGTCGATGCGCTGCTCGATGATGTGCGCGCTCCAGCCGGCGGTGCGCGCGATCACGAACAGCGGGGTGAACATCGCGGTCGGCACGCCCATCATGTGGTAGCTGACCGCACTGAACCAGTCCAGGTTCGGGAACATCTTCTTGATGTCCCACATCACCGACTCCAGGCGCTCGGCGATGTCGTACATCTTCATGCTCGACTGTTCCTCGGACAGCTCGCGGGCCACGTCCTTGATCACCTTGTTGCGCGGATCGGAGACGGTATAGACCGGGTGGCCGAAACCGATCACCACTTCCTTGCGCTCGACGCGCGCCTTGATGTCCTCCTCGGCCTCATCCGGGTTGTCGTAGCGCTTCTGCACTTCGAACGCCACTTCGTTGGCGCCGCCATGCTTCGGGCCACGCAGCGCACCGATGCCACCGCAGATCGCGCTGTACATGTCGCTGCCGGTACCGGCGATGACACGGCAGGTGAAGGTCGAGGCGTTGAACTCGTGCTCGGCGTACAGGATCAGCGAGGTGTGCATCGCCTTCACCCACGAATCCTGCGGCTTTTCGCCATGCAGCAGGTGCAGGAAGTGGCCGCCGATCGAATCATCGTCGGTTTCCACATCGATGGCGCGGCCGTTGTGGCTCCAGTGGTACCAGTACAGCAGCATCGAACCGAGGCAGGCCATCAGCTTGTCGGCGATGTCGCGTGCGCCCGGGTGGTTGTGGTCGTCCTTCTCCGGTGCCACGCAGCCGAGCACGGACACGCCGGTGCGCATCACGTCCATCGGGTGCGCCGACGGCGGCAGCTCTTCCAGCGCGGCCTTCACCGCGGCGGGGATCCCACGCAGCGACTTCAGCTTGGCCTTGTACGAAACCAGCTCGGCGCGGGTCGGCAGCTTGCCGTGCACCAGCAGGTAGGCGATTTCCTCGAACTCGCTGGTGTTGGCCAGGTCCAGGATGTCATAGCCGCGGTAGTGCAGGTCGTTGCCGCTGCGGCCCACGCTGCACAGCGCGGTGTTGCCGGCCGCGGTGCCGGACAGGGCGACGGACTTCTTCGGCTTGAAGGTCGGGGTTGCGGTCGTATCGTTCATGTTTCCCTCCGAAACTTGATGGTGCAGGGTACTGCTTATTTCTTGGCGGCGAACAGCGCATCGAGCTGCTGCTCGAAGGCGTGATAGCCGATGCGGTCGTAGAGTTCCTCGCGGGTCTGCATGGTTTCCACCACGTTGCGCTGGTGGCCATCGCGGCGCACCGCCTGGTAGACGTTCTCGGCGGCCTTGTTGGCGGCACGGAACGCCGACAGCGGGAACAGCTGGATGGCGACGCCGGCCGAGGCCAGTTCATCGCGGCTGAACAGCGGGGTGGCGCCGAATTCGGTGATGTTGGCCAGCACCGGCACCTTCACCGCGTCGACGAAGCGGCGGTAGGTATCCAGATCGTAGGCGGCCTCGGCGAAGATGCCGTCGGCACCGGCCTCGACACAGGCGATGGCGCGCTCGATCGCCTTGTCCACGCCGTCCACCTGGATGGCGTCGGTGCGCGCGATCAGGAAGAAGTCCGGATCGGTCTTGGCATCGGCAGCGGCCTTCACACGGTCGACCATTTCACCCTGCGAGACGATCTCCTTGCCCGGACGATGGCCGCAGCGCTTGGCGCCGACCTGGTCTTCGATGTGGCAGGCGGCCGCGCCGGCCTTGATCAGCGACTTCACGGTGCGCGCGATGTTGAACGCGCTCGGGCCGAAGCCGGTGTCGATGTCGACCATCAAGGGCAGGTCGCAGACATCGGTGATGCGGCGCACGTCCACCAGCACGTCTTCCAGGGTGTTGATGCCCAGGTCCGGCAGGCCCAGCGAGCCTGCGGCAACGCCGCCGCCGGACAGGTAAATGGCACGGAAGCCGGCGCGCTTGGCCAGCAGGGCGTGGTTGGCGTTGATCGCACCGATCACCTGCAGCGGCGATTCGGCAGCCAGCGCCTCACGGAAGCAGGCACCGGCGGAGAAAGGGGCAGAAGCGGTCATGCGGCAATCCAGGTTGAAGTACGGGAAAGGAAGCGCAAGCACCATGCCAAGCTGCAAGCGGTTGATTTCACGGGAATGACCGGCATGCAACAGTGGAACATATGAAACATTGAAACGGATGTATCATGAAACATCCTCCCCGAAACGGCTGCCATGTATCTGCCCCGCTCCCCCCTGCGCCATGCCGATGCCGACCCGGGCCGTCCGGTGATCTGGACGGTCAGCGTCTCGCGGCTGACCGGCCTGCTCGGCGACGTGATCCCCGAGTTCGACCGCCGCGCGCGTATCGAACAGATCAACCTCGGCTTCGAGGAAGCGGTGGAGGTGATCGGCCAACGCCTGCGTCGCGAGCACTGCGACGTGGTCATCGCTGGCGGCTCCAACGCGGCCTGGCTGCGCGGCCGGCTGGAGCTGCCACTGGTGCCGATCCAGGCCAACGGCTTCGACCTGATGGAAGCGCTGGCCCGGGCACGGCGTATCGCCAGCCGCATCGGCCTGGTCACCCACGCCAGCGACGTACCGGTGTTCAGCAACTTCCAGCAGAGCTTCGGCCTGGATATCGAGCATCGCCGCTTCGTCACCCGCGAGGACGCCCGCGACTGCATCGCCGACCTGCGCGCCAACGGCATCGAGGTGATCGTCGGCACCGGCATGGCCATCGACCATGCCGAGCAGGCCGGCCTGCCCGGGGTGCTGCTGTATTCGGCCGACTCGGTGCGGCAGGCGTTCGAACATGCGCTGGAACTGACCCAGACCCTGGCACGTTCCGGCAGCAACCGCGCTGCACCGCGCCGGCGCCCGGCAGCGCGTGCCGATGCGCATGAACTGCTCGGCGACAGCGACGCGATGGCGCAGGTGCGCGCGCAGATCGCGCTGTATGCCCCACATGACAGCACCGTGCTGGTCAGCGGCGAAACCGGCACCGGCAAGGAACTGGTGGCGCGCCAGCTGCACGCCGCCAGCGGGCGCCGTGGCCGCTTCGTCGCGCTGAACTGTGGCGCGATCAGCGAATCGCTGCTGGAAGCGGAGCTGTTCGGCTACAGCGATGGCGCCTTCACCGGCGCACGGCGTGGCGGCCGCGTTGGCCTGGTGGAAGCTGCAGATGGCGGCACCCTGTTCCTGGACGAAATCGGCGAACTGCCGCTGCCGCTGCAGACCCGCCTGCTGCGGGTGCTGGAGGAACGTGAAGTGCTGCGCGTGGGTGCCACCGAACCGACGCCGGTGGACCTGCGCGTGGTCGCCGCCACCCTGCAGTCGCTGGAGCAGCGCGCGGCGACCGGCAGCTTCCGCCGCGACCTGTATTACCGCCTGGCCGCGCTGCGGATTGCCCTGCCCTCGCTGCGCGCCCGACGCGGTGACATCCCGTTGCTGGCGCAGCATTTCTTCCGCCAGCTGCGTGGCATCGACGCGCCATTGGATGAGGCGGCGCTGGCGGTGCTGTGCGCGGCCGAGTGGCCGGGAAACGTGCGCGAGCTGCGCAATCTGGTCGATCGCCTGCGCATCCACTGGCAGCCCGGTGAAGGGCTGATCGATACGGCGCGGCTGCTGCAGCTGGCACCCGAGCTGGTGCATGAAGGTGTCGCGGCGTTGCCGCTGGAAAGCAACGGCAGGCGCCCACCGCGGGCCAAGCTGGAAGCACTGTTGCGGGAACACCGGCATGATCGCGAGGGCATGGCGCAGGCGCTGGGCGTGTCACGCACCACGCTGTGGCGCTGGCTGCGCGCGGAGGACCTGTAAAGCCGAGCCCATGCCCGGCTGATGTTCCCGCGTAAGCAGCCGAGCATGGGCTCGGCTCTACAGGGTGCCTGTCGTCAGCGCGCTTCGATGGCGAACCGTCCACTACCCACTGCGGCAATCCACAGCAGCAGTACGCCCAGCGGCACTTCGCTCAGGTAGAAGAACCAGCTCAGCCAATCCAGCACGCCAAGCCCTGCCGGAATGCGCGCGATGCCATCGGTCAGCGCAGCCACTACGCAGATCGCCGCCAGCAGCAGGGCTGAGGGGCGGCTCAAAAGGCCCAGCACCAGCAGACCACCCGCAATCCACTCGATCGCACCGAGTACCGGCGCACTGAACACCGGGAATGGGATACCGGCATCGACCAGCGTATGCACCATGCGCTCGCGCCCGGCATCGGTGAACACCTTGTTCCAGCCGGAAACACAGAACATCACACCGGCGACGATGCAGGCGAGCAGCAACAACAACGCTTCCACGCCGCGGCGTGGTGGCGGCACGGAAAACAGGCAACGCCAGGAGGGCATGGCAACTCCGCAGATCGAGGGCATCGCAGCGAGTGTGCCCGTCGCCGACCTGCTCGTGCATGAAGCGGACCAGTCCGTTCGCGACAAACGCAGGTTGCTGTAGAGCCGAGCCCATGCTCGGCTGCTCCTGCGAGAACATCAGCCGAGCATGGGCTCGGCTCTACAGCAGCCCCGGCACCACCCCGCCTTACGGGTACAGCAGGCGCTTGCTCCAGCGCCCTTCGGCGCCGGCTTCATAGCACCAGCGCTCGTGCAGGCGGAACTGCGCGCCAAACCAGAACTCGATGCGGTCAGGCACCACGCGCAGGCCGCTCCAGCCCTCCGGGCGCGGCACGTCCTTGCCCTCGAAGCGGGCTTCGACCTCGGCCACGCGCGCATCGAATTCCTCGCGCGTTGCCAGCGTCTTCGACTGCTGCGAGGCCCACGCGCCGATCTGGCTCATCCGCGGGCGGCTGGCGAAATAGGCGTCGGCTTCGGCATCGGCGACCTGCTCGACACGGCCTTCGATGCGCACCTGGATGCCGGCCTCGCGCAGGCTGCGCCACAGGAACAGCAGCGCGGCCTGCGGATTGGCCTGCAGCTCCTGGCCCTTGTGGCTGTCCAGGTGGGTGTAGAACACAAAGCCGCGCTCATCGAACGCCTTCAGCAGCACGGTGCGCGCCGAGGGGCGACCCTGCGTATCGGCGGTGGCCACGGTCATCGCGTTCGGCTCGACCTCGCGGCTCTGTTTGGCCTCGTCGAACAGGCCGGCAAACGTGGACAGGGCTTCGGCGTACAGGTCGCTCATGATTGCGTTCTTCTCACACGGATTGGGCTATTGTGGCTGCATGGCCGCTGCTGCGTATATGCCCCAGGTGAAAGGATTCCCCGAAACATTGGCCGAACAGGCGCTGGATGATGCGCTGGGCAGCGGCGCAGCGGTTCCAGTATTGGCGATCAGCGGCCTGCAGGGGAGCGGCAAATCGACGCTGGCGGCGCAGGTGGTGGCCCGTGCCCAGGCACGCGGCCTGAACGCAGCCACGCTGTCGATCGATGATGTCTACCTGACCCGCGCACAGCGCCAACGGCTGGCCCGCCAGGTGCACCCACTGCTGATCACCCGCGGCCCGCCCGGCACCCACGACCTGCCGCTGGCCCATGCGGTATTGAACGCCGTGGCCGCACGCCAGCCCTTCGCAATGCCGCGCTTCGACAAGCTGGCCGACGAGCGCCTGCCCGAAGCACACTGGCCGCAGCTGAAGCAACCGCTGGACCTGCTGGTATTCGAAGGCTGGTTCCTGGGCACGCCCGCGCAGGATGACGACGCGCTGGACAGCCCGTTGAACGCACTGGAACGCGAAGCCGACGCCGATGGCCGCTGGCGGCGCTGGTGCAACCAGGCGCTGGCCCGTGACTACCCGGCGTTGTGGCAGCGCTGCGACCGCCTGTGGTTCCTGCAGCCGCCGGATTTCTCGGTGGTACCACGCTGGCGCTGGCAGCAGGAGCAGAACCTGCAGGCCGCGCAGCCGGGCCGGCACGGCATGAGCCGGCCACAGCTGGAGCGCTTCGTGCAGTACTACGAGCGGGTCAGCCGGCAGGCATTGAGCACCCTGCCCGCCCTGGCCGACCACGTGGTGGTGCTGGACGGCCAGCGACAGGTGCAGGACGTGCGCTGAACGCGCCTATTCCACCAGGAAAGTCACCCGCAGGTTGACCCGCCATTCGGTGATCTCGCCGCTGCCATTGGTGACTACCTTGGTCTCGTTCACCCAGGCGCCCTGGATGCCCTTGACCGTCTCGGAGACCTTCTTCAGCCCGCTGCGCACGGCGTCTTCCACGCTTTTCGGCGAGGACGCAGTGATTTCGATGACCTTGGCGACCGTCATGGCCTGTACTCCGTCTGGCGCGGGAGACCCCGCAGGAACGCCCACCCTGACGTGAAGAACGTAAAGGCCAGGGCACGGAGGTGTTAGCATCAGAAGGCATGAATCCTGCTCCGAACCTGATCCTGATCGGCCCGATGGGCGCCGGCAAAACCTGCATCGGCCGCCGCCTGGCCGAGCGTTTCACGCTGGACTTCGTCGATGTCGACCAGGTCATCGTCGATGCCGCCGGCGCCAGCATTCCGACCATCTTCGAGCACTCCGGCGAAGCCGGCTTCCGCAGCCATGAACGCCAGGCGCTTGCGCGGGTACTGGAAGGCCGTGGCCAGCTGGTCTCCACCGGTGGCGGCGCCGTGCTGGATCCGGACAATCGTGCACTGATCGCCCGGCGCGGCTTCGTGGTCTATCTGCGGGTCAGCGTGGCCGAACAGCTCGAGCGCCTGGGCCGCGACAAGGGCCGGCCGCTGCTGCAGCGCCCGGACCGGGAGCAGGTGCTGCACGATCTGGCCGCACACCGCGACCCGCTGTACCGCGAACTGGCCGACCTCACCCTCGACACCGACCCGTATACCGCTGCCGATGCGACCGCCCAACTGGTGGTCAAGCTGGCCACGCAATGGCAGCGCCAGGACCTGACCGCATGACCTCCCCCGCCCTGCTGCAGGTCGCCGTTGGCGGCGACCGCCCCTACTCCATCACCATCGGCGCCGGTGCCCAGGCCGATGGCACCGCGCTGGCCTCGCACGTGCGCGGCCGTCATGTGCTGCTGCTCAGCGACAGTGAAGTCGCCCCGCGCTATCTGGCGCCGGTGAAGCAGACGCTGCTGGCCGCTCGCCCCGACCTGGTCATCGGCGAGCACGTGCTGGCCGCGGGCGAAGCCTCCAAGACGCTGGCCGAGTTCGGCCGCGCGATCGAAGCGCTGGCCGCGCTCGGCGCCACCCGCGACGCCTGCGTCTTCGCCCTCGGCGGCGGCGTGGTCGGTGATCTCGCCGGTTTCGCTGCCGCCTGCTGGATGCGCGGCGTGGACTGCGTGCAGCTGCCGACCACCCTGCTGGCAATGGTCGATTCGTCGGTGGGCGGCAAGACCGCAGTCGACATTCCGGCCGGCAAGAACCTGGTCGGTGCCTTCCATCCGCCGCGTGCGGTCATCGCCGATACCCGCGTGCTGGCCACCCTGCCGCCACGCGAGCTGCGTGCCGGCCTGGCCGAAGTGGTGAAGTACGGCGCGCTGGGTGATGCCGTGTTCTTCGAGTGGCTGCAGCAGCATGCCGATGCGCTGCTGGCCGGCGAGGATGCGGTGCTGGCCGAGGCCATCGCGCGCAGCTGCCGGCACAAGGCCGCCATCGTCGAGCGCGACCCGTTCGAAAAGGGCGAGCGTGCCCTGCTCAACCTCGGCCACACCTTCGGCCACGCCATCGAGACCGAACAGGGCTATTCGGCCCCGGGCCGCGATGCGCTGAACCACGGCGAGGCGGTGGCGGTGGGCATGGTGCTGGCGGCGAAGCTGTCCACCGACCTGGGCCTGGCCGACGATGCCGACCGCGCGCGCCTGCAGGCCCTGCTGGAACGCCTCGGCCTGCCGGTGGCGATCCCGGGCGGGCTGGAGCCGCAGGCCCTGCTCGGCCGCATGCGCCTGGACAAGAAGAACGTGGCCGGCCGCCTGCGCCTGGTGTTGTGGCGCGGGATGGGCCGTGCCGAAGTGGTGCCGGACGTGGATGAGGCGGCGGTGCTGAAGGTGCTGTCGGTCCGGTAGTGCCGGCCGCGTTGCGGCCGGGGTCACCCTGGCCCCGCTACAATCGGCGCCATGCACGTTTACCTGCAACATCCCGACGCCGGTGCGCAGGCACCGCGCTTCCTGCGCCTGAGCCTGCTGCCGGACCTGTTCGGCGGCTGGGAGCTGCTGCGCGAGAGCGGCCGTGTCGGCAGCCGCTCGCAGCTGCGGCGCGAGCTGTTCCTGCAGGCCGACGACGCCCGCCACGCCTTCGAGAAGGCCCGTGATGCCGAACTGCATCGCGGCTTCCAGATCCTTTCGCACGGCGACTGACGCCGCTGCTCCTCCCGTCCAAGGAATGCCCATCGTGACCAGCCCTCTCCGCAACGATCGCCTGCTGCGCGCCCTGCGCCGCGAACCGGTGGACTGCACCCCCGTCTGGCTGATGCGCCAGGCCGGCCGCTACCTGCCGGAATACCGCGCGACCCGGGCCAAGGCCGGCAGCTTCCTGGCCATGGCCAAGACCCCGGAGATCGCCTGCGAAGTCACCCTGCAGCCGCTGCGCCGGTTCCCGCTGGACGCGGCCATCCTGTTCTCGGACATCCTCACCATTCCCGACGCGATGGGCCTGGAGCTGTACTTCGTCGAAGGCGAAGGCCCGAAGTTCCGGCACCCGGTGCGTGACGAAGCCGCCATCGCCCGGCTGGCGGTGCCGGACATGGAACAGGACCTGGGCTACGTGATGGATGCGGTACGGCTGATCCGCCGCGAGCTGGACGGCCAGGTACCGCTGATCGGCTTCTCCGGCAGCCCATGGACGCTGGCCTGCTACATGGTGGAAGGCGGCGGCAGCAAGGATTTCGCGCGCATCAAGGCGATGGCGCTGAACCATCCGCAGGCGCTGCACCGCCTGCTGGAGGTCACCACCGAGGCGGTGATCGCCTACCTCGGCGCGCAGCGCGCGGCCGGTGCGCAGGCGCTGCAGGTGTTCGACACCTGGGGTGGCGTGCTGTCGCCGGCGATGTACCGCGAGTTCTCGCTGCGCTACCTGCAGCGCATTGCCGAGGGGCTGGAGCGCGGCGAAGGCAGCGAGCGCACGCCGCTGATCCTGTTCGGCAAGGGCACCGGCCTGCACCTGGAAGCGCTGTCGCAGACCGGCGCCGATGCACTCGGCCTGGACTGGACGCTGGACCTGGACGAGGCGATGCGCCGCACCCGTGGCCGCGTCGCGCTGCAGGGCAACCTCGACCCGACCACGCTGTACGCCTCGCCGGATGCGATCGCCGCGGCCGCCGCGCGCGTGCTCGACACCTATGCCGCCGGCAACGGCGGCTCGCGCGAGGGCCATGTGTTCAACCTCGGCCATGGCATGTCGCCGGACATGGACCCGGCGCATGTACAGGTGCTGGTCGACGCAGTGCACGCGCACAGCCAACGCTGAGCATTCCGCATGCAGGTACGGCGCGACCTTGATCGCGCCGTGACCCGCAGTGCGCGATCATGGCGGCCCCCACGCTGCACCGGCCGCACCCCATGTCCACATCGCCATCGACCTACAACCGCCAGCGTCCCCTGCTGTGGCTGGTGTCCCTGGCGATCTTCATGCAGATGCTGGACTCGACCATCGTCAACACGGCGTTGCCGGCGATGGCGGCCAGCCTGGGCGAGAGCCCGCTGCAGATGCAGTCGGTGGTGTTCAGCTATGCGCTGGCGGTGGCCACCTTCATTCCCGCCTCGGGCTGGATCGCCGACCGCTATGGCACCCGGCGCACCTTCCTGGTGGCGATCATCCTGTTCACCCTCGGCTCGCTGGCCTGCGCGCTGGCCCAGCACCTGCACCAGCTGGTCGGTGCGCGCGTGCTGCAGGGCATCGGCGGTGCGATGCTGCTGCCGGTCGGCCGGCTGGCGGTGATGCGCTCGGTGCCCCGCGAGGATTTCCTGCGCGCGATGAGCTTCATCGCCATCCCCGCGCTGGTCGGCCCGCTGATCGGCCCCACGCTGGGCGGCTGGCTGGTCGAGATCGCCTCATGGCACTGGGTGTTCCTGATCAACCTGCCGATCGGCGTGATCGGTTTCATCGCCGCGATGAAGATCATGCCCGACCATTACGCCAGCCACCGCACCCGCTTCGACCTGCGCGGCTACGTCATGCTGGCCTTCGCGATGGTGGTGCTGTCGCTGGCACTGGACGGCATCTCCGGCCTGGGTACGCCACACGCACTGGTGATGCTGATGACCGTGGCTGGCCTGGCCGCGCTGGTGGGCTACTGGCTGCACGCCGCCAACTCGACCGCACCGTTGTTCTCGCTGGCCCTGTTCCGCGTGCCCAGCTACCGCATCGGCATTCTCGGCAACCTGTTCTCGCGCATCGGCAGCAGCGCGATGCCGATGCTGATCCCGCTGCTGCTGCAGGTCGGCCTCGGCCTGGGCCCGATGCATGCCGGCCTGATGATGGTGCCGGTAGCGGCCGCCGGCATGGTCTCCAAGCAGCTGGCGGTGAAGCTGGTCGAGCGCTTCGGTTACCGCCGCGTGCTGATGGTCAACACCGTGCTGGTCGGCCTGGCGATGGCCAGCTTCATCCTGATGACACCCGGCCAGCACCTGGCCTGGCGCCTGCTGCAGCTGGCGTTCTTCGGCGCGGTCAATTCGCTGCAGTTCACCGTGATGAACACCGTGACCCTGCGCGATCTGGACCGTGAGTTCGCCAGTTCCGGCAACAGCCTGCTGTCGATGGTGATGATGCTGGCCGCCGGCTTCGGTGCTGCTGCGGCCGGCAGCCTGCTGGCCGCGTTCGGCAACCACCTGGACAGCAACAGCGCCACCGCCGCGCTGCATGCCACGTTCCTGTGCGTGGGCGCGATCACGCTGACCTCGACGATGATCTTCTGGCAGCTGCCCGACACCAAGCCCGAACCGCGGCAGGTCGAGCACGTCGCGGAGTGAAGGGGGTTCGGCAGGGCCTGCGGCCCTGCACCTGCGGTAGTGCCGGCCGCTGGCCGGCAACAGCAACAGCGAGCATTCCGTGGGTTGGCGGGGCGGTGCGGGCTTGCAGGACACGCCGTAAACCCCGCTCCGCGGTCCGGCCCAGCCGCCGGCGGCTGCGCGTTCGGGCGCTTGCGAAGCAGTGCTTCGCAAGCAAAGCGCCCTCACCCATGGGGGCTCGATGGCGCCATCCATGGCGCCAACGGTCCTGCAAGCCCACACCGCCCCACCACTGACAGGTTCACGCGGCTGTGGGTAACGGCGACTGTTGGAACGCGCGGTTGTTGGTAGGTGTCGACCTTGGTCGACACATCTGTCAGATATCGAATTCCAGATTGGGGTCAGAGCCCGTTGCGCAGCAACGGGATCCGACCCCGAGCTCCGACAGATCGCGGAAAACTGTCGAAGGCAGGCTTTTGACGTTGACGTTGACGTTGATTCTGCAGGTGCAGGACTGCAAGCCCTGCAATAAACCCTACCTGCCCATCGCCCTGGCGATCGCTTCCACCAGCAGTTCACCGGTCACCGGCTTGCGCAGGAAGCCGCCGATGCCGGCCGCTTCCACCTGCTGCTGAAGGTCCGGATCAGTCCGCGCGGTCACCGCCAGCAGCGGCAGCATGTAGCCCTGGTTACGCAGGTGCTGGGCCAGTTCGAAGCCGCTCAGGCCGGGCAGGTCCAGATCCAGCAGGCCGACGTCGAAATCGCCGGCACTGATCTCGCGCAGCGCCGCCAGCGCATGGCCGGCATGCACCACCTCGTGGCCGCGTGCGCTCAACAACCCCCGCACCACATCGGCCACGGTGGCATCGTCCTCGACCAGCAGCACCCGCAGCGGTGGCATGTTCGCCGCATCGTCGCGATGCCCCTCGGCGGACACCTCGGCGTCACCGTCCACCACCAGTGGCAACGGCAGGGTGACGCCGAAGCAGGTGCCCCGGCCCAGCTGGCTCTCCACCTGGATCCGCCCCTGCATCGCTTGTGCCAGCTCGCGGCAGATCGCCAGGCCCAGGCCGCTGCCACCGTACTGCGCTGCCGTACGTGCACCATCGGCCTGCTCGAAGCGTCGGAACAGGCGCTGCTGCTGTTCCTGGCTGATGCCCGGGCCGGTATCACGTACCTCGAAATGCAGCGCGCGCAGCTCGCCATCGCAACGTGCATGCAGGGTGATGGTGCCGCGGCTGGTGAATTTCACTGCGTTCGACAGCAGGTTCAGCAGGATCTGCCGCACGCGCATGGCATCACCGGTCGCCTGCAGGCCCGGCGGCAGCTGGTTGTCCAGGACGAAGCGCAGGCCCTTCTGTGCAGCCAGCGGGCCCATCAGCGCCGCCAGATCCTGCAGCAGGCCATTCAACGCAAACGACTGCGACTGCAGCTCCAGGCGCCCGGACTCGATCCGCGCCAGGTCCAGCGCATCGTTGACCAGATGCAGCAGGTGCTCGCCCGCATGCCGGATCGACTGCGTGTAGCCGCGCTGCTGCGGGTCCAGTGGCGAGGCCAGCAGCAGCTCGCTCATGCCCAGCACGCCGGTCATCGGCGTACGGATCTCATGGCCAAGGTTGGCCAGGAAGCGGGTCTTGGCCGCCGAGGCCTGCTCGGCCAGTTCCTGCTTGTGCAGCGCCAGCTGGTAGGCGTGGCGCCGCTGCAGGCGGCGTCGGTACAACCAGGCGAACCAGCTGGTCAGCAGCAACCCGACCGACGCCAGTACCAGCAGGCCGGACAGGCTGCGCCACCACGGCGGCTGCACGCGGAACTCCAGGCTCTGCACCCGCGACCACACATGGTCGGCCGAGCGTGCCTGCACCTCCAGCCGGTAGCTGCCCGGCGCCAGGCGCGAGAACAGGCGCTCACCCGCCGGACCGACTTCAACCCAATCCGGGTCGTAGCCGGCCAGGCGATAACGGTAGGTATTGGACGCCGAGTCGGCGAAGGACAGCAATCGCGCGACGATGCGCAGGTCGCGATCGCCATCGGCGATCTGCAACGGCGCATCGTGGGTCATGTCCAGTACCTGTTCGTTGCGGCGCACTTCCACCCGCTCGATCACCAGTGGCGCGCGACGTACCGAAGGCCGTACCTGCTCCGGGTCGAACACCACCGCGCCCGCTGCCGTTCCGGCCACCAGGTGGCCATCGGCCGCTGCGATCAGGGTGTGCTCGCGGAATTCCTGGCTTGGCAGGCCGTCGTGCACGCCGTACAGGCGCACGCTCTGCCCATCGGCACTGACACGTACCAGGCCGCGTGCGCTGGTCGCCCAGGCCACGCCCTGCGCATCCACCACCAGGCCAGAGGCGGAGATCGCCGGATAGCCCTGTTCGGCACCGACCACCGCCTGCCGTTCCAGCCGCCCCTGGCTCCAGCGGTATCGCGACAGGCGCCCGTCCTCGGACAACCAGACCTGGCCGTCACGGCCCACATGCAACGCATGGATGGCCGTTGCCGGCGCACCCGGCACCGGCTGGAAGCGTTCGCTTTCCGGCAGCCACTGCAGCAGGCCACGGCTGCTGGCCAGCCAGATATGGTCCTGCGGACCGCATTCCACATCGAGGTTGAGCTGGCCCTGCTGCAGGCCGCGCTGGCCATTGTCCAGCTGGCGCCGCAGGCGTCCGTCGAGATCACGTTGCTGCAGGCCCGCGGGAAGCATCAACCAGAGGCTGTCGCCGTCGCAGGTCATCATCGCTTCGATGACCCCTTCCATCGCCGCATCGGTACCGGCATCACGGCCCCAACGACGCAGTTCGCGCCGTTGCGGGTCGTAGCGCACCAGTGCATCGGTCGATCCGATCCAGACCTGGCCACGCCGGTCCTCGCGCACCGAGGTCAGCCAGTGCATGCCGTTGACCCAGGTGCGGTGCTGCTCGATCCTGCCGGTCTTCGGATCGAAGCGGTCCAGCGCGCCATGGCTGCCCACGGTCCAGACACCGCCATTGCTGGACGGGCTGGTGCCCAGCACGAGCGCATTGCGCAGCGAGCTGGGGTCGTCCTCCAGCCGCGACAGCACCGAGAACTGCCACCAGCGTGGCAGCAGGTGCCACAACCCGGCATTGGTGCTGGCCAGCCAGATGCCACCTTCGCGGTCCTCATAGGCACCGGTCCAGTTCGGCCGCACCGGACCGCGTGCGATCGCGCTGTACAGCGGCACGGTCTGGTACTGGCCGTCGACCGCACGTCCCAGCCCGGTGCGCGTATCCAGCCAATGTCCGCCCTGCTCGTCGCGCAGCATCATGCCCAGCACCTGCTCGCCTGGCGGCAGCTTCCACGGTGGTGCCTCGAAGCGGCCATCCGGGCGGCGCACGGTGGCCCCGGCCATCGTGCTGATCCACAGGCTGCCATCGGGCTCGGCGGTCAACCCGTTGATCAGCAGGCTGGGAATGATGTCCGTACCGACACGCTCGAAGTCGGTCCCGGTCCAGCGTGCCACGCCATGCTTGGTGCCGATCCACAGGCTGCCATCGGCCAGCGTGGCCAGGTAGGGCACCGACGACGAAGGCAGGCTGCGCGGATTGTTGGGCTCGGGCAGGAAGCGCTGCAGGCGGTCCTGGCTGTCCAGGCGGTACAGGCCGCCTTCGTGGGTACCGAACCAGATCGAGCCATCAGGCGTGCTGGCCAGGCTCCAGACCGTGTTGGTGCCCATCAACGGCTGGCTGCTGCGGTCGTAGAAGTGCAGCTGCCGGCGGTCGGCCGACATGCGCACCAGGCCAGCGTTCTCGGTGCCTATCCACAACTGGTTGCGGGCATCGACCAGCACCGTCCAGATGCGGTTGTCACGCAGTCCATCCTCGGAACGCCACACGCGGTAAGTGCGGCCGTCATAGCGGGCCAGGCCATCGTTGGTGGCGATCCACAGGTAGCCGTACCGGTCCTCGGCCATGCGGTTGACGGTATTGGACGGCAGGCCATCGAACACCGTCACCTGCCGCGGGCTCGGAGGCACCGGCTGTGCCGCAGCGGGCAACGCGCCGCACAGGAGGACCAGCAGCAGCATCGCCGCCCGCAGATACACCACCGATTGCCTCCTCACGCTGGTCCTGATGATTCCCGCGCTGCGGGCGTCGGCATGGTAAACCGAAAGTCGCGCCGTTCACGCCCGGCGCCGGCACAGTCACGCAGTTGCCTGCCGTTTCGCACGCGCCTGGGCGATGGCCGCCACCAGCAGGTCGCCGGTCACCGGCTTGCGCAGGAAGCCATCGAAGCCGGCGGCCAGCACCTGGGTTTCGGCGTAGGCATCGGAACGGGCGGTCACTGCCACCAGCGGCAGTTCATAGCCCATGGTGCGCAGCTGGCGGGCGATGGCCGTACCGTCCAGCGCGGGCAGATCGAGATCGAGCAGGCCGACGTCGAAACCATCGGTGGCGATCTCCGACAGCGCGCCCAGGCCATGCAGCACGTGGACCACCTCATGCCCGCGCACCCGCAGCAGGCCGGCGATGACCTCGGCCACCGTGGCGTCGTCCTCGACCAGCAGGATGCGCAGCGGCGGCAGTTCCGGCAGGGCCGCCACCTCGCCCGCGGTGCCGGCGGCCTGGCGCGTCCAGGGCAGGGGCAGGCGCACGCGGAACCGCGCACCCTTGCCAGGCTGGCTGTCCACTTCGATACGCCCCCCCATCGCCACCGCCAGTTCCTGGCAGATCGCCAGTCCCAGGCCACTGCCGCCGTAGCGCGACGCGGTGCGCGGACCGTCGGCCTGTTCAAAACGATGGAACAGGCGCTGCTGCTGCTCGGCATTGATGCCCGGGCCACTGTCATGCACTTCGAAACACAGGCCGCCCTTCTCTTCCAGGCGCACGGCCAGGCCGACGTGGCCGCGCTCGGTGAACTTGATGGCGTTGCCGAGCAGGTTCAGCAGGATCTGGCGCACGCGCATCTCGTCGCCGCTGACACTGACCGGCCCTGCCGGGTTTTCACCGCGCCGGAATTCCAGCTGGCGCTGCTGCGCCATCGGCTGCATCAGGCCCTGCACCTGGTCGAGCAGTTCCTCCAGGTCGAACGGACGCAGATCCAGCTCAAGCCGCCCGGCTTCGATGCGGGCCAGGTCCAGCGCATCGTTGACCAGCCGCAGCAGATGGCTGCCGGCCTGCTGGATCGACCCCGCGTAGCCACGCTGCACCGGATCCAGCGGAGTCGCCAGCAGCAGTTCGCTCATGCCCAGCACGCCGGTCATCGGCGTGCGTACTTCGTGGCCCAGCGTGGCCAGGAAACGGCTCTTGGCCTGCGAGGCCTGCTCGGCCAGCTGCTGCTTGTGCACCGTCAGCTGCCATTGCTGGCGACGGCGCAGCCGCGCGCGGACCGACCAGACCAGGACCACCAGCAGCAGCGACCCCAGCAGGATGTAGCCGAAGATCGCCATGCCGCTGCGCCACCACGGCGGCAGCACCTTCACCTGCAACTGCTGCGAAGGCGTCCACGCGCCCCGGGCGGTCGCTGCCTGCACCTCGATGACGTAGCTGCCGGTCGGCAGCCGCGACAGGGTGCGCTGGCCATCGCCCCCCTGCTCCACCCAGTCCTGGTCATAGCCCTGCACGCGGAAGCGGTAACGGTTGCCCTGCGGGCTGGCATAGGACAGCAGCCGCGCATCGATCTGCAGATCGCGGTCATCCGGTCCCAGCAACAGGGTGCCGGTGAGCGGCAACGGTTGCCAGCCGCGCGCGTCGTCGCGGCGTACGCGCACTTCGGCGATCACCAGCGATGAAGAAGGCAGCACCGTGTCGTCGGCATTCACATCGAAGGCAACCAACCCGGTCTGGGTGACGGCCAGCACGCGACCATCTGCATTCACTGCCGGTGGCCGGCCGGTGAACTCCGCATCGGACAGTCCATCGCGCTCGTTGAACTGCTGCAGGCGCCGCGTTTTCGGGTCCCAACGCAGCAGGCCGCGCGGCGTCGTCGCCCACAGCTGGCCGTTGCCGGCCAGCGCCAGCCCGCCCATGGTGACCGGCGGCACGCCTGCACTGCCATCGATGCGCTGGATCAGGCGCAGGCTCATGCCATCCCACTGGTAGCGCTCGAACGCGCCTTGGCGCGCCAGCCACAACTGTTGCGGATCGATCCACACCAGGTCGTAGATGGGCCCGCGCGAAACGCCCGGTACTGCCTCGAAGCGTCCAGCCTGCTCGCGCCAGATGCCCATGTCACCCATCACCCAGGGCCGGCCATGGGCGTCGAAGCGGATCTGCTCGATCGGCGCATCGGCGGTCCCGCGGAAATGCTCCAGCGGATAGCGGTGCAGCAGCCGGCCCTCTGCATCGCGCTGCTGCAGGTCCAGGCCCATCACCGACACCCACACCGTGCCATCAGGCGCCTGCCGCATCAGGTCGATGCGCTGGCGCAGGTCGGCACTGCCATCGATCCGCAGATCGCGCAGCGCGCCGGTAGCCGGATCGTAGACGGTGATGCGGCCGCCGCGTCCCAGCCACAGGCGCCCATCCGGGCGCGGCAGCACCGACCACACCACGCCGCTGCCGAGCTGCCGGTCGCTGGCCAGCAGGCGCAGGGTGCCCTGCGCATCGAGCTGGTACACCCCTCGCGCCGAGCCGACGTAGTAGTTCTTCCCATCGCTGGCCGCGCTCAACAGGTACTGGCTGTCCAGCGGCTTGCCGTCGAGTTGGTTCCAGATCGAGAAGCGCCGCCAGTCCGGTGGCAGATAGGCCAGGCCCTGGGTCAGCAGCGCCACCCACAATCCGCCCTCGTGGTCCTGCAGCAGATCGAGCACACCGCTGTGCGCGGTCAGGAAGCCGCTGCCGCGGTCGCCCTCCAGCCGGCGCAGCGCCGCCGCATCCCCCCGCAACAGGCCATCGGAGGTGCCAGCCCAGTAGCCCCCCTGGCGATCGGCCAGGACCAGGGCCGAGCGCAGCTGGGCGCTGTCGGCCCATCGCGGACGACTGACCCGTTCCTGCCCATCGATGCGGTACAGGCCATCGTTCTGGCTGCCGACCCAGATCGAACCCTCCGCATCCCGGCTCAACCGGAGCACGCTCAGCGTGCCCAGTTCCCGCGCGGCCACCGGCTCGAATCCGCTGCCGTTCCAACGCGCCACGCCCGCTTCGGTGCCCAGCCACAGGCGGCCCTGCGCATCGACCAGGCTGGTGAAGATGCTGTTGCTGGGCAGGCCCCCCGGCTGCGCCGGGTCATGGGTGTAGAGGCGCACGCTGCCGTCCTCGCCAAGCCGGCAGACGCCATGGTTGTTGGTCCCGATCCACAAGGCGTCGTCGACATAGGCCAGCGCCCAGAACTGCCCCTGGCAGGTGGAATTGACCGTGTCGAAGGTCCGGAAGCGCTCGCGGTCGGCATCCAGGCGGGCCACGCCCTTGCCGTTGATGCCCACCCAGACCCGGTCCAGCGGATCGATCAGCAGGGTCTCGATCTCGTTGCCGGGCAGCGAGCCCGGCTGTTCCGGATCGTGCTCCCAGACCCGCAGGCTGTTGCCGTCATAACGGGCGAGTCCACCATCGGTGGCGGCCCAGATGTGGCCCTGGCGATCCTCGGCCAGCGCCACCACCATGCGTGACGGCAAGCCTTCGGCGGCACCGAAGCGGCGCAGGCGCGGTGTTTCTGCCATGTCCAGGGTCGCAGCCGCCGTGGCCATCGCCATCAGCAGCAGTCCCATACCTGCGATGCCACGGCACCACCGGCGCCAGCCGCTCGTCATCCTGAACCCCCTGTCCTGGGCCGATTGTCACACAGGGCCGGGTTCATGGCTGCAACAGGCTGTTTCCAGCGGCGGCCCCACCACGAACTGTTGCAGCCATGCACGCAACGTTGGCAGGGGGCTGTGCGTATGATCACAGCGTCACCTTCCGGAGCCCGCCATCGATGCGTCCCTGCCTGGCCCTGCTGCCGATGCTGCTCGCCACCGCCCCTGCCTGGGCGGCCACCGACACCTATCGCCTCGATCCGGTGCACACGCGGGTGCTGTTCTCCATCGATCACGCGGGCTACTCGCAGGCCATGGGCACCGTGTCCGGCAGCGAGGGCCGCGTGCTGTTCGATCCCGACAACTGGCGCGACGCCACCCTGGAAGTGGACATTCCGGTGTCGCGTCTGGACCTTGGCGACGCCAAGTGGAACCAGGCCACGCTGGCCCGCAGCCTGCTCGATGGCGAGCGATTCCCCAGCGCACGCTTCGTCTCCAGCCGGGTCGAACCGATCGACGCCAAGCGTGCGCATGTGATCGGCACGCTGACCCTGCGCGGGGTCAGCCAGGAAGTCACCCTGGACGTGACCCTCAACGCGCTCAAGCGCTACCCGCTCCCTCCATTCCGACGCACCGCCGGGTTTTCCGCCAGCACGACGCTGAGCCGGCGCGCGTTCGGCATCACCGCCTGGCCGGGGGTCATCGGTGATGCGGTACAGGTGCGGATCGAGGCCGAAGCCACCCTCGACCGCAGCGACGCCCCGGGAACTCCTGCTCCCGTTCCACACTCCGACCACACGACGGCCCCCAAGGACCCTTCATGACCGCCAAGAACACCCCCGCCGCGTGGGGAAGTGTCAGCCAGCTCCTGCACTGGTTGATCGCACTGCTGATCCTCGCCCTGGGCGTGGTCGGCCTGACCATGGGCGAACTGCCCAAGACGCCCAAGTACTTCTGGGTCTACACCGCGCACAAGTCGATCGGCATCACCGTGCTGGCGCTGGTGCTGTTCCGTCTCGGCTGGCGCCTGTATGCCGGTGCGCCGAAGCAGGTGCCGGGCGTGCCCAGCTGGCAGGAACGCATCGCCAGTGCCACCCACGTGCTGCTGTACGTGCTGATGTTTGCCATTCCGCTGTCGGGCTGGCTGTACGATTCGGCCAGTGGCCTGCGCCCGTTCCGTTGGTTCGGCCTGGTCGACGTGCCCAAGCTGAGCGGCCCCGACCCGCAGGTCGTCGCGGTGTCCCATGCCCTCCACGAATACGGCTTCTGGCTGTTGATCGCGGTAGTGCTGGCCCATGCCGGCGCTGCCTTCTACCACCACCTGTTCCAGCGCGATGCAACGCTGTCCCGCATGTTGCCGCGCGGCTGGCTCGCCTCCCCTCAGAAGGACTGACCGATGAACCTGAAACTGACCACTCCGGCCGCCGTGGCTGCCGCCCTGGCCGGCATGCTGGCCACCGCCCCGGCGCTCGCTGCGGAGTATGCGCAGGCCCCCGGTGCCGGCTCGATCCTGGTGTTCGCCAGCAAGTACGACGGCGAAGTGTTCACCGGCAGCTTCCCGGGCTTCGCCACCAAGCTCAGCTTCGACCCGGCCAACCCGGCCGCCGGTTCGCTGGATGTGGTGATTCCGCTGGCAGGCGCCAGGAGCGGCAACAGCGACCGTGACTCGACCCTGCAGGGCGCCGACTTCTTCAATGTCGGCAAGTTCGCCACCGCGCGTTACACCGCCAAGGGCTTCCGCGCCGTGGGCAACGACCAGTTCGCCGCCGATGGCACCCTGGAACTGCGCGGCGTCAGCAAGCCGGTCACCCTGACCTTCACCTGGAAGCCGGGCACCCAGCCGGTGCTGACCGGCAAGGCCACGGTCAAGCGCCTGGACTTCGGCGTCGGCGGCGGTGACTGGGCCGATACCAAGACCATTCCGGACGACACCGCGATCAGCACGATCGTGAAGTTCGACGCGAAATAAGACCATCCGGTGATGCCGTGCCCGCGGCCGGCATCACCGGGCATCGCAACGCATCCGGTAGTGCCGGCCGCTGGCCGGCATCACCGGGAACAGAGGAGTTGCCGGCCAGCGGCCGGCACTACCGATCGACGGCCAACCAGGCCTGCACCGTGGCCGCATCGAACGGCCAGTCCAGCTCGCGCTCGCCGCGCTCGTCGCGCAGCACCGGCACGCGCGTGCCATAGCGCGCTTCCAGCGCCGGCTGGTCATCCAGGAACACCGATTCGAACTCCGGCGCCCGCGCCTTGGCCAGCTCGGCCAGGGCCAGGTCGCACAGGTGGCAATCGTCACGCTGGATCAGGGTCAGCACCAGTCAGGCTCCCGTGGCGGAAATGCTGCGCCGCAGCCATCGGATGGCCCGGCAAGCCGCTAGAATAGCCGCTTGTCCGGTACCCGCAGTTTGGCATCCATGGCTGTCAGCACGTTCGACGTTTTCAAGATCGGCATTGGCCCGAGCTCCTCGCACACCGTCGGACCGATGAAGGCCGCCGAGCGATTCATCCATCGCTGGCTGCTCGACCCGGGTCGCCTGCACGAGGTCGCGCGCATCCGCGCCGATGTCTACGGCTCGCTGGCCTTGACCGGCCGCGGCCATGGCACCGACAAGGCGATCCTGCTGGGCCTGGAAGGCCAACGGCCTAACCTGATCGACCCGGACATCATTCCGGCCACCCTGGAGCGCATCCGCAGCAGCAAGCGCATCCAGCTGATGGGCCAGCACGAGATCGCCTTCGACGAGAAGCGCGATCTCGGCATGAACAAGCGCCAGAAGCTGCCCTACCACACCAACGGCATGCGCTTCACCGCGTACAACGCCGACGACGAAGTGATCGCCACCCGCGATTACTACTCGGTCGGTGGTGGCTTCGTGGTCAACCAGGACGACGCAGCCGATGACCGCATCGTGCCCGATGAAACCCCGCTGCCCTACCCGTTCAAGAGCGGCGACGAGCTGCTGGCACAGACCGCACGCAGCGGCCTGAGCATCGCCCAGCTGATGTTCGAGAACGAAAAGTGCTGGCGCAGCGAAGACGAGATCCGCGCCCAGCTGCGCGAGATCTGGAGCGCGATGCAGTCGTGCGTCACCCGCGGCATCCGCGAGGAGGGCGTGCTGCCGGGTGGCCTGAAGGTCGGCCGTCGTGCACCGGCGCTGTACCGCGAGCTGTCGTCGAAGCCGGAAGCGGCGATGCGCGATCCGCTGACGACGCTGGACTGGGTCAACCTGTACGCACTGGCAGTGAACGAAGAGAACGCTGCCGGTGGCCGCGTGGTGACCGCACCGACCAACGGTGCGGCCGGCGTACTGCCGGCGGTGCTGCATTACTTCGACCGCTTCTGCCCCGGCGCCAACGAACAGCGCGTGTTCGATTTCCTGCTGACCTCGGCGGCGATCGGCATCCTGTACAAGGAAAACGCTTCGATTTCCGGTGCCGAAGTGGGCTGCCAGGGCGAAGTGGGCGTGGCCTGCTCGATGGCGGCCGGTGGCCTGGTCGCGGCGCTGGGGGGCAACCCGAGCCAGATCGAGAACGCCGCGGAAATCGGCATGGAACACAACCTCGGCCTGACCTGTGACCCGATCGGCGGGCTGGTGCAGATCCCCTGCATCGAACGCAATGCGATGGGCGCGGTGAAGGCGATCAACGCCTCGCGCATGGCGATGCGTGGCGACGGCAAGCACAAGGTGTCGCTGGACAAGGTCATCAAGACCATGCGCGATACCGGCCGCGACATGCAGGACAAGTACAAGGAAACCAGCCGCGGTGGCCTGGCGGTGAACGTCATCGAGTGCTGAAGGCGACCGGCTCCGGCGCGATGGCGACGGGCCACAGGTAGAGTCGACTGTCAGTCGACCATCGCGCGCAGCGCGGGATTTCCGCGGCCTGAGGGAAGAGCAGTCGACCAACAGTCGACTCTACCCGGTCACCCTTGCCCGTACGGGCGACACCGTCACCGCGTTCCGGTTAGGCTCGGGGCTTCCCCACCCCGGATTGCCCCATGCGCGTGATCGCTGCCGCCCTGCTTGCCTGCCTTCCGCTGGCCGCCCTGGCCGCCCCCACCTACGGGCCTCGGCTGGAGGGTTTCGACTACGGCTATCCGGTGAAGACCTTCGCGCTGGAATCGCAGCGGCAACCGCTGGAGATGGCCTACCTGGACATCGCGCCGAAGAAGGCGCCCATCGGGGTGGTGGTTCTGCTGCATGGCAAGAACTTCTGTGTCGCCACCTGGAAGGAATCGATCAAGCCACTGGTTGCCGCCGGCTACCGGGTGATCGCCCCGGACCAGGTGGGCTTCTGCAAGTCCAGCAAGCCCGAGCGCTACCAGTACACCTTCGCGCAGCTGGCGGCCAACACCCATGCCCTGCTGCAGCACCTGCAGCTGGGTGATGCGCCGGTGCACCTGGTCGGGCACTCGATGGGCGGCATGCTGGCGGTGCGCTACGCGCTGATGTTCCCGCAGGACCTGCGCAGCCTGTCGCTGGTCAATCCGATCGGGCTGGAAGACTGGAAGGCGCTGGGCGTCCCCTGGCGCAGCGTCGACGCGTGGTACGCCGGCGAAATGAACATCAGCTATGACAGCATCCGCCGCTACCAGCTGGAGGTGTACTACGACGGCAAATGGAAACCGGCCTACGAACCGTGGGCGCGGATGCAGTCGGGCATGTACGAAGGCCCGGGCAAGCAGGCCGTTGCATGGAGCCAGGCGCTGGCCTCGGACATGGTGTTCAACCAGCCGGTGGTCTACGAACTGAAGCACGTGCAGGTGCCGACCACGCTGTTCATCGGCCAGAAGGACCGCACCGCGATCGGGCGCGACCTGGCGCCGCCTGCGGTGAAGGCGACGCTGGGCAATTATCCGGTGCTGGGCAAAGCAGCGGCCGCAGCGATTCCCGGCGCGACGCTGGTCGAGTTCGCCGAACTGGGCCATTCGCCGCAGGTGCAGGACCCCAAGCAGTTCAACAGCGCGTTGTTGAAGGCCCTGAAGTCCCGCTGACCGGCAGGCGTGCCCTCTGTAGAGCCGAGCCCACGCTCGGCTCGTGCGGCAGGACCGGGGTTCTGTCAGGAGCAGCCGAGCGTGGGCTCGGCGCTACAGGAACAATGCGATCAACCCACGATCCGCAGCACGTCATCCAGCAACGCAGCCGCAGTGACTTCCGCGCCGGCACCCGGTCCCTGGATCAACAAGGGTTGGTGGCGGTAGCGATCGCTGTGGATGGCCACGCGGTTGTCGGTGCCGGCACCCTGCGCCAGCGGATGATCGGCCGGCAGTTCGCGCAGGCCCACCTGCGCACCTTCGCTGTCAACACGGCCAACGAAACGCAGCACGCGGCCGTTGTCACGTGCCTGCTGCCAACGCGCCTGCAGCGGCGCATCCAGCTGCTCCAAGGCAGCCACGGCATCCTCCAGCGGCAACGCTGCCAGCGCTTCAGGCACCAGTGAATCCACCTGTACCTGCGACGCATCCAGCGCCAGCCCGCTGCTGCGCGCCAGGATCAGCAGCTTGCGGCGCACGTCCTCGCCGGACAGGTCCAGACGCGGGTCTGGCTCGGTATAACCGGCCGCCAGCGCCTCGCGCACCGCCGCCGAGAACGGCGACTGGCCGTCATAGCGATGGAACAGCCACGCCAGCGAGCCGGACAGCACGCCCTCGATGGCATGGATGTGATCGCCACCGGCCACCAGCGCGCGCAGGCTGCTCAACAGCGGCAGCCCGGCACCAACGGTGGCACTGTCGCCATAACGCGCGCCACTGTCGGCACAGCTTTCGGCAATGGCCTGCGCGCGGGCGAGCTGCGCGCCCCGGCCCAGCTTGTTGGCGGTCACCACATGCACGCCGCGCGCCAGCCATTGCACGTGACGGGCGGCCACGTCTTCACTGGCCGTGGCATCGACCACCACGTCGCCACGCTCCAGCCCTTCGGCGCTCGCCCATGGTGGCGAACTGTGGCCATCGCGGGGGGCTCGACGTGCCAGTTCCAAGGGCAGCGCCAGGTCGCGATCGATCTCCAGCGCGGTGCGCGAGTTGGCCAGCCATTGCACGCTGGGCAGTTCCAACCCGCGTGCCTGCAGCGCCTGGTAGCGCTGTACGAAGGCCGAACCGACCGTGCCCGTACCGAGCAGCGCCAGGCGTCCCGCCCCCAGCGCAGGAATGTCAGCGGCGAGTGCGCTCATGCGTCCACCACCTGTTTGCGGCGGGCGGCCGCATCGATCACCGCTTCGGCGCGCTGCAGCGCGGCGCCGAGATCGGCCAGCAGGTCACGCTCGGCCTCGATGCCGACCGACAGGCGCAGCAGCCCTTCGCTGATGCCGGCGGCTGCACGCGCTTCGGCGGTCATCGCCGCATGAGTCATCGTGGCCGGATGTGCGATCAGGCTTTCGACGCCGCCCAGCGATTCGGCCAGGGTGAAACAGCGTAGCCCGTCCACAAATGCACGCACCGCCGCATGCGGATCATCACCGGCGCAGTGCGCCAGTTCGAATGACAGCATCGCGCCGAAGCCATTCTGCTGGCGCGCGGCGATGGCGTGGCCCGGGTGATCGGCCAGGCCCGGGTAGTACACCGCGCCGACCGCCGGATGCTGGTCCAGCAGGGCAACGATCGACGCCGTGTTTTCCTGGTGCACGCGCAGGCGCGCATCCAGCGTGCGCAGGCCGCGCAGGGTCAGGAAGGCATCGAACGGCGAACCGGTCAGGCCCAGCGCGTTGCCCCACCACACCAGCTGCTCGTGCAGCGCCGGATCGCGCGCGACCACCGCCCCACCCACCACATCGCTGTGGCCATTGATGTACTTGGTGGTGGAATGCAGCACCAGGTCCGCACCAAACGACAGCGGCTGCTGCAGCGCCGGTGACAGGAAGGTGTTGTCGACCACCACGAGGGCACCGGCCTTGTGCGCGGCATCAATGACGAAGCGCAGGTCGGTGATGCGCAGCAGCGGGTTGGACGGGGTTTCCACCAGCACCAGCTTTGGCTGCGTGGCCAGCGCCTGCGCCAGCGCTCGCGGATCGGTCAGGTCGGCGGTGACCAGTTCGAAGTGCCCCTTCTTTGCCAACGCGTTGAACAGCCGCCAGCTGCCGCCGTAGGCATCGTGCGGCACCACCAGGGTGTCGCCCGGCTGCAGCAGCGCGTTCAGCACCAGGTTGATCGCGCCCATGCCGGTCGCGGTGATGACGCCGCCGGCGCCGCCTTCCAGTTCGGCCAGCGCTTCACCCAGCAGGTCGCGGGTCGGGTTGCCACTGCGCGTGTAATCGTACTGGCGCTTGTTGCCGAAGCCTTCAAAACTGAAGTTCGACGACAGCACGATCGGCGGCGTGACCGCGCCATGCGCGGTGTCCCGATCGATGCCGGCACGGACGGCGGCAGTGGTACGACTACAGGACGGCTCGTTGGCGTGCAGGCTCATGCGGACTCTCCAGAAGTGCGGAAGGCGGTGGCGAGGATCGCATCGATGCGATCGGTTTCTTTGAGGAAGGCATCGTGGCCATAGGGCGAGCGCAGCACGCGCAGGCTGCCGCGCGGGCCCAGCCCTTCGACCAGGCCGACCAGGTCGGCCAGCGGCACCAGGCGGTCGCCCTCCACGGCCACCACCACGGTCGGCGGCAGGATCGCGGTGGGATCGACGCGGTGCAGGTCGATTGATTCGGACAGGCGCAGGTAAGCGGTCACTGGCGTGCGCGCGACGTACTGCGCACCGGCCGCGTCGAGATAGTCTTCGGCAGCCACGCGCACGCGGCCATTGATGACCTCCGGCGCAGCATCAAAGCGCTCGCCGAACTCTTCCGGGGTGCGGTAGCTGAGCATGGCGAACTGCCGGGCCAGGGCCAGGCCGTGGTCTTCGCCGCACTGCAGCTGGCCCAGCGCGACCGCGCGGCGCTGCAATGCGCGCCAGGCGGCGGCATACGGATGCGGTCGGTGCGCACCGCTGGCCAGCACCAGCTGGCGCACGCGGGCACGATGACGGATCGCGAACTGCTGGCCGACCAGCGCGCCATACGAATAGCCAACGAAGGCCTTCAGCGTGCGGATGCCGAGATGGTCCAGCAGCAGCGCCAAGGCATCGGCCTGGTCGGCGGTATCGATCGGCACATCCAGTGCACCGTCGGCGCCGATGAAGTCGAAGGCCAGCACGCGCAGCTGCTGCGGATCCAGCGCGCGGCCGCTGCCCACCAGGTCTTCGGCCCAGCCCTTCTCGCGGAACTGCGTGTTGGACGCCACGTGGCGATGGGCGGAAATGCCGCCGGCCAGCACCACCACCGGTGCATTGGCCGGACCGACCCACTCATAGCGCAGGCGCACCGGGCTGGGGCCGGCGTGGCGCATCGACAGCACCGCGGCGAACTCACCGCGCTCGGCATGCACGCGGTCTTCGACCGGCACGCTGACGGGGACAAAGGGTTCGGGGCGAATGGCGGTACTGGCGGCGAAGCTCATGGCGGGATCCGGTTGGGGAATCGGCCATCGAGCCTTCGCGGGGCCCGCGTTCGAGATGCACGTGTGGTGCATGGTTCGAACCATCTTTCGGTGGACGCCACGGTCCCCGCAGGATTTGGCACCTACGCAGACGCTTGCGCGCCTGCGGGCTGCCCCGGCTTCAAAGGGCCTGTCCCTCTGCCGGTCTCGATGGTGGGGCCACGATGCCAGCCCTTTCCGGCACTGTCAATCCCTTCATGCGGATAAAGCGATGAATATTCTTGGGGCAGCTATGCGAAGGCCGTCCCGGTCGCCCTGTTCAGGATCGGGTACAGTCCGGGCGGTCCATTCCGCTGGAAACGCCGATGTCGCGCCTGCCCCTGTCCTGCCTGCTGCTGCCTCTGCTGGCGAGCGCGACCGCACACGCCGGCGACTGGCGCCAGGGCTGGGGACTGGCTCCCCCTTCCGCCCCGGCCACCCGCGCAGGCAGTGCCGAGGGCGCCGCCCCCATGGCCCAATTGCGCCTGCAGCCGGTCGGTACGCAATGGCAGGCCCGGATCGACAACGGGCTGGCAGGGCCGCTGCAGATCCAGCTGCGCGCCGCCCCCGGGCACCCGGTCGAAGGCCTCCCGGTCGAGTCGCTGATCCAGGGCGACAGCAGCCTGGTAGTCGGCCACCTGCCCGCCCCGATCGATGGCCGCATGCTGGATCTGCGCCTGCAGTCGGTGCCGGGCAACCCGGCCGCACAGGCCGAAGATGTCGCCTACCGCCTGCCATTCGATGCGGCGCGCCTGCGCGTGGACCAGGCGCCGCAGGGACGATTCAGCCATGACGACGAGGAGAACCGCGACGCGGTCGACTTCGCACTGCCGGAGGGCACCCTGGTGCTGGCCGCGCGCGAGGGTACGGTGATGCAGATCCAGGATGGCTTCCGTGGCAACGGCCAGGACCGCGAACGCGATGGTGCCCGCGCCAACTTCATCCGCGTGCTGCACAGCGACGGCAGCATGGCGCTGTACGGCCACCTGCAGGCCGGCGGCATGCGCGTGCGTCGTGGCCAGGCGATAGGGGCCGGACAGCCGATCGGCCTGTCTGGCAACAGCGGCTACAGCAGTGCCCCGCACCTGCACTTCGTGGTGCAGGTCAATCGCGGCATGGGCCTGCGCTCGGTGCCGGTGCGCATCTTCGCCGAGCAGGGCCAGCTGCAGTTCGCCCGCCAGGGCGAGGCCGAAGGCGGTACCGGGCGCTGACCGCCCCCGGCCGGTATAATCGGGCGCTTATCTCTTTGAAAAGCGCCCCGGGCGGGCGCCACTGCCATGTCCGAAGTCGCCAACGAAGCGTCGCGTCGCCGCACCTTCGCCATCATTTCCCACCCTGACGCCGGCAAGACCACGCTGACCGAAAAGCTGCTGCTGTTCGGGGGCGCGATCCAGATGGCCGGTTCGGTCAAGGGCCGCAAGGCTGCCCGCCACGCCACCTCCGACTGGATGGCGCTGGAAAAGGAGCGCGGCATCTCCGTCACCTCCTCGGTGATGCAGTTCCCGTATGAAGGCAAGATCGTCAACCTGCTCGACACCCCCGGCCACGCCGACTTCGGCGAAGACACCTACCGCGTGCTGACCGCGGTGGACTCGGCGCTGATGGTGATCGACGTGGCCAAGGGCGTGGAAGAGCGCACCATCAAGCTGATGGAAGTGTGCCGCCTGCGCGACACCCCGATCATGACCTTCATCAACAAGCTCGACCGCGAGGGCAAGGACCCGATCGAGCTGCTGGATGAAGTGGAAACCGTGCTCGGCATCCAGTGCGCGCCGGTCACCTGGCCGATCGGCATGGGCCAGCGCCTGAAGGGCGTGGTCCACCTGCTGACCGGCGAAGTGCACCTGTACGAACCGGGCCGCAACTTCACCCGCCAGGACTCGACCATTTTCCCGTCCATCGATGCTCCCGGCCTGGCCGAGAAGATCGGTGCACAGATGCTGGCCGACCTGCGCGACGAGCTGGAACTGGTGCAGGGCGCCAGCCACCCGTTCGACCTGCAGGCCTACCGCGAGGGCAAGCAGACGCCGGTGTTCTTCGGCTCGGGCGTCAACAACTTCGGCGTGCAGCCGCTGCTGGACTTCTTCGTCGAACACGCACCCGCACCGCAGGCGCGCTCCACCACCGGCCGCGAGATCGCCCCGGAAGAAAACAAGCTGACCGGCTTCGTGTTCAAGATCCAGGCCAACATGGACCCGCAGCACCGCGACCGCGTGGCCTTCATGCGGGTCTGCTCGGGCCGCTTCAGCGCCGGCATGAAGACCTTCCACGTGCGTACCGGCAAGGAAATGAAGCTGGCCAACGCGCTGACCTTCATGGCCAGCGACCGTGAGATCGCCGCCGAAGCCTGGCCGGGCGATGTTATCGGCATCCACAACCACGGCACCATCTCCATTGGCGATACCTTCACCGAAGGCGAAGCGGTCACCTTCACCGGGATCCCCAACTTCGCCCCGGAACTGTTCCGCCGCGCCCGCCTGCGCGATCCGCTCAAGCTCAAGCAGCTGCAGAAGGGCCTGGCCCAGCTGTCCGAGGAAGGCGCGACCCAGTTCTTCCGCCCGCTCACCAGCAACGACCTGATCCTGGGTGCGGTCGGCGTGCTGCAGTTCGACGTGGCCGCCTACCGCCTGAAGGACGAGTACGGCGTGGAAGCCACCTTCGAGCCGGTGAGCGTGACCACTGCGCGCTGGGTCCACTGCAGCAACGAGAAGAAGCTGGAAGAGTTCCGCGAGAAGAACGCGCTGAACCTGGCGCTGGATGCCGCCGGGCACCTGGTCTACCTGGCGCCGACCCGGGTCAACCTGCAGCTGGCCCAGGAACGCTCGCCGGACGTGCGCTTCTCGGCCACCCGCGAAGCGGCGCATACCGTTTCGGCAGGCTGATGCCACGGGGTCGGATCCCTTTCCGGCAGGAAAGGGCTCTGACCCCAGCCAAGGCAAGGCAGGCATTCACACACCATACGGTGACAGGCGTGCACGCATCGCCCATCGCGGCGATGATAAGGGGGTGCGGGTCCCCCTCCCCGCGAACAATGCCTACGCCATGTCCACGACGTCCATTGCTTCGATCCGTGAAGAAATCGCCAGCGCCCTGACCCATGGCCTGGGCGCGGTATTCGCCCTGGCCGCCAGCGCGGTGTTGATCACCCTGGCGGCGATCTACGGCGACGGCTGGCAGCTGGCCAGCGCGATCGTATTCGGTATCGCGCTGTTGCTGCTGTACACCGCTTCCACGCTGTACCACGCCATCCAGCATCCGGTCGCCAAGGGCCGGTTGAAGGTGTTCGACCATTGCGCGATCTATGTGCTGATCGCGGGCACCTATACCCCGTTCACCCTGATCGGCCTGCGCGGTCCGTGGGGCTGGGGCCTGTTCACCGCGATCTGGGCGCTGGCGCTGGGCGGCGTGGTGTTCAAGCTGTTCTACACCGGCCGCTTCAAGGTGCTCTCAACGGTGATCTACATCGCCATGGGCTGGCTGGTGGTCGTGGCGATCAAGCCGATGTGGGCCTCGATCGATGGCGGCACCCTCACCTGGCTGTTCGCCGGCGGCCTGTCGTACACGCTGGGGACCTATTTCTACCACCGTGAATCGATCCCGTACTCGCATGCCATCTGGCACCTGTTCGTGATCGGCGGCAGCGTCTGCCACTTCGTCGCGGTCACCATGCAGGTGCTGTAACGGCCGCTCGACGGCAGCGCGTGCACACCATGCACATGGTCGCTTCGCGCCCTGTCCACGAAGAGGGGGCAACCATGGCAGCGTGAATGCTGCCGCCTCCCCTGCCGCAAAGCGCACGCCCCGCTGGCGCCTCCGCCGCCCCGGCCCACGAGGCCGGCGCTGGCTCACGATCTTGATCTTCCTGCTGGCGGCGATCCTGGTACTGATCGCGTTGTGGGACTGGAACTGGTTCAAGGGGCCGGTGGAGCGCGCGGTGCAGGCACGCACCGGCCGCGTGCTGCACATCGGGAACCTTGATGTCGACCTCGGCCGCACCAGCACGATCCGCGCCGATGCGGTCACCTTCGCCAATGCCAGCTGGGCGAAACAACCCGATATGGCCAGCGCCGACCGCGTCGAGATCGACGTGCGGGTCTGGCCCCTGCTGCGCGGCAGCGTGCAGCTGCCCGAAGTGCGCCTGACCCGGCCGGACGTGCTGCTGGAAACCGCCCCGCGCAAAGGCGAACCGGGCAACTGGGATTTCCTCGGTGACAGCGCCGGCGGGAACAGCCCCCAGCTCAAACGGCTGCGCGTCGATGACGGTCGCCTGCAGTTCCTCGATGCGCTCGGCCGCACCGATATCCGCGTGGACGTGCGCAGCGGCCAGCCGAAACAGGCCGACGCGGCGCCACCGCTGCTGGTGCAGGGCAAGGGACGCTGGCGGGGCAATCCGTTCACCCTGCGCGGTGGTACTGAATCACCGCTGGAGCTGACCGACAGCGGCCACCCGTTCCGCATCCACCTCGACGGTCGCGCTGGCGCCACCCACGCCGTCGCCAGCGGCACATTGACCAATCCCTTCCAGCTGCGCGTGTTCGACCTGCAGTTCGCGCTCAGCGGCCAGGATCTGGCCGACCTCTACCCCTTGCCCGGCATCGCCATTCCGCCGTCCCCGCCCTACGCGTTGAATGGTCGGCTCAAGCGTGACCACGACCTCTGGCGTTACGAGCAGTTCACCGGCAAGGTCGGCGACAGCGACCTCGGTGGCAACCTGCAGTTCGAAGTGGGAGGCGCGCGCCCGCGACTGACCGCCACGCTGGAATCCAGACGCCTGGACTTCGATGACCTGGCCGGCTTCGTCGGTGCGCCACCGAAGACCGGCGGCGGCGAAACCGCCAATGCAGAGCAGAAGGCCGAGGCCGCACGGGTCGCCGCGCGTGCGCGTGTGTTGCCGGACACGCCCTACAACCTCGGCAAGCTGCGTGCGATGGATGCCGACGTGCGTTGGAAAGCCCACCGCATCAACGCGCCGTCATTGCCATTGGACGACATGGATGCACACCTGTTGCTGGATGACGGTGTGCTGCGGCTGGACCCACTGAACTTCGGCGTCGCCGGCGGCGACATCCGCAGCACGATCCGCATGGACGCGCGCCAGCCGCAGATCAGTACCGCGCTGAAGGCCAGTGTGCGCGGCGTGCAGCTTGGCCAGTTGTTCCCCGACGCCAAGCTGGCCGAACAGGCCAAGGGCGGCATCGGCGGCGAGGTGGACCTGAGTGGCCGCGGCAATTCGATCGCCGCGATGCTCGGCAGCAGCAGCGGCAAGGTCGGCCTGGCAATGGGCCGTGGCCATGTCGGCAACCTGGTGATGGAACTGGCCGGCCTGGACATCACCGAGTCGCTGAAATTCCTGGTGACCGGCGACAAGCAGATTCCCCTGCGTTGCGCCTTCGCCGACTTCGGCGTGCGCGACGGCCTGATGACCAGCCAGGCGCTGGCGGTGGATACCACCGACACGATCCTCATCGGCGAAGGCACGGTCAGCCTGCGCGACGAGAGCCTGGACCTGCTGTTGAAGCCACGCCCGAAGGACAAGAGCATCCTGGTGCTGCGCTCGCCACTGCACATCGCCGGCACTTTCAAGGACCCGTCGTTCCGCCCGGACTTCAAGGCGCTGGGCATCCGCGGCGCGGTGGCCCTGGCACTGGGCAGCATCGCCCCGCCGGCGGCATTGCTGGCAACCATCGAACTGGGGCCGGGCAAGGATGCCGACTGCGGGGGGCAGTATGCGAAGTAGGGTTACAGCGTTGTTCGCGGCGCCTGCATTGATGGTGGCTTGAGGGGGACGGGTGACGCAGGCAGGACACGCCGCAAGTACGTCCCTGTAGGCTCGATGGCGCCATCCATGGCGCCAACGGTCCTGCCTGCGTCACCCGTCCCCCTCCTGACAGTTTCCTGCGCGCGCGGAACGAGAGCGGAAATTCAAAGTCAAAAAAAAAAGCAAAGTCAAAAGCTGTTGCCAACCAAGGTTGGCGGCTACCAAAGGCGAGGCACCGCGCATGTACGCACCGCGCTCGCGGAAATGTTTCCAGAGGCGGAGGGCATGGGCGTGCAGGACCGTTGGCGCCATGGATGGCGCCATCGAGCCTACAGGGACGTACTTGCGGCGTGTCCTGCACGCCCATGCCCTCCGCCTCTTCGACGTATCAGGAAGGCGCCGCTTCTGCTTCTGCACTTGCTGTTGGCGGGCCGGCGGGCCGCAGGCCCGCCGGTGAACACCTCACCCCGCCACGATGTACTGCTGCAGCTGGTCCAGCTCGCGCCGCTGCGCATCAATCACCGACTTCACCAGGTCACCGATGGAGATCACCCCCAGCACCTGCGCGCCCTCCACCACCGGCAGATGGCGGATGCGGTAGTCGGTCACCAGTTGCAGGCAATGCTCCACCTGCTCACCGGGCGACACCGTCACCACCTGCGCCGTCATGATCTCCGCCACCGCGGTATCGCGCGATGAACGATCACGCAGCACGATCTTGCGCGCGTAGTCACGCTCGGACAGGATCCCGACCAGCCGCGGCCCGTCCATCACCAGTACCGCACCGATGCCCTTTTCCGCCATCAACCGGATCGCATCGATCACCGCCGCGTCCGGCGCGACCGCATGTACTTCAGGAGACTTGCCATCCAACAGCTGCCGTACCGTCGTCATCTGCCTGCCCTCCGAGGGTGGGTTGCAGGGCCGAGTCTGCCACGGCGGATGCTAGCCACGCGTCAACCAGGTACAACGGCCGCTGCTTGGACTCTTCGTACAGCCGCCCCAGGTACTCTCCCACCAGCCCCAGCGCGATCAACTGCACTCCCCCCAGGAACAGGATCACCGCCATCATCGTCGGCCAACCCGCCACCCGGTCGCCATACAGCGCCGCCTTCACGATCACCCACAGGCCGAACACGAACGCGACTGCGGCGGTTGCCAGTCCCAGGTAGGTGGCCGCCCGCAGCGGCACAGTCGAGAAGCCGGTGATGCCTTCGAGGGCGAAATTCCACAGCCGCCACAGGCTGAATTTGCTGGTGCCGGCCACGCGCGCGTGGCGGTGATAGGGCACGGCAATCCGCTTGAAGCCTACCCAGCTGAAAAGCCCCTTCATGAAACGGTGGCGCTCACGCATCCCGCGCAGGGCGCTCAGCGCGCGCGGGGACAGCAGGCGGAAATCTCCGGTATCAGCCGGAATCGGCGTACGCGACAGGCGACCCATCACCCGGTAGAACATCGCTGCCGTGGCGCGCTTGATCCAGGACTCGCCATCGCGGGCCATGCGCGTGCCGTAGACGTTGTCATGGCCCTCGCGCCAGCGCGCGACGAATTGCGGCACCAGCTCCGGCGGGTCCTGGCCGTCGGCATCGAGGATCATCGCTGCCCCCTCGTGCACCAGATCCAGGCCCGCGGTCAGCGCCGCCTCCTTGCCGAAGTTGCGCGACAGCTTCAGCGCCGAGACGCGCGCATCAGCCTGGGCCAACCCCGCGATCACCTCCCATGTGCGGTCATGACTGCCGTCATCCACATAGAGGATGTGGCCGTCGATGTCGGGCATGCCGTCCAGCACCGCGCACAGCCGTGGATGCAGCAGCGGTAATGCCAGGGCCTCGTTGTAGGCGGCGATGACAAAAGTGAGCCGTTCGCGGGTCATGCCCGGATTGTACATTGCCGGCCAGGCGCACGACCCGTCGCCCGCCGCTCACGCCACGCCTGCCTCAGTCCTCCGACAAGTATGACGCGCCTCCCAGCTGGCGCGCCTGGCGCTGGATCCATGCGGCGCGCCGCTGCACATACGGCCCCGGTGCGGCCGCGTTGTAGCGTCGCGGTGCCGGCAGTACCGCCGCCAGTCGCGCACTCTCGGCCGGGCTCAACCGGGCCGCGTCCTTGCCCCAGTATTTCTGGGCTGCCGCCTGCGCACCGTACACACCATCACCGAACTCGGCGATGTTGGCGTACATCTCCAGGATGCGCTCCTTCGGCCACAGCGCCTCGATCAGCACCGTGTACCAGACTTCCAGGCCCTTGCGGATCCAGCTGCGGCCCTGCCACAGGAACAGGTTCTTGGCCACCTGCTGGCTGATCGTGCTGGCGCCACGCAGGCGCCCTCCCCTGGCGTTATGGTCGCGGGCCTTTTCGATGGCCTGCAGATCGAAGCCATTGTGGTCGGGGAAGCGCTGGTCCTCGGCCGCCACCAGCGAGATCGGCAGGCTCGGCGCCATCTGGTCGAGGTCGCGCCACTGGTAATGCAGCCGATAGGACCAGTCCGCCTCGCCCAGCGCCTCGCCGTAGCGCCACAGCATCACCGTGGACACCGGCGGGTCGATGAACCGCAGCACCAGCACCTGCAGGCAGCTGAAAGCAGCCAGCAGCACCGGCAGCCACAGCAGCCGCCTCCAGCGCCAGCGCCGCCGGCGCGGCGCGGCCACCTCCGCCACTACCTTGTGCTGCTCTCCCGCTGCCCCCATTACTGGTGCATCCTTCTTCTGTCTGGTTGTCGGCGCATTATCCGGCAACCGCCCCCGTTTACGCGCGATGTGAGCCGATGACCGCCAACTCCGATTCCCTGATCCGTTTCCTGCTCCCCGACGCCGGCGTCCGCGGCGTGCATGTGCACCTGCAGGCCACCTGGCAGGAAATCCTGTCCCACGCCGTGTACCCGGACGCCGCTGCCGAGCTGCTCGGCGAGGCCTGTGTCGCCTCGGCCCTGTTCACCGGCCACACCAAGATCGACGGCCGCCTGTCAGTGCAGCTGCGCAGCAGCACTTCCCTGCGCACCCTGTTCGCCGAATGCACCGCGGGCGGCACCCTGCGTGGCATCGCCCAGCTCAGCGAAGGCGCCGACGCGCCGCGTGACCTGTCCAGCCTCGGCGATGACGCCATCCTCGCCATCACCATCGAGAACCCCGGCCTGGACCCGCGCGAGCCGCAGCGCTACCAGAGCCTGGTCGCGCTGACCGCGCCGGAACTGGACGAGGCCTTCGAGGACTACTTCCGCCAGTCGGAGCAGCTGCCCACCCGCCTGCTGCTGGCGGCCGACCGCAACGGTGCCGCCGGCCTGCTGCTGCAGAAACTGCCGGGCGACGAAGGCGACGAAGATGGCTGGGCGCGCGCCAGCGCCCTGTTCGAGACCCTGGGCAAGGCCGAACTGCTGGCGACCCCGGCCGAGCAGCTGCTGCACCGCCTGTTCCACGAGGAGCGGCCGGAGCTGCTGGGTGAAAAGCCGCTCTCCTTCGCCTGCTCCTGCTCGCGCGAGCGGGTGGCCGGCATGCTGCAGTCGCTGGGGGAAGAGGAGGCCCGAGCGGCCGCCGAGGACACTGGCGCCGTCGAGGTGCGTTGCGAATTCTGCGGACGCGAGTATCACTTTCCATTGACGGAGTTCGGCATACTGTTCCACGGCGCCCAGGGGGCTGTACCGGCGCCTGAACGACTTCAGTGAACGGCAGTCTTGTACCTGGGGAGGATCAAGGCTTGTTAAGAATTCATAAACACCCTAGGATCGAGTTCCCGTCCCCACGGGAACTTCCGTTGTCTGTCCCTGTCTGAACTGGTCCGATGCGTACCTTCCTGCGTCTACCGCTGGCCCTGCTGATCGCCCTTGGCGCGATCACGGGCGTGCATGCGCAGAGCAAGGACACCCGCACCGTGCTGCCGGTCTGGAACAAGGGCAGCGGCAAGGTCGAGGCGCTGCTGTACCTTGAGCCGACCGGCGAACAGGCGGCCGGCGCCCGCTGGCATTTCGGCCGCAACTCGCTGGACGCGGCCTTTGGCCTGTCCTCCGGCGATTCGCTGGGCCTGCTCTGCAACAGCAGCAGCGGCACCAGCATCAGCGGTCTGGCCAGCCATTGCATGCTGGCCAGCCTGGGCGACGAGGATGATCTGAACAGCCGTCGTTTCAGCGGTACCGCCGCGCTGAACCGCGGCAACAGCCGCCTGGGCATCACCGCCGGCACTGGCCGTGAAACCCTGCCCGCCTGGTTGTCGGGCCCGAACAAGACGCCCTCGCTGCGTGCCGAGCAGAACGATCTGACCGTGTTCGCGCAGAAGAACATCGGTCGCGAAGGCTTCGTCTCCATTGCCGGTACCTACGCCAAGGCGCGCCTGGTTCCGCTGGCCGACGCCTCGCCGGCCATCGTCGATCGCTGGGACAGCAAGAGCCTGAGCATCGGCGCCGGTTACGGCAACTTCACCGGCAGCATCATCGGCCGCGTGGTCGACGTCCCGGGCAAGCCCGGCAAGTGGGAAGGCCTGGGCATCGGCCTGACCTGGCGTACCCCGTGGTCCGGCCAGCTCACCGTCGGCGCCGAGAATGTGATCAGCCGCGGCAAGAATCCGTTCTCCCCGCGCAACGAAAGCAACGACGACGGCACCGTGCCGTATGTGCGTTACGAACAGGATCTCTGATCCCGGTAAACAGGCTCAGCAACGATATTCCCAAAGGCGCCGAAAGGCGCCTTTTGCATGTGCAAGCCTGCCGCGCACTTGCGTAACCGGTATCGCCGCTGGGCGATGAAACGCTGCGCACCGACATAGTGAGATACATTTCAATCGAAACTTTTTTCATCATTCTGCGTTAACAAACGAGGCAGAGCGCCCTGACCATGCCGGTAAACTATTGAGTGGCATGGAAAAAGTGCATCTTTACCAAAATCACAGGCTTGATTAACACAGCTTTAATTCTTGGCGAACGCCCGTTACTATCGGGTCAGCCTCGCGATTTGGGAGCGCTTTTTCGCTCCCCCGCCGGGCATTAACCCCAGCCAAGATTTCTTGGAGAGAGAGAGCCAATGAAACTCAAGTCCAGCCAGCTGCGTGACGCAGTTGTGATCGCGCTTGTCGCCGGTGCCACCACCGCGACGGCCCACGCCCAGGAAGCCACCAACCTCGACCGCATCGAGGTCACCGGTTCGCGCATCCGTCAGGTCGATACCGAAACCGCCCAGCCCGTTCTGAGCATCAGCCGCGCTTCGATCGAGAAGAGCGGTTTCAAGACAGTTGCCGACGTCCTGCAGAACATCTCTGCCGCTGGCAGCCCGGCCATCAGCCGTTCCGAGCCGCTGTCCTCCGGCGAAGCCGTCGGTGGCTTCTACATCGACCTGCGCAACCTCGGCGCCGAACGCACCCTGGTGCTGGTCGACGGCAAGCGCCTCGGCGCCAGCGTCAGCGGCCTGCAGGACGTGTCGCAGATCCCGTCGGCCATCGTCGAGCGCATCGACGTCCTGAAGGACGGCGCCTCGTCGATCTACGGCTCCGACGCGATCGCCGGCGTGATCAACATCATCACCCGCAAGAACTTCCAGGGCCTGGAAGCCAACGCCTACGTCGGCCAGTACGGCGAAGGCGACGGCCAGAAGAGCAGCTTCGACTTCGTGGCCGGCTTCACCGGTGATCGTGGTTCGGTCACCATCGGTGCGGAATACGCCGAAGAAAAGGCCGTCTGGGCCAAGAATCGCTGGTTCAGCAAGTCGCAGCGCACGGATCGCCACCCGGACCGCGGCTGGACCCCGGTCAGCCAGTGGGGCGCGGTCTATGACGTCAATGATCCGAATGCACCGTTGCTGACGCTGAACCGTGGTGGAAATCCGTTCGATCCGAACGCCTATCACGAGACCGACCTCACCCCGATCACCGGTGACGTCAGCAACTCCAACGAGCAGATGCACCTGCTGACGCCGACCAAGCGTCGTTCGGTGTTCGCCAACGTACAGTACGACCTGACCGACAACATCCGCTTCGTCTCCGACCTGCTGTACACCCGTCGCGAGTCGCAGGCCCAGGTCGCCGGTTATCCGCTGCAGTCGGCCGACTATGAGCGTCAGCTGGGTACGGTGCTCTCGCAGGACAGCTACTACAACCCGTTCGGCACCGACATGGGCTTCATCCGCCGTGGCTGGGAAGTGCCGCGCCTGTCGACCAACAAGCTGACCACCTTCCGCTTCACTGGCGCCCTGCAGGGCAGCTTCCAGTTCAATGACAAGTACTTCGACTGGGAAGCCGGCTACATCTACCAGAACTCGGAGAACCTGCAGACCCAGACCGGCAACTACAACATGCTGGCGGTCACCCAGGCCACCGGCGCGTCGTTCCTCAACCCGGCCACCGGCCGCGTCGAGTGCGGCACGGCCGCCGGCCTGGCCGCGGGCACCAACCCGATCTATGGCCCGGGCCCGGGCGGCTGCATTCCGTGGAATCCGGCCATTCCGTACGGCCGTACCGGCGACGGCGGCCTGACCGGCAATCCTGCCCTGCAGCAGTTCCTGTTCCCGACCACCAAGAACACCGGTGAAGTCACCACCAAGACCTACTACGCGAACATCGCCGGCAGCCTGTTCACCCTGCCCGCCGGCGACCTGGGCTTCGCGCTGGGTTACGAGTACCGCGAAGACAAGGGCACCTACGTCCCGGATGCGCTGTCACAGTCGGGCTACTCGACCGATCTGGCGGCCGGCCCGACCGGTGGTGGCTACAACGTCAACGAAGTGTATCTGGAGCTGAATGTTCCGATCCTGGCCGACCTGCCGGGTGCCAAGGAACTGAGCTTCAACGCCGCATCGCGCTACTCGAAGTACAACACCTTCGGCAACACCACCAACAACAAGTTCGGCCTGAAGTGGAAGCCGATCGACCAGTTGCTGGTGCGTGCCACCTATGCCGAGGGCTTCCGCGCACCGACCATCGATAATCTGTACGGTGGCAGCTCGCAGACCTTCGCCTACTTCACCGATCCGTGCGATACCGATTTCGGCCTGGCTGCCAGCGATCCGGCCACCGCCCAGCGTTGCGCCGCCGCTCTGGGCGCGCTGGCCCCGAATTTCCGCCAGCTGAAGCAGGGTTACGTCCCGGCGGAAGGTCAGGATGAGCAGAGCCCGGTGCCGTTCAACGCCGTCTCCAACCCGAACCTGACTCCGGAAAAGTCCAAGTCCAAGACCGTCGGCCTGGTGTGGAGCCCGACCTTTGCCCAGGGCCTGAACATGAGCCTGGACTGGTGGAACATCAAGATCACCAACACCATCGTCACCGACGATCCGACCACCCAGCTCAACGACTGCTACGTACTCGGCATCGCCGACCGCTGCAACTCGTTCACCCGCGACGCAACCCGTGGCATCGTGACCAACCTGACCTACGCACCACGTAATGCCGGTTACCAGGAAACCGAAGGCTTCGACTTCGATGTGGCCTATCGCTTCGAAACCAGCAGCTGGGGCAGCTTCAACGCCAACCTGCAGAACACCTACGTCAGCAAGAACGTGCTGAAGACCACCAACGCGCAGCAGGTGCCGGTGTCGATCCTCAACGGCTTCAGCAGCAACTTCCGCCTGCGTTCGAACCTGGTGCTGGGCTGGGAATACGGCGATTGGGGCATCACCTGGGGTACGCGCTACTTCTCCAGCGTGAAGGAACAGTGCTACTTCTCGACCGAGTGCAGCCTGCCTGACTTCGGCTCGCCGGATCCGGCACGCGACCAGCCGATGAACCGCCGTGGCGCCACCACCTTCCACGACGTCCAGGTCTCCTGGAACGCACCGTGGAATGCAACCATCGCCGTGGGCGCGCGTAACGTGTTCGATCATTACGGCCCGCAGATGTACTCGGCGCCGAACTCGCAGTACTCCTACTACGGTGGCTACGACATCGGTCGCTTCATGTACATGCAGTACAAGCAGAAGTTCTGATCGGCACTCTGATCAGCTGATGCAGCAACGGCCCCGCAAGGGGCCGTTGCTCTTTGTGTCGCATGGAAACAGCTGGCCAGGCACAACAAAAAAGGCCGCGGTGTCGCCGCGGCCTTGCTTCAACATCATTCCCGGGTGCTCATCCGTTCGGAATCAGCGTCTCGATCAGATGCTCGACGTACGCTTCGAAATCCTCGCGCGCCTGCTTGGGCTGCTGCAGCTGCAACGACAACTGCAGGAAGCCGACATACGCGGCGTAGGCAAGGCGTGCCCGATGACGCGCATCGGTCGAGCTGAGGCCCGCCTGGCGGAACGAGGCGACCAGATAATCGAGGCGGCGCTGCGAGACGCGGTCGATCACCGGCCGCACCATCGGATGATCCAGTGCCTTCAGCAGCTCGCTGTAGATGATGTGCGGCTGCACTTCATGCGCCACCATCTGGAACAGCTGGCGCAGGCGCACGCGCGGATCCGGTACGTCTTCCAGGCTGCCGAACACCTGTTCCTGTTCGAACAGTTCCCAGCGTTCCAGCGCCGCCTGCAGCAATGCATCGCGCGAAGGGAAATGCCAGTAGAAACTGCCCTTGGTAACGCCGAGCCGCCGTGCCAGCGGCTCCACCGCGACGGCGCCGACACCTTGTTCAGCAATCAGATCGAGGGCCGCCTGGGCCCAGTCTTCGGCACTCAGGCGGCTGTTGCGGCCGGCGCGCGGTTCGCCGGCGGAAGCGTCAGGTTGATTCATGGGCTGATTTAACCATACGCCGGGGTTCGTTGCAGTACGCGGTTGCGGTCGAAACCGTCGCAGCCTCCCAGGCGAGGTCCATTCAGGGGACTTCCGCAGCGCACCATACCGTGCAGTATTGACTTCCCCCCGAACCGATCCATACTAGCAAGTATGGTTAAGTCCCCACCTCCCGCTGCGTTCCATGACCTGCGCCTGGACGCCGCCCATGGCGCCCGCCTGGCAGCCACCGCCAGCGACCATGGCCGGCGCGGCCGGGTGCTGTTCGCGCATGGCTTCGGCCAGACCCGCCACGCCTGGAATGCCACTGCCCGCGCACTGAATGCCGCCGGCCTGCAGACGCTGGCCTACGACGCCCGCGGCCACGGCGATTCGGACTGGAATGCCGCCAACCTGCCCTATCACGGCGAACAGTTCGCCGATGACCTGATCGTGCTGGCCGGCGAGCAGCCGCGCCCGCCGGTACTGGTTGCCGCATCGATGGGCGGGCTGTTCGGCCTGCTGGCCGAGTCGCGCTGGCCCGGCCTGTTCTCGGCGATGGTGCTGGTCGACATCACCCCGCGCTGGGATACCGCCGGCGTCGAGCGCATCCTCGCCTTCATGACCGCCCATCCCGACGGCTTCGCTTCGCTGGCCCAGGCCGCCGACGTGATCTCGGCGTACATGCCGCACCGTCCGCGCAAATCCGAGCAGTCGCTGCGTGCGCTGCTGCGCGAGGACGGCCGCGGCCGCTGGCGCTGGCACTGGGATCCGCGCCTGGTGGCCGAACTGGCCCGCGACAGCGAACAGCACCAGGACGCACTGGCCGAGGCCGCGCGCCAGGTGAAGTGCCCGCTGCTGCTGGTCAGCGGCGGACGCAGCGACCTGGTCACGCCGCAGACCGTGGCCGAGTTCCTGGCGTTGGCGCCGCATGCGCGCCATGTGCAGCTGCCGCAGGCCACCCATATGGTCGCCGGCGATGACAACGACGCCTTTACCGCTACTGTGTTGGACTATCTGGACGTGTTGCCCGCAGCGGACGCTGCGGCTTCGTCCGCCACAAACGAGCACGTCACCGGAGCACGCTCATGAGCATCGTTCTTCCCTTCCTCGCCCTGCTGCTGGCAGGCGCGTTCGTCGCCTACCACCGCATGCGGCTGGTTACCTGGACGCTGATCAGCGTGGCCCTGCTGGCCGCCTGCTGGTTCATTCCCTACGTCAACCAGACCGCCACGATCGTCGCGGCCGCCGTGTTGGCCGTCATCGCCGTGCCGCTGCTGCTGCCGTTCATCCGCAAGCCGCTGCTGACCGGCCCGATGATGAAGGTGTTCCGCAAGGTGCTGCCGCCGCTGTCGCAGACCGAGCGCATCGCACTGGAAACCGGTTCGGTCGGTTTCGAGGGCGAACTGTTCACCGGTGATCCGGACTGGAACATCCTGCTCAACTATCCCAAGCCGCAGCTGACCGCCGAGGAACAGGCCTTCCTCGATGGCCCGGTGGAAGAGCTGTGCGCGATGGTCAACGACTGGGAAATCACCCATGTCCATGCGGACCTGCCGCCGGAACTATGGGCCTTCATCAAGAAGAACAAGTTCTTCGGCATGATCATCCCGAAGGAATATGGCGGGCTGGGCTTCTCCGCACTGGCCCACCACAAGGTGATCCAGAAGCTGGCGTCGGTGTCTTCGGTGGTCAGCTCCACCGTCGGCGTGCCCAACTCGCTGGGCCCGGGTGAACTGCTGGTGCATTACGGCACCCAGGAACAGAAGGACCAGTACCTGCCGCGCCTGGCCGATGGCCGCGAAGTGCCCTGCTTCGGCCTGACCGGTCCGTTCGCCGGCTCCGACGCCACGTCGATCCCGGACTACGGCATCGTCTGCAAGGGCGAGTGGAACGGCGAGCAGGTGCTCGGCGTCAAGCTTACCTTCGACAAGCGCTACATCACCCTGGCCCCGGTCGCTTCGCTGATCGGCCTGGCGTTCCGCATGTACGACCCGGATGGCCTGATCGGCGATACCCGCGACATCGGCATCACCCTGGGCCTGCTGCCGCGCGACACCGCCGGCGTTGAAATCGGCCGTCGCCACTTCCCGCTGAACTCGACGTTCCAGAACGGCCCGATCCGCGGCAAGGACGTGTTCATTCCGCTGACCCAGCTGATCGGTGGCGCGGCGATGGCCGGCAAGGGCTGGAACATGCTCAACGAGTGCCTGGCCGTGGGCCGCTCGATCACCCTGCCGTCCACCGCCAGTGGTGGTGCCAAGGCCGGTGCCGCGGTGACCGGCGCCTATGCGCGCATCCGCAAGCAGTTCGGCCTGTCGGTCGGCCGCTTCGAGGGCGTGGAAGAAGCGCTGGCCCGCATCGGCGGCAAGGCGTACAAGATCAGTGCGCTGTCGCAGGCCACCGCCGCCGCGGTTGACCGTGGCGACGTGCCGTCGGTGCCGTCGGCGATCGCCAAGTACCACTGCACCACCATGAGTCGCGAAGTGATCTCGGACATGATGGACGTGATCGGCGGCAAGGGCATCATCCTGGGGCCGCGCAACTTCGCTGGCCGCAGCTGGCAGGCCGCGCCGATCGCGATCACCGTGGAGGGCGCCAACATCATGACCCGCAGCCTGCTGATCTTCGGCCAGGGTGCGATCCTGTGCCACCCGTGGGTGCTGAAGGAAATGAAGGCCGCGCAGGATCCGGATACCCGCGCCGGCCTGCAGGACTTCGACCGCAGCCTGTTCGGCCACATCCGCTTCGGCATCTCCAATGCCGTGCGTTCGTTCTGGTTCGGCCTGACCGGCGCGCGCTTCGGTGCCGCCCCGGGCGACGCCTATACCCGCCGCTACTTCCGCAAGCTGGACCGCTACTCGGCCAACCTGGCGCTGATGGCCGACATCTCGATGATGACCCTCGGCGGCAAGCTGAAGTTCAAGGAATCGCTGTCCGGCCGCCTGGGCGATGTGCTGAGCCACGTCTACATGACCAGCGCCATGCTCAAGCGCTACCACGACGAAGGCGCACCGCAGGCCGACCAGCCGCTGCTGGCCTGGGCCTTCCATGACAGCGTGCACAAGATCGAAGAGTCGCTGTCGGCCGCACTGCGCAACTTCCCGATCCGTCCGATCGGCTGGCTGATGTGGGCACTGATCTTCCCGCTGGGCCGTCGTGCCGAGGCTCCGGGCGATCGCCTGAGCCGTCGTGTCGCCGCCCTGCTGATGGCGCCGAATGAAGCCCGCGACCGTCTGGCCAGTGGCGTGTTCCTGACCCCGTGCGAGAACAACCCGGGCGGCCGTATCAACAGCTACCTGAGCAAGGCGATCATGGCCGAGCCGGTGGAGCGCAAGTTCCTGAAGGCGCTGAAGAGCAAGGGCATCGAGGCGCTGGACTTCAAGGCGCAGCTGGACGAAGCCGTGGCCGAGGGCGTGATCACCCAGGATGAGCGCAGCCTGCTGGAAGAGCTGCGCACGCTGACCCTGGACACCATCAGCGTGGACGACTTCGACACCCACGAACTGCGCGCGGCCAGCTACTACGACCGCCAGCACAAGGACCCGCATTCGCAGGCAGCCTGATCGCCCGCGACACGCGTTGCTTCGACGGCGGGCCTCGGCCCGCCGTCGCTTTATCCGCCGACCGGAATACCCACCATGTCCACGCCCCTGCTCTCGCTTTACCACCGGCTGCAGCGCTGGCCCGCCGGCACCTGGCTGTTCTCGCGCGCGGTGTGCTTCAAGGCGCCCTACTTCGCCAGCATCGCGCCACGCATCACCCGCCTGGAACACGGCCGCTGCGAAGGCACGCTGGCCGACCGCCGCAGGGTGCGCAACCACATCGGCACGGTGCACGCGATCGCGATGTGCAACCTGGCCGAACTGACCGCCGGGTTGATGGTCGATGCATCGCTGCCGAAGGGCATGCGCTGGATCCCGAAGGGGATGCAGGTGCAGTACCTGGCCAAGGCACGTGGCACGCTGCAGGCGGTGGCGTTGCCGGCACAGCCGATTGTCGTCGCGGCCGAGGGCTATGCCCTGCCGGTGACGGTGAGCGTGCGCGACCGTGCGGGCACGGAGGTGTTCAGCGCGGTGATCGACATGTGGTTGTCGCCGGCGAAGTAGGTTCCCGCGAACGGCGCAGCCCCTCGTGGGTGGACGGTTGATCGCGGAAAGCCCTGGTTAGGCTGGGGACGGTGGGTTCGCGGGGGACGCCGTGAACCCATCCCTGGGGGCTTGGCCGCGGCATCCATGCCGCGGACACCCCCGCGAACCCACCGCCCCCAGCCTCGGACGCATCTCTGCGGCGTCCACCCACGCAAGAGAAAAAAGAAGGGCAGAAGCAAAAGCAAAAGCGGCCCACCGGCCGCTTTTTGCTGTTGCTGTTGCTGTTGCTCTTGAACTTCTTTTTCTTCTCCGTGGGCTGGCCGCGCCCTGAAACTGTCAGGGGTGTGGCGGGTGGGCCGTTCAGGGGCGTTGGCGCCATGGATGGCGCCATCGAGCTTACATGGACGTACTTGCAGCGTCCCCTGCACGGCCCACCCGCCACACCCAACACATGACCCGCTCCACGCGACCAACCCACGAGGGGCTGCGCCGTTGGCTGGAAACTACGCCAGCGCGCGAAACACCAACGCCAGGATCGCCGGCACCGCCTGGATCATGAAAATACGGCGGCTCACGCTGTACGCGCCGTAGCACCCCGCCACCACCACGCAGGCCAGCGAGAACGTCACCAGCACCGGCTGATCGATCACCAGCCCCACCACGATGCCTGCCGCCAGGAAGCCGTTGTACAAGCCCTGGTTGGCCGCCAGCACGCGCGTGGCCCCGGCCTTCTCCGGCGTGTTGCGGAAGGTCTTCAGGCCCAGCGGGCGGGTCCACAGGAACATCTCCAGGACCAGGAAATAGATGTGCAGCAGTGCGACCAGCAAGGTCAGGGCGAGTGCGATCCAGTACATGTGCGGTTCCTTGGACAGGGAAGGAGAATGGGGTCAGCGCCCTATCCGCGGGAAAAGGCTCTGACCCCGGCAAATCAACGGTCGCGCGGCAGCTTCTTTTCTTCGCGCAGCACGCCGAATGCAGCCAGGGTCATGAAGCCGGCCACCAGCACGCCGCCGATGAACACCACGTGCGAACCGAACAGGGTCAGTGCCTTGTGGATCCAGGTGAACCCCAGGTCCGCGCCGCGGTACACCACGGTGTCGATCGCCGCGCCGGCCTTGTAGCGCCACTGCCGGTCCACGCGCGTGTAGATGGTCTCGCGCGCCGGCTTGGCCAGTGCGAATTCGCTGGCGCGGGTCATCACCTGCACCACCGCGACCATCAACGGCATCGGCGAGGCTGCCAGCACCGAGAAGCCGATCAGGATCGCGAAACCGGGAATCAGCAGCGCCGGCGCGATGCCGTGGCGCGACAGCAGCCAGCGGGTCAGGCCCACCTGCATCAGCAGCGCCAGCGCGTTCACCGCCAGGTCGATGCGCGAGAAGAACGCGGTACTGGCCGCCGGGTCGGTAAACGCCGCGCGCACGATGCTGGCCTGCTGGTTGTACAGCAGCGTGCCGACGCCCACGCCGAACACCACCATCACCGCCAACCAGCGCAGCAGCGGCTCGCGCACGATCAGTTTCAGGCCGTCCAGCACGCTGCCGCCCATCGGTTGCTCGCCGGACACCAGTTGCTGCTCGCGTTCGCGCAGCACCGCCCAATGCCGCAGCCGCCAGATGCACAACAGGCACACGACCAGGAATGCTGCCGAGACCAGCATCAGGTTGGCGATGCCCACGCGCTGGGCCAGCGCGCTGGTGATCAACGGGCCGAGGAACGCGCCAACGGTGCCGGCCGCACCGATGTAGCCGTAGTAGGCACGCGCCTGTGCGTTGGAGAACACGTCGGCCATGAAGCTCCAGAACACCGCCACCGCGAACAGGTTGAAGACCATCACCCAGAGGAAGAAGGCCATGCCCCGCCCTGGCACGTGACTGTCGAACAGTGCGTAGAACCCCAGCAGGGTGACGATGAAGAAGCCGTACACCACGGGAAGGAACACACGGCGCGGGAAGCGGCTGACCAGCCAGCCATACACCGGCTGCAGCACCAGCATGATCACGAACACGCAGGAGAACAGGAACTGCAGGACGAAGTCCTTCAACGCGATGCCATGGCTGGCGAACCAGGTGATCAGCACGGGCGGGAACACCGTTTCCAGGTCCGCCGAGGCGGCCATGGCCTCACGCACCGGGCGCAGCACGTAGTAGCCGCTGAGCAGGCAGAAGAAGTACAGGAACGACCACCACAGCGCCGGCGACTCGCGCAGCGCCGCCGCCAGGCCCTGCAGCGGCCCCTTGCCCGATGCAGCGCTCATGCAGCGCCCCTCGCCCACAGACGGCGGTTGGACAGCAGCATGGCAGGCTCCGGGGCGGTGAAGCGCGTACGTTAGCCAATGCACTGCAACATCGCCAGCGCGACGCGCCCTCGCGCCTGCGGACGGACGCGACGACCGGCCTGGACGACACGTTCCGATACACACTTTCGGGGCGTCAAAATTCCAACTTTTTCAACAAGATGCGCATTCATCTTCGCTTTGTTTGTGCACAGGGGAAAAGCGGCGCTAGAATCGCCATCAGCAGTCGCGCACGGGTCCAACCGATGAAAAAGAACAGCCTGCGTCGTCCGATCCGTTCGGCGGCCACCGGTTTGCTGGGCATGTTGATGCCCGTTGCCTTGTCCACCACCGCGCAGACACCGCCGGCGTTGCCGCCGATGCCGACCAACATCGAATCCGCGACGGCTGCCACCGTCGCCCACACCCAGCCTGCGGCCTACCGCACCGGTCTGGTGCCGCGCGTCCAGGCGCCGGCGGCTGGCTTCAACGTCGCCAACATCGAATCGATGGCGCAGCAGCTGACCTATGGCGAGCGCGTGCCAGGCATGGCGGTGGCGATCGTGCAGGGCGGCCGCATTCTCAGCGCGCGTGGCTATGGCGTCACCGACGTCAACAACCCGCTGCCGGTCGATGCGCACACCGTGTTCCGCCTGGCCTCGCTGTCCAAGGCCTTCGCCGGCACCATGGCCGGCCTGCTGGTCAACGACGGCACGCTGCGCTGGGACAGCAAGGTCACCGACTACGTGCCGGGCTTCCGCCTCAATTCGCCCGAAGCCACCGACCGCCTGACCGTGGCCGACGTGCTCAGCCATCGCGTCGGCCTGCCGTACAACGCCTACGACCGCGACATCGAAGGCAACGCCGAGTACTACGCGCTGACCCAGAAGCTGGCCAACACCAGCCTGAAATGCCTGCCGGGCGAGTGCTACGCCTACCAGAACGTGGCCTTCAGCCTGATCGGCGACGTGGTCTATGCGGCCTCGGGCAGCTTCTACGAGCAGTCGGTCGAGCGCCGCATCTTCAAGCCGCTGGGCATGAATGATGCCAGCCTCGGCCTGGCCGGCATCCAGGCCAGCTCGCGCTGGGCGCGTCCGCACGTGCGCAGCCGCAACGGCTGGGTCTCGCTGACGCCCAAGCCCACCTATTACCGCGTCGCTCCGGCGGCTGGCGTCAACGCCAGCGCCAGCGACATGGCGCAGTGGCTGCTGGCCCACACCGGCCATCGCCCCGACGTGCTGCCGGCACCGCTGCTGGCCACCCTGCATTCGAGCCTGATCAACACGCCGGGCGAGATGCGTTCAGGCTGGCGCCGTGAGCGCCTGCACTCGGCGGGCTACGCATTGGGTTGGCGTACCTTCGACTACGCCGGCCACGACGTGGTGTTCCATGCAGGTGCCGTGCAGGGCTATCGCGGCCTGGTCGCGCTGGTGCCGGAACGCGACCTCGGCATCGCCATCCTCTGGAATGGCGAAAGCGGCCTGCCCAGCGGCCTGCTGCCGACCGTGCTCGACTCGGCGCTCGGCCTGCCGGCGCAGCGCTGGCTGGACGTGGACACCGACTTCGGCAGCGACAACCTGATGGCCGAGGGCGCAAGCCCGGCGCAGCAGGACAAGCGCAAGGGCAAGGGCGCCTCGGGCAACCGCGCGGTGGCTTCGCCGCGCTGACCAGGCGGGCTCGACCGTGTGTGCGAAGGGCGGCCCATCGGTCGCCCTTTTTGTTGGCCGTTGCAGCGTCGAGCCCATGCTCGGCTCTGCAGTTCCGCAGCGCTAGTGCGCGAAGTAGTGCATGCCGCCGTCCACTGGAATCACCGCACCGGTGATGTAACCCGCCAGCGGCGAGGCCAGGAACGCCACCAGCGGCGCCACTTCCTCCGGTTCACCAAAGCGTCCGATCGGGATGTTGCGGGCAATGAACGCGCGTCTGCTTTCCTCGGTGGGGTGCAGGCGGTCCAGGATCTGCGCGCTGTTGATGCGCCCCGGTGCAATCGCGTTCACCGTGATGCCCTGCCCCGCCACCTCCGACGAAAGGCCCTTGCTCCACAGGTGCAATGCCGCCTTCGCCGCGGTGGCCGCGTTCACCGCGCGCGGTTCCATCGAACCGCTGAAGTTGATCACCCGTCCCCATGCCTGCGCCTGCATGCCGGGCAACAGCGCCTGGGTCAGCCGTCGTGCGGCGGAGAAGTTCAGGGCGATCGCTTCCTCCCAGATATCGTCATCGGCATCGACCGTGGTCGGCCGGGAACCGCCTGCGGCATTGACCAGGATGTCGACACGCTGCAATGCCTCACGGGATGCGTCCGCGATGTACCGGAGGTCGCCGGCAACCGTGACATCGCCGGCCACGATGACCGGTGCGGCGCTGCCTTCGGCTTCGATCCGCGCCGCCAGCGCCTGCAACGGTGCCCGCTGCCGCGACGTGATGGCAACGCGCACGCCCTGGGCCGCCAGCTGCCTGGCGACGGCGGCACCGATGCCGCTGGCCGCGCCCGTCACCAACGCGGTACGACCAGCAAGATTCAAGTCCATGGTGTTCTCCTGTCAGCGTGGCCGGCGAATCCGGTCCGTGCACGACATGCTGTTTGATCACCCCTGATTGATAAACTCCACGCAGGTTTCAGCATTCAACACCCGGGGTGTCAGATGAACCTGCTGGAGAGCATGCAGGTCTACGTGCTGATCGTGGACAAGGGCAGCCTCAGTGCGGCAGCCGCGGCGATGGATATCTCGGCAACGATGGCCGGCAAGCACCTGCGCGCATTGGAAGCCCGGCTGGGCATGCAGCTGTTGAGCCGTACCACCCGGCGCCAGCACATGACACCGTTCGGCGAGGACTACTACGCGCGCTGCAAGGAGATCCTGCGCCTGGTGGAGGAAACCGACGCGCAGGCGCAGCACCAGCAGCTCTCACCGGCGGGCACGCTGCGCATCAGCGCACCGGTGATCTTCGGTACACACGCGCTGGTACCGGCGCTGGCCGAGTACATGGCCCGTCATCCGGATGTCCGGGTCGAAGCCACGCTGACCGATCGTGTGGTCGACCTGGCCGAAGAGGGCTTCGAGGCGGCACTGCGCATCGGCACGCTGGCCGACAGCAGCGTGCTGGTGGCACGAGCACTGGCCCCCTATCGCTTGATGATGTGCGCCTCGCCGGCGTATCTGGCCAGGCATGGCACGCCACGCAGCGTGCACGCACTTGCCGGCCATCAATGCCTGTCGTTCGAACCGAGTGCGCTTGCCCAGTGGCTGCAGGACGACGCTGGCGAGCTCGACCACGTGCCCGACGGCCGACTGCAGATCAACAATGGCGAAGCGCTGCGTTCGGCGGCGCTGCACGGCCTTGGCATCGTCCTGCAATCGACGCTGCTGCTGGCCGCCGATGTCGAGGCGGGGCGTCTGGTGCAGCTGTTCCCGGAATACGGTCAGGCCGGTCGGCCGATGCACGTGGTCTATGCGCACGACCGTTACCACTCCACCCGCCTGCGCAGCTTCCTCGACTTCCTGATGGAGCGCTTTCCAGCGGCGCCGCACGGCTAGCGCCGACCGTCAGCAAAGCGGTCGAGCCTGGCTCGACTCGACGCTACAAGTGGCCCATAAAAAAACCCCCTCCCCGCTGGGCAGCCAGGGAAGGGGGTTTCAGGATGCGGCTATCGGGAAGTACTTAGATCAGCGGCGCCGGGGTTGCCGGCAGAGCGACCGGAGCGGCCTTCTTCTTGCGGGCGGCCGGCTTGCGCTTGGCAACCTTCTTCGCTGCCTTCTTCGGGGCAGCCTTCTTGGTGGCCTTCTTCGCGGTCTTCTTCACTGCCTTCTTGGCGGTCTTCTTGACGGCCTTCTTGGCAGTGGCCTTCTTCGCGACCTTCTTGGCCGGCTTGCGCGCCGCGGCCTTCTTGGCAGTCTTCTTGGTGGCCTTCTTGGCAACCTTCTTGGTGGCCTTCTTGGCAGCGGACTTCTTGGCTACCTTCTTCGCCGCCTTCTTCACTGCCTTCTTCGCAGTGGTCTTCTTGGCGACCTTCTTCGCAGCCTTCTTCACTGCCTTCTTGGCGGTTGCCTTCTTCGCGACCTTCTTCACTGCCTTCTTGGCAGCGGCCTTCTTCGCGACCTTCTTCACCGCTTTCTTGGCGGCGGGCTTCTTCTTCGCAGCTTTCTTGGTTGCCATGGGATGGCTCCTCGTCAGTGATAGGGAGTTGAAACGCCCAGTTGGATCAAACCCGCGGATGCTGCGTGCGGGGACCGCCGGCGCGTCAGGCGCGCCGTTACGGATGCGGCAATGCCCGCCTCGATCGGCGGAGCGGGCATCGGAACGGGAGTTGCCTTGCATTTCTCCGGGGGAAGCGGGGCCATGTCCACCGTCATCAGGGTCGCGGTGGTCTTGAAGGGGCTGCTTCGCATCGGACGATTGATTCTGCGCACTCGGTTGGGCAGGCAAGGTCTGCTGAGGCGAAACCTAATCACGGTTTTTTTTACTGTCAACAACCCCCGCGAAAAATTTTCACATCCGCGCCTTCCCGGGCGCCGCCGGCGCCACCACTCTGCACGGCCTGCAACGACGGTGGAAGCGGCGCGCACGCACGTTGCCTGCATCGATGCCAATGCAGGCGTTGATCAAAAAACACTTGAAATAAGCACTCCGCGTAGACAGGCGCAGGCAAGGCACAACGGCGTACGCGCATCGTCGGTGGTCACCGGCACCGCCGCCAACGCCAGCACAACGGCGCCGCAACGGGGGGCGAAAAGTTTTCACATTCGAACGCTTCGGCGCGGGGCTGAAACGCGGATTTGCGCAAAACTGCGCACGCCCATCGGCACCGTTCGCCTGTCGGCTGATGCCACGCCGAGGGTGCACAGCGAACCCCGCGTCATGAGTCCGACGCGGTCGCCAAAACAAAAACGGCCACCCGAAGGTGGCCGTTCCAGAATCCGGAAACGACGACTCAGTGGTCGTCGTTCTCCAGGGCTTCGGCGTACGCGTCCGGGTCCAGCAGCTCGTTGACCTCTTCGGCGTTGGTCAGTTCGATCACGAACATCCAGCCTTCGCCGTAGGCATCTTCGTTGATGGTTTCCGGCTTGTCGGACAGGGCCGAGTTGACCTCGACGACCTTGCCGCTGATCGGGCTGTAGACGTCCGAGGCGGCCTTCACCGACTCGACGACGGCGATCTGTTCGCCGGCCTTGGCGTCGGCGCCGACTTCCGGCAGTTCGACGTAGACCAGGTCACCCAGCAGGCCCTGGGCGTGGTCGGAAATACCGACGGTGACGCGGCCATTGCCTTCGACACGGGCCCACTCATGGGACTTGAGGAACTTGAGGTCGCCGGGGATCTCGCTCATGGGACTGCTCCAGAGATATGCAGGGGTGGAAAAAACGGGGCTAGTGTAACCAACCGGCCGCCACTGCTGTCAGTGACGACCGGCACGTTCGGATCAGGCGTCGGCGAGCACGCCGGGCTGGGCCTGGCCTTCGCGCACGAACGGGAACTTGACCACGCGCACCGGCACCTGCCGGCCGCGGATGTCGACGGTGACCTCGCCGAGTTCACCGGCCGGCACGCGGGCGAAGGCGATGCCCTTGGCCAGGGTCGGCGAGAAGGTGCCGGACAGGATCTCGCCCTGGCCGCCAGCGGTGGTCACCGCCTGGCCGTGGCGCAGCACGCCCTTCTCGTCCATCACCAGGCCGATCATCTGGCGCGCGGTGCCGGCGGCCTTCTGCGCCTCCAGCACGTCGCGGCCGATGAAGTCGCGGCCTTCGTCCAGCGACACGGTCCAGGCCAGTGCCGCTTCATACGGGCTGATCTCTTCGTCCATATCCTGGCCGTACAGGTTCATGCCGGCCTCCAGGCGCAGGGTGTCGCGCGCACCGAGGCCGGCCGGCTTCACGCCTGCCGCCAGCAGGCGGTTCCAGAAGGCGACCACGGCATCCTGCGGCAGCAGGATCTCGAAACCGTCTTCACCGGTGTAGCCGGTGCGGGCGACAAACAACTCGACGCCGTCGTCGGACTGCGCCTGCAGGGCGGCGAAGCGGCCCAGCTTGGTCAGTGCTGCACGGTCGGCTTCGCGGGCCAGGCCGATCACGATGTCGCGCGCCTGCGGGCCCTGCACGGCGAGGATGGCCAGGTCCGGGCGCTGCTCGACGGAAACACCGAACGGTGCCGCCTGCTCACGCAGCCAGGCCAGGTCCTTTTCGCGGGTGGAGGCATTGACCACCATGCGGAAGAAATCGTCGCCCAGGTAGTAGACGATCAGGTCGTCGATGACGCCGCCGTGCGGATTCAGCATGCACGAGTACAGGGCCTTGCCGGTCACCTTCAGTTTGTCGATCGAATTGGCCAGCAGGCGGCGCAGGAACGGCTTGACCTGGTCACCGCGCAGGTCGACCACGGTCATGTGACTGACGTCGAACACGCCGGCTTCGCGACGCACCAGGTGGTGTTCGTCCAGCTGCGAGCCGTAGTGGATGGGCATGTCCCAACCCCCGAAATCGACCATCTTGGCGCCAAGGGCGCGGTGGGTATCGTTGAGCAGCGTCTTCTGGGTCATGACCGGTCCGGCAGCAGAGGAAACAGGAATTCCCATTATCCCAGATCGGTCGCCCGCAGGCGTGCCGCAGCGCAGCGGTTCGTGGAAGCGGAAGCGCGGCCCGCCTTGCCCTTTCCCTTTCGGGCAAGGCAATGGCTGCGCTCCCCGCAACCGCCTGTTACAGGCGCACCCGCCCACGCAGGATGTCGACGAACATCACCCAGTCACCCATGAATGAATACAGCGGATGCCGGAAGGTGGCCGGGCGATTCTTCTCGAAGAAGAAGTGGCCGACCCAGGCGAATCCATAACCGCAGAACAACGCGGCCAGCAGGAGCGTCGGCTGGCCGCGCAACACGGCAGCCGCAGCCAGCAGCAGCACTCCGCAGCTGCCGATGAAATGCAGGCGCCGCGAGACCGGGTGGCGGTGCTCGCTGAGATAGAACGGATAGAACTCGCGGAAGCTGGCGAAGCGGGACATGCGCGTGCTCCGGGGGCCGTGGTCACTGCCATCATGCGCCTTACCGGGATGCAGCGCTGCGCGCTTGCGGGGCATGGCCCGGCGGCCGTTGTAGAGCCGAGCCATGCTCGGCTGCCTTGGCCTTTGTAGCGCCAAGCTTGCTCGACTGCTCCCCGGAGAAGCAGCCGAGCATGGCTCGGCTCTACAAAAGGGTGGGCGCGGTCGAGCCTGGCTCGACGCTACACCGGGGGCGTGCGCGGACCGAACATGATCACCGCCATGCCGGCCAGGCACAGGGCTGCACCGAACAGGTCCCAGCGGCTGGGGCGGATGCCGTCGACCAGCCACAACCAGAACAGCGCGGTGCCGATGTACACGCCACCGTAGGCGGCATAGACCCGTCCACTGGCAGTCGGGTGCAGAGTCAGCAGCCAGGCGAACAGGGCCAGGCTGGCCGCGGCCGGCAGCAGCAACCAGACGCTGCCTCCCTTGCGCAGCCACAACCATGGCAGGTAACAGCCGACGATCTCGGCCAGCGCGGTCAGCAGGAACAGGCCAAGCGTCTTCACGCTTTTTCTGCTGCCTTGGCGTGCTGCCACAGCGCTTCCTGCGCATCCAGGTCCAGTGCCGCCAACGCCTCCCCCTGCGCCTCGGCCTGCGCTTCCATCGCGCGGAAGCGCCGCTCGAACTTGTGGTTGGCCCCGCGCAGTGCGGCGCCCAGATCGATATCGGCGTGCCGGGCCAGGTTGGCGCAGACGAACAGCAGGTCGCCCAGTTCTTCCTGCAGGCGCGCCTTGTTGCCCGCGATATCGCCGCGCTCGAATTCCTCTCGCAGCTCCTGCAGCTCCTCGGCCGCCTTGTCCAGCACAGGCAGCGGGCCCGGCCAGTCGAAACCGACCCTGGCCGCGCGCGACTGGAGCTTCACGGCGCGCTGCCATTCCGGCAGGCCACGCGAGATACCGGCCAGTGCGGAGGTGTCCTGCTCGCCCTTGGCGGCACGCTCGGCGCGCTTGATCGCGTCCCAGTTGCGCATCACCCCGTCGGCATCGTCGACGCTGACATCGGCAAACACATGCGGGTGACGGCGCTGCATCTTGTCGCTGATCGCACGTGCGACATCGGCGAAGGCAAATGCCCCCTGCTCCTCGGCCATGCGTGCGTGGAACACCACCTGCAGCAGCAGGTCGCCGAGCTCGTCGCAGAGATCGTCGAGGTCGCCGCGGTCGATCGCATCGGCCACCTCGTAGGCTTCCTCGATGGTGTACGGGGCAATGGTCGAGAAGTCCTGCTCCAGGTCCCATGGGCAACCTCCCTGCGGGTCGCGCAGGCGCGCCATGATGACCAGCAGGCGTTCCAGTTGACGGCTTGCCTCGCTGCCGGTGGCAGGGGTGTCGTGCGCGCTCATGCGGCCTCCAGGTTCAGTCGGACAACCAGTCGCGCCACGGCAGGCTGGTATCACCAAGGGCAATGAAATCGCCGTTCAACAGCGTTTCGCGGCGGTTGTAACGGAACGGCTTGCCGGTCGCGGCCGACAGCACCGCGCCACCCGCCGCATGCAGCACGCACTGGCCGGCGGCGGTATCCCATTCAGAGGTCGGGCCGAGCCGCGGATAGACATCCAGGCCGCCTTCGGCGATCCGGCAGAATTTCAGCGACGATCCCTGCGCGATGGTCTCGATGCGGCCCATGCGCGCCAGCAGCGCCTCGGTTTCCGGCGAACGGTGCGATCGGCTGGCGGCGACGCGCAGCGGAGCAGTGGCCGGCGTGCGGGTGCGCAGCACGGTGTCGTGCAGACCCTGCCGCCGATAGGCCAGTTCCCCGCGCATGGCATGCCAGACAATGCCGGTGACCGGCGCCAGCACCACGCCGAATGCCGGTGCGCCCTGGTAGATCAAGGCAATGTTGACGCTGAACTCACCGTTGCGCTTGACGAACTCGCGGGTGCCGTCGAGCGGGTCCACCAGCCAGTAGGCGCCCCAGTGGCGGCGCTGCTCCCAGCCCACCTGCGCCGATTCCTCGGACAGGATCGGCAGGTCCGGGGTCAGCTGGCGCAGGCCCAGTTCAATGACCTGGTTGGCGGCCAGGTCAGCTGCGGTGACCGGGCTGTTGTCGTCCTTGATCTGCACGTCGAAGCCATCGGCATACACCTGCATGATGGCCTGTCCGGCTTCCTGGGCGATGGCGATGGCGGTCTCGCGCAGGTCCGTCGTCAGCTTGATCATCGCGTTCCCTGCAGCCACTGGCGGGCAATGAACAGCGCCGCCAGCGAGCGTCCCTCTGAGAAGTCCTCGCGCAGCATCAGCTGGTCCAGTTCGGCCAGCTTCCACGGCACCACCTCCAGCTCCTCCGGCTCGTCGCCGGCCAGTTTTTCCGGGTACAGGTCGCGCGCCACCACCAGCCACGACTGGTGGCTCATGTAGGTCGGGGCCAGGGTCATCGCGCGCAGCACGTCGACCCGGCGCGCACCATAACCGGCCTCTTCCTTCAGTTCGCGGTCGGCCGCCTGCTCGGGCGTCTCGCCGGCATCGATCCGGCCCTTCACCAGCCCCAGTTCGTAACGGTGCATGCCAGCGGCGTATTCACGTACCAGCAGCACGGTTTCGTCGTCGAGCATCGGCACCACCACCACCGCACCGTGCCCACGGCTGACCAGGCGCTCGAAGCGGCGGCGTTCGCCGTTGGAGAACTCCAGGTCCAGGTGCTGGCGCTGGAAGGGGCCGTTCTCCTCATCGGTGACCCGATGGATGATCGGCAAGCGACGGCCGGCACGGTCATCGTTCATGCGGAATCTCCGCGGCGACCGGCGGCTGCGCCGGGGCCGATAGAATGTGCAGGCAGCAACATGTTCATGAGCCCGAAATGCTAGCAGACCCAACCCCCTCCCCGCTGGCCCGCCACTGGCGGCAGCGCGACCTGCAGGTGCTGTGGCACCCGTGCACGCAGATGCGTGAGCATCCGGACACCCTGCCGCTGGTACCGATTTCCCGTGGCGAAGGCGCATGGCTGATCGACCACGACGGCAACCGCTATCTGGACGCGGTCAGCAGCTGGTGGACCAATCTGTTCGGTCATGCCGAACCGCGCATCGGTGGTGCCATCGCTGCCCAGGCCGGGCAGCTGGAACAGGTGATGCTCGCCGGTTTCGGCCACGAGCCGGCGATCACCCTGGCCGAACGCCTGCTGGCACTGGCGCCACGCCAGGCCGGCCGCGAACCGCTGGCCAAGGTGTTCTACGCCGACAACGGGTCCGCCGGCGTGGAAGTGGCGCTGAAGATGGCCTTCCAGTACTTCCAGAACCGCGGAGAGCCCCGGCGCACGCGCTTCATCGCGCTCGAGAACGGCTACCACGGCGAAACCCTGGGCGCGCTGGCGCTGGGTGACATTCCGCTGTACCGCCGCGTATATGCGCCGCTGCTGGCCGAGGGCCTGTTCGCGCCGTCGCCCGATGCCTACCTGGCCGAACCGGGCCAGAGCGCGGCCGATCGCGCACGGCAGGCGGCCGATGGCCTGGCCACGCTGTTCGACCAGCACCCGGGCGAGGTCTGCGCGGTGATCCTGGAACCGCGCCTGCAGTGTGCCGGCGGCATGCGCATGCATGACCCGGTCTACCTGCAGCGCGTGCGCGAACTGTGCGATGCCCATGGCGCGTTCATGATCGCCGACGAGATCGCCACCGGCTTCGGCCGCACCGGCACCCTGTTCGCCTGCGAGCAGGCCGGGGTGATGCCGGACCTGATGTGCCTGTCCAAGGGCCTGACCGGCGGCTTCCTGCCACTGGCCGCCGTACTGGCGACGCAGGCGCTGTATGACGCCTTCCTCGACGACTCGCGCGAGCGCGCCTTCCTGCATTCGCACAGTTACACCGGCAACCCGCTGGCCTGCGCCGCGGCGCTGGCGACGCTGGACATCTTCCGCGACGACGATGTGATCGCGCGCAACCGGGGCATCGCCTCGGTGATGGGCACGCTGGCGGCACCGTTTGCCGACCACCCGCACGTGGCCGACGTGCGCCAGGCCGGCATGGTGGTGGCGTTCGAGCTGTCGCGCGACGGCAACAAGCGCACGCCGTTCGACCCGGGCCTGCGGCTGGGCCTGCAGGCCTACAAGGCCGCCCTCAAGCGCGGCGTGGTGCTGCGCCCGCTGGGCGACGTGCTGTACTGGATGCCACCCTACTGCGTGGACGACGAACAACTGGAGCTGCTGGCGCACACCACGCTGGCGGCCATCGACGAGGCGATTGCATGCGCGTGACCCGCTGCCCCATCGACCTGGCGCTGCACAGCGGCCAGACCGTGACCCTGCCGGAAGAGACCGCCAACCACCTGGTGCGGGTGATGCGCCTGCGCGAAGGCGATACCTGCGTGCTGTTCAACGGCGATGGCCACGACTACAGCGCGACGCTGACCGTGGCCGGCAAGCGCGAGGTGCAGGTCCGCATCGACGCCGTGCAGGCCATCGACAATGAATCCCCGCTGGCGATCACCCTGCTGCAGGGCATCGCCCGTGGCGAGAAGATGGACCTGATCCTGCAGAAGGCCACCGAGCTGGGCGTGGCCGCGATCATTCCGGTCAACGCCGAGCGCACCGAGGTGAAGCTGGACGCGGCACGGGCGGAGAAGCGCGTGGCGCACTGGAACAACGTGGTGACCTCGGCCTGCGGCCAGTCCGGGCGCGCGCGCATTCCGCCGGTAGGATCGCCGCTGTCGCTGGCGCAGGCTGCGGCGGCGCTGCCAGCCGATTCGCTGCGGCTGACCCTGGATCCGCACGGAGCACATCGCCTGTCGACGCTGGAAGCCGCTCCCGCTGGCGGCATCGTGATTGCAATCGGCCCGGAAGGCGGCTGGTCGCCACGCGACCGCGATCAACTGGCCGCAGCAGGATTCCAGGGGCTGCAACTGGGGCCGCGGATCCTGCGCACGGAAACGGCCGGACTGGCCGCGATCGCGGCGTTGCAGGCGCGCTTGGGCGATCTGGGGTAAGGCTGATTCGTGGTAGTGCCGGCCGCTGGCCGGCAT
>NZ_JCAFTS010000012.1:0-123396 GCF_059370495.1 Stenotrophomonas sp. YJH_SMC_69 | reverse complement strand
GGCGGCTTTGGTAGTGCCGGCCGCTGGCCGGCATCCGCGACGGCGCGAGAGCGTGTCGACCAAGGTCGACACCTACCGGGGCTGAGTCATGACATGTCGAATCGGGCGGCTTTGGTAGTGCCGGCCGCTGGCCGGCATCCACGACGGCGCGAGAGCGTGTCGACCAAGGTCGACACCTACCGGGGCTGAGCCATGGCATGTCGAATCGGGCGGCTTTGGTAGTGCCGGCCGCTGGCCGGCATCGGCGACGATGCAGGACCGTGTCGACCAAGGTCGACACCTACCGAGGCTGAGTCATGGCATGTCGAATCAGGCGGCTTTGGTAGTGCCGGCCGCTGGCCGGCATCCGCGACGGTGCAGGAGCGTGTCGACCAAGGTCGACACCTACCGGAGCGGGGATCCTCACCCCACCTTCGAGGGGCCCGTACGCCAGCGGCTGGGGACCAGACCGAAGCGCTTGCGGAACGCGGCGGCGAAGTTGCTGGGGTGGCGGTAGCCGCTGGCGGCGGCGGCCTGCTCAACCGTCCATCCGTTTTCGCGCAGGCCCTGTTCGGCATGGCGCATGCGCTGTTCATGCAGGTAGTCGAACACCGAACTTCCATACTGCTGGGCAAAATGGCGGCGCAATGAGCTGGGGCTCATGCAGGCCAGCCGGGCCAGCTCGACCAGGCTGTGTGCATGGCTGGGGTCGTCATGCAGGTAACTGCGTACCCGTTCCAGGCGCTCGCGCTGGCCGGCACGCAGCGTGCGCACCGGGTCGGTCTGCAGATCCTCGGCCTGCAGGCCGAGGGCCAGCAGCTGCAATGCCACGCCTTCGCGCCACAGCGCGTCGATGCCGTCCTGCCACGGGCTGTCGAACAACTGGCCCAGCACCGGCAGCATGGCGTGGGGAATGGCCCAGTGGCGGCATTCCAGGTGCGTGCCAAGCGCTTTTTCCAGCTGTGGCATCTGGAAAACATCCGCGTCGATGCCACCCGGCACGATCACGCTGACCCCGCGCAGGCGCGTTTCGCCGGGGTGCGCCCCGGTCATCTCGATCTGGTCGCGATGGTGGGCGGTCATCGCGGTGCCGGCACGCAGGGTGAAACTTCCGCGTCGCGGGATACGCACGTCGACCTGGCCCTGCAGCATCACGCGGATGGCGAGCCCGGGCCGCTGTTGCGCGGTCGCCACATAGGGGAACCGGTTATGCACGTCGGAGGCGATCAGGCTCATGCCACCGCGCATGAACTGTTCGTTGACTTCGCCGCGGCCGGCCCACTGGTCGTCGCGCAGGTGTTCCGGATCAGCGCGGTAATCGAAGCCGTGGCGTTGGCCGAAGCGGCGGTAATCGGCAAAGGTGAAGTATCGGGACATCGCTCGGCACGTACAGGAGGGGAGGCGCTGGCACCATGGCCCATGTGCTGCCCCGCGTAGCGGGCAGCCTGGAAGGCCGGAAAACGCCAGGTTGGAAAAAATGTGTCGAAGAAACTGGAAACGTTTCCCATTGTCGCTGCGAATCATTCGCAGGGGATTTGAATACGGTCAAACCGATTGGTCATTACGGCCAAGTTGAACGGGGTGCCGGACATACGCCAGCGTTTTGCCGCTATATCCGTACTTGATTCCCTACATGAACTTCGGTTGAGGTTTCATTGCTGGAACGATCATCCGCGGACAGGCTGTTGGTCTGCTCGTCACAGCGGCCGGCGTAAGGTGATGGATTGGCGGCCGCGCGCCGCATCGCTACCCCCACCGATGGAGAATGCAGATGATTGATTACCAGCTGACCGGCAAGACCGCGATCGTGACCGGCGGCGTGTCGGGCATCGGCCTGGCCGTGGCACAGACGCTGGCCGCATCCGGTGCCCGTATTTCGGTCTGGGACCTCAAGCAGGATGCGGTGGATGCCACCGTGGCGCAGTTGCGCAGCACCGGCGCACAGGCCATCGGCATCGCGCTGGACGTCACCGACGATGCAGCGGTGGAGGCGGCGGTGCAGCGCACGGTCAAGGAACTTGACGGCCTGCATGTGGCGGTCAACAACGCCGGTATCGGCGGGCCGGCGGCCAGCAGCGGCGACTATCCGATCGAGGGCTGGCAGCGGGTCATCGACGTCAACCTCACCAGTGTGTTCCTGTGCCAGCGTGCGCAGATCCAGGCAATGCGGGCCGCTGGAACCGGCGGCAGCATCATCAACATGGCCTCGATCCTGGGCCAGGTGGGCTATGCCGGTTCCACCGCTTATGCGGCGGCCAAGCACGGCGTGGTCGGGCTGACCCAGACCGCCGCGTGGGAACATGCGGCCGACGGCATCCGTGTCAACGCGGTGGGTCCGGGTTTCATCAGCACACCGCTGCTGGAGAAGATGGACCCGAAGGTGCGCGCCACGCTGGAAGGACGGCACGCGCTGAAGCGGCTGGGCACGGCCGAGGAAGTGGCGGCATTGGTGGCCTGGTTGGCCAGCGACGACGCCTCGTTTGCGACCGGCGCGTACTACGCCATCGATGGTGGCTACCTGGCGCAGTGATGCGTTGAACGCAGGGTGCGGTGCCGCCGGGTGTCGCCCGGCGCTACCGGGTGAACGGACTGTGGCGTGGCCTTCACCTCTGTGCCACGGGGGCCACGCGACGCTCCGGGAAAACCCCGGAGCTTGACCATGGAACTCACCCAGGATGTCTCGATCCTGCTGCGCGTAGCCGCAGCGATGCTGTTTGGCGGCGTGCTCGGCGTCGAGCGCGAGATGGGCAAGCACGCCGCTGGCCTGCGTACGCACATGCTGATCGCGGGGGCCGCTGCGCTGATCGTCGGCCTCGGCGACTCGGTGGCCGAGCATTTCCAGCAGGAGCGCTACCGCGACCTGCTGCAGGTCGATCCGGTGCGCCTGATCGAAGCGGTGGTGGCCTGTGTCGGCTTCGTTGCCGCTGGCACCATCCTGCGTGGGTCACGCGAGGACCAGGTCAGCGGCCTGACCACGGCCAGCTCGCTGATCATGGCAGCGGCCATCGGGATTGCGGTGGGGATCAGCAAGTACGTGATCGCCATCGGGGTGAGCGTGCTGTGCGTGCTGGTGCTGGCGGTGATGCGGCGGTTGGAGAAAAGGATTCCGTAGGGAAGGTCTAGTTGCCGGCCAGCGGCCGCCACTACCATGAGAGCCGTAATGGTCGGACCAATATGAAGTCTAGCCCTATGGTCTAATAGGCACTTCGTCGGAGCGGCGGTTAAATCCGCTGCAAGTGGTCTGATCGAAATCATTATTGGTACGACCAATAGTCGACAGCCACGGCGACCCACCGCCTGCGGTGGAGCACATCCCGCCCCAGTCGAGAGCCTTCATGCAGCCCTGGCAACACCTGTACGACCCCGCCGGCAACCTGTGGTTGTCCAGCCTGATCGCGCTGCTGCCGATCGCGTTCTTCTTCGTTGCCCTTGCGGTGCTGCGCATGAAGGGCTGGCTGGCCGGCACGATCACCGTGGCCATCGCGCTTGGCGTGGCCCTGTTGTTCTACCGCATGCCGTTGAGCCAGGCGCTGGGCGCGGCCGGTTTCGGCTTCGTCTACGGCCTGTGGCCGATCGCCTGGATCATCATCGGCGCGGTGTTCCTCTACAAGGTCTCGGTCAAGACCGGTCAGTTCGACATCATCCGCGCCTCGATCCTGTCGGTGACCGAAGACCAGCGCCTGCAGATGCTGATGGTCGGTTTCGCGTTTGGTGCCTTCCTGGAAGGCGCGGCCGGCTTCGGTGCGCCGGTGGCGATCACGGCGGCGCTGCTGGTCGGGCTGGGCTTCAAGCCGCTGTATGCCGCCGGCCTGTGCCTGATCGTCAACACTGCGCCGGTGGCGTTCGGTGCGATGGGCATTCCGATCATCGTGGCCGGGCAGGTCACCGGCCTGGATGCATTCGAGATCGGCCAGATGGCCGGCCGCCAGCTGCCGTTCCTGACTGTGATCGTGCTGTTCTGGATCATGGCCATCATGGATGGCTGGCGTGGCATCAGGGAAACCTGGCCGGCGGTGCTGGTGGCCGGTGGCTCGTTCGCCATCGCGCAGTACCTCACCTCGAACTTCATCGGCCCGGAGCTGCCGGACATCACCGCCTCGCTGGCGTCGCTGGTGTGCCTGACCCTGTTCCTGCGCCGCTGGAAGCCGGCACGGATCTTCCGCTTCGATACCGAAACCAGCGCCGAGGCGGCCGCGCAGGCACTGGAGGCACCACGCTACAGCGTCGGCCAGATCGCCAAGGCGTGGTCGCCGTTCCTGATCCTCACCGCGATGGTCACGCTGTGGAGCATCAGGCCGTTCAAGTCGCTGTTCGCGGCAGGCGGCCCGTTGGAAGGCTGGGTGCTCAAGCTCCCGGTGCCGGGCCTGGACCAGAGGGTGCAGAAGATGCCGCCGATCGTCGACGCGCCGCTCAGCTATGAGGCGATCTACAAATTCGACTGGTTGTCGGCCACCGGCACCGCGATCATCCTTGCGGCGGTGATCGCGATCATCGCACTGCGCATGCCGGCCCGCTCGGCGCTGCAGACCTTCGGCGAAACCGTGCGTGAGCTGCGCATGCCGATCTACTCGATCGGCATGGTGCTCGCCTTCGCCTTCATCGCCAACTACTCGGGCCTGTCGGCAACACTGGCGCTGGCATTGGCGCACACCGGCGATGCGTTCCCGTTCTTCTCGCCGTTCCTGGGCTGGCTGGGCGTGTTCCTGACCGGTTCGGATACCTCGTCCAATGCGCTGTTCTCGGCGCTGCAGGCCACCACCGCGCAGCAGATCGGCGTATCCGACGTGCTGCTGGTGGCGGCCAACACCACCGGTGGCGTTACCGGCAAGATGATCTCGCCGCAGTCGATTGCCATTGCCTGCGCGGCGGTCGGCCTGGCCGGCAAGGAGTCGGACCTGTTCCGCTTCACCGTCAAGCACAGCCTGATTTTCACCACGATGGTCGGCCTGATCACCCTGGCCCAGGCCTACTGGCTGACCTGGATGATTCCCTGAGCCATGCATGGCTGGCCGACCACCCGCTGTGCGCTTCGGGCCACAATGGCGCCATGAGCACGCAACGTATTTCGGACAGGGTGGCCGCGCAGCTGCGCGGCCTGGTGCAGGAACAGCGGCTGCGGCCGGGCGACCGGTTGCCCGCCGAGCGCACCTTGGCGGTGCAGCTGGGGGTCTCGCGCACCGCGCTGCGCGAGGCGATCGCGCAGCTGGCCAGCCAGGGCCTGCTGACCGCACGCATCGGTGGCGGCACCTACGTGGCCGAACCGGCGGCGCGCGCGCGGCAGGCGCTGGATGAACCGCTGGCGCCGTACCTGCCGCTGTTCCAGGGCGACCCGGAATACCGTTTTGACGTGCTGGAGATCCGCCACGCGCTGGAAGGTGCCACTGCCTGGCATGCGGCGCTGCGAGCCACCGATGAGGACCGTACGCGCATCGCGCAGGCCTTCCAGACCATGATGGACGCGCACGGCAAGGACGACCCCACCGGTGAAGCAGAGGCTGACGCGGCCTTCCACCTGTCCATCGCCGAGGCCTCCCACAACCTGGTGCTGCTGCAGGTGATGCGCGGCCTGTTCGAACTGCTGCAGACCAACATCTCGCAGAGCCGCGAGAAGCTCTACACCTCGGCGAGGACCTTCTCGCCCCTGTCCGACCAGCACCGCGAAATGATGGATGCGGTGCTGGCCGGCGACCCCGAACGCGCGCGCGCCGCCGCGCATGCCCACCTCGAGTTCGTGCACACCACGCTGCGCACGCTCGATGACAACGAAGCCCGGCGTGCGCGGGCCTCGCGCCTGCCTTCCCCACACGGTTGACCCCATGATCATCTCCGCCTCCACCGATTACCGTGCCGCAGCGCAACGCCGGCTGCCGCCGTTCCTGTTCCACTACATCGATGGCGGCGCGTATGCCGAGCACACGCTGAAGCGCAACGTTTCCGACCTGTCCGACATCGCGCTGCGCCAGCGCATCCTGCGCAACATGTCCGACCTGAGCCTGGAAACCGAGCTGTTCGGCGAAACGCTGGCAATGCCGGTGGCGCTGGCGCCGGTCGGCCTGACCGGCATGTATGCCCGCCGCGGTGAAGTGCAGGCGGCGCGCGCGGCCGACAGCCGGGGCATCCCGTTCACCCTGTCCACCGTATCGGTGTGCCCGATCGAGGAAGTGGCACCGGCCATCCAGCGGCCGATGTGGTTCCAGCTGTACGTGCTGCGCGACCGTGGCTTCATGCGCAATGCGCTGGAGCGGGCACAGGCCGCCGGCGTGACCACGCTGGTGTTCACCGTGGACATGCCGGTGCCGGGCGCGCGCTACCGTGACGCACACTCCGGCATGAGCGGCCCGAATGCCTCGCTGCGCCGCATCGGCCAGGCCGTCACCCATCCGCACTGGGCGTGGGACGTCGGCCTGTTCGGCCGTCCGCATGACCTGGGCAACATCTCCACCTACCGCGGCAACCCGACCGGGCTGGAGGATTACATCGGCTGGCTGGGCAGCAACTTCGATCCGTCCATTTCGTGGAAGGACCTGGAGTGGATCCGCGAGTTCTGGAAGGGCCCGATGGTGATCAAGGGCATCCTCGACCCGGATGATGCGCGCGATGCGGTCAGGTTCGGTGCCGATGGCATCGTGGTCTCCAACCACGGTGGTCGCCAGCTGGATGGCGTGCTGTCTACCGCACGTGCATTGCCGGCCATCGCCGATGCGGTGCAGGGCGACCTGAAGATCCTCGCCGATTCGGGCATCCGTACCGGCCTGGACGTGGTGCGCATGCTGGCGCTGGGGGCCGATACCGTGCTGCTGGGGCGCGCCTTCGTCTATGCGCTGGCCGCGCAGGGCGAGGCCGGCGTGGCCAACCTGCTGGACCTGATCGCCAAGGAGATGCGCGTGGCGATGACACTGACCGGCGCGCGCCGCATCGCCGACATCAGCCGCGATTCGCTGGTCAACCTGCCATGAGTGGCCATGACGCCGTGCTGGCGCAGTTGCGCGACGCGGTCGGCAGCCGCCATGTGTTGACCGGCGACAAGACCACGCGCCGCTTCCGTCGTGGCTACCGCTTCGGCGATGGCCCGGTGCTGGCGGTGGTGCGCCCAGGTACCTTGCTGGAACTGTGGTATGTGCTGCAGGCAGCGGTGCAGGGCGGAGCGGCGATCATCCTGCAGGCGGCCAATACCGGCCTGACCGGTGGCTCGACCCCGGATGGGGACGACTATGGGCGCCCGATCGTGCTGGTCAGCACGCTGCGCCTGACCGGCATCCAGCTGTTGAACGAGGGCCGCCAGGTGCTGTGCCTGCCCGGCGCCACGCTCGACCGCCTGGAGCAGACCCTGGCACCGCTGGGCCGCGAACCGCATTCGGTGATCGGCTCCTCCTGCATCGGCGCCTCGGTGCTGGGCGGCATCTGCAACAACTCCGGCGGCGCGCTGGTGCGCCGTGGCCCGGCCTATACCGAGCTGGCGCTGTATGCGCAGGTCGATGCGCAGGGCCAGTTGCAGCTGGTCAACCACCTCGGCATCGCGCTGGGTGATACGCCCGAGCAGATCCTGCAGCGCCTGCAGGCCGGTGACTATGCCGCTGACGACGTGGGTGACGGCGATGGCCGCGCCGCGTCTGATCCACGCTACGCCGAGGAAGTGCGCCGGGTCGATGCCGATACGCCGGCACGCTTCAACGCCGACCCCAGCCGCCACTTCGAAGCGGCCGGTTCGGCCGGCAAGCTGGCGGTGTTCGCGGTGCGCCTGGATACCTTCGAAAAGGAGCCCGCCGAGGTCTTCTACATCGGCAGCAACCGCACCGACAGCCTCACTGCGATCCGGCGCCAGCTGCTGACCGGCTTCGAGCGCCTGCCGATTGCCGGCGAGTACATCCACCGCGATGCCTATGACATCGGCGAGCGCTACGGCAAGGACAGCTTCCTGTTGATCGACCGCCTCGGCACTTCCCGTGTGCCCGCCGCGTTCGCATTGAAGAGCCGGGTCGATGGATGGTTCGAGCGGCTGGGCCTGCGCGGGGTGACCGACCGGGTGATGCAGGTGCTGACCGGCCTGCTGCCCTCGCACCTGCCCCGGCGCATGGGTGAATTCCGCCAGCGCTACGAGCATCACCTGTTGCTGAAGGTCTCCGCACAGGACGCGGCGGCAACCGAGGCCTGGCTGCGCGGCTTCTTCGCCGATCATGAGGGTGGTTACTTCCACTGCACGGCCGATGAGGGGCGCAAGGCGTTCCTGCATCGCTTCGCGGTGGCCGGCGCGGCGGTGCGCTACCGCGAAGTGCATCGGGACCAGGTGCAGGATATCGTGGCGCTGGACATCGCCCTGCGCCGCGATGATGCCGACTGGTTCGAGCAGTTGCCGGCCGATATCGATGGCCGCCTGCTGCACAAGCTGTATTACGGGCACTTCCTGTGCCATGTGTTCCACCAGGACTACATCGCACGCAAGGGCGAAGACCCGATGGCGATCGAGCACGCGATGTGGGCGCTGCTGGACCAGCGCGGCGCCGAGTATCCGGCCGAGCACAATGTCGGCCACCTGTACCCGGCCAAGCCGGCCCTGGCCGGGTTCTATCGGCAGCTGGACCCGAGCAATACGTTCAATCCGGGCATCGGCCAGACCTCGAAGGAAAAAGGGTGGGGTGGCTGCGACTGCGGATGATGTAGAGCCGAGCCCATGCTCGGCTGCTCTTCCCGACAGACAGCCGTCGAGCATGGCTCAGCCCCACCCGGACAGCGGTTACCATCGGAATCCCGTACGCAGGAGCCGCCCATGCCCACCATCGTTGCCCGCGCGACCCTGTGCGCTGCATTGCTGGCAACACCGCTGCTGGTGCTGGCGCAGTCCGCGATCCTGCCGCAGCAGCGCGACGCCGCCGGCAACGTGATGGAGCCGCTGGGGCAGGTGCTGGAACAGGGAGGGCAGGGCGAAGCACTCATGCAGTACTGCACCCTCGATCGTGCCTGGTGCGTGCGTGTGCAGCCGGTGGCCGAGGACGGCGATCGGCCGACGACGCTGGAAGTCTCTGAACGGGAGGCCGGCGAAAGCGAGCCGCACGTCTACCACGTCAGCATCGACGTGCCGCAGGAAAGCGAGCTTTCGCTGTGGCCGTGGATCGTGCGGCTTGCGCCTGGCGTTGGCAGCGATGAGGCAGTGAGCGACCCGCGGCAGCGCGCCCGCCAGAACGTGCTGGTGGGCGGTATCGTCAAATTCAGCACGATGTACTCAGGCGGTGGTGCCGACGCGTCCACGCTGCAGCTGGCGCGCGTGCGTCACCTGCAGGATGACATCCAGGTGGACGACGACGTGCTGACCCTGCCATGGCTGGGCAACGCGATGATCCGCGCCTGTTTCAGCGAGCAGGACATGAAGCAGCGCGCCGGTGCCTGCCACGACGAGTACGGGTTCTCGGCAAGGCTGGCGCTGGATACCGCCGCCGGGGGCATGCCGGTGCTGCGCTACCAGACGGTGGCGACGCGGTTCCCGGCCGGTGTCTCACGCTTCGAGGATTCGCTGGCCAAGGGGCCGTTGAAGAAGAAGGACCTGCGCACCGAGCAGGACCCGGCGTGCAGCTACACGCGGTTGTTCCGCTTCAGTGATGGGGTGTTCCACCCCGACCAGGCGCTGCCGGACTGCGCGGGGTATACCGAGCCCTGAGCTGTAGAGCCGAGCCTGCGCTCGGCTGTCACGGAAGCGCAGCCGGGCATGGGCTCGGCTCTACAGCGCCTACTCGCAGCGGGTGGCGGTGATGATGTTGTCCTTGTCCACGTACACACGCAGGCGGTCGTGGCGGATGTCCTTGGTGGTGATGGTGTTGGGGCCGATCGGGTTGACCAGGCCGGCACCGCTTTCGCTGGACAGGCGGCGGATGTTGGGCTCATTGGCAGGCTGGCCGATTGCCCAGCCCAGCTGGCTGGCGTCGCAGTGGCCGGTACCCTTGACCTGCGGACCGGGGGTGCTGACGCAGGCCGACAGCAGCAGGGCCGACGCGGGTAGCAACAGGGACAGACGGAAGGCGGACATACAGCGCTCCTGCGCAGGGAAGATGGGCGGAACGATAGCACCCGGCGCGCGAAAGGCGTCAGCGCCCCGGTCATTGCCGGCACGGCGTAGCCACTGCATAGTGGGAGGGATGACTGGCATCGCGCCAGCGGGCAGGCCGGGCCATTCCGGTGCAGGTGCTGGATACGGTATGACGGCAGACAGTTTCCGCGACAAGCGCAGGGCGATGACGGTACTTGCAGTATCGGTGCTGGCCGTGGCGTGTGCCGCCACTGCCGCCGAGCCAGTGCCGGCCGCAGCCGCGGAAACGCCGGTGTTCGGCGCGTGGCGCAACCTTCAGACCGAGGCCGGCTACGCGCCGGCCCAGCGCAATCTGGCCTTCGCCATGCTGCCGCAGGCGGCGACCCGCGGCGACCGTTTCGCCGTCCTCGACCGTGAAGGCAAGCGGGCGGTGTGTTGCCTGCAGGTGGCCAGCCCGTCGCTGGGCGTGGCCGCGCTGCGCGAGCAGTACCACCTGCCGCAGGCCTGGGTGACCGACCTGAGCAATGGCCGCAGCCCGGCGCGTCCTTATCTGCCGCATGTCTATGCGATGCAGCGTGTGGACGAACTGGCAGACTACGGCTTCGCCGATGTGCCCGGGGCCTACAGCGACCTGGGTGGGCTGCTGATCCCCGAGGGCGCCGCCCTGGAGGACGATGGCAGTGCCGTCCTGCTGGGCGACAACCGTTATTCCCTGCATTTCCAGCGCCAGCCGCACGCCGATGATGATGGCGCGCTGGACCGCTACACCCTGCAGGGCGGCGACGGCGAGGCCCCGTTCGTGGTTGAAGTGCCGTTCGGCACCTACTGACTGCAGCACTGCACTGGCTAGAATGCAGCGCGGCGCCGTCTGCCGTGCCTGTTCCGTGAGTTGCTGCCGTGTCCCTGCGCCCTTTGCTGCTGTCGTCCCTGCTGCTGTTGTCCGCCTGCGCCAGCGCGCCACCTCCACCGCCGGCCCATTCCGATGCGCTGTGGCGCTTGATCGAGCGTGACTGCAAGGCGGTGGAAGGACCGCGTGGCAGTTGCCTGCGGGTGGAGACGGCGGCCGACCGCCGCGACGTGCTGGTCAAGGATGCGCACGGTGACTACCAGTTCCTGCTGATGCCGCTGGACAAGGTCAGTGGCATCGAGAGCCACGGCCTGTACCAGCGTGGGGTACCCAACTATTTTGCGGCCGCCTGGCAGGCGCGCGGGCATACCGAACAGGCCCTGGGCCGGCCGCTGCCGCGCAGCGTGGCCAGCCTGGCACTGAATTCGCCGCACGGTCGCTCGCAGCACCAGCTGCATATCCATGTCGACTGCCTGCGCGCGGATGTGCTGCAGGCACTGGATGCACATGCCGGTGCGCTGGGTCCGCGCTGGTCACCGTTTCCGGTGCCGCTGCGCGGGCATCAGTACCAGGCCTATCTGCTGCCCGGTGCAGAACTGACCGCCAATCCGCTCAATCTGCTGGCCTATGGCCTGAGCGGCGTGGGCGATGTGGGCCAGTGGAGCCTGGTGGTGGCCGGGCGCGGCGAGGTGCGGGGCGGCCCCGGCTTCATCCTGCTAGCTACCCGCGTGGATGCCGCCAGCGGCAACGATGCCAGCGGCGAGGAACTACAGGACCATGCCTGCACGGTCTTGACCGGTGCCGGTGCGGCACTGGAGCGGGTGCGCTAGCCGATCGGCTGCTGGCAGCTGCGCCAGGCCGACGCGGTCAGCGCCAGCAGCTGACGGTCATGCCATCCCTGCGCGTCCAGATGGTAGTCGCGCAGGATCCCTTCGCGGATGAACCCATGGGCCTGCAGCGCCTGGGCAAACGGGCTGGTGCAGCCTGGCGGCAGCAGCACGAAGAGGCGGTGCAGGCCGACATCGTCGAACAGGAACGGGCACAGTGCCCGCAGTGCCGCCTGCGGATGGGGGTGCCGGTGCTGCAGCGATTGCAGCTCGGCGCAGCGCGAGTGCAGCGACTGCAGGCGGATATGCAGCTGGTCGTGCAGTACGCCCTGCACGTCGTCGAACACACCCAGCACCAGCAGGTCGTTGTCTTCCTGCAGGCGTGAACGATAGACGCTGGCGAGGAACCGCGCCTCTTCATCAATGCCGTAGGACGGCCGTTGGCCGCGCTGGCGACGGTCGTCGAAGGCACGCCAGCGTGGCAGGTCGGTGCGCTGGAACGAACGCAGGGTGATGGGCGTGGCCTGGAGGTGGAGCAAGTGGCGGCGCAGGACGGGTCGTAGTGGAGCGAAGTGGGTGGAAGGGGCGCTGTTGGTCATCCCGGCACGATGCGCATCACCGACGCGCCAGGCCATGCAATTCATTGCAAAAGTGGGGTGGTGCCGTAAACGCGTCTGATTCGGTTCAGGCATAAGCCCATCAGGGCTGGTCATTTCCGTTGAAACCACCCATTCAGGACACTTTCGTTACGGGATCGTTATGTGTCGTACCGGCTGCGGCTCCCGTACCACCCGCCCACTCCCCCAGGAAGCCCATGTCCGCCTCCCACAAGGCGATGCGCCCGCGTCCGCTGGTGCTCGCGCTGTCGTCCCTGATGCTGGCCTCGCTGCCGGCCTTCGCGCAGGAAAGCGCGCCCACCACATTGCAGGAAGTGAAGGTCACCGGCTCGCGCATTCCACGTGCCAGTGTCGAGGGACCCTCGCCGGTGACGGTGATCAGCCGCGAGCAGATCGACGCACAGGGCTACCGCAATGCCTTCGACGCCCTCAGCGCGCTGACCGAGAACACCGGCAACGTGCAGGGCGAGGATTTCGGCAATACGTTCACGCCGGCCGCCAACACCATCAATCTGCGCGGGCTGGGTCCGAACCGCACGCTGGTGCTGGTCAACGGCCGTCGCCAAGCCGACTACCCGCTGGCCTACGAAGGCTCGGTGAACGTTGTCAACCTGGCCAACATTCCCAGCGCCCTGATCGAACGCATCGAAGTGCTGGCTGCCGGTGCGTCGGCGGTGTACGGCTCCGACGCCATTGCCGGTGTGGTCAACATCATCCTCAAGGACCGCTTTGAAGGCGTGGACGTGAACGTGCGCGCCGGCGGCACCCAGCAGGGCGGCGGTGACAACCAGCGCGTGCAGGTGGTGGGCGGCAGTTCCGGCGAGCGCTGGGACGGCCTGTTCGGTTTCGAGTTCGACGTGCGCAAGGCGATCCACGCGCGCCAGCGCGACTTCATGGATTCGCTGGACGATGACCCGGCCGGCAAGGCGCCGCAGGCGACCGCGATCGCCTATCGGCGCAATGCTGCCACCGGCCGCAACATCGATCCGGGCGTCAACGGCTGCGACGCCGCGTCGGACATCTATGGCGGCAGCGTGTTCCGTGCCAACAACCCGCGCCAGGGCTGGTACTGCGGCAGCAACGAGGCCGCCGCCAGCTACTGGACCGTGCAGACCCAGAAGCGCAATCTCAACGGCTACGGTCTGCTGACCTTCCACGTCAACGAGACCACCGACCTGTTCGCCGATGTCGCCGTGGGCAGCGCGCGGATCTACAACAACACGCGTGCACCGACCTGGACCTCGGCCCGCAACTACTTCTACAACCAGACCACCGGCAACCTGGAAAGCTGGTACCGCCGCTTCGCGCCGGAGGAAATCGGCGGCCTGCCGCGCAATGCCAACCGCTTCCTGGAAAACTCGTGGTCGTTCAACGTCGGCGCACGTGGCCAGATCGGCGACAGCGGTTGGGATTACGAAGCGGTCTACAGCCGCTCGCGTTACGAGAACCGCACCCGCCGACCGGTGCTGCTGGCCGGCATCAACGAATACCTGCTCGGTCCGAAGCTGGGCGTACGCAATGGCGTTGAGGTCTATGCGCCCGACCCGGCACGCCTGTTCAAACCATTGACCCCGGGCGAATACGAGGGCCTGTCCGGCTACCAGGAAAGCCGCAATGCGGCGTGGCTGCAGACCTTCAGCGCCAGCGTCAACGGCCGTTTGTTCGCGCTGCCCGGTGGCGACGCTGCATTGGCGGCGGTGGTCGAGGCCGGCAGCCAGGGCTACCGCAACCGCCCGGACCCGCGACTGGGCACAGGCGAGTTCTGGAACACCAGCGCCGGTATCGGTGCCGGCGGTGATCGTGACCGCTATGCGGCCGGCGTGGAGCTGCAGTTGCCGTTGCTGAAATCGCTGACCACGACGCTGGCCGGTCGCTATGACCAGTATCGCGCCGGTGGCGAGCACATCGGCAAGGCGACCTGGAGCTTCGGCGTCGAGTTCCGCCCGATCGAGAGCCTGTTGATCCGCGGCTCTGCTGCGACCAGCTTCCGTGCGCCGGACATGAACTACGTGTTCGCGACCGAGACCCGCGGCTACAACCCGGGCATGACCGACTACTGGCGCTGCCGCACCGCAGGCCAGTCGTACGACAACTGCGACTACAACGGCCTGTCGATCGACTACAGCAACCGCGCCAACGCGCAGCTGCAGCCGGAAACCGCTAAATCCTATGGTTTCGGCGTGGTCTGGTCGCCGCTGTCCGGCCTGGATTTCAGTGCCGACTACTACGACATCCGCATCGACAACGAGGTCACCAGCCTCGATACCAGCCGCATCCTGCGCGACGAAGCCGATTGCCGCCTGGGCCGCACGCTGGGTGGCGAAGCGCGCGATATCGGTTCACCGCTGTGCCAGGACGCGCTGTCGCGGGTGATCCGCAACCCGTCCACTGCAACCGTGCAGCCGGACCAGGTGACCCGCGTGCTGATCAATCCGATCAACGCGGCCTCCGAATCGGTGCGTGGCCTGGACCTGAAGGGTAACTGGCGTTTCGATGCCGGCCGCTATGGCCGCTTCACTACGCGCCTGGCCTATACCGTGGTGCTGGAGCACAAGTACCGGCAGTTCTCCGATGATCCGGAGCGTGACATCCGCAATTCGCTGGATGACTACCAGTGGCGCAGCAAGGCCAATGGCAGCATCACCTGGAACCAGGGTGACTGGACCACCACGCTGTACGGCAACCGTTTCGGTTCACTGCCGAAGACCGATGGCAGTGGCCGCATCGCGCCGTACATGACCTACAACGCCAGCGTGTTCCGCCAGTTCGGCGAGAACCTGTCGGTGGGCGTGATCGTCAACAACCTGCGTGACAGCCGCCCGCCGGCGGACAGGAACGGTGGCGGCTGGCCGTTCTATCCAGTTGGCAACTACGACCCGTATGGCCGCCAGTACTGGCTGCAGCTGGACTACCGGTTCCGCTGATCCGGCTGGCAAACAGAAGGCCCGGCAATGCCAGGCCTTCTGCTGTGTCGATGTCCGCTGTGATGGCGGGCGCCGGTGGCCTAGGGCAGTGCCTGCTGCAGGTACGACTCGATGACGTAGCTGAAGGGCTGCTGCTGGCGATCGCGCAGCAGGGCGCGCACTTCCAGGATCACGCTGCGGTCGCCTTCGCCACGCGGTGGCCAGAAGGTCTGGTCAGCCAGTGTCTGGCGCTGGAAGCCGAGCGGGCCAACCACGCGGCCAAAGGGTTCGTCGGTGCTGTCCAGCACCTGGTTCATGGCCGGGCTGAGGTGGTCCGGCAGGTACCAGTTGTCGGCCTCGGAGAGTACGCGGCTGCCACAGACCAGCTGCACACGGCGGTAGCGAAGGGCGGTGCCGGGTTTCGCACCCAGTGCCTGCAGCACGTCGGCCGGTGCTGTCTTGTCCTGGCCGTGTACACGCACCGCGCGCACCCGCGCCTGTTCGGCCAGGCCGTGTTCGGCGCACCAGTGTTCCAGGGTGGCGGTGGCGCTCTGCCCGGAAAGCACACGCTGGTGCAGCCGCTCGACCAGCGCAGCCGGGGCGATGCGCTGTTGGCCAGGCGGCGCCTGCAGCGGCGCGGTGGCGGCCGCATCAGTGGCGGACAGGCTGGCCATCGGGGCAGCAGCCAGCAGGGACGCGGCCTGCCAGCGGCGGAGACGATCGTGGCGGTCGGACGGGCCCATGCGGCATCACAGCGGAAACAGGCGCCTATGGTACCCGTTCAGGCGTGTGCACGGCGTGGCTGCGAGCCGCCGTCGCGGCGGCATTCATCGTTCTGATGAATGTATGGCATCCAGATATTTCGTTTGGCCGATGGCAGTGCCAGCGCTCAGGATGGCGCCATGACTTGGCTTTCCGGGAGTTTCCGATGACGCTTCAGTTCGTCCATGGCGGTGTAGACCGCTACGGCGCGCCACTGCATTTCCACATCCGTGGCGGCCGCATCAGTGGCCTCAATGGCGAGGCCTCGCCGGCCGACGGAGCGGAATGCGTCGACCTGCAGGGCTTCGCAGTCCTGCCCGGGCTGGTCGACGGCCACATCCATCTGGACAAGAGTTTTGTCGGCGACCGCTGGCACCCGCATCAGCCGGTGAACAGCCTGCGTGAGCGGCTGGCGGTGGAGAAGGCCGCGGTGGCGGGCGCGGCGCCAATGGTGGACCGTGCCGAGGCCTTGATCCGCCAGTGCAGCCGCTTCGGCACGGTGGCGATGCGCTGTCACGTCGATGTCGACGGCAGCACCGGCCTGCGTCATCTCGAAGCAGTGCGCGAGGCCGCGCTGCGCTGCGCCGACATCATGCGGATCCAGCTGGTGGCGTTCCCGCAGGCCGGGGTGATGTCCTGTCCCGGCACCGCCGCCGTACTGGAGCAGGCCCTTGCCGCAGGGGTGGAGGTGCTGGGCGGCATAGATCCGACCACGCTCGACGGCGATGCCGAAGGCCAGCTGGCCCTGCTGTTCGGCCTGGCCGAGCGCTATGGCGTGCAGCTGGACATCCACCTGCATGAGCCCGGCGAAACCGGACTGGCCCAGCTGCTGCGCATCGCCGCACGCACCCGTGCCGCCGGCCTGCAGGGACGCGTTGCGGTCAGCCATGCCTACTCGCTGGGCGACGTGCCGCTGGCGCGCGCGCTGCAGGTGGGTGAAGCACTGGCCACGGCGGACGTTGCGATCATGAGCAACGCGCCGGGCGACCATTCGTTCCCGACGCTGCGTGCATTGCACGACGCCGGCGTGCGCGTGTTCGCCGGCAATGACAACATCCGCGACTGCTGGTGGCCGTACGGCAACGGCGACCTGCTGCAGCGCGCGATGCTGCTGGGCTACCGCTCGGGCTTCTACACCGATGGCGACCTGATGCTGGCGCTGGACATGGTCACCACCCATGGCGCGCAGGTGATCGGGCTGCCGCAGCACGGCATCGCCGAAGGCCGGCCGGCGACGTTCGTGGCCGTGCGTGCGGACCATGGCCCGGCGGCCGTGGCCGGGGTGCCGGTGGAGCGCCGGGTGGTGGTTGACGGCCGCTGGTTGTAGATCCACGCCGTGCGTGGAGGGAGCCATCGCGTGGTCTCATTCATCCACGGATGGCATGGATCCACCTCGATGTGTCGTCAGGCGTAATCGTCGGCGCGGGTAGCGACGAACGCTTCCAGCCACGCAAGCAGGTGGGCGATGTCGATGACTTCGCCCTGTTCGACGCGCTTGAGCAGCAGTGTGCTGGCGCCGATCTGCAGGCTGCTGTCGGCATAGCGCAGCACTGCATCGATGCCCCAGGCGTCGGTGACCTGTATCCAGGCCAGCCCCGGCACGCGCTGGGCCAGGGTGTCACCGAACGCCACGCCCAGCGCTTCCCAGCCATCGCAGTCGGCACGGTCGATCAGCTCGGCATCGACCACGCGCTGCAGTGTGCTGGCCGCCAGCGGCCATTGCACCGGCAACGTCGGGAAGCCGGCCGCCACGCGCGCGGCGATCAGCGAGCGCTGGTGCTGCAGATGCGTCTGCAGCGCCGCAGGCAGCGGATCGAAGCGGGTGGGGATTTCGTCGGACATGACACGATGCCGTGGAGCACGGAAACAGGGGGCACTCTAGCGGCAGAGCCGTGACTTCCGCGCGACAGGCGTGATCAGCTTTCGATGGTCAATGCGCGGATTTCGCTTCGGGGTCAGATCCGTTTCGGAAAACGGATCTGACCCCACGCGGGACGATGTTGCCGTCGCGGCTGCCGGCCAGCGGCCCACGCTACCGCAGTTGCAGTGGTCAATCCGGTTCGCGCTGCACCTGCCGCCACAGCTCGCTGGCCAGCGCGCGCACCGCATCGTCGGCGTCCGCACGATGCAGCAGGCCGATTTCGTAGTTGTCGATCACCGGCAGGTCGCGCTCACCATCGATGATGCGATGATCGCGGGCGACCGCGCGGCGGGGCAGCAGGCTGATGCCGATGCCATCGGCCACGGCGCCCTGGATGCCACTCAGCGACGAGCTGGTGAAGGCGATGCGCCAGCGCAGGCCCAGCGCTTCCACGGCGTGGATCATCTCGTCGCGGTACAGCCCGCGCGGCGGGAAGGTGACCAGCGGCAGCGGGTCCTGCTGCAGGCAGCTGCTGCGCAGGCTGTCGATCCAGTGCATCGGCTCGCGGCGGCAGTGCACCGCCTGACGGCTGTTGCGCCGCTGCTTGACCAGCACAAGATCCAGTTCACCGTGGTCGAAGCCGTGCGCCAGGTCGCGGCTGAGGCCGCTGCTGATTTCCAGCTTCACCTGCGGGTGACGGCGGCTGAAAGCGGCCAGCATGCGTGTGGTCTGCGCGTTGACGAAGTCCTCGGGGACACCGATGCGCACCGCGGTTTCCACGGTGGCGCCGGCCAGCGCCTGCGCCATTTCCTCGTTCAGGTCGAGCATGCGCCGCGCATAGCCGAGCAGGGTGTGGCCGGCGTCGGTGGGATGCACGTCGCGGTGGCCGCGCTCGAGCAGGCGATGCCCCGCCAGCTCTTCCAGGCGGCGCACCTTCTGGCTGACCGTGGACTGGGTCGAATGCAGGCGGGTGGCGGCCGTGGTGAAGCTGCCGCAGTCGGCCACCATCACCAGCGCCCGCAGCAGGTCCAGTTCGAACAGGGTTCTATTCGATTTGGCACTGTCTTGCATTTGAACATTTCACTTCTGGATACCCAGGCCGACTTCTACCATGCAGGGCAGGGGCCGGCAATGCCCGGCTGTTGCTACCGTCGCACGGCGTTCCGTGGCGACGGACATGAGGAGACACTGTCATGCGCGTCCATCATTCCGCTGGCTGGCCTGCGCCGTTCACGCGCGTGCTGCTGTTGTGCCTGCTGGCCATGGTCACCCCCGCCTGCACCGCCACGTCCCGGGCCGACGCAGACGCGCGCCTGCGGGATGCCGCCAGCCGCGGCGACGCCGATGCGGTGCGGCAGGCGATAGAGGATGGCGCCACGCTGGAGGCGCGCGATGGCCAGGGTCGCACGGCGTTGCTGCTGGCCACGCAGGGCAACAACGTGGATGCCGCGCGCGAGCTGATCGAAGCCGGTGCCGACGTCAATGCCAAGGATGTGTTGCAGGACAGCGCCTACCTGTATGCCGGCGCGCGCGGCCTGGATGAGATCCTGGCGATGACGCTGGCGCATGGCGCCGATCTGCGCAGTACCAATCGCTACGGCGGCACCGCACTGATTCCGGCCGCCGAGCGCGGCCATGTCGCCACCGTGCGCACGCTGCTGCGTGCCGGTGTGGCGGTCGATCATGTCAACCGCCTGAACTGGACCGCGCTGCTGGAAGCGATCCTGCTCGGCGATGGCGGTGCGCGCCACCTGCAGATCGTGCAGTTGCTGCTGGAGGCCGGTGCCGACCCGGAGCTGGCCGACGGCGACGGCGTGACGCCGCTGGCGCATGCGCGCCAGCGCGGCTATACCGGAATTGAGACCCTGCTGCGCCAGCACGGCGCGGTGCGCTGAATGCAAACCCCGTCCACCCGCACGCTGGGCGTGCCCATCAGGATGCTGTCCATGTTCCGTTCCCGTCCGTTGTCCCTTGCCATCCTCCTTGCGGTGGCACCGCTGTCGGCGTCTGCCGGCGAGCGCGCCGACCTGCTGATCCGCAATGCCACCGTGGTCGATGTCGAGCACGCCAGTACCCGGGCCGGGCAGAGCGTGGTGATCCGTGGCGAGGACATCGTCGCCGTCGGCCCGGACGCGCAGCTGCGCAGCCAATGGAGTGCGGCCCGCCAGATCGATGCCAAGGGCAAGTACCTGATCCCGGGCCTGTGGGACATGCACGTGCACTTTGGTGGTGGCCCGGCGCTGATCGAAGAGAACAAGGCACTGCTGCCGTTGTACATCGCGCACGGCATCACCACGGTGCGTGACTGTTCCGGCGACCTTCCCGAGCAGGTGCTGCAGTGGCGCGGGGAAATTGCCAAGGGCACGCTGTTCGGTCCGCGGCTGCTCAGCTCGGGCGCGAAGATCGAAGGCCTCAAGCCGGTCTGGAAGGGCACGATCGAAGTGGGCAGCAAGGCCGACGTCGACAAGGCGATCACCCGCCTGCAGCACGACAAGGTCGATTTCGTGAAGATCACCGACAGCACGCTGAAGCCGGAACTGTTCCTGTACTCGGCCAGTGCCGCGCGCAATGCCGGATTCAAGGCGTCGGGGCACATCCCGATGGCGCTGACCGTGGAGCAGGCGGTCGATGCCGGGCTGGCCTCGATCGAGCATCTGGACTACGCATTCAAGGCCGGGAGCAAGGACGAGGCGCAGATTGCCGGCGACTTCGGTGCCGGCCGCATCGACCGCGCCGAAGCCAACCGCCGCCTCGACGCCAGCTTCGACCGCGATACGGCGATGCGTGCCTACCGCGATTTCGCCAGGCGCGGCGTGTTCGTGACCCCGACCCTCAACGGTGGCCGCATCCTCGATTTCCTTGACCAGGATGACCACGCGAACGATCCGTACCTGGCTTACATCGGCCCGGGCCTGCGCGCGACCTACCAGTGGCGCGTTGAACGTGCCGCCAAGGCAACGCCAGCGCAGATCGAAGCGCGCCATGCGCAGTACCACCAGGTGGCCGCCGTGCTGCCGATGCTGCAGGAAGCCGGCGTGACGATCATCGCCGGCACCGATGCGGGCTTCCTCAACTCGTTCAACTTCCCGGGCATCGCCCTGCACCAGGAGCTGCAGCTGTTCGTGAAGGAAGGCTTGAGCGCGCCGCAGGCGCTGTCGGCGGCGACCCGTTCCGGCCCGGCCTGGTTCGGCCAGATGAATCGTTACGGGGGTGTTGCTCAAGGCAAGGCCGCCGATCTGGTGCTGCTGACCGCCAACCCGCTGCAGGACATTGCCGCCACCGAAAAGATCGACAGCGTGATCCTGCGTGGCAACGTGTATGACCGCGCCGCGCTGGACAAGATGTTGGCTGATACCAAGGCCAAGGTGGCGGCGTGGAATGCCGAGGCGGCGAAGACGCAGTGATCGACAGGGTCAGAGCCCTTCCCGGTGGGAAGGGATCCGACCCTATGGGGTTGGACGGAATCCACGCCATGCGTGGATGATGCGGCCAGTGACCTAACGCGGTGCCGGCCGCATTCCGTGCAGCTGCGGCAGTGCGGCCTTCATCGCATCGATGAAGGCGCGCAGCCGTGGCGGCTGCTGGCGCGCGGCGGGAAATACCACGTGTACCGGCAGCGCCGGCGCCTGCCAGTCCGGCAGCAGCTGCACCAGCCGCCCTTGTGCGAGGTCTCCGGCCACCAGCCAGGCCGAGACCACCGCTGCACCCAGCCCAGCACATGCGGCCTGTTGCACCACGAACAGGTTGTCGCTGAGCAGGCGCGGGCTGATCGAAAGGGTATGCGCACGCCCCTGCGCGTCATGCAGCAGCAGGCGTTCGCGGTAGTAGGTGACCAGTGAAATCCACGGCAGTGCCTGCGCCTGTTCTGGTGTGCTGATCGCGGTGGCCTGCACCAGCGAGGGCGCTGCCACGACGATGCGCGGCACTTCGGCGAGCGGCAGTGCGACCATGCGCGGTTCGTCGACCGGTCCCACCCGCACCGCGCAGTCGATGCCTTCGGCGATGAAATCCGGGCGGCGATCTTCCAGGATCCACTCCAGGCTCAGCTGTGGGTGCTGGGCGAGGAACGCGAGCATGGTCGGCAGCAGCTGCGCCTGGCCGAAGGCATGCGGCACCATCACCCGCAGGCGTCCGCGCAGCGTTTCCGGTTCGCCGTGCAGTTCGGCCTGCAGCGACTCCCATTCGTCGACCACGCGTTGCGCATGGCGCTGGCAGCGCAGGCCATCTTCGGTCAGCTGCAGGCCATGGGTGGAGCGCTGCAGCAGGCGCAGGCCGAGCTGCCGCTCCAGTGCCTGAAGGCGCCGGCTGACCGTCGGCTGGGTGGTGCCCAGCTGCACGGCGGCGGCAGACAGGCTGCCGGCATCGACGATGCGCAGGAAGGTGCGCAGCAGATCCAGGCGATCGGCGCCGGTGGCGAGGTCATTCATGCGTGTCACGTATGAAGTATATGTGCAGGAGCCTACTACAGACGCATGGCGAATACGGGCAGGATACGCCCACTTCCTCCACCGGACTCCCCCATGTCTACCCCTTCGCTGTCCGTCGTCGCACCCGCGAACGCGCCTTCCACCCCGCTGGTGCTGGCGATGGCGGCCGGCGCCGGCTTTTCGGTCGCCTCGCTGTACTACAGCCAGCCGATGCTGGGCCTGATCGCGCAGGACCTTGGCGCAGGTGAGCGCGCCGCCGGGCTGGTGCCGACCCTGACCCAGCTCGGCTACGCGCTGGGCATCCTGCTGCTGGCACCGTTGGGCGACCGCTTCGACCGCCGCCACCTGATCCTGTTGAAGTCCGCGCTGCTGGCGTTGGCACTGGGCGCCGCAGCGATGGCCGGGCACCTGCCGGGCCTGCTGATGGCCAGCCTGCTGGTCGGGCTGATGGCCACGCTGGCGCAGGACATCGTGCCGGCCGCTGCGGTGCTGGCGCCGGATGCACAGCGCGGCCAGATCGTCGGCCGGGTAATGACCGGCCTGCTGCTCGGCATCCTGCTGTCGCGCGTGGTCAGTGGCGTGGTGGCCGAGGCATGGGGTTGGCGCACGCAGTTCGTGCTGGCCGCGGTATCGGTGGCGGCGATGGGCGCAGTGATGGCGCGTGCGCTGCCGCGTTTCGCACCGACCAGCACGCTGCGCTATCCGGCGTTGCTGGGCTCGTTGCTGGCGTTGTGGCGCGAGCAGCCGCAGCTGCGCCGCGCGGTGGCGAGCCAGTCGTTGCTGGCGGTCGGCTTCAGCGCATTCTGGTCGACGTTGGCGCTGATGCTGCATGCCCGCCTGGGCCTGGGCAGTGCGGCGGCGGGTGCGTTCGGTATTGCGGGTGCGGCCGGTGCGCTGGCCGCACCGTTCGCAGGACGTTTCGCTGATCGCCTGGGTTGCCATGCCGTGGCGCGGTTGGCGATCGCGGTGGCGCTGCTGGGCTTCGGCCTGCTGCTGGCCGAAGCCTGGCTGCCGGCCGCCGCGCTGCTGCCGCTGCTGGTGGTGAGTGCGCTGCTGTTCGACTTCGGTTTCCAGTCGGCGCTGGTGGCGCACCAGACGCTGGTCTATGGCCTGGTGCCGCCGGCACGCAGCCGGCTCAACGCGCTGCTGTTCACCGGCATGTTCATCGGCATGGCCGCTGGCGGTGCGCTGGGCAGCCTGGCGCTGGCGCAGTGGGGGTGGCACGGCGTGGCCTGGCTGGCGGTGATGTGCGCGGGCGGCAGTCTGCTGCTGCGTTTGAAGTAGGGGGGGTGTTCGGCAGGGCTTGCAGCCCTGCACCTGCGGTAGTGCCGGCCGCTGGCCGGCAACAGCGCAAACAGCGCAAACAGCGGATTTTCAGTAGCCTTCGACAGGTTCCTGCGGTCTGTTGGAACGGCTCTTGGGGTCAGATCCGTTTTCCGAAGGAAAACGGATCTGACCCCTGATTGATTTCGATATCTGACAGAAGTGTCGACCAAGGTCGACACCTACCAAACGCCATCGGAATCCGTCAGAGGTGGGGCGGTGTCGGAGTGCGGGGTGTCAGCCGCATGGATGCGGCTGCCAAGCTTGCAGGGACGTACTTGCAGCGTCCCCGCAGTCCGACACCGCCCCGCCATCCCACGGAATCCATGCTGTTGCTGTTGCTGTTGCTCCAGCCCGTAGCGGGTGCAGGGCTGCAAGCCCTGCCGAACAACCCCCTAATCGTGACCGCTGTCGTCCAGGCTGATGATGCCGCGCCGCAGCGCCTGGGTCACCGCATGCGTGCGATCGCCCACGCCCAGCTTGTCCATCAGGCTCTTCATGTGCGCCTTCACCGTCTGCTCGGAAATCTGCATGCGCTCGCCGATGCGCTTGTTCGACAGGCCACCGGCCACATGCCGCAGCACCTCGGTCTCGCGCGGCGACAACCGGTCCTCCACCACATGTGCGGCAATGCTCGCAGCGACTGCCGGTGGTATCGGTGCGCGCCGGCCGCCAGCGACCATGCGGATCGTATCGACCAGCTCGTGGCGCAGCATGTCCTTCAACAGGTACGCACTGGCGCCGGCCTGCAGCGCCCGTACCGCACGCACGTCACCGCGATAGGTGGTCAGCACGATGATGCGCGCACGCGGGTCCATCGCGCGGATCCGCACGATGGCTTCCACACCATCCAGGCGTGGCATCTGCAGGTCCATCAGCACCACGTCCGGCTGCAGCTGCTGATAGCGCTCGATGGCTTCCTCGCCATCGGCGGCCTCGCCGAGCAGGCGCAGGTCGGAATGGGCGCCCAGCAGCGCGGCCAGGCCGTCACGCAGCAGCGGGTGGTCGTCGACCACCAGCACGCCGATCGGGGCAGGGGACTCAGTCATGGTGGCTTCTACTCCAGGGCCAGCGCCAACGCGATGGGCGGCGGTGATACAGGCGACGGGCGGGAACCGCCAGCGCGACTTCAGTGCCCAGCCCGGGGCGGGTCCACAGCCGCAGCTCCGCGCCGAGGCGCTGCGCGCGCTCACGCATGCCCTGCAGGCCCCAATGGCCATGCCCGGCATTTTCGTCGGCGATGCCGACGCCATCGTCGCGCACGTGCAGCAGGAAGCACCGCGCGCCGTAGGAAAGCTCTACCTCGATGGCGCTGGCATTGGCGTGGCGCAGTGCATTGCGGATGGCCTCGCGGCCGATCAGGAACACCTCCTCGGCGGCATCGGCCTGCAGCGGTGGTGTTGCGCCTTCCACAGTCAGGCGCAGCGGATTGGTGCCGTGCCCGGCGTATTCGGCGTGAACATCGGCCAGCGCCGAAGCGAGGTCGCGGCCCGCGAAAGGACCGTCGCGCAGTGCGTTGACCCGCTCCCGGCCCTCGGCCAGGTTGCGTTCGGCCAGCTGCATCGCCGATTCCAGCTGGCCGCGCACCCTGTCCGGGGTCTGCGGCGACTGGCTGATCGCGTGCAGCCGCAGGATCAGGCCCTGGCTGCCCTGCAGCAGCGTGTCGTGCAGGTCGCGGGCAATGCGTTCGCGTTCGCCATGGCGTTCCTGCAGGCGCGCACGGAACAGTGCAGCCAGCTGCCCGCTGCGGATGCGCACCGCCAGGACCAGCAGCGCAAGCACCGCGGCGGCGCACAGCAGCTTGAACCACAGGGTCTGCATGAAGGTAGGGGCGATGCGGAAGGTGCGGCTGGCGGGTGCAGTGCTCCAGATGCCGTCTTCGTTGGCGGCTTCCACCTCGAACCGGTAATTGCCCGGTGCGAGGTTGGTGTAATACGCGCGCGTGCTGCTGCCGGCATCCTGCCAGCCGTCGTCGACCCCGGACAGGCGATAGCGGTAGCGGTTGCGCTCCGGGCGCGCCAACGACAGCGCCACGTAATCGATCTGCAATTGGCTGGTGCCGGCCGGAAGGCGCAGGCCATCGCGCAGTGGCTGGTGTTCACTGCCGTACAGCACTTCGCCGATGCGCACGCTGGGCGCCATGGTGTTGACGTGCGAGCGGGTGGTGTCCAGCCAGGCCAGGCCCTGGTTGGTGGCCAGCCACAACAGGCCATCGTTGGCCAGTGCAGTGGTGGCGATCGGTCCGCTCTGCAGGGCGATGCCCGGCATGCCATCCACCGCATCGAACAGGCGGGGCGTCACCGGCTGCCGGCTGCGCAGTGCGCGCCGCAGCTGATCGCTCCCGAGCCGGACCAGGCCACGACTGCCATTGAGCCAGAGGTAGCCATTCGCATCGGCCACCATGCCGGTGATGCCTTCCATGACGCCGGCCATGTCGGTGCTCACCTGAACGAACCGGCCATTGCCCGGGCGCACGGCCAATCCGGCCTCGCCGGCTACCAGCAGGAGGTCCTGATGATCGAGTACCGCCGTGATCGGCCCGACCGACAGGCCGTGGCTGGCGTCGAAGGTTTCGATCTGCGTCGCCCCCATGCGGCGCAGCCGGCCGTCTGCATAGCCGAGCAGCAGCTGGCCGTTGGCATCCAGCGCCAGTGACGAGCAGGCCTGTTCGGGCAGGCGGCGTTCGCGTTGCCACTGGCCCTGCTGGTAGTGCAGCACCCCCCGTTCGCCGGTGCAGACCCAGGCCTGTTCGTCGTCGGGGAACAGCAGGGCATGCAGTGGTTGCCCGGTGAACGGCGCAGGCAGCGGAATCCGCGTGGTGCGGCCGGCCACGGTGCGCGCAAGGTTGACCCAGTCGAACTGCCAGATCGGGGCAGCTGCCTGGCGCGCGGCGGCCTGCAGCTGCGTGGCGCTGCCATCGAGCAGGGTGCGCTCGAGGTCGTAGGGCTTGAGGTCTTCGCCATAGCCATACACATGGCCATCGCTGGCCCGCACCAGCGAGCGGTAGGGATCACTGGGACCAACCGCCAGCGTGTGCACGCTGCGCGCGCGGAAGCGGTTGAGGCCGAGATTGGTGCCGACCCAGAGATTGCCTTCGCGATCAACGATGATCGGCACGGCCGAGGTGGCGGTCAGCCCGTGCGGCGAATCGAAGCGCTCCATGCGTATGGCGCGGTCGCCATCGAAGGTGACCCGGGCGACACCGCCATGCGGGCTCATCGTTGCCCACAGCGCGCCATCGGCAGTGAACTGCAGGCGCGCCGCCACCAGCTCCGGCAACCGCCGTGCCTCGCGCTCGCTGTCCGGCAGCAGGCCTCGTGCGTTGGCCAGCGGCGACGTACCGCGCACGCGGTCGGCCAGCCACACTTCCCCCTGCGGACTTTCGGCCAGCGTCGCCATCTGCGAAACGGCGATGCCGGTGTCCTTGAAGGCCGCCTGGCCGGCCGCGCGCACCCAGATCTTCAGGTCGGCCAGTACCCAGAAGGTGCCGCGGCTGTCGTGCAGCAGCCATTGCACGCGATGTTCCGGCACCCCCATGCCAGCGGGCAGCGGCTGCCAGCGTTGGCCAGTGAACTGGCGTAGTCCACCATTGATCGCGGCCCACAGCCGGCCGTCACGGTCCTGGCTGAAGTGTGGCACCACACCCACCGGCACGCCCTGGTCGCGGCCGTAGTTGTGCAGCTGGCCGCGCGCAAACTGACTGATGCCGGCCTGGAAGTAGCCGATCCACAGTGCATCGTCGCGGCCCCGCGCAAGGGTGACCATGTTGGTGGACGGGAAATGGCTGCCCGCGGGAGCGGCCTGGCGTTCAAAGCGACGACCGTCGAAGCGGTACAGCCCTGAGCCGGTGGCCAGCCACAACAGGCCATCGCGGTCCTGGGTGATGTCCCAGATGTCACCGGGGGCGCCCTGGCCGACGCGCCAGGCCGTGTGCTCGTAATCGGGCAACCCGCCGCTCACCGGCGGGCGCTGCACGGCAAGGGCGGGCAGGGCGGTCAACAGCAGCAGGCAGGTCAGCAGCGTCCGCAGGTGACGTTGCAACGGGAAGGGGCGGCCACGCATGGCGCGCATTCTGGCAGGTGCGGGGCAGTCCGGGGTGACCCGAACGGGGTAGGCAGTGGCCGCCGTGGTCGGCTATCACGCCGGCATGACCCCTGGAGCCCGGCCATGCAGCGCCTGTTCGTGATGTTCCCTGATCGCGGTCCGGGCATCGGCCTGCTGTGGCTGCGGCTGTGCCTGGCCGCCGCGCTGTGCGCGCCTGGCACGCATGCTGGTTGGGGGGCGGTGCTGTGCGGGCTGGCGGCGGCCATGCTCGTGCTGGGCGTGTTGACGCCGCTGGCGACCCTGATGGCAGCCGCGACCATGTTCGCGCAGCAGGCACCCTGGCCGCTGGTGGCGTTGCCTGCGGCGCTGCTGATGCTGGGGCCGGGCGCCTACTCGGTGGATGCGCGCTTGTTCGGGCGCCGCCTGCTCGGCCGTCGGCCTCCCCCATTCGGGTAGGTGCCGGCCTCGACCGACGGGGGTAGGGCATCGTGCGCCGGCCACGCACCATGGGCCACCCCCTCGCGGCGCCCCGCATGGCCACCGTCAGTCCGTCCGATCCGTCCGCCACCCCGCTTGCCCCGCAGCAGGCCGCCGCACTGCAGCGCGCCCTGCGCTATGTCGATGAGCACCTGTCGCAGCCGCTGCGGGTGACAGAGCTGGCGCAGGCTGCCTGTGTCAGCCGCTTCCACCTGGTGCGCCTGTTCCGTAGCGGCACCGGTGCCAGCCCGCTGCGCTACGTGCGCCGCCGCCGCATCCAGCGTGCCTGCCAACTGCTGCCCAGCGCGCAGCTGCCGATGGCGTGCCTGGCCCAGAAGCTGGGCTTCTTCGACCAGAGCCATTTCGTCCGCAGCTTCCGCGCCGAGACCGGCTGCAGCCCCGGCCAGTATCGGGCCGGCGATGCGGCCCTGCTGCTTCCCCCTGATCACGTTTCCCACGGAGTCCACCCATGAGCCTTGCCACCGCCACGCCCGCCCCGGCCCTGCTGTCGCCCACCGACCATGCCCTGGTGCTGATCGACTTCCAGTCGCAGATGGCATTTGCTACCCACACGATCGACATCTCCGCGCTGCGCAACAACGTGTCGCTGATCAGCAAGGGGGCCAAGGGGTTCAACGTGCCGGTCGTGTTGACCACGGTGGCCGAGACGTCATTCTCCGGCCCGATGTTCCCGGAACTGCCGCAGATCTTCCCGGGCCAGCCGGTGTTCGACCGCACTTCGATGAATACCTGGGAAGACCAGCCGGTAATCGATGAGATCAACCGCATCGGCAAGCGCCGGCTGGTTCTTGCCGGCCTGTGGACCAGTGTCTGCATCGTGGGTCCGGCGCTGTCGGCGCTGGCGCAGGGCTTCGAGGTCCACGTGATCACCGACGCCTGTGGCGATGTCAGCGAAGAAGCGCACGAGCGTGCGATCACCCGCATGGTGCAGGCCGGCGCGGTGCCGATGACCAGCGTGCAGTACCTGCTTGAACTGCAGCGTGACTGGGCACGCGGTGAAACCTACGACCTGACCACCGGCATCGCCCGCGACCACGCCGGCGGCTATGGCATCGGCATCCAGTACGCCAAGCGCATGTTCGGCGCGCAGGAAGGCGGGCACTGAGCATGCTGGCCGGCCACGGCCACGGCCACGGCCTCGACCTGGCCCTGCTGATGCTGCGGGTGGCGGCAGGCGGCTTCCTGCTGCCGCACGCGCTGGGCAAGCTGTTTGGCTGGTTCGGCGGACCGGGGCTGGCCGGCTTCGCCACCGAGCTGCGCGGTTTCGGGCTGCCGGCAGTGGCGCCGTTGCCGCTGCTGTTGTCCCTGCTGCAGGTGCTGTCCGGGCTGGCCGTGCTGCTGGGCTGGCAGACCCGCATCGCCGCGCTTGCCGCCGCTGCCTTCATCGGCTTCACCGTCCTGTTGGCCTTGCCCAGGGGCTGGTTCTGGATGCGCGGCGGCAGTGAGTACCCGCTGATGTGGGCCACGGTGCTGCTGGCCATCGCCCTGGCCGGGCCGGGGGCCTGGGCGCTGGACGGTCCACGACTTCCGGGAGCTTTCGCATGAGTCACGATCCCTTCGACCACGGCCGCCGCAACGTGGTGCTGGCCAGCGGTGCCGCGGTTGCGCTCGGCCTGGCCGGTCGCGCCGCTGCCGCACTCGATTCCACTTCCAAGGAGCGTCGCATGAGCACGCTGGTCATCCGCAATGCCCGCATCACCACACTCGACCCGCAGCAGCCGCACGCGCAGGCGCTGGCCGTTCAGGAGGGCCGCATCGTCGCTGTCGGCAGCGATGAGGAGATCATGCGCGGCTGGGGCAATGAAGCGACCCTGATCGACGCGCAGGGCCGGCGCCTGCTGCCCGGCCTAAACGACAGCCATACCCATCTGATCCGCGGTGGCCTGAACTACAACCTGGAGCTGCGCTGGGACGGTTTGCGCTCGCTGGGCGACGCGCTGGACATGTTGAAGGCCCAGGTCGACCGCACCCCGGCACCGCAGTGGGTGCGAGTGGTCGGTGGCTTCACCGCCGCACAGTTCAACGAGAAGCGCCTGCCGACGCTGCAGGAGCTCAACGACATTGCGCCGGATACGCCGGTGTTCCTGCTGCACCTGTATGACCGCGCGCTGCTCAACCGCGCCGCGCTGCGCGCCTGCGGCTACAGCAAGGACACGCCGGATCCACCGGGCGGGCAGATCGTGCGTGACTCGCTGGGCAACCCGACCGGGCTGCTGCTGGCCAAGCCCAACGCGCTGATCCTGTATGCGACGCTGGCCAAGGGGCCACGCCTGCCGATCGAGTACCAGGCGAACTCGACGCGCCACTTCATGCGCGAACTGAACCGGCTCGGCATCACCTCGGTGATCGACGCTGGCGGTGGTTTCCAGAACTACCCCGAGGACTACCAGGTCATCGAGCAGCTGCATCGCGATGACCAGCTGACGGTGCGCATCGCCTACAACCTGTTCACCCAGAACAAGGGCAAGGAAGTGGACGACTTCCGCGGCTGGAGCGAGATACTGCAGCCGCGCCAGGGCGATGACCTGCTGCGCCACAACGGCGCTGGCGAAATGCTGGTGTTCTCCGCGGCCGACTTCGAGCTGTTCAACGAGCCGCGCCCGGAACTGCCGCCTGAGCTGGAACCGGAACTGCACGATGTGGTGAAACTGCTGGTCGAGAAGCGTTGGCCGTTCCGCATCCACGCCACCTATGACGAGAGCATCACCCGCATCCTCGATGTGTACGAACAGGTCAACCGCGAGGTGCCGTTCGATGGCCTGCACTGGTTCATCGACCACGCCGAGACCATCACCCCGCGCAACATCGAACGCATCCGCGCGCTGGGCGGCGGCATCGCCGTGCAGCACCGCATGGCCTACCAGGGCGAAGCCTTCGTCGAGCGCTATGGTGTGCAGGCGGCGCGGCACACGCCGCCGGTCAAGCGCATGCTGGCCGAAGGCGTGCCGGTCGGTGCCGGTACCGATGCCACCCGCGTGGCCAGCTACAACCCGTGGGTGGCGTTGTCCTGGCTGGTGACCGGGCGCACCGTGGGCGGGCTGGCCCTGTATGGCGATGAGAACCTGCTCGAGCGCGAACAGGCGCTGCGCCTGTGGACCCAGGGCAGCGCCTGGTTCTCCGGCGACGAAGCGGTGAAGGGCACGCTGAAAGCTGGCCAGCTGGCTGATTTCATCCTGCTCTCGGCCGACTTCTTCCGCGTTGATGACGCGCAGATCGCCGACATCACCAGCCTGCTGACCGTGGTCGGCGGCCGCATCGTGCACGCCGACGGCGACTACGCCGGCCTGGCGCCGCAGCTGCCGCCGGCGATGCCGGACTGGTCGCCGGTCAACCGCTTCGGTGGCTACCACGTCGGCGGTGCTGCCACCGGATTGGCCGCCGCCCATCGCCACCATCACGGTGTCGCCTGCAGCACCCACGGCGCGCACGGGCATGCGGCCCGGCATGCGGCACCCACCGATGACCTGACCGCGTTCTGGGGCGCGATGGGATGCTCGTGCTTCGCCTTCTGAGCCTGGCGCTGCTGGCCATGCCATGGATGGCGCTGGCCTGTGACACCGGCCGCTGCACCGACATGGGCGCCGGGCAACTGCAATGGGACGCCTCGCTGCGCTTCAGGGGGATGTACTACGACCCGGCCCGGTTCGGTATCGGCGGCAGTGAAGACGGCTACGGTCTGCTGCGTGCACTGGCGTCGGCCACGTATGTCGAGGACAACTGGCAGGCACGGGTGCAGCTGGGCGTGCATGCCGAGAATGGCAAGGCAGGTGGACCCGGCCGCACCGACCGCAGCGCGCTGGACGTGCAGCAGGCGTACTGGCGCTGGCAGCGCGGTGGCTTCCATCTGCAACTCGGCCGGCAGGAAGCCGGCTATGGCAGCTCGCGGCTGTTGTCGGTGCGCGATGGGCCGAACATCCGGCTGGCATTCGATGGTGCCCGTGCAGGCTGGAAAGGCCGCCTCGGCACGCTGGACCTGATGGCGCTGCGACCGCTGGAGAACCGACCCGGCGCCTTCGATGACCGCGGCGAACGCGGTGCCCACTTGTGGGGCGCGTATGCGACTACCGCGCGTGGTCGTGGCCCAGGCCAATGGGATCTGTACCTGCTGGACTACCGTCGCGACGGCGCGCGCTTTGCCGCCGGCAGCGGCACCGAACGTCGGCAGACCCTGGGCGCGCGCTGGTTCGGCCAGGCTGGTGCACTGGACTGGAACAGCGAGCTGGTGGCGCAGGGCGGTGAACTGCGAACGACCGCCGGCACGCTCGCTATCCACGCCTGGACGCTGGCCACCGATACGGGGTGGCGCTGGACGGACCTGCCGCTGCAGCCGCGTCTGGGGCTGAAGGCCGACATCGCCAGTGGCGATGGCAATCTGCACGACGGCCGCCTGGGCACCTTCAATGCCTTGTTCCCGAAGTCGGCCTATTTCAGCGAGGCCAGCCTGCTGGCCCCGGCCAACCTGATGGACGTCCAGCCGACCCTGACACTGCGCCTGCACGACGCGCTGACCACGGAACTGGGCGTACAGATGGCCTGGAAGCATCGTCGCGCCGATGCGGTCTACACCACGCCGGCACCGCTGGTGGCGTTGCCGGGCAGCGCCGGCGGCGCGCGCCGCATCGGCACGCAGTACAAATCCGAAACCCGCTGGCAGGCCAGCGAACACTGGCAATGGCAGCTGCAGCTGGCCTGGGTCGATGCCGGGCCTGCACTGAAGCAGGCCGGCGGCCGGGACACGCTGTTCGCCTCGATCGTTGGAGCATGGCAATGGTGAACGCAACCGCGTCGCAACCCCCCGCCCAGGCCGCAGGCGCCTGGTCCCCACTGAAGATCCAGATGTTCCGCTCGATCTGGCTGGCGATCCTGGCCAGCAACATCGGCACCTGGGTCAACGACGTGGCCGCCGCCTGGGTGATGGCCGAACGTACCGGCTCGCCGTTGATGGTGGCCCTGGTGCAGTCGGCCACCACCGTGCCGATCGTGCTGCTGGCACTGGCCGCCGGAACCCTGGCCGACATCGTTGATCGCCGCAGGTACCTGCTGGCCACCCAGGGCTGGATGCTGCTGGTCGCCGCCGTGATGGCGGCGCTGACCGCGATGGACATGCTGACCCCGCAGCTGCTGGTGCTGCTGACCTTCTGCATGGGCTGCGGTGCGGCGATGGCGATGCCGGCGCAGGCCGCTATCGTGTCCGAACTGGTGCCGCAGCCGATGCTGGCCTCGGCGGTGGCGCTGAACTCGATCGGCATCAACATCGCGCGCTCGATCGGCCCGGCCATCGGCGGCGTGATCGTCGCCCAGCTCGGTGCGGTCTGGGCCTTCGGCTTCAACGCCATCACCTTCGCCGCGATGCTGTTCGTGGTGTGGGGCTGGAAGCGCGACCCGAAGCAGTCCAGCCTGCCGCCGGAAGGCTTCGGTGCGGGCCTGAAAGCGGGCCTGCGCTATGCCAGCCGCGCCGGGCGGTTGCAGGCGGTGCTGATCAAGTCGGTCGGCTTCTTCTTCTTCGCCGCAGCGATGAATGCGTTGCTGCCGGTGGTGGTGCGTGGGCAGATGCAGGGCGGGGCGGGCCAGTACGGCATGCTGCTCGGCTGCATCGGCATCGGTGCGGTGGGGGGTGCGCTGCTGCTGCCGAAGCTGCGCGTTCAGCTGGATCGCGACCTGCTGGTGCTGCTGGCGACCCTGTCGCTGGCCATGAGCCTGGTCGGGCTGGCGCTGACCCGAAGCTGGTACGTGCTGCCGCTGGTGATGCTGGTCAATGGCTTTGCCTGGATCACCGTGCTGTCGTCGCTGCAGATCGCGGCGCAGACCGCAGTGCCGGCGTGGGTGCGTGCGCGTGCGCTGGCGCTGTACATCATGGTGTTCTCTGCCGGCATGGCCGCCGGCGGCCTGAGCTGGGGCGCACTGGCTCAGCGCACCTCGCCGGAGCTGGCCCTGCTGGTGGCTGCCGCGGGTGCGGTCATCGGCGGGTTGCTGGTGTGGCGCGTGCGCATCGCCGGCACCGAAGACCTGAACCTGCGTCCGGCGGGGCACTGGCCAGCCCCCGAACTGTCGGTACCGGTATCCAATGATCGAGGCCCGGTGCTGGTGACCATCGAGTACCGCATTGACGATGCTGATCGCGCCGCGTTCCAGGCGCAGATGCGCGCACTGGGCACCATCCGCCGCCGCGATGGCGCCGTGGTCTGGGGCGTGGTCGAGGATGTGGCCACCCCGGGCATCCACCTGGAGTATTTCGTGACCCCGTCGTGGCTGGAGCACCTGCGCCAGCACGAACGCATCACCGCCGACGACAGGGCGATCCAGGAAGTGCTGCGCGGATTGCATCGCGGTGAGCGTGCGCCGGTGGTGCGCCACTTCGTGGGTGGGCATGACCCGCTGCCTGCCGCTGTGCCGCATCACCACACCGACATCTGAAAAAAAAGGGGACGGAGGGGCGGCGGCACCGTTACAGTGCCGCCGCGGCGCATCAACTGCGCGCGAACGCCAACAGGTCGGCGTTGAACTGCTCGGCGTGGGTGATGGTCAGGCCGTGCGGGGCACCGGCGTATACCTTCAGTTCGGCATTCTTGATGATCTGCGAGGAGAGCTTGGCCGAGGCATCGAACGGGACGATCTGGTCGTCATCACCGTGCACGACCAGTGCCGGCACGTCGATCTTCTTCAGGTCTTCGGTGTAATCCACTTCCGAGAATTCGTGCACGCAGTCGTACTGGCCCTTGACGCCACCGAGCATGCCCTGCAGCCAGAACGCATCACGCATGCCCTGGGTGACCGTGTTGCCATCGCGGTTGGCGCCGAAGAACGGGGTGGTCAGGTCCTTGAAGAACTGCGAACGGTCGCCGCCGGTGCCCTTGCGGATGCCGTCGAAGACCTCCAGCGGGGTGCCGGCCGGGTTGCCGGCGGTCTTGAGCATCAGCGGCGGCACGGCGCCGACCAGCACCACCTTGGCCACGCGCGTGCTGCCGTGGCGGCCGATGTAGTGGGCCACTTCGCCGCCGCCGGTGGAATGGCCGACGAGGATCGCGTCCTTCAGGTCCAGCGCCTCGATCACTGCAGCCAGATCGTCGGCGTAGGTGTCCATGTTGTTGCCGTCCCAGGTCTGGCTGGAACGGCCGTGGCTGCGGCGGTCGTGGGCGATCACGCGGTAACCGTTCTGGCCCATGAACAGCATCTGCGGGTCCCAGGCATCGGACGACAGCGGCCAGCCGTGGGCGAACACGATCGGCTGGCCGTTGCCCCAATCCTTGTAGAAGATGCGGGCGCCGTCGGCGGCGGTGACGAAGTTGCTCATTGCAGGTTCCTTGGCGGAAGGGAGGGAAGGCACCGGCAGGCTGCCGGTGCCTTCGGCAGTACAGCGCAGGTGCCGGCGACGGACTTGCACCGCTGTGCTGGATTGCAGAGGATGTGACGCATATCGCTCTGGCGGGACCCGAGTCGCGCGCCGAGGATGTCCGCAGCCCGCCTGTGGAATGCCCGGATGCCCGCCACGCGATGGTCCCTGCTGTTGTGCCTGCTGTTGCCGATGGCCGCGCCGGCTCAGACCAATGTCTACAAATGCGTGGATGGACCGCATCCGGTCTACCAGCAGACACCCTGCCAGGGCCGGTCGGCGTGGCGCTGGGATGTCCCGGCGGAGCAGTCATTGTCCCGTGGGGCGGTGGTTCCCGCAGTCACGCCATCGAAGCCGTCGCGTCGCCCGCGTCGTGCCGTCCGGGCGCAGGGCGCATTGATCACGATCAGTACGGATGCGGCGGCCTGCGAGCGTGTGCGCCGCCAGCGCGGACAGGCGCTGCTCAAACGTCGGCGGTTGGATTTCGTGCAGCGCCGGCAGCTGGATGACGCGGTCTACGACGCCTGCCAGTGAAGTGGTGCACTGAAGCGCCGAAAACAACAACGGCGCCCTGGGGCGCCGTCGTGTGCAATGCCGTGAGTGCAGCTCTCAGCGGCCGTCGCTGGTGGCGGCCGGTGCCGGCGAGGGCACGCTGTCCGGCTTGGGCAGGCTCAACTCCGGGTTGCCCTGTTCGGCCTGCAGGATCTGGATGCGGCGCTGCAGGGCGTCCAGCTGGCTGTTGGTGCTCTGCACATCGGTGCTGAGGCTGACTGCCTGCTGCTGGGCCTGCTGCAGGGCGGCGCTGACCTGCGCCGACTGTGCCTGCTGCTGTTCCATTTCCTGCTGCAGGGTGCGCAGGCGTTCTTCGTTGTAGGCCACCAGGCGCTCGGTGTAGCGCTTGCCGGCTTCCAGGCGCGTGGTGTCGATGTAGACCTGGGCCAGCTGCTCGGACTGCTGCGCGAAGGTGCGGTAGACACGTTCGGCGTTGTCCACCGCATCGGTCTTGATCACCCGCCAGAAGTTCTTCTCCTGGAACAGGGCGACGTAGTAGGTCAGGGTATTGGCGTTGAACAGCAGGCTGGCGCCGTAGTTGCCGTTGTAGGTGGTGCGCAGCTCGGTCAGCTGGCGCGAATCCATCAACTGCTTGAGCTCGTCCACGGTATTGCGCACCACCGGCGCGCTGCGCGCCGGTTCGGCTGCAGCATCGCGGTCGCCACGCGCGGCCATCGCCGCCGGTGCCACCAGCATCATGGCCACGGCCAGCACTGCTGCGTTGCGCGCGTGCCGGGCGAAGACCGCGCCCCCTGAAGTTTCTCGCATGTCTAGACCATCCACGGATGAGTGTGGGTTGAGATGAAGGTGGTTCCCCGCCGGGAGTCTAGCATGGGCGCGGGCGCCGCCAAGGGCGGCGGTCACGGCGCGATTTCAATAGACCAGCTGTGCCGCGCTGCACTGGATCGACTGCACGTTGACGTCGGTCCGGCCCAGTTCCAGGCCCAGCACGCTGGCCAGCAGGTTGGTCAGCAGAGTGCCGACACTGTTGAGCACCGGTCGCAGTGCGGCCAGGATCGGCTTCAGCACGGTGCACAGCAGGCCGCTGCAGCTGACGCTTCCGTCCGGGTTGGCGACGCCGCTGCCACTGGCGCCATCGAGGAAACCCGCCGGCGCGGTCTGGATGTACGACGCCAGGTTGTTGCGCACGCAGCCGTTGTAGTCGATCAGGTTGCCGAGCAGGCTGTCGCAGCGGTTGATCAGCAGGCCGCCGACCAGCGAGCCGAGCAGGCCATCGAGCAGGCCCAGGCCCTGGCCGGTGACGGTCGTCCTGTAACCGGTCCACACCGAACCGTCTTCCCAGCAGGTGGTCAGGCCCAGCAGGCAGGGCTTGGGGACGCCATTCTTCACCGTCCAGTTGCCCAGCGGGGCGAGGTTGCGTGCCGGATCGCCATCGCGCAGCAGCGGGATGACCTGGTCGACGTTGTAGCGTCCGCCAGTGGGAAAGGCCGCCTGCAGGTAACGATCGGCCAGCGCCTTGGCCGTGTCGTTGGCACTCATGCCCTGCTTGGGCGAGCTGAGCATGCCCGACAGCACCCGCAGCAGCTCGTTGACCAGGCTCGACACTGCGTCACCGATCGCGAGCGGATTGATCCGGGTCGAGCCGGCCTCACCCGCAGCCAGGGTCAGGTTCTGTGAGCCGGTGAGGGCGGGCAGGGTGATCCTGTCGTTGATCAGCGGCTGGCCCAGCAGCTTCAACAGCTGTTCGTTCTGCAGCGTGGCGTCGCACACATTGGCCTTGGAGAATCGCTGTGCGGGGTCGACGTTGCCGACGCAGGCACGCAGCACCGATGAATCGACCTGGATGGTGGCCTTGGGGGGACTGCCGCCGCACTGGATGCCGGTCAGGGTACCCATGCCGTTGGCCACGTCGACGTGCAGCGGCAGGTGCAGGCGCGTGCCGAGCAGGTTCAGCAGCGGCCCAAGCGCGAACAGGTTGTTGCTGTCCACGTCCACCATCAGCCGCACCTGCGCATTGTAGGCGCGGGTGCCGACGCCGCCGATGGCGATCGACGGCGGCTCGACCACGCCGCCCTGGATGTTGATGCCCAGCAGGTCCAGCCCCTTGATCGTCACGCCGTTGCCATCGTTGGCGATGGAGATGGCGGTGCTGATCAGGTTGAGCACGTTGATCTTCGATTCCAGTGCGCTGCCGACGGTGCCGTCGGGTGAGACAACTTCCGCGAACAGCCCGCCGCCGCCGGCCTGGCTGCCGAGCACGATGTTGAGCTTGTTGATGTCCAGCTGGGTGGCGACCAGGTCGGACAGGGCGCGCAGCTGCACGCCCACCGTCGAGTCACGGCCGACCACGGTGGCGGTGGCATCGACCAGTTGCGCCAGCGAGATCTTGTTGACCGACAGCAGGCGGTTGAAATCGGCCACGCTGAGGTTGGCGCTCACCGGGATGTTGAGTGCCTTCAGCAGGCCGGATGGGGTGACGTTGGCCTGCGCCAGACCGTCATAGGACAGCACCGTGGCACTGCTGACATCCAGGCCGACCAGGCGCAGGGTCGACAGCAGTACGGAATCGCCATTGGTGCGCAGCAGCTGCGAGCCCACCGCGAACACCGCCGTGGGCTCCGAGCGGCGGGCGACCGCCTGCACGCTGACGGTCGGCAGGCTGGTGTTCTGGCCGAAGAAGGGCAGCACGCTGCGCTCGGCGATCACCTGCACCGCATTGCGCGGGTTGCTGGCATCAACGCTGGTGACGAAACGGTTGCTGGTACCGCGGCTGGCACTCCAGTTGCCGCAGCGGACCTGCAAGGTGCCTGCGAACCTGTTCTGGGCCAGTGCGCTTTGCCGGGCGGCGCTGTTGTCGCTGTTGTCCGCGCTGCACAACTCCAGTCGCTGCGCGCCGGCCAGTGCGGCCAGATCGGCAACCTTCTGCGCATCGCGCTTGGCCCAGAACAGATAGCCGATCTCGATCAGGCCCAGCATCGCCAGCAAGGCCAGCATGACCAGCATCATGGTGACCGACATGCCGCCGCGTGCGCGGCCGAAACTGAACTGGCGTGGGCGTTTCATGGCCTACCTCAGCGTCCGGAGGAGGAGGCATCCTTGGACCGGGCAACATCGGTCTCAAAGAAGTCCGGGATCTCGTGTTCAAAGCTCTTCAGGTAACGCGCATAACTCAGGGTGGCCTGGTCACCCAGGATCGGCAGGCGCTGGCCGGCCTGCTGTCCCGACGCCTGCAGGCGGAACAGGTTGCGGGTGGCTTCGCCGCTCTGCAGGCGCGCACGCGGTGTTGCCGGCGGGGCACCGTCGGTTGCGGGGAGTGCCGGTGGCACCGCTGCCACCGCCGCGGATGCGGCGGGTGCGGCCAGCTCCACGGTGGGAAGCGGCTCGGCCTGCATCGGTGCTGCGGCCGGTGCCGACGGCAAGGGGCCACCTAGCATCTGTCCGGTCAATGGCTGTTGCTGGGCCTGCACGGCACCGGCAGCAAGCAGGCAGGACAGCACGGGCAACAGGCGTCGGGTCAGGCGCATCGCAGTCATGGTGTGCTTCCGGTCGGGTGTTCGGTGGTGCTGAAGCGTTCCAGCATCGACGGTGGCAGGCGCTGCGGATCGCGCTCGTCACGTGCTTCGCGGCGTGGTTCGGCTGCCAGCCGGGTGCTGCCCGACGCACGGGCGCCGTGTTCGCTGCTGGCCGCGGACGCAGGCGCAGGGGCGTTGACGGCGGCCGCCGCCTGCCGCTGCTGCAGGCGCGTGCGGATCTGCTGGGCCTGCTGCTGGATGCTGCGGCGCGTTTCGTCGTTGAGGTTGGCCTGTGCCGCCAGGCGCTCCGCGGTGGCCTGGTCGCCGCGCAGGAGCGCCCACAGTGCGAGGTTGGCCGTGGCCTTGGCGTTGCCTGGCGACAGTTCCAGGGCCTTGGCCAGCGGCTCGCGCGCCTGGTCGAACTGGCCGGCGCGCAGCCGCGCATAACCCAGGTCGCCCAGGTAGTCGGTGTTCAAGGGCTGCAGTTGCGTGGCGCGCGCCAGCGCCTGTTCGCTGCCGGCGTCGTCATCGCGGCGTGCAGCGATCAGGCCCAGGCCGTGGGCGGCCGCGGCGGCCTGCGGCCCGCTGGACAGCTCGCGATACAGCGCGACCGCTGCGTCGCTCTGGCCAGTCTCGCGCAGGGCGTCGGCCTGCAGCAGGCGCAGGGCGGGGCGATCACCATAGCGTTGGCGGAAGGCCTCCACGTGGGCGAGCGAGGCATACCAGGCGCCCTGCTGCTGCATGCGCTCGATCAGCTCCAGATAGGTGTTGCGGCTGTCCTGCGGATCGGGCTCCGGCGGCGCAAGGCTGGGCGCCCGCACGTACTTCGGCGTGGTCGATGCGCAGCCACTGGCCAGGGTGGCGAGGGCGACGGCAAGCAGCAGGCAGGGGGTGCGCAGGGCGGGCATCAGGGCGATCCCATCTTGGACATGGTGGTGGCCAGCGCGACCAGCGCTGGACCGGCAAGCACCAGCATCAGTGCCGGCAACAGGGTCAGCATCATCACCACGGTCATCTTCACCGAGAGCTTGCCGACCTTTTCCTTCAACGTGTTGCGGCGCTGCTCGCGCAGGCGGATGCTGAACTGGCGCAGCGGTTCCTGCACGGCGCCGCCGTGCGCATGCACCTGCAGGATCAGCTGCATCAGGCTGGCCAGGTCGTCATCGGCGTAGACCTCGCTCAAGCGCCGCAGTGACTGCGCGCGGGTGCGGCCGTGGGTGTAGGCCACGTTGGCTTCCTGCAGTTCGCCGCCCAGTACCGGCAACGCATCGCGCAGCTTGTCGCCCAGCGTCTGCAGGCTCTGGTCCATGCTGAAGCCCACGCCCTGCAGCAGGCGCAGCAGGTCGATCAGCAAGGGCAGTTCGTTCTCGACCGCGCGGCGGCGGCGCTTGACCCACGACGACAGCACGAACTTGGGCAGCAGCAGCCCGGCCGCCAGCGCACCGATCACCACCATCACCCTGGCCAGACCGTGCGCGCTGCTGAACGCCAGCGCCAGCGCCAGCACCAGCAGCGCAAGCAACAGGCGCAGGCCGAGATAGATGGCGGTGCCGCGGCGCGTGTTCCAGCCGGCCAGGTCCAGCAGCAGCCTGTCCTCGTTGGCCAGCAGCGCGGCCTCCAGGCGGCCACCACTGAGCGAGCGCCCGAAGCGCTCGAGCCAGCCCAGCGAGTCGCGGCGCGTGGCCTCGGTGTCGCGGGCTTCCTCGCGCGGCTGCAGGGCGGTCTTCAGCGCGGCCGAGGTGCGGTGCTCGCGATGGCTGCGCACCCAGCCGGCAATGCCGAGCAGGGCGACGCCCGCTGCCAGCACCAGCAGCGAAAGGGCGAACCAGGCGCTGGCGCTCATCGGGCACCTCCCGGGTAGCTGCGGGCGGTCATAGCGATTTGGCCAGGCGGTACAGCAGCAACGCCCCGAGCAGTTCCAGGCCCAGTGCGATCAGCAGGATCCTGTGGCCGAGCGGGTCATGCAGCACCGGCTGGAAGAACGCCGGGCTGGAGATCGCCATCAGCACCGCACTGGCCGGTGGCAGCAGCCCCAATACCCAGGCCGACATGCGGGTTTCCGAGGTGGTGGCGGCCAGCTCCTGCTGGGCTTGCTCCAGGTCGCGCATGAAATCACCCATGCGCTGCAGGATCTGGTCGGCGCGCCCGCCGATGCGCACGCTCACCCCGATCACCACCGCCAGCACCTTCAGCACGTCCATCCGGTACGGCTGTGCGGCCAGGCTCAATGCACGATCCAGCTCCATGCCGCTGCGCGCATAGCGCACCGTGGTGTCCAGCAGGCCGCGCAGTGGCGCGCTGGTCTGCATCGAAGACACCTGGAACGCGGCCTGCAGGCTGTTGCCCAGCGCAGTGAGGCGGACCAGGTTGTCGAGGAAGTCCGGCATCTGGTGCAGCAGCTGCGCGCGCAGTCTCGTGATCCGGCGCATCACCCACAGCCAGCAGCCCAGCAGGTACAGCAGAAGGGTCAGCGGAAACATCCAGGCCGTGCCCAGCCGCACCGCCGCCACGACCGCAAGCACCAGTCCCGGTACCAGCAGCATCAGTGGCAGCTTCCAGCCCGGCTGCAGGCCGGCGCGCTGCAGGACGCCATCCCAGGGTAATGCGCGGCTCCCACTGCTGGCGGGGCGGGCCGAATCGTTCGCCGCCGCAACGGCAGGCCCGGCCGGCACCGCACCGGCCGTGCTGCCGCGTGCCAGCTGCTGCTCGGTGTGCTGCAGCGAGGCCTGGCGCTGTTCACGGCTGCTGGCGGTACCCCACAGCCAGACGGCCAGCGCCAGCAGCACCGAGATGATGCTCAACACGCCCAGCAGCAGGCCGGTGCCCATGTTCAGAAGTCCCCGTAGAGTGATTCGCGCAGCTGCTGGCGGAACGGCTCCAGCTTGTGCGAATGCGGATGGAAGCCCAGGCCGATCCAGCGGTCGGTCTCGCGGCCGGTGCCATCGATCTGCACCTCGTGGCGGAACATCTCCTGGGTGGTGATCAGGTTGTCGCTGACCCCGGTGATCTCGGTGATCGAGACCAGCACCCGGCGCCCGCTGCCCAGTCGCGAGATCTGCACGATGAAATCAATGGCGCTGGCGATCTGCCGGCGCAGGCTGTCTTCGCTGCCCTGGAAGCCGGCAAACCCGGCCAGCATCTCGATGCGGTACAGGCAGTCGCGCGGCGTGTTGGCGTGGATGGTGGCCATCGATCCGTCGTGGCCGGTGTTCATCGCCTGCAGCATTTCCAGCACTTCAGCGCCGCGCACTTCGCCGACCACGATGCGGTCCGGGCGCATGCGCAGGCTGTTGCGCACCAGGTCGCGGATGCTGACCGCGCCCTGGCCCTCGGCGCCGCCGATGCGGCTCTCCAGGCGCACCACGTGCGGATGGTTCAGCGAAAGCTCGGCGGTGTCCTCCACGGTGATGACGCGCTCATCGGCCGGCACGTAGCTGGCCAGGGCATTGAGCAGCGAGGTCTTGCCCGAGCTGGTGCCGCCGGAGACCAGGATGTTGCAGCGCCCCAGCACCATCGCCTTCAGCAGTGCCTGCATCGGTGCGTCGAAGGTGCCCTTGGCGAGCAGTTCGTCGGGGGTGAACGGGTCCTTGCGGAACTTGCGGATGGACACCATCGGTCCGTCCACCGCCAGCGGCGAGATGATCGCGTTGAGGCGGCCACCGTTGGGCAGGCGCGCGTCGACCATCGGATTGGAATCATCCAGCCGGCGGCCGAGCGGGGCGAGGATGCGGCGCAGGATGCGCAGCAGGTGGGTATCATCGGTGAAGCGCTGGGTGGCGCGCTTGAGCTGTCCGCCCTGCGAAACGTGCACGTCCTTGAAGCCGTTGATCAGGATGTCTTCGATGGAGGGGTCGTGGAGCAGGTCGTCCAGCGGGCCGAAACCGGTCAGCTCCTTGACCAGTCCCTCGGCGACGACCTGCATCTCTTCTTCGTTGATCGGGATGCGCCATTCCTGGATGAAGCCCACGGTCTGCACCTGCACCCAGCGGGCGATGGTGTCCGGGGCCCAGGAATCGATGTCGATGCGCTCGTCCTCGATGCTGTTGAGCAGATGCTCATGCGCGGCCGACAGCACCTTCTGGTACTGCTCGGTCTGCGCGAACGGCAGGTGGCCCGGGGCAGATTCGGGCAGTACCGGGCGGGCAACGGCGTGCGGGAACGGGGTTACCTTGTCTTCCATTGCGATCCACCCAGGGCAAGGGAGAGTCTTTCCCGCAGGCCATGCGGCTGGACCGGGCAGGCGGCCGGATCCAGGCGCGACACGAGCGGGGCGAGGGCACGCAGATAGGGGTCGCGCGGGGCATCCTGCAGCAGCAGGTGTCCCTGGCTGGCGGCCAGGCGCACGCGCGGTCGTTCGGGCAGCGTCGCCAGCAGCGGTACTTCGAAGCGGCGTGCGATCTGTTCCGGGCTCATGCCGCTGCTGTCATCGTGGCGGTTGATCACCAGTTGCAGGCGCTTCTCGCGCTCACGCTGGCCCGCCAGGTGCTTCAGGGCCTGGTCCAGAGAAACCAGCGTGGCGATCGAGGCATCGGTGACCAGCCAGATCTCGTCGGCCTGGTCCAGCAACAGGGGCGGAAGCTGCCGCAACGGGCAGCCGCCGGCATCGCACAGCACGCTGGCGAACACGCCGCGCAGGCGCTGCAGCAGCGCGCCAGGATCCGAGGGCGGAACGGCATCGCTGCCACTGGCACGATCCAGCAGCACCAGCCCGGAGTCATGGCGCGCCATGGCCGTGCGGGCGAGGGTGGCATCGATGCGACTGGCATTGCGCAGCGCGTCTTCGTAGTGGAAGCGGCTGTCGAGATTGAGGTACAGCGCGAGGTCGCCGGAGGGCTGCGCCAGCTCCATCAGCAGGCCGTCCTGCTGCACGGCTTCGCCCTGGGCCAGGGCGCGCGTCTGCTGCGCCAGCACCGAAAGATGTGCTGCCAGGGTGCTGGTGCCGACGCCGGCGCGCACACCCAGCAGCACGATCAGGCGTGCCTTGTGTGCGTGCTGGGCAACCGCTGCCGGGCGCGGAGACAGGGCGCGCCGCAAGGCCGCCTCGATGCCTGCGTCGTCACTGTCCAGGTCCAGTACATCGCGCAGGCCGGCGCGCAGCGCGATCACCACGCCTTCGACCTGGCCGGCGCTGGTGGCGCCCACGGCCACCAGCGGCAGGTCCGGTTGGGTCTGCTGCAGCTGCTGCGCCAGCACGCTCGAGGCGGCCGCATGCTCGGGCCGGAAGTCGAGCAGCACCAGGCTCTGCGGGCCGCGTTGCAGGTCCTGGGCGGAGGTGGGGGCGTTGCTGTCCTGCCAATGCAGGGCGGTGCTCGGCGGCAGCTTGGCGGCCAGCCGGGGCAGCAGTTCGCGGTCGATGCCGTACAGGACCAGGTTCATTGGCGGTCCTTGCGGATGCAGCGGCTGGGCGGTGGCGTAGGGCATGGGCGTGGTATCGCAGGCATCATGGAGTCAGCGCGAGAATCCGGGCACCGGGTCCTGGCTGACCGGACCCAGCAACCAGGAACCCCACTCGGGGAGATGCGGCCTGGCTTCGCGCTCGCCGGGCAGCGGCAGTTCGGTGTTGCGCGCGAGTGGCTGCACCAGGCGCGGGGTGACGATGATCACCAGCTCCTTGTCCTGGCGCTTGTAATCGAAGTTGCGGAAGAACGAGCCGATGATCGGCAGGTCGCCCAGCAGCGGAATCTTGCTGACGTTGGAGACGATGTTGGAGCTGACCAGGCCCCCGATGACGAAACTCTCGCCATCACCCAGCTCGACGGTGGTGTCGGCGCGGCGGGTGGTGATCGAGGGAATCTGCACGTTGTTGAGCACAATGGCATTGCTGTAGTCCAGGTCGCTCGCTTCGGGCGCTACCTTCAGCGCGATGCGGTTCGCTGCCAGCACGGTCGGGGTCACGGTCAGGCCGATGCCGAACGGCTTGTAGGTGATGGTGGTAGTGCCAAGCCCCTGCGGTTCCAGGATCGGCAGTTCGCCACCGGCCAGGAAACTGGCGCTCTGCCCGGACAGCGCCACCAGCGTCGGCTCGGCCAGTACGCGGGCCATGCCATTGGCCTGCAGCAGTTCGACATCGGCGTTCCACAGCCCCTTGGTCGAGCCGAAAACAAGGCGGAATGCCGAGGAAATCGGCGAGACGGCCTCGTTGCTGCTGTTGCCTTCCTTCATGCCGGGCAGCAGGCCGGTGTTGCCCGGCAACCCGGTGCCGGGCCGCGCGAAGCCGTAGGCGAAGCCGCCGTTGCGGTTCTGGAAGTTGATGCCGATCTGCTTCATCGCGGTCTTGTTGAACTCGACCACCTTGACCTCGACCTGGACCACACCGCCGCTGCTGATGGTGGACGTATCGGCAAGCGCACCTTCCTTGCCCAGTGCCATCGCCGCCGTGCGTTGTTCCTGCATGTGCGAGAGCACGCTGTCAGTGCTTCCCTGCAAAAGGCCCTGCTGGTCCTGCTGGGTGAACACCAGATCGTTGCCGCCGGTGCTGGCCGCACCCTGTACGGCGCTCTGCACCCGTACTGTCACCCGTTGCGGCTCGGCCTGCTTGCGGTGCCACAGCAGCAGGGTGGTGGTGCCGGGCATCCTGCCCACCAGCAGCGCCTGGCGCTGGCCGCGCAGCATCACGATGTCGGCAACGCCGGGGTCGGCAATGGCCACCCGTTCCAGGTCGGCCGGCAGGTTCCAGGGACGCTGCTCACGGGCCTGCAGCACCAGGTCATCGGCGGCCACGCTCGTTGCCGGTGCCAGCAGCACCAGCAGCAGGGCCAGCCACCGCTGGCGGGGAGAAAGGCGTGGACGGCGGCGACGTTTGGTCATGGATGCGCTCGATGCAGGTCAAAGGGAGCCACGGGGGGCGGAACTGTCGCCACGGATGATCTCGATACCCGAAGCGCGCGGGGCGCTGCGACGGGGCGCCGGCGCACGTGCGGGTGCATCCGCGTTGCTGCGTGGCGGGGCACTGCCGCGGCCGGCCAGCGCGTCGCCGTCGATACCGGCGAAGGCGTGGTTCTCCGGGCGCTGCAGTGCCAGCTGCTGCTCTGCGTCGAGCCCACGCAGCGGATCGATCACGCCGCGCGACTGAGGGAACAGTGCGAGGTCGGGCAGGCCCGTATCAGCGGGATTGCGCAGCGCCAGGAACAGCTTGCCCTGCTGCGCACCCAGCAGCAGTCGATTGGCGTCGGCCACCGGTACCGCCAGCACCGCGCTGCGCGCGGGTTGCGGGGCTTCATTGCTGCTGTGGCTGCCGCCACTGCCGGTGATGTCGGCCGCGCGCGGGTCGTTGCGGGTGTCGGCCTCGCTATTGGAGGTGGCTTCCGAGGCGACCGGCGCGATGTCCTGCTGCCCATAGCTCAGCACGCGCAGGCGCGACAGCAGCAGGCGCGTCTGCGCGGCTTCGGCGGGGCTGTTGATGCTGGGCTGGGCATTGCGCAGGTTGAGGAAGACGTCGACGAAGTCACCGGGAAGGATGCGGTTGCCGGCACCAACCAGTTCGTCCACGGGCACGGCCAGTGCGCGCTCGCCCGGCCGCAGCTGCAGAGAGAAGCCCTGTGCCAATGCGCTGCTGCTGACCGGGCTGCCTTCGGCGATGTCCTGCACCGGCACCTTGCCGACCACGGCGGCGATGCTGGTGGCGGCACCGGCGACGGGGGAGGTGCGCTGGGCCAGGCGCAGGTCGTTGACGCTGATCGGCTCGCCCGCGGGCAGGCGCGCCACGGCTTCCACCACCGTGATGGCCTGCACTTCGTTGTGCGCGATCGGCGCGGCCGTGACCGGTGCGGCCGGTTTGCGCCCGATCATGAAGGCGATCAGCGCCAGCAGCACGGCCAGGCCGATCAGGGCGACGGCAGCGATGCGGGTCAACTTGAGCATGGAACCGTCTCCAAAATACCGGTCATCAGTTGCCGCTGCCGAGATCGAGCTGGGCGACCGCGACGCTGCGGATGGGAGCCTGCATCACCCACTTGTAGAGCGTGGCGGTGCCGGGCAGGAAGGGATGGCTGGCGTAGTCGTAGCTGACTGTCACGGTCATGCACTGGGCCGTGGCCAGGCCGGCGCAGGGCGCCTGCGCGGACACCACGATGGCATTGCTGCCCCCCGCGCTGCAGTCCACGTTCTGCTTGGAGAACTGCAGCAGCCATTGCATCGAGGTGCGTGCGGCGACGCAGGCGGCGGTGCGCCGTTCGCCGGCGGTGCCGTAGCGCAGCGAGGCGCGCGCACCTTCGGCCGAGGCGGTGGCCAGGGTCTGCTGTGCTGCCATGATCATCACCCCGGAGAAGGTGAACAGCAGCAGCGGCAACAGGCCGAGCATCAGCATCAGGGCGAACTCGATGCTGGCAACGCCGCGTTGCCGGCGCGGGCTGCGGATGTTCATGGTGCACCTCCGTAGATGCTTGCCAGCACCCAGCCGATGGCGGCGAGTGCGAGGTAGGCGGCATAGGGAATGCCACGTCGTCCCTGGCGTGCGGCCTGCATGTCGCGCAGGGCCGGATGCGCGTGCCATTGCGTGCTGGTGCGATTCACCTGCATCTGCAGGTGGCCGGGCAGCAACACGCCCAGGCGCCGGCCCGCCAGCACCAGCACGGCGTGCAACCCGGCGGCGATGCTGGCGACCAGCCAGACCGGCAGCAGCGCCTGCCAGCCCAGCATCAGCCCCAGCACGGCAAAGAACTTCACGTCGCCGGCGCCCATCCAGCGCAGGGCATAGAACGGCAGCAGCGCCAACAGGCCGAGCGCCGCGCCGGCAACGTGGGGCAGCCACGGCTGGCGCGGCGCACTGAACTGGCCGAAGACGATCACCACGGTGGCGATCACGCAAGCGGCGATCAGCCAGGCGTTGGGCACCCGACGGGCATACAGATCACTGATCGTGATCCGCAGGCATACGCCGATGGCCAACAATCCCAGCAGTGTCATCGCACACTCCGTCGTCCGTCACTGGACGGTCTTCGCCTGGTTCCATGCGCCCCACCGTCGCGGCTCTGCCTGCCGCGCGCGGTCGCCGCTCAGGTCGTCGAGCCCGACGCCTTGGTGGCCAGTGCGGAGAGGTTCTTGAACAGCGTTTCGAAGAACCCCTTGATCTGGTCGTTGCCGACCGCGATCAGGACACCAGCGATGACGGCAGCCAGCAGCCCGTACTCGAGCGCGGTGACACCGTCTTCTTCCTTCAGGAATTTGCGGATCGATGCGTTCATGACCAATGTCTCCCTCTACCTGTCTGCGGATGCAGTACACCTGCGTTGGGCGGTGGCCCGGCTCCGCCGGGATCGTCCGTGGGCCTCCGCGCGTCCTGGCGGAGGAGGCACGGCGGGATGGGCCCGCTGTGCTCAAGCAGGGTGATCGTCTCCAGGCAGGCCGCCAGCCGCACGGTCGCGACCGCTCGGCCCGGGGCCGGTGGTCGAGGCATCCAATGATGCGTGCGTGGTCATGCTGTCCCCCTGGGTGCGGCCGGATCAGTTGGCCAGATCACCGTGCTATCGACTTTGCCTGAATGGAAGTTGGCTGCAACAGGAACCTATATGCAAATTCGGCAGAAACCCCGCGATGCTGAAACTTTCAGGCCGTTTCTGTGACGAGAATCCGTTCGAAGGCAAAACGATTCATGGTCGTGCAGATTATGTGATTTCCATTTTCCGGCGCATGCGAAGACCGTGCCAATGGCGCCGACATTTTCTTCATCTGTGTATCTTTTTTCTTCATTGCAGCCCGCGGGTTTACCTTCGCCGATTATCGGGCATACTCGCATTCAAGCTGTTGCATTTCCATGGTTGGCCGCATCGGAGCCGATGCGGCCTGCACGACAACGGAAGTGGTTTCTGGATCGCTGCGCGCCCTGTCAGGCAGTGGGGGCCGCATCGCATGGCGGATCAACGGGGGACAACACTGTCATGGTCGATGGTGGGGTAGGAGACAGCGGCGACAGCGGCCTGCGGTCGATAGACCTGGCCACGCTGAGCGGCGTGCTTCGTGTCTGTGATGTCGAACTGCTGCTGCTCGATGGCAATGGGCCACGTGCGGCATTCGCTTCGCGCGTGCACGAGGAAGCCCTGTTCTGCAGCATCAGCTGCGGTTTCCACTGCCGCGGCCGTTTCATGCTGCCGCCGGACTGGGCGATGCTCGGGTACCTGCACGCCACCGATGAGACGCTGAGCTGGTGCCATGGCGTACCGCTCACGCCGGGGATGGCGTTGACGATCATGCCGGAAGGCATCAGTGAGTTCACCCTGAGCCCAGGCACGCACATGACCCTGATGCTGCTGCCGGTGGCACGGGTGCAGCGCAAGCTGACCGAACTGAGCCTGCGCAGCACGCCTCCCGCTGGCCAGGCACTGTCACTGTTCAATCTGGCCAGCGAAGGCACGCCGTTGGCACGCCACTACCAGCAGCTGCACCTGCAGCTGGGGCAGGGTGCAGGCCTGCAGCCGGAAGAAACTGAAACCCTGCTGCACGAGCATGTGCAGGCCCTTCTGGGTGCCGGTGCGGCGGATCGCCCGGGTTGCAGCCGTGCACGGCGTACGCATTATCTGATCGCACAGCGGGCAGAGAACTTCATGCGGCTCAACCTGCGCCGCAATATCTACATGAATGAAATCTGCGATGCGGCTGGGGTCAGCGAGCGCGGCCTGCGTTATGCGTTCGAGGACCTGTTTGGAACCTCGCCCAACCGGTATCTCTCCATGCTGCGCCTGTGCGCGGCCTGCCGCAGCCTGTCGATGGCCGATTCCAGCCGTCGCTCGGTGAAAGCCATCGCCCTCAGCTGCGGCCTGTGGGATCTTTCGCGCTTCGCCGACAATTACCGCAAGGTATTCGGCGAACTGCCGCGCGATACCCTGATGCGCGCGCCCGCGCAGATCGGCCAGCCGGCCTGAGCCAAGCCCCGCAAGGGTTTTCGCGGCATTCGTGCCGGAATTGCACATCCGCTTGCCGATCATGTTGCCGCTTCTGCATAAACGGCTGCCGATTCCGGCCGTGGATTTGCCGGAATGCGCGATTGCCGTGCCGGATTGAAGTGCGCCGCCACCGTTGCAACCGCTGAAATGTCAGTCACCTGCCTAACGGCAAGTCCACTGACATTCCAGTTGTTCGCCTACGGGGGAAATGCTCATGAACCGCATCTACCGGCGTGTATGGAACCGCCAGCTCAATGCTCTGGTTGTGGCCTCGGAACTGGCCACCGGCGACAGCGGCGGCGGCGCCGCACGCGATCCGCGCGCCTTCCTGCTGATGCCCACCGCGCTGGCCCTGGCACTGCTGTGCGCGCTGGCCAGCGGCCACGCAGGGGCATCGGAAACCAATCAGTCGCTGCGCGACCTGCAAGCGCTTGCGGCGAAGTATGCGCAGCCGATGCCGGTCAAGGTCGACGCGGAAGTGGCCTTGGCTGCCGCCGCGCGACAGGCGCAGAGCAGCCCTGCGATCAGTGCGGACGCTCGCCTGGGCCTGCAGTTGAACACCGCATCGCTGCCGGTGGTGCGTGACGTATTGCCGGCCGCCGTGCAGGTGAAGCTGGCAGCGAACACCACGCCGAAGCAGGTGGCCGTGCCGGCGCTGGCGGCCGATGTACGCGCCACTGTCGGCCTGGGCAACACTGCGATCAAGGCGGCACAGGTGGATGCATCGCTGGCAGCGCACGTTGCGCCGGGCGCGCAGGCGCCGCTGGGCGTGGCTGCCGATGCGCGCGCCAGGGCCAAGGTCGGCATCGCTGGCCATCAGGTCGCTTCGATCGATTCGGGTGCCCAGGCGGCAGCGGGCCTCAGCGGTTCGTCCCTGAAGGCCTCTGTCGACGGCGACACCGACGCGCATCTGGCGGTGGCTGGCCATCACATCGAGGGGCAGGGCCAGGCCCGGGCGACGGCGGCGGTCACGCTGCCGGCCAAGGAGGAACTGCCGGGTGACACGCATGATCGCGCCATCAGTGCCGCGTTCGATGCCGGCGCCGCGGGCAAGGTGCGCGTGCAGGCGCCGGACGGCCAGGAAGTAGTCGCCGATCGCAACCTGAAGCTGGCCGGGCAGGCAACCGTAGCCGCGCAGCACAGCGCGCTGGGCGTCGGCGGTCTGGTGGGCGGAGCAGTGGATGCTGTCGGCGGGACGCTTCACGGTGCCGCGGGTGCGGTCGGTAGCACGGTGGGTGCTGCGCTGAACGGCACCGTTGGCACGGTTGGCGGTGCAGTGGGCGGCGCTCTGAACGGTACTGTCGGAACAGTCGGTGGCGCAGTGGGCGGTGCACTCAACGGCACAGTCGGCGCGGTCGGCGGTGCAGTGGGTGGCACGCTCAACAACGCGGTGGGCGCAGTCGGTGGTGCGGTTGGCGGTGCACTGAACGGCACGGTAGGCACGGTCGGTGGCGCAGTGGGCGGTGCACTGAACGGCACGGCAGGCACAGTTGGCAGCGCCGTGAGCGGCGCGCTCAACAACACGGTCGGTGCGGTCGGTGGTGCTGTGGGCGGAGCTCTGAACGGCACCGTTGGCCAGGTCGGCAGCGCAGTGGGCGGTACGCTCAACAACACGGTCGGCGCAGTCGGTGGTGCAGTTGGCGGTGCTCTGAACGGCACGGTCGGCACAGTTGGCGGCGCAGTCGGCGGTGCACTGAACGGCACCGTCGGTACCGTCGGCGGTGCGGTGGGCGGAGCTCTGAACGGCACCGTTGGCCAGGTCGGCGGCGCCGTGGGTGGCGCTCTGAACGGGACTGTCGGTACGGTCGGCGGTGCAGTGGGCGGCACGCTCAACAACACGGTAGGCGCAGTCGGTGGCGCTCTGAACGGCACTGTCGGTACCGTCGGCAGTGCGGTGGGTGGCGCACTGAACGGCACTGTCGGCCAGGTCGGCGGTGCAGTGGGCGGCACGCTCAACAACACGGTGGGCGCAGTCGGTGGCGCATTGAACGGTACCGTCGGCAGTGCGGTGGGTGGCGCTCTGAACGGCACCGTCGGCCAGGTTGGCAGCGCGGTGGGCGGCACGCTTAGCAATACCGTCGGCACGGTCGGTGGTGCAGTGGGCGGCATTCTCAACGGCACCACCGGTAGCCCCGGCACAGGCCTGGGCGGCGTGCTGGGAAGCACGCTGGGCAACGTCGGCAGCGCGGTGGGCAACCTGCTCAACGGCAATCTCAATGGCACTGTCGGCAACCTGGGCAGCGCCGTGGGTGGCCTGCTGGGTGGCACGCTCGGCAGTCTCGGCCTGACCCAGCCGTCGGCGATCCCGCCGACCAGCCCGAAGGCACCGGCGCCGGCCGACCCGAATGCCGGCCTGATCATCGGCACCGGTGGCCTGGTCGGCAATGTCGGCCAGCTGATCGGGCCGACCACCACCAGCCTGTTCGGCGGCAATGGCTACCTGAGCAATGGCAATCTCAAGCTCAGCAATGCCAACGTGATGCAGACCTATTCGACGGTCAATGTGCTGGGCCTGCCGGTGGTGAACCTGTCGCCGGTCGGCAGCACGCTCAACGGTCTGGGCGGCGCGGCCACGGGCGGCAGCTCGCACCTGACCCTGATCGGTGGCGTCACTTCCGACAGCTACATCTACAACATCAACAACGGCAATCCGGGTGGCCTGCTGGGCCTGCTGCTGCCGAAGGATTCCCCGGCCTGGGCGGCCAAGTGCCTGGACATCGCGCTGGCCGACATCTCCTGCTGGGCCGTCAACGCCGCGCAGGACTACCAGGTGCTGATGGGCGATGGCGCCTTCGCCAACGGCTCGAAGGAAGTGGTGATTGGCGCCAACGCACGCCATGAACTGCCGAAGGTCGATGCCAATGTCGCCTTCCCCGGTGATGGCGTGAACGATCCCAGCAACCCGACCGGCGTGCCGACGGCCGACTACGCCGCGCGCATGGGCCATTCGGTGATCGTCGGCGACAGTGCCGTCGGCACCGCCAACGGGCAGACCCTGCTGGGTGCCGAGTCCACCTCCAACCAGGCCAACTCGGTCGCGCTGGGCTACCGCTCGGCCGCACTGCGTGGCGCGCAGGCCAGCTACAGTGCCTACGGCCTCACGGCGCCGCAGGTCTCGGCCGGTGAAGTATCGGTGGGCACCGCCGGTGGGGGCGAGCGCCAGATCACCAACGTGGCTGCGGGCAGCGGCAACACCGATGCGGTCAATGTAGCGCAGTTGAAGGGGGCCATCAGCCTGATCAATGGCGTGGCCGATGCCGCGGTGACCTACGATCTGGACGCCGGCGGCAATCCGAACTATCGACGGGTCACCCTCGGCGCAGGCACCGGCACCACCACCATCGGCAATCTCGCCGCCGGTGCGGTCACCGCGGGCAGCCTCGAGGCCGTCAACGGTGGCCAGCTGGCGGCAACGAACAGCGCGATCGCCAGCTTCTTCGGTGGTCGTGCAGCCTTTGACCCGGCCAGCGGCATCTTCACCGCACCGCTGTTCGAGATCAGCACGATCTCCACCACCGGCGCCATCGCCCAGGGCCTGTACACCAACGCCACCGATGCCTTCGCGGCGGTGGATGGTTCGCTGGTCAACCTCAACACGCAGATCACCGATATCCGCAACGGCGGTACCAAGTACCTGCGGGTGAACTCGACCGGTACCGAGGCCGTGGCCAGCGGCGCCGATTCGATCGCGGTCGGCACCAATGCGCGGGCGACGGCAGCCAACAGCATCGCAGTGGGTGCGGGAAGCCTTGCCGATCGTGCCAACACGGTTTCCATCGGTGCCGCTGGCGCAGAGCGTCAGGTCATCAACGTGGCGGCCGGTACCGCGGCCACCGATGCGGTCAACGTGGGACAGCTGCAGGCCTCGGAGCAGGGGGCACTGCGCTATGACCTCAACGCCGATGGCAGCGTCAACTATGCCAGCGCCACGCTGGGCCAGGCCGGCACCGCCACCACGCTGCGCAATCTCGGCCCGGGCCAGGTCAGCGCCACCAGCAGCGAGGCCATCAACGGGGCCCAGCTGTTCGCCGCCAACCAGGCTGTGGCCACCCACCTCGGCGGTGGTGCTGCGGTCAGCGCCAGCGGCGTGCTGACCGCACCGACGTACTCGATCAACAACGTCGCCGCCAACGGCACCGTGACCAAGGGCAGCTACAACGACGTCGGCACCGCCTTCGATGCGGTCAGCAACTCGCTGGCCAACGTTGCCGACCAGACCGGCGAGATCGACAAGCTGGCCGTGAAATACGATGTCGACGGCAGTGGCAACGTGCTCAACAGCGTGACGCTGGCGGGCACCGGTACCGGTGCGGTGAAGATCACCAACGTCGCCGCCGGCAGCATCCTGGCCGGCAGCAGCGACGCCATCACCGGCGACCAGCTGTTCAGCACCCACAGCACCATCGCCAACTACTTCGGCGGCACCACCGCCTACAACGGCACCACCAACGCGTGGACCGCGCCGACGTTCAGCATTTCCAGCATCGCCACCGATGGCACCTTCACCAGCGGCGATTACAACAACGTCACCGCCGCCTTCACTGCCGTCGATGGCTCGCTGAAGGTTCTCAACCAGCGCATCACCAACGGTGGCGGTGGCAGTGCCTACCTGGCGGTGAACTCGACGGCGGCCGCAGCCACCGCGGCCGGTGCGGAAGCGGTGGCGGTCGGCCCGCAGGCCAGTGCAGCCGGTGCCAACAGCGTGGCGGTCGGCAACGGTGCCAGCAGCAGTGCCGGCAACAGCGTGGCGCTGGGTGCCGGTTCGGTGGCCAGCGTTGGCGCACAGAGCGGCTATACCGGCGCCTACGGCCAGACCGGTGCCAGCAACTCGGCCGGTGAGGTCTCGGTCGGCAGCAGCGGCAGCGAGCGCAAGATCACCCACGTTGCCGACGGCTCGGACACCTACGACGCAACCAATGTCGGCCAGCTGAAGAACGGCGTGAATTACGCCATCGACGAGTCGAAGAAGTACACCGACCAGAAGATCCAGAACATCACCAACGTGGCGGGCAGCTTCCGCGCCAACAACACCAACAACCTGGCCGATCCGTCCGCCAGCGGCGCCAACTCCGCCGCCGGTGGTGCAGGCTCCACTGCCGCCGGTGCCAACTCGACCGCGCTCGGCAATGGTTCACAGGCGCAGGCCGACAACTCGGTGGCATTGGGTGCAGGTTCGGTGGCGAACCGGGCCAACACGGTCTCGGTGGGTGCCAGCGGCGCCGAACGCCAGGTGGTCAACGTGGCCGACGGCTCGCAGGCCACCGACGCGGTCAACGTGCGCCAGCTGCAGGCGTCGCAGCAGGGCACCATCCGCTACGACACCACGGTGAACGGTGCGACCAACTACAACAGCGTCACCCTGGGCAGCACCAGCAGCGGCCCGACCACGGTGCGCAACGTTGCCGCTGGCACCGCCGGTACCGACGCGGTCAACGTGGATCAGCTGAAGTCGGGCATGGCGCAGACCCTGGACTGGTCCAAGGCCTACACCGACGAGCGCATGGGTGGCTTCGAGCGCGACCTGCGCAAGACCGACAACCGTGCTTCGGCCGGTATCGCCTCGGCGATGGCCACCGCAGCGCTGCCGCAGCCCAGCGAGGCGGGCCGCAGCATGGCCTCGATCGCGGCTGGCAGCTACAACGGCGAATCGGGCGTGGCGCTGGGCATCTCCGGTGTATCCGAAGGCGGGCGCTGGATCTACAAGTTCAGCGGTTCGACCAACAGCCGTGGCGAGGCCGGCGTGGCCGTCGGTGCCGGCATCCAGTGGTGATCCCCGCCGCCGGGCCGCGCCCGCGGCCCGGCATCGCGGAAACGTCTACAGGGGGAATGACATGAAACAGCATCGCATCGCCCGCGCCGGCCAACATGCCGCTACGCTGGGCCTGATCCTGGGGATGGGCCTGCTGGCCGCCTGCCGCAGCCATGCGCCGGCCACCGACGGTCCCGTCGAAGCCACCGCCGTGCAGTTCCCGGAGGCCTCCAGGGCCTCGTTGAAGGAAGGCATCTATCCGGACGCCGCCGACCTGCGCCGCTTCGCGCCGGGCATGAGCAAGCGGCAGTTGTACACGCTGCTGGGCACGCCGCATTTCAATGAAGGCATGTGGGGCGTGCGCGAGTGGAACTACCTGTTCAACTTCCGCACCGCGCAAGGTGCGGAGTATTTCACCTGCCAGTTCCAGGTCCGCTTTGACAGCAAGGGCATTGCCCAGGCGGGTTACTGGAAGCCGGAATCGTGCGCGGCCGTGCTGGAGCCGCCGCGGCCACCGGTCCCGCCGGCACCGGCACCGGCACCGCTGCCGGAACAGCCGCTGCGGCTGTCGGCCGACGCGTTGTTCGGCTTCGACAGCGCGGTGCTGAGCGCGGAAGGGCAGCAGGCGGTGCAGGGCATCCTGGCGCAGGTACGCGAAGCCGCACAGGTGCAGTCGATCAGGGTGACCGGCTATACCGACCGTATCGGCAGCGCCAGCTACAACCAGGCGCTGTCGCAGCGCCGCGCCGAGGCCGTGCGCAGCGCGCTGGTGCAGGGCGGCGTGCCTGCGGCCAGCATCAGCGCCGAAGGACGCGGCGCGGCCGAGCCGATCGTGCAGTGCGGGCAGCGCAACCGGCGCGAGCTGATTGCCTGCCTGGCGCCGAACCGGCGCGTGCAGATCGCCGGGATGGCACAGCCCCGTTGACCCTCCTGCGCCGGGGCGGTGCCCCGGCATCCCGAGTCCCCCCTGACCGCCGGCAGGCGTGGCAACGTCTCCCCCGTCGTCCACGCCTGCCTGCGGCTCAGGTCTTCAAACGGTGCACGCGATGAATGCCCAATTCCTGCCACTCTCCATGAAGACGGAAGCTACGCTCAGCGTGTACGGCCAGCTCGGCAACCATGCCGTGGTGCGCATCCCGGGCCGGCGCCTGCCCGGCCTGATCCTGCAGGCCGATACCGTGGCAGGGTTCCTGGCCCAACTGCAGGAAGCACAGGCCTGCCTGCGCAGCGGCCGCGCACAGCGCACCGACGCCGAGCTGGACATGCTGATCGACGTGCTGCAGCAGTGGTACGCCTTGATCGAATCGCGCCTGGCCGACGCCGGCGAGGCGCTGTAAAGAAAAAGGGGGACGGAGGAGATTAAGTCGTTTCCTGCACACGCGGGGCAAGAACGACTTAATCCCCTCCGTCCCCTTTTCCTACGCGCGGGCGCGGACCAGCCAGCAGGCGGCATCCACGCGTACGCGGTCACCTTCGATGAACGGCGCGAATGCAGCCAGCGCCTGGTGGCGAAGCACGGCGGCACGGGCTTCCGGCATTGAGCGCAGGGCCAGCCCCAACGGGCCCAGCTGGCCGACATAGGTGGGCAGGTCTCCGCGGGCGATCGAGCAGGGCAGGTCTACCGCAACCACCTCCACATCCTTCCAACCGGCGGCCTGCACAAGCCGCTGTGCCCGCCCGCCATCGGCGAAGGCGAACTGTCCCGGCGCGCCGGGTACCCGGGGCGGCAGATCCAGTGCATCGCCGATGGCGCGCTCGGCCGTGGTCATGAATGGATTCTCGTCGGCACTGCGCCAGGCGATGAAGCGCAGCCCAGCGCCGGGTGTCGCGGCACGATGCAGGTTGGCGAACGCGGCCTGGCTGTCCTCGAAGAACATCACGCCCAGCCGCGACTGGATCCAGTCGAAGTGCGCGGACGGCAGAGGATGGCGCTGCGCGTCTGCCACGATGAAGTCCGCGTCCAGTCCCGCAGCCTCGGCGCGCTGGCGGGCCAGCGCCAGCATCGGCGCGGAGATGTCCAGGCCGGTGCTGTGTGTCGCTGGGCGTGCGGCGGCTGATGCCAGCAGGCTGGCACCGGTACCGCAGCCTACATCCAGCAGTTGCGTGACGGTCTCCGGAAGTTCGGCCACCAGCAGGTCGGCCATGGGCTGGAACAGGCCATCGAGAATGGCCTGCTGCGCAACCCAGACCTGGCCGCCAGGACCGTTCCACAGGGCGCTCTGATCAACGGGGGGTGTACGGGTCATGGTCTTGCCTTGCAGGGAAGTCGCCCATAGGTTGGCGCTTGAAGGTCACTTGAGGTCAAGCCCGTGCGTGAACTGGATATCGGCGAAGTGGTCAAGCGCAGTGGCGTGCCGGCCTCGACCCTGCGTTACTACGAACAGCTTGGGCTGCTGCAGGCAGTGGGCCGTCGCGGCCTGCGCCGGCAGTACGACGAGCAGGTGCTGGAGCGGCTGGCACTGGTCGGCCTGGGCCAGGCGGCCGGGCTGTCGCTGCAGCAGATCGGCGCATCGCTGCCGCCGCAGCGCGGATGCCTTACGCTGGATCGTGAGGCCCTGCTGGCGCAGGCTGATGTGCTGCAGCGGCAGATCATCCAGCTGCAACGGGTGCGCCGGCACCTGCAACGTGCGGCGGCCTGCCCGCAGGCAGAGGATGCCCGGAAGTGCGGCTCGTTCCGGAAGCTGCTGCGGGCACAGCAGCGCATGGCGGGTGGGTGAGAGAAGCGTATCCACGCATGGCGTGAATCCACTGCAGCACGACCTCGGCAGATCCACGCCCTGCGTGGATGATTCAGTCGCGGGTGCTGACTTCCCACGTGGCATGCAGCACCCCCGGCACGTGCTCCATCCGTGCCAGTACCAGATCCAGCTCGTCGGCACTGACCGCAGTACTGACCAGCACCGCGATCACGTCGGTAGGCGCGTCGGCATGCTCGACCACCTGCACATCGCCCACCGGATACTGCGCGGCCTCCAGCGCATCGACCAGTCGCTCGCGCACCCGCGGTACGGCTTCGGCATCCACGCTCAGGCGCACTTCGTAGGTGGCTTCGGTCGCCGCCTCGTTGATCGGGATGCGGTTGATCGCATTCACCAGCGGCCGCAGCAGCGTGTTGCCGGCGATGATCAGCACGGTCAGCAGCACGCCCTCGGCCAGCATGTCCGCGCCGGTGCAGCTGCCGACCGCCGCCGAGCACCACAGGGTGGCGGCGGTGTTCAGGCCGCGCACGTTCATGCCTTCCTTCATGATCACGCCGGCGCCGAGGAAGCCGACACCGGAGACCACGTAGGAGATCACCCGTACCGCCTCGGCGCTGCCGGCGATGCGCATGCCCAGGTCGACGAAGGCGGCGGCGCCCACTGCCACCAGCACGTTGGTGCGCAGGCCGGCGGTGCGTTGCCGGTACTGGCGCTCGGCGCCGATCAGCGTGCCCAGCACGAAGGCGGCCAGCAGGCTGACCACGGTGTCGGCGAAGGGACCGGCCTGGAAGGTCTCAATGAAGCGCATGGCCGGAGTCTACCCGGTCGAGGTGACAGTAGATCCACGCCATGCGCGGATTTCGAAAGCGTCAGAAACGACTTAATCCCCTCCGTCCCCTTTTGGCGGGGTCAGTCGGTGTCGTCGACGCGCTCGCCCATCAGTTCGCGCTGGCGCTTGTCCAGTTCCTCGGCGTAGCGCTTGCGGACGAAGGCTTCAGAGACCACGCCCAGGACCTGGCCGTCGGCGGCGACCACGGCCAGTTCATCGGCCTGGGTCTGGTCGAAGCGCTGCATCACGCTGACCACGTCCGCGGCCGGTGACAGTGACACGTCCCGGTTCTCGGCCAGCTCGCCGATCATGGTCTCCGGCTTCACGCCGTCGCCGTAGACGCGCGGAATCTGCACGATGCCTGCGTAATGGCCTTCGCTGTCGATCAGGATCACCCGGCTGCCCGAACCCAGCGGGAAGCGCTGGCGGAACGTGGCGGCATCGAGATCGGCCGGCGCGGTAGCCACGCCCTTGCGCATCAGCCGGCCGGCGTTGAGGTTCTGCACCCAGCCCACGTCGCGTGCGCTCTTGATGGTCTCGCCGCGCAGGTGCATGCGCCAGGTCGAGAACGAATAACCGAACCACTGCCGTACCAGCGTGCTGGAGACCAGCACCGCACTCATCACCACGCTGGTCAGCAGGAAGTCGTGGGTGCCTTCCAGCACCAGCATGGCCATGGTCATCGGTGCGCCGACCACGGCGGCGGCCAACGCTGCCATGCCAGCCAGCGCGGCGGACGTGGCATCGATCACCGGCACACCAGTGGCCATCGCCAGCAGGCCGGCGAACAGGGCGCCGACCAGGGTGCCCATGAACAACGAGGCGAAGAACAGGCCGCCGCGGAAACCAAACCCGAGCGAGATGCCCGAGGCCAGGCACTTCAGGGTCAGCAGGCCGCCGATCCAGATCAGCGGCAGGTGCGTGGTCAGGTCCAGGTGCAGTGCGCCATGGCCGGACGACAGCACCTGCGGGCTGGCCAGTGCCAGCGGGATCAGCAGCAGGCCGCCCACCACCGGCCGACCCCAGGCAGGCAGCGGGCTGCGCTTGACCGTGCCTTCGATCGAGGCGATCAGCCGCATCACCGCGATGCCGACCATCGCGCAGCAGCAGCCAAGCAGGCCGTAAATGGCGTAGTCGGCGGCGCGGACATCAATCGTCGAGGCAGCCGGCAGCAGGTAGGGCTCGATGCCGGCCTGGTCGGCCACGAATGCACCTGCCAGCGCGGCCACCGCCACCGGCGCCAGTGCGGCCGGGGTGTAGGCGCCGATGACGATCTCGAAGGCGTAGAACGCGCCGGCCAGTGGCGCCCCGAAGGCGGCCGCGACGGCACCGGCGGCACCGGCGCCGACCAGGATGCGCACGTCGTTGCGGCGCAGGCGCATCACCCGGCCCAGCTGCGAGCCGCTGCCCGCTCCCATCTGCGTATACGAAGCCTCCAGCCCGACCGAGGCGCCGCAGCCATTGGACAGCAGGGTCTGGGTCAGCACGATGAGGTTGTCGCGCATCGACATGCGCCCGCCATGCAGGGCATTGGCTTCGACCGCATCGAGCAGGGGCCGCTTGAGCCGGGTCGCGGCCAGGCTGACCAGGCCGACCAGCAGGCCACCCAGCGGCAGCACCAGCAGTGCGGTCCAGGTCAGCGCGGGCAGGGAGCTCAGGCGCATGCCGTCGTCCAGCCCGTACAGGGTGCCCTGCAGCCAGCGTGCGATGCCGGACTGCAGCAGGGTTAGGTAGCCGGCGATCAGGCCGACCAGCAGGGCAAGCGCGATGAACCACAGGTCGCTGCCGCGCAGGCGCAGGCGCAGGCCCTGGAAGGCCAGATGCAGGCGCGATGGCGAAACAGGCAGTGACATGGTGGCGGCATGATACGCCGCCACCGTGGTCGCCGCCGTCACTGCATCGGGCGGTTACCGCGTCAGAAGCGGTAGCGGCCCTGCACGTAGAAGGTGCGTGGCGCAGCCACCATGCGGCCGGCGTTGCCATCGACGTTGCGGGTGTACCAGCGCTTGTCGGCCAGGTTGTTCACGCCCAGCGCGATCTCGCTGTCGTCCAGCCCCGGCACCTGCCAGGCCACCTGCGCGTTCCACAGGCGCACGCCCGGCACGCGGCCCACGCGCGCGTCAGCGGTTTCTTCCCAGGTGTTGGCGGCATCGGAGAACTGGCCGCTCTGGTGGGTGCTGGAGACATTGAAGGCCCAGCCGGCCAGTGCGTAGCGGGCGCCGACGCTGTCGGTGTCGCGCGAGTAGAAGGGCACGTCCAGGCCGCGGTTGTCACCGGACTGCTGGATCGCCTGGGTCCAGGTGTAGTTGGCGTACAGCTCCAGCCCGGCCAGCGCACTGTCCTCGGCGAAGTGGTACTCCAGCGCGCTCTCCACGCCCTTGTGGTCGGTGGCGCCGATGTTCTGGAAGGTCGGCGGGGTGATGCCCGGCACCTGCAGGATCTGGTTGTCGAAACGCATCTTGAACACGGTCACTTCCGCGCGCAGTGCACCGTCCTGCCAGCGCGCGCCCAGTTCGGTGGTCTTGGCGATTTCCGGGTTCAGCGGGTTGCTGGCCGTCTGCGAATTCAGCTGGATGTTCTGCACCGGCCCGAACGAGGTGGTGTAGTTGCCGAACACAGTCAGCCGCGGCGTCAGCAGGTAGGCGATGTTGAGCGAGGGCAGGGCCTTGTCGTTGCGGCTGCTGAAGGTCGCCGTGCCACCGGCCTGGCGGCGGTCCATGTCGATCCATTCCATGCGCACGCCCGGGGTGATCCGCCACTGGCCGATCGCGATGCGGTCGTCGATGTAGAACGCATGGGCATCGGTCGCGTTGTCGAAACGGGTGGTGGCACTGGCCACGCCGGTGCGGCGGCTGACGGTGTAGCTGCGGTCGTTGCCGCGCTCGCGCAGGAAGCGGTAGCCGGCGGTGATGTCGTGCACGCTGGCGCCCCAGTGCAGGCGCTGGGTGTAGCGCGGCTCGATGCCAAGCACGCGGTAATCGCGCGGCTGCACGGTCAACTGGGTATTGGCCGTGTTGATCAGCGAGCTGGCGCGGCTGCTTTCGTTGTAATAGGCCAGCACCTCGAATTCGCTGTTGGCCGACAGCGTGTTGGTGTAGCCCAGGTCGATGCCGGTGCGGCGGCCCTTCCAGAAATCGGTGGAGCGGGTGTTCTGGAACGGGTCGGCCTCGTACTGGGCGCGGGTCAGGCCGCCCGGCGTCAGCGAGCGCACATCGTAGTACGACAGCTTGGCACGCAGTTCCTGCTGCGCGTCGATGGCATAGGCGAACTTCAGCGCCAGGTCGTTGAAGCGGTCATCGCTGCCCTGGCGCCAGCCACGCCCGTCCTGGCCGGAGTACAGCAGGGCCGCGCCCAGGCCGTTGTCGCCGGTGCCGCCGAGGAAAGCGTTGTACTGGGCACTGTCGCCGCCGCCATGGTCATGGGCGGTGTAGCGCACGCCGGCCTCACCGTGCAGGCCGGGGCCGGTGGGAATGGCGCGGGTGCTGAAGTTGATGATGCCGCCCACGTTCTGCGGGCCGTAGCGCACCGCGCCGCCGCCGCGCACCACGTCGATCGATTCGATGTTGGACAGGCTGGTCGGCGCGAACGACAGCTGCGGCTGGCCATACGGCGCCACCGCCAGCGGTACGCCGTCCAGCAGTACGGTCGAGCGCGGCGAGTAGCGCCCGGTCAGGCCGCGCACGCCGATGTTCAGCGAGACCGAGCTGCCGGCCGTACCGGAGTTGTCGGTGACCTGCACGCCGGGGATGCGGCGCATGGCATCGCCGATGCTGGCCGCGCCGCTGGCCTCGATGCGCTGGCGGTCGACCACCGTGCGCGCGCCGGCGAAGCGCTTCACGCTGTCATGCAGGCCGGTACCCAGCCAGCTGCCAGAGACCTGGATGCTGTCGAGCGTGGTAGCGCCGTCCTGGGCGAAGACGCTGGCGGCCGGAAGCAGGCACAGGGTGAGGGCGGCGGCCAGGGGCAGGCGGGCCGGTTGCAGGGCGTGGATGGGCATCGGTGCAGGCTGTGGAAGGTCGTAAATGAGAATTATTGCTGATTCCATTCGCCAATGGAATGCGCGTCGGGTTCATGCCGTTGTCCCGGTGGTAGAGTGGGCGATTGCTTCCTGACTCGCCGAGATCCGCCATGTCCCAAGCCGCCTTCTACCCCGTCGGAACCCCTGGCCAGCCGTGGGGAGCGGCGGAACGGGAGCTGTGGCGTGGCCGCCAGCAGCGCCCGCGTCGCTATGACCAGGAGGTGCTGCCGCGCATCGAAGCGCTGGCCTCGCGTTTCGACAAGGTGGCCTATGGCCAGCTCGACTACGCTGGCGAGACCTATACGTTGTTCGCCCTGCGCAGCCGCGACTGGAACCCGGCGCTGCCCGCCGCGCTGGTTACCGGTGGCGTGCACGGCTATGAGACCAGTGGCGTGATGGGCGCGCTGGAGTTCCTCGAAAAGCACGCCGCCGACTATGCCGGCAAGGCCAACCTGCTGGTGGCGCCGTGCGTGAATCCGTGGGGCTTCGAGCGCATCAACCGCTGGAACTTCGATGCGATCGACCCGAACCGCAACTTCCGCGCCGATGGCCCGGCCCGCGAGTCGACCGCGCTGATCGAGCTGGTTGCACCGATCAAGGGCCAGTTCGTGCTGCACATCGACCTGCACGAGACCACCGACAGTGATGAAAGCGAGTTCCGCCCGGCGCTGGCCGCGCGTGACGGCAAGCCGTTCGAGCCGGGCCTGATTCCGGATGGCTTCTACCTGGTGGATGACAGCGAGGCCCCGCAGCCGGCGTTCCAGCAGGCGGTCATTGCCGCCGTGGAGAAGGTCACCCATATCGCCCCCGCCGACGACAAAGGCGAGATCATCGGTTCGCCGGTGATCGCCCACGGCGTGATCGAGTATCCGCTGGTGAAGCTGGGCCTGTGCGCCGGCATTACCGGCGCGAAGTACACCACCACCACCGAGGTCTACCCGGACAGCCCGCGGGCAACCCCGCAGCAGTGCAACGACGCACAGGTGGCAGCGGTGTGCGCGGCACTGGATTACGCGCTCGCCCATCGCTGACAGATAAAAAGGGGACGGAGGGGATTAAGTCGTTTGTGCCCCAGTACCGCCGGGGCACAAACGACTTAATCCCCTCCGTCCCCTTTTTCACCCCAACGCGTCGGCCCACCAGAGTGCGGCTGGGCCTGGCGGCGTGTCGCGTCGCCACAGCAGGTCGCTGTGGATGCGCCGCGGCCAGCCCGGCAGCACCAGTTCCACCAGCCGCCCACGGTCATAGCGCTGCACCAGCGCCCGCGGCAGTTCGGCCCAGCCGATGCCGTCCTCGGCCATCTCCATCACCATCAGGTAATCGGTGGCGGTCCACGCGAGGCCGGTGACCAAGCGGGTCTGATCGACTTCCGCGCTCAGGCGCACCTGCCGATGCCGTGCCAGTTGTGCGGCGGCGCGACGCCCGGCGCTGGCCAGCGGGTGTCCGCGCGCCACGTACACCGACAGTTCGCTGTGGTGCGCCAGCGGCCGCGTCACCAGCCCATCGGGATAACGCTCCTGCCTGGGCAGCAGGCCCAGCCCGGCGCGACCACTGCCGACCAGCTCCAGCACGTCCTCGCCTTCGGCATCCAGCCACTCCAGCTCGATCTCCGGGAACGCTTCGGCGAAGCGCTGCAGGATCCGCTGCTCCGGATCCAGCTGGTAGACATCGGAAAACACCACGGTCAGGCGCGGCTCGACCGGCGCGGACAGGCGCACGCTCAACTGCTGCAGGCGCGCATCGGCGGCCAGGATCTCCTGTGCGTGGCCCAGCACCTGGCGCCCGGCCTCGGTCAGCCGCGGGTAGCGCCAGCGGCGGTCGAACAGGCTCACGCCGAGGTCGGCTTCCAGGTGGGCAATGGCGGTGCTGACCGTCGACTGGGTCTTGCCCAGCCGCCGTGCCGCGGCCGAGAACGAGCCCAGCGCGGCGGCTTCCACGAAGGCCTGTAGGGATTCAGGGGAATAGGGCATTGATCCATCGCTCCTGTCGATGGAATCCATTTTGATACCACCGTAAAAGGCGATGATACTAACCCCCGTCGCCCCTGTCTGCGAGGGGCGTTCCGGACCCTCCACGCGCGGCGTGGATCCATTGATGAGGCGGCGCGGTCCCCGTCCTGCAAGGAGTTTCACATGTCCCGTACTGTTCCCGCCCGTGGCGCGCTGGTCGCCTGGGCCTGCCTGACCGTGGCGATCGTCGCCGAAGTGGTCGGCACCTCGTTCATGGCCCACGCCGCCCGCGATGGCGGCTGGACCGGTTATCTGATCATGGCCGGTGCGCTGGCGCTGTCCTACTTCTTCCTGGCGCAGTCGGTGCGTCGCATCGCGGTGGGCGTGGCCTACGCGGTGTGGGAAGGCCTGGGCCTGACCCTGCTGACCGTGGTCGGCCTCACCGTGTTCGGCGAGAGCCTGTCACTGCAGCAGCTGGCCGGCCTGGTGCTGGCGGTGGTGGGCATCGTCTGCGTCACCCTCGGGGAGGCACACTGATGAATACCCTGGCTCTGTTTTTCGTGATCTGTTCGGCGCTGATCGATGTCGCCGCGAACATGATGGTGGCCAAGTCGGAAGGCTTCCGCCGCTGGCGCTGGGGTGTCGCTGCGATCGTCATGGTCTGGATCGCCTTCGCCCTGCTGGGCCAGGCGGTGCGTTACATGGACCTGGCCACCGCCTATGCGATGTGGGGTGCGATCGGCGTGATCGGAACCGCCACCTGCGGACGCCTGTTGTTCGGCAACCGCCTGCGTCCGATCGGTTGGATCGGCATCGGTCTGGTCACTGCGGCGGTGCTGCTGCTCAGCACCGCCAAGTAGCAACGGGTCTTTTCGCGGGCGTGGCGGCACCGGTGCGGGCGATTTGCGAAGTCGCCCGCGCTCGCCGACACTGCGGCTTTCCACAAGGAGTGCCCGCATGTTCAGCCACATCACCGTTGGAACGAACGACATGGACGTCGCGCATCGCTTCTACGATGCCCTGTTCGCCGCGATGGGGGCACGTCCGGGTGTGTTCGACGAAAAGGGTCGGCTGCTGTACTTCAAGGATGGGCGGATGTTCGGCGTGACCGCGCCGATCGATGGGCAGCCAGCGTGCCATGCCAACGGCGGCACCATCGGTTTCAGTCTGGGCAGTGCAGAGGCCGTGCGTGCCTGGCAGGAAGCTGGCGTGGCTCACGGTGGTACCGCAATCGAAGATCCGCCCGGCGTCCGCAACATGTCCGGTCGGCAGGTGTTTCTGGCCTATCTGCGTGACCCGGATGGCAACAAGCTGTGTGCGGTGCATGTAATGTCGTGATCGGACAGGATGCGCGTGGCCGCGCCGCGGCCCGCGCGGGCAAGGTTGCGCTCCGGCGCGCGCGTGATAACACGGAATGGTGGGCCGGGCCTGTGACCACAGGCCGCAACTTCATGCTCTGTCCACTGCGGTTCAGCCAGAATCGGTCGGCTAACCCTTTGATCTACCGGAGAACGCCGCCCCATGGATGTACTGGAGCCGCAACAATCCCCGGTGCGCACCCTTCGGCCTGTGTTCGCCTTTGCGGCGATCGTTGTCGTGGCGTTCGCGCTGTTCGTCAGCCTGTTTCCGCTCGGTGCGGGCCGCCTGCTGGTCAAGGCGCAGGACTGGGCCGCACTCAATGTCGGCTGGTACTACCTGCTGGCGATGACCCTGTACCTGGTGTTCGTGGTCGGTGTGGCGCTGTCCAAGTATGGTGGCATCAAGCTCGGCGCCGACCATGATGAGCCGGAGTTCAGCTATCTTTCCTGGGCCGGCATGCTGTTCGCCGCCGGCATCAGCATCACCCTGTTCTTCTTCTGCGTCTCCGAACCGCTGACCCACTACCTGCAGCCGCCGCAGGGCGATCCGGCCGCAGGCGAGGCCGGGGCGCGCCAGGCCATGCAGCTGCTCTTCCTGCACTGGGGCCTGCATGGCTGGGGCGTGTTCGCACTCGCAGCGATGGCGATGGCCTACTTCGCCTATCGCCACAACCTGCCGCTGGCGCTGCGCTCGGCGCTGTATCCGCTGATCGGCAAGCGCATCAACGGGCCGATCGGCTACACCGTGGACGCGCTGGGCATTGTCGCCACCGTATTCGGCATCGGCGCCGACATGGGCTTCGGCGTGCTGCACCTCAACGCGGGCCTGTCGCACCTGTTCAACATCCCGCACTCCAACCTGGTGCAGATCATCCTGGTGGTCAGCATGATGGGCGCGGCGGTGGCCGTCGCGGTTTCAGGCGTGGAGAAGGGCGTGCGCTGGATGGCCAACATCAACATGCTGCTGGCGATCGCGCTGGTGCTGTTCATGCTGTGCGCCGGCCCCACCCAGTACCTGCTGAGTACGCTGATGCAGAACCTGGGCGACTACCTGGGCAGCGTGGTCGGCAAGAGTTTCGATGTGTACGCCTATGGCGGCCGGCCGGAATGGCTGGGCGGTTGGACGGTGTTCTACTGGGCCTGGTGGATCGGCTGGGCGCCGTTCGTCGGCCTGTTCATCGCGCGCATCTCGCGTGGCCGCACCATCCGCGAATTCGTGTTCGGCGTGCTGCTGATCCCGCTGGGCTTCACCCTGGCCTGGCTGTCGATCTTCGGCAACAGCGCGCTGGACCAGGTGCTGCACCACGGCCAGCAGCAGCTGGCGCAGCTGGCGGTGGATGACCCACCGACCGTGCTGTATGCACTGTTGGATGGCTACCCGTGGAGCCGCACGGTGATCGCGGTGACCGTGCTGGTCAGCTTCATCTTCTTCGTGACGTCGGCTGATTCGGGGGCGGTGGTGTTGTCCACGCTGTCCTCGCATGGCGGCGCGCCGGAGGATGATGGTCCGCGCTGGCTGCGCGTGTTCTGGGGCACGGTGATCGCGGTGCTGACCGCCGGGCTGCTGCTGGCCGGCAGCATCGATGCACTGAAATCGGCGGTGGTATTGGCCTCGCTGCCGTTCTCGGCGGTGCTGCTGCTGATGATGTGGGGCCTGACCCGCGCCTTCAGTGACGAATCGCACCGCAAGCGCGCGCTGCAGTACCGGCCCTCGCCGCTGATCGGTGACGATCGCCACCATCAGGGCTGGCGCCAGCGCCTGAGCCAGGCCATGCACTTCCCGGTGCGCGACCAGGTCTACCGCTTCATGGATGACACGGTGAAGCCGGCGATGGAAGCGGTGGCCGAACAGCTGCGCGGGCAGGGCTGGGACGTGGCCACGCGCTTCGAGGCCGGCGACATGGAGCTGACGGTGAACCATGGCGAGCAGCAGGATTTCCTGTACCGGGTGATCCTGAGTGGCTACCTGACCCCGTCGTTCGCCGCGCAGCAGCTGCGCAACCAGCGCTACTACCGCGCGGAAGTGCATCTGTTCGAAGGCAGCCAGGACTACGACCTGGTCGGCTACAGCCGCAAGCAGATCATCAACGACATCATCAGCCAGTACGAACGGCACCTGCAGTTCCTGCACCTGAGCCGGTGATGCGGTGGGTGCGGACCGTTGGTCCGCACACCCCTGCAGAGCCGAGCCCATGCTCGGCTTCCTGTTGCCGAAGAGCAGCCGAGCACGGGCTCGGCTCTACAGGTGGCGCATCAGAACCGGTAGCGCGCGCCCAGCGAAACGAACTGCCCGCGCAGGTTGTACTGGCTGATGTCGAAACCGTTGGAGCCGCCGGCCGGGTCGAACGGCGGGTCCTTGTCGGTCAGGTTCAGCACCGACAGCGACAGCGTGGTGTTGGGAATGCCTTCGTAGGCCACGTACAGATCCAGCTGCTGATACGGCTTGACGCGGTCGCGCAGGCCCGGATTGCTGGTGGCCGTCGCCACGCGCTGGTCGTAGCCGCTCACGTACTGCAGGCTCAGCGTGCTGCTCCAGTCGCCCACCGCCCAGTTCAGCGAGGTGGTGCCGCGCGTACGCGGCAACGCGCCGTGGCGATTGTTGCCAGCCCCCTCATACGGCGCCTGACCGGCTATCAGCGGTTGCTTGAAGCTCAGCAGGTGGGTCCAGCTGCCGGCCACGGTGAAGTTGCCCCAGCCCTCGGTGCGGAAGGTGTGGTTGGCGTCCAGGTCCAGCCCGGAGGTGGTCAGTTCGCCCTGGTTGGCGTACTGGTTGGTGATGAACTGGATGCGCCCCTGCGCATCACGCTGTACACGGCCGGGGAACAGCGTCGGGTTGTCGACGATGAACTGCGCGCTGTCCGGCTTGACCAGGTTGTCCTGCTCGATGCGGTACCAGTCCAGGCCGATGCTGGTATCGCCATCCGGCGACCACACCGCGCCCACGTTGAAGTTGCGCGAGCGTTCGGCCTTCAGGTCCGGGTTGCCGGTGCGGATGTTGGTCACGCCACGGCTGCCACCGGGCTGCAGCGGATCCAGCGGATCGATCACCGAGCCGTAGCTGACGGTCTGGCCTGGCGCGATTTCCGGCAGCGAGGGGGCGCGGAAGCCGCGCGAGAACGAACCGCGCAGCAGCAGGCTGTCCAACGGCTGCCAGCGCAGCGCCAGCTTCGGCGAGAACGCCTTGCCGAAATCATCGTAGTGGTCGCCGCGACCAGCCACCTGCAGCTCAAGCGTGCGGTGCAGCGGCACGCTCAATTCGGCGTAGGCCGCGCTGACCTGGCGCTCGCCGTTGACCACGTTGATGGCCGGGCGCAGTTCGGTGCCCGACAGCACCTGTGCACTGGTGCGCGCATCCAGTGACTCCTTGCGGAACTCGGCACCCCAGGCGAAGCCGACCGCACCGGCCGGGAGGTCCCACAGCGAGGTCGAGGCCTTGACGTTCAACGCGTGCAGCTTGTACCAGCCTGGCCGCTTGGTCTGCAGGCGCAGTGCATCCAACGCGCCCGGCGTGCTGGACGGATTAAGGAAGTTGTAGCTGCCATCGCGCAGGATCTGTTCGAACGCGTAGCGGTTGACGAAATTGTCGACGTACTCGCGCTGCGCGCTCTGCGAGGTCAGCGCCGCCGCTTCCCAGTCCCAGCGCTCGCCACTGCCACGCACGCCGGCCAGGGCACGGTAGAACACCTGGGTGTTGTCCTTCAGGCGCGGGCCGAGGTCGAAGAAGGTGTACTCGAACGGCAGCGGCGTGCTGCCCGGGTTGTTCGGGTGGCCCACCGGCAGCACCGCCGGCACGTCGATAAGCGTGCCGGTGGCCGGGTTGTAGGCACGCAGGCCAGGGCCCACGGTGAGCGGCGCGCTGAAGATCTGGTCGGCCTTGTTGTGGCTGTACAGCACATCGGCGAAGGCTTCGACGCTGTCGTTGAAGCGGTAGGTCGCGCTCAACGACGCCTGCAGGCGCTCGGCGCCGGGCTGCAGGGTCTTGAACGGCTGCGCGTTGAAGGCGCAGGCCTGGCCGGGCAGGGTGCTGCCGAAATCGCTGTAGGGGCGCAGCTGGCTGCCCTCGGGGCAACTGGCGAACGGTTGCGGCGCGCGCGGGTTGGACAGCCAGTTGCCACCGGCAGTGGACCAGCCGGCCAGGCGGCCGCCGGGCCTGTCGCGGAAATCGCCGCTGCGGGTAAAGGCGCGCTGGTCTGCATCGAGCCGATCGCGCTTGAGCAGGTCCAGCCCGAACAGCACGTTCCAGCCCTGCTGTTCGAGGTCACCGAAGCCGGCCAGCAGGTTGGCCTTGCGTTCGTCCAGGCCGCCCTGGGTGGCGGTACCGAAGCCGCCGCCGACTTCCACGCCCTGGAAGTTCTTTCGCAGGATGATGTTGATGACGCCGGCGATGGCATCGGAACCGTACACCGCCGAGGCGCCATCCTTCAGCACTTCGATGCGTTCCACCGCGCTGATCGGCAGCGCGTTGAGGTCGACGAAGGTGTCCTGCGTGTTGAGCGCGAAGCCGAAGTTGGACACGCGATAGCCGTTGACCAGCACCAGCGTGTTCTTCGGCGACAGGCCGCGCAGGCCGATCGATGCAGAACCGGCGGCGAAGCTGCCGGTGTACTGCTCGTCGAAACTGTTGCCGGCATTGGCCGACAGGTTGCGCAGCACGTCGGTGAGGGTGGAGCGACCGGTCTGCTCGATCTGTTCGCGGCTGACGATCTGCACCGGGTTCGGCCCGGCGGTGTCGCTGCGCTTGATGTTGGAGCCGGTCACCAGCACGGTGCCCAGGGTGGTGCTGTCCTTGCCGGCATCGGCGGTTTCAGCGGCGCCGGCAGCGCCGGCGGTGAGGCCCAGCGCGATCGCGCCGGCAAGCAGGTTCAGGGTGGTGCGGTACATGGAAGCGACAACGCCGAACGGGGGAGGAGCCGTCAGTACCGCATGCAGGCAAGTACGCCTTCCAATGACGAAAGCGCATTCAGTTATACATCACAGGTTCTTAACGAACCGACTCGATGGGTGCGGACCGTTGGTCCGCACTCCTCCCCGGGGTCAGATCCCTTTCCAGCGGAAAGGGATCTGACCCCGGTTGTCCTACCCTCAAGGCCGCAGCAGCACCTTGCCATTGCGGCCAGAACCGGCGCCCGCCTTCGCCGCCTGGGCGATGTCGTCCAGTGCGAAGATCTGCTCCACCGGCAGGGTCAGTTCGCCGCTGGCCGCACGATTCAGCAGCTCGCCGACCAGCCGGCGCTTGTCCTCCACCGCCATCGCCTGGCTGACTTTGCTGCCCCAGAAGCCCTTCACCGTGGCCTCCTTGTAGATCAGGCCACCGGCGGGAATGCGCATCGGCTCGCCGCTCATCACCCCGAACGACACCAGGGTGCCGTGGTGGCCAAGCAGGTCGACCAGGTCACCGCTGGCGTCGCCGCCGATGGAATCCACCGCGGCCGCGGCCTGTGCTTCGCCGGTCGCTTCACGCACGCGATCCTTCCAACCCTCCACCGAGGTGTCGAACACATGATCGATGCCCAGCGCCTGCAACTGCGCGACCGCATCGGCATTGCGCACCAGGTTGGCCACATGCACGCCACGCGCCCGCGCCAGCATCGCCAGCGACTTGCCCACCGCGCCGTTGGCGGTGTTCTGAACGATCCACTGGCCTGCTTCGACGTGCAGGAATTCCAGCAGCATCAGCGCGCTCAGCGGCATGGCGATCAGCTGCGCGGCCATTTCGTCGGGGATCGCCTCGGGCATCGGAATCACCATGCGTGCCGGTGCAATGAACGCTTCGGCCCAGGTGCCATGCACCGAGGCGGCGGCCACCCGCTGGCCGATCTGCAGGCCGTCGACGCCTTCGCCGAGTGCATCGACCACGCCCAATGCTTCACTGCCACCGATCGCCGGCAGTGTCGGCTTGTAGCCGTAGAGGCCGCGCACGGTCAGCAGGTCGTGATTGTGGATCGAGGCCAGCACGGTGCGGATGCGCACCTCGCCGGGGCCGGGCTCGGGGAGGGTGGCATCGGCAATGGCGAGGACGTCGGCCGGGTTGCCGAAGGAAGGGTACTGGGCAGCGCGCATGGGCGGTGTTCCGCGGAAAGTTGATGTTGTACCGAACTGGGGACGCAGGCGCTGTCGACAAGGCGCCGCAGGTGCAACACGGCATCCTGCGACTGATCGTCGCGGCATGTCGTGATTGCCGCATCTTGTGTTGACGGTTCCGATTATCCCCACTATGTTGTGGTCGTCACTCCCGGTCAGCCGCCGCCGCCGGACACGCAGCAAACGTCCCGCGGCCCGCCCCTGAAGGCTTGCCGTGTCGACGCGGCCGCCATCGTGCGGACCCAGATCGCCCCCACGGCCCGGATACCGGCCGCAGGCGCAGGCTGTTGCCGACGATCTGGTGTTCCCGCGCTTTGGCATCCCACCCCGACCGCCCCGTGCGCCGGTATCGCGTGCAGGGCCGCCATGGCATCGACCGCCAACGCGCGTGCGAGCCTGGAGCTTCACCACCATGACCGACAGTACCTTCCGCGTGGCCGATCTGGCCGGCGCTGGCGACGCCTTGCGCGCCGGTGGCGAGCGCGTGCCGACCTGGGTCACCAAGGAGGCCGGCAACCGCCGCCTGCCATTCGACGCCGAGCGCCTGCAGCGCAGCATCGATGCGGTGCACGCCGAGTTCCCGCAGCTGGATGTGAGCGACTACCGCCGCGTGGTGCAGGCAATGGTCGAGCGCAAGCCCAGCATCAGCGCCGATGACCTTGTCGATCTGCTGATCCGCGAGGCCGAATCGCGCGTGGACCTGGTCGCGCCGGAGTGGGAGCAGTTTGCCGCGCGCATCTACCTGCGCCGCCTGTACAAGCGTGCCAGCCGCAACCGCTTCTACGATGTCGGCCTGAAGTACGGCTCCTACGTGGGCCTGCAGGAAAGCCTGGCTGACCGCGGCATCTACAGCAACGACATCCTGCGCTGCTACTCGAAGGAAGAACTGCAGCAGGCCGGCGGGATGATCGACCCGGAACGCGACCGCCTGTTCGCCTACAACGGCCTGTACCTGCTGGCCACGCGCTATCTGGCCAGCGACCGCAGCCGCGAGGTCTATGAGCTGCCGCAGGAGCGTTGGCTGACCATCGCGCTGTACCTCATGCAGGAAGAAAAGCCGCGCGAGCGGCGCATGCAGCTGGTCGGCGAGGCGTACTGGGCGCTGTCCAACCTGTACATGACGGTGGCCACGCCGACCCTGGCCAACGCCGGCAAGGTCGGGGGGCAACTGTCCAGCTGCTTCATCGACACGGTGGACGACAGCCTGCAGGGCATCTATGACTCCAATACCGACATCGCCCGCGTGTCCAAGCACGGCGGCGGCGTGGGTGCCTATCTGGGCTATGTGCGCAGCAGCGGCGCGCTGATACGGGGCGTGCCCAATTCCTCCGGCGGCGTGGTGCCGTGGATCAAGCAGCTCAACAACACCGCAGTTTCGGTCGACCAGCTTGGCCAGCGCAAGGGCGCGGTGGCGGTGTACCTGGACATCTGGCACCGCGACATCGAAGCCTTCATGGACCTGCGCCTCAACAACGGCGACCAGCGCCTGCGCGCGCATGATGTGTTCACCTCGGTGTGCGTGCCGGACCTGTTCATGGAAGCAGTCGAACGCCGTGCCGACTGGTACCTGTTCGACCCGCACGAGGTGAAGCAGGCCAAGGGCTGGTACCTGCAGGACTTCTACGACGAGAAGCGCGGCGCGGGCAGCTTCCGCGACCGCTACGCCGAACTGGTGGCCGACGAGCGCATCAGCCGGCGCACGGTGAAGGCGATCGATCTGTTCAAGCGGATCATGCTCAGCCAGCTGGAGACGGGCAACCCGTTCCTGTTCTACCGCGACGAGGTCAACCGCCGTAACCCGAACAAGCACGCCGGCATGATCTATTCCAGCAACCTGTGCACCGAGATCCTGCAGAACATGAGCCCGACGCGGATGATCCAGGAGATCGTCAGCGGCGACCAGATCGTCACCACACGCCGCGCCGGCGACTTCGTGGTCTGCAACCTGTCTTCGATCAACCTCGGCCGCGCGATCCGTGCGCCGGATGACCTGCTGGCCACCGATGTGCTGGAGCGCCTGATCCCGATCCAGGTGCGCATGCTGGACAACGTGATCGACCTCAACGCACTGCCGGTGCCGCAGGCCACGATCACCAACCGCAAGTACCGCGCCATCGGACTGGGCACGTTCGGTTGGCACCACCTGCTGGCGCAGCAGGCGATCCAGTGGGATTCACCGGATGCCGAACAGCTGGCCGACCGCCTGTATGAGCGCATCAATTTCCTGACCATCCAGGCCAGCGCGCAACTGGCGAAGGAAAAGGGCAGCTATCCGATGTTCACCGGCAGCGATTGGCACAACGGGCGTTACTTCCGTGACCGCGACTACACTGGCGCCGCATGGGACAGCCTGGCGCGCGAGGTCGCCACGCACGGCCTGCGCAACGGCTGGCTGCTGGCGGTGGCGCCGAACATGAGCACCGCGCAGATCGCCGGTTCCACCGCATCGATCGACCCGATCTACAGCGCGTTCTACTACGAGGAAAAAAAGGACTTCCGGCGGCCGGTGGCAGCGCCGGGGTTGTCGCTGGAAACCTGGCCGTACTACGAGAAGGGGGCGTACAAGGTCGACCAGTTCGCCAGCGTGCGCCAGAACGCGCGTCGCCAGCGCCATGTTGATCAGTCGATCAGCTTCAACCTGTACGTGCCCAGCACGATCCGCGCCAGCACCCTGCTGGAGCTGCACCTGAGCGCCTGGCGTGAAGGCCTGAAGACCACGTACTACGTGCGCTCCAACGACATCGACATCAGCGAATGCGAGTGGTGCGCCAGCTGACCGCTGCGGCCCCTGTAGCGCCGAGCCCACGCTCGGCTCCGACGCGAAGAGCAGCCGAGCATGGGCTCGGTTCTACATCTGCAACGCACGTAATACGAAGGTAGACGACCATGGCAACCCCCCTCGACCGCATCAAGATCCTCGAACCGCGCCATCCCAACCGCAGCACCGGCATCATCAACGGCCGCACCAGCGGGATCCTGAACTGGAATGACATCCCGTACCCGTCGTTCTATCGGGCCTACAAGGAGCTGTCGACCAACTTCTGGATCCCCGACGAGGTCGACATGAAAGCCGATGCGCGCCAGTACGGCGAGCTGTCCGGGCGCGAAAAGAACGCCTACGACTCGATCATCGGCCTGCTGGCCACGCTCGACTCACCGCAGACGCGCTTCATCTACAACGTGGCCGAGTACATCACCGACCCGGCCGCGCATGCCAATGCCGCGATCATCGGCCAGCAGGAAGTGATCCACAACGAGAGTTACAGCTATGTGCTGGCCTCGATCACCGACCTGCCGAACCAGAACCGCGTATTTGAACTGGCGCGCACCCATCCGACCATCATCAAGCGCAACGCGCCGATCATGGGCGCGTATGACGACTTCATGCGCGAGAAGACCGCCGAGACCCTGTTGAAGTCGTTGATCCAGTCCTCGATCCTGGAGGGCATCAACTTCTATTCCGGATTTGCGTACTTCTACAACATGGTGCGGCAGAACCGCATGACCGGCACCGGCAAGATCATCAGTTTCATCAACCGCGACGAACTGGCCCATACCAAGTTCATCAGCGAGCTGATCCGCGCCATCATCGGCGAGAACCCGGAGCTGCAGACCAACGAGCTGACCGCCTATGTGCACCAGGCGTTCGAGCACGCCATCGAACTGGAAACCCAGTGGTCATCGGAAGTACTGGACGGCATCGATGGCATCGATGTGGAGGAAATGACGCGCTACGTGAAGTACCGCGCCAACAAGATGGCCGGCATGCTCGGCATCGAGCGCCTGTACAGCGACACCACCGACAACGTGATGCCGTGGATCAAGGCCTACGCTGACAATTTCACCGAGACCAAGACCGACTTCTTCGAGATGCGCAATGCAAGTTACAAGAAGACCAACGTCGACAACGGCTTCGACGACCTCTGAGTCCGGCACGGCGCTGAGCATCCTGCTGGTGGTGGCCTCACTGAGCGGCAACACCCGCGAGCTTGGCCGGCAGATTGCCGAGCGTTGCCGCGCTGCAGGCCATGCCGTGCACTGGCAGGAGGCCGACGACCTGCAGCAGGCGCCGTCCCTGGCGGCCGACGAGGCCGACCTGGTGCTGCTGGGCTGCTGGACCGACAACGCCGGCCGCACGCCTTCGGAGATGAAGGCATGGGTGGCTGGCATCGCCGAGCGCGGCGAGCGGCCGCGGCAGCTGGCGGTGTTCGGTACCGGCGAGACACAGTGGGGGCAGGAGTACTACTGCGGTGCTGTGCACCGGCTGATCCGCTACTTCCACAGCGACTATCCGCCGCTGGAGATCGAACAGATGCCGCATGGCGAGCGCCATGCCGCGGCCATCGAGGCTTGGACCGATGCGGTCCTGGCCCATTACTGGAGCAACAGCGATGCAGATCATCGACGCCACCACGCCTGAGCAGTTCCAGCAGCTGCTGGCCGAACACCCGCGCGTACTGGTGGACTTCCACAAGGACCAGTGCCCGGGGTGCCGGATGCTGGAGATGTCGCTGCACCGGGTGGCCAACAGCGTCGCGGGGCAGGGCACCACGCTGCTGCGCGTGCAGCTGGAGGTGCTGGGCGAGGCGTTCTTCAGGGAACTGGGGCTGCGGCAGACGCCGACGCTCTCGCTGTTCCGTGACGGGGACGAACGTACCCGCCTGGCAGGGTTCCAGTCGCCGCAGCAGATCGAGGCCGCGATTGCGTTGCATCTGTAGCATGGAGATGGCGGGGTCGGAACCCCTTGCCTGCGGCAGGGAGTCCGACCCCAGGGATGCGGTTTACGCCCCGGCGAAGGTGTCCACCAGCAGCTTCACGTTCAACACCACGATCACCAGCGCGATCACCCAGGCGATCGCGCCCAGCCAGCGCGGTGCGACCAGCGCGCCCATCGTCACCTTGTCGGTCACGATCCGTACCAGCGGGATGATCGCGAACGGCAACTGCATCGACAGCACCACCTGGCTCAGCACCAGCAGCTTCACCGCGCCCTGGTCGCCGAACAGCAGGATCACCACCACCACCGGGATGATGGCCAGCGCACGCGTGATCAGCCGACGCAGCCACGGCGGCATTCGCAGGTGCAGGAAGCCTTCCATCACGATCTGGCCGGCCAGCGTGGCGGTCACCGTCGAATTCAGGCCCGAGGCCAGCAGGGCCACCGCGAACAACGTCGCCGCCGCGCCCACACCCAGCATCGGTGCCAGCAGCTGGTGCGCCTGCTCGATGTCTTCCACATCAAATCGGCCATTGGCATGGAACACCGCCGCCGCCAGGATCAGGATGCTGGCGTTGATGAACAGCGCCAGGGTCAGCGCGAGGGTGCTGTCGGTCACCGCCCAGCGCAGCGCGCTGCGGCGGCCTTCATCGGTACGTGGGTAGGCGCGGGTCTGCACGATGGACGAATGCAGGTACAGGTTGTGCGGCATCACGGTGGCACCAATGATGCCGATCGCGATGTACAGCGCGTGCGGATCGGTCACCACCTGCGCGCGCGGAATGAAGCCGCCCAGCACCGCCATCACCGGCGGCGCAGCCATCGCGATCTGCACCACGAAGCAGCCGAAGATCACCATCAGCAGCGCGATCACGAACGCTTCCAGCGCACGGAAGCCGCGGTTCATCAGCAGCAGCACCAGCAGCGTGTCCAGCGCGGTGATCACCGCACCCCACAGCAGTGGCAGATCGAACAGCAGTTTCAGTGCGATGGCGGTGCCGATCACCTCGGCCAGGTCGCAGGCGATGATCGCCGCCTCGCACAGCGCCCACAACGCCAGGTTCACCGGCTTGGGGTAACGCGCGCGGCAGGCCTGCGCCAGGTCCATGCCGGTGGCGATGCCGAGCCGCGCCGACAGCGCCTGCAGGATCACCGCCATCAGGTTGGAGACGAGGATGACCGACAGCAGCAGGTAGCCGAAGCGCGAACCGCCGGCGAGGTCAGTGGCCCAGTTGCCAGGGTCCATGTAGCCGACCGAGATCATGTAGCCCGGGCCCAGGAAGGCCAGCAGGCGGAACCACCAATGGCCCTTGTCGGGCACCGCGACCGAGGCGTTGAGCGCACCCAGGCTGGCCGGAGTGGAGGCCGAAGGGTCGCGGGGCGCCAGGGTGTTCATGGGTCCGAATATAGCTCCTGCTATAGTCATTAGCAATGTGAAACAATCGTCTTTGTCGTGTGACTGGTCCAGAATTCAGGTTCAACACCGGATTGCACCGGAAGGACAGGCGCAGGCGTGGGCAAGACCGACGATTCGACATCGCTGAAAAGCACCCCCTTGATCGAGGCCGAGCGCCAGGTCGAGAGCTTCCGGCAAGTGCGCGAGGCGCACCGGATGGAGCTGGTGGAGGACTATGTCGAGCTGATTTCGGACCTGCTGGCCGACGGCGGCGAGGCCCGCCAGGTCGACATCGCCACCCGACTGGGCGTGGCCCAGCCCACCGTGGCGAAGATGCTGCGGCGCCTGGCCCGTGATGGCTGGGTGGTACAGCGGCCGTACCGTGGCGTGTTCCTGACCCCGGAAGGCGAGGCGCTGGCCCACGCCAGCCGCCAGCGCCACCAGACCGTGGAGCGTTTCCTGCTGGCGCTGGGCGTGGACGCGGATACCGCGCGGCGCGATGCCGAGGGCATCGAGCACCATGTGAGCGAGCAGACGCTGGCATTGTTCGAAGCCTTCGTGCGCAAGGCCGAGGGCGAGGCGCCGTAACGGTAGCGCCGGGCCATGGCCTCCGGCCGTTCGCGCGATCCCGGTTTTTGTAGAGCCGAGCCATGCTCGGCTGCCGTTCGCACGGTGATCGAATGCGTCGAGCGTGGCTCGACTCTACAGATCGGGCGGGCAGCGCGCCTGCTGCTGCGCACACGCCCGTTTCATCCATTCCTTCAACACCGGCTGCAGGCCTTCATAGCGCCGGCCTTGCCAGCCGTTGGCCAGCACCGTGCCGTCGGCATCGATCAGTACCAGGTTCGGCGGTGCCAGCCCGGCCAATGCCTGCAGCGCCGGCATGCGCGCGGCGCGGCGCGGGTCCAGCACCGGCCACGGCATGTCCTGCGCGTGCATGTAGCGGCGCAGCGCGCTCTCGCTCTCATCCAGGCTGACGTACACCACTTCGGTATCGGCGCCGGCTTCGCGCAATGCGTCGCGCACGCTGCGCAGCGTGGGGACGAACGCATGGCACGGTGCGCACCAGTCGGCACCGAAGTACAGCGCGACCAGATTCGGCGGCGGCGACCACTGCATCGGCCGCAGCGAGCGCTGCTCCGGCCGCATCAACGAGGCCGAGACCTGCGCGTGCAGGTCCGCAGCCACCGTCGGTGCGGCCGGCAGCACGGCACAGGCCAGCACCAACGCTCGCAGCGCTTCAGAACGCATAGCGCAGGTTGACATACCACGAGCGCGCGAAGCGCGGCCCGTAGACATAGTCGCTGTCACGCAGTGCGCCCACTTCCAGATCCTTCTGGCGCTGATCGAACACGTTCTTGACGCCCGCGGCCACCGACACTTCCTGCTGCGCCTGTGCGCCCAGGTGACGGTGCCAGCGCGCCCCGAGATCGGTGACCAGGAACGAACGCGTGCGGTGCAGTTCGCCCAACCGGTTGTTCAGCACCGACATCGGCCCGGTATGGCGCAGCGCGACGAAGGTCTCCCACGGTTCGGCCGGCATCCAGCTGAGCTGGGCCAGGCCGGTCCAGCGCGGAGTCTTCAGGTAGTCGCGGCTTTCGATCACGGTGTCGCCACCGTCGCCGCTGTCGTCGAAGATGCGCTGCGGCTCGCGGAAGCGCGAGCGGTACCACGAGGCACCGGCGGTCAGGCGCCACTGCGGCGACGGCTGCCAGCCGAGGTTGGTTTCCGCACCCAGCACGTTCGAGCCGGAGGCGTTGTAACGCAGCTGGCTCAGCTGGCCGTCATCGCCGCGCTGGATCTCGCCCAGCGCGAAGGTATCGCGGATGCGTGCATAGGAGGCGGTAGCATCCCAGCTCCACACCGGATTGGCCGGGTCCGAGCGCCAGTCGAAGCCGAACAGGGTGGTCAACGCGCGCTCTTCCTTCAGGCCATCGGTATTGCGTACGCGTACCTGCTCGCCGCCGAGCGTATCGACGTGCACATCCTCAACGAAGATCTCCGGAGCACGGAAGCCGGTGGCAATGCCCGCCCGCCATTTCAGGTTCGGTGTAGCCTGCCAGGCCAGCGCGATGCGCGGCGAGAACACCGCGCTGTCCAGTTCCGAGCTCTTGTCCACGCGTGCACCCAGCACCAGGTCGACGTTGTCGTGCAGGCTCCATTCGTCCTGGATGAATGCGCCCAGGTTGTGGAAGGTCGCATCGTCCAGCACCGCAAGACGCTGCCCGTCACCGGTGCGGTTGTCGTCGCGCAGCGCCTCGTGCTTGTACTGCACGCCGAAGGCCAGCGCATGCGCGCCCAGCCGCCAGTTCAACTGGCTGTCGATGTAGTGCAGCGGGTTGTGGGTGCGGCCGTACTGGCGCCACGAACGCGAGGCCGCGCTGCCGGCCACGTTGCGGTCCAGCTGCGACGGGTCATAGCCGGGTGCGGACGGATCGGTGACTACGTCGCCGAGACCGCCGTAGAAGCTGTCGCGGTCGATGTCGGCGAAGGCGTAGGCCAGGCGGAAATCGACGTCGGCGGTGATCTCCTGGTCCCACGACACACTGCCGCGCCGGTATTTCGTATCCAGCGATTCGGCGATGTTGGCCAGGTATTCGGGCTGGTCCAGGCAGTTGCCGCCGCGGCGGGTTTCATCGGTCACCTGCAGGTCCAGGCGCAGCCGCGTACCCGGCGTGGGCGCGTACCAGGCCTGCAGCCCGCCGACCTTGAGGTTCTTGCGGGTGATCTCGGTGTAGCCGTCACCGTTGTAGTCGATGCCGTTGTTCCAGTTGCGCTGGGCAATCACGGACAGGCCGGCGTCTGCGTCCCTGGCCACCAGGTCCAGCCGCACGTCGGCGTTCTTCTGCGGCGTACCTTTCAGGACATCCACGCCGGCCTGCACATGGCCACCACTGCGCGCGGGCAGCGGCGGAATCAGGTTGATCACACCGGCAACCGCACCCGGGCCGTACAGCGCCGAGCCACCGCCCTTGACCACTTCGATGCGGTCGACGAACCCGGCCGGGATCTGTTCCAGGCCGTACACGCTGCCCAGCGTGGACAGCAGCGGGATGCCATCGAACAGCAGCTGGTTGTAGGCACCGGGCAGGCCCAGCAGCTGCACTTCGCTGGTGTTGCAGTTCTGGCAGTTGCTCTCCACGCGCAGGCCGTTGATCAGCTCGGCGGCGCGCGAGAAGTCGGTGGCCGCGCGCAGCGCGATGTCTTCCTTGCGCAGCACCTCGGTGCGGATCGGCACGTCCGACAGCAGGCGTTCGCTGCGCGTGGCGGTGCTCACCTTGACCTGCACACGGTCCAGTTCGGTCGGTTTCGGAGTGGCGGCCAGTGCAGGCAGCGGCAGGGTCAGGGCAATGGCGGCGGCCAGGGGCAGCCGATGGAAGAGGGGCGTGGCAACGGGCATGAGGGCGTCGTCCTTGGGGAAAGAAAGGCGGCGAGGGCGACCTGGCTGACGCATATGAAAGCAGCGGCTTATCAATATAGCAAATGCTATATAATGACGCCGCAGTCATTCCGAGCGGAACGCCGACCGAGTCAGATCATGGGCGTGTTATAACATTACATTTGGCGGCCGCAACCCTGCCTGTGGTCATGCACGGAGGTTGGTGTTGCTGTGTGGTTGGGGTCAGAGCCCTTTCCCCTGGAAAGGGATCCGACCCCGGGGGCGATCGTCAGCCGCGGCGGAACGCGGCGGGCGTGCGGGCGCCGACGATGATCATGCGGATCATCGTGGAGATCTCTTCGATCAGCTCCGGGTCCTTCTCCGGCGGCAGGTCCATGGCGGTGGCACCCATCGCGAACACCAGCCGGGTGATGGCCTTGGCCACCAGTTCCGGGGCATGCAGCACGGCGCCGTCCAGCGCGGCCAGGCGCACCAGGTCGTGCTGCAGCTCTTCCTCGAAATAGTGCAGCTCACGTTCGACCGCGTGCTTGAAGTCGTCCGAACCCACCGCGCCTTCGCGCAGCAGTACGTGCAGCAGCTTGTCGTCGGCGCGCAGCTGTTCCATGAAGGTCTCCACCGAAACCCGCACCACGCTGGTGGCGGTGGAGGTGGCGCGCTGGCGGGCCTCGCCGATGATGGTCCGCAGCGAACGGCCGGCGGCGTCGATCAGCGCCACGGCCAGTTCGTCCATGTCGCGGAACTGCCGGTAGAAGCTGTTCGGCGCGATGCCGGCCTCACGTGCCACTTCGCGCAGGCTGAGCGTGGACAGGCTGCGGTGCGGCCCGATCAGTTTCAGGGCGGCGGCCAGCAGGTCCTCGCGGCTCACCGTACGGCGGGCCGGGCTGTTGGCATCTTCAGGCGTCGACAAGGCGGTGGCGGCGGCCATGGGGGTTCCGGTGGGGCGAGGCTGAATCATACCCAATCCGGTTCAATATACACATGTATACACAGGTGTATGTGCGCCCGTATAGTTCGCCCATGAGCGCTGTCGTCCGTCCGTCCCTGTTCTCTCCGTACCGCTGGGTCTCGCCGTCGCTGTTCGATTTCTGGGCGGGCCAGCTCAATCCCCTGTGGACCCTGCGCGAGCCGGTGGCCCGCCTGGTCCGGCGAGAGCCGGCCGGCGAGGGCGCGGCGACCCTGGTCCTGCGCACCAACCGGCACTGGGCCGGCATGCGCGCCGGCCAGCACGTCACCCTGGGCGTGGAGATTGAAGGGCGCCTGTGGCAGCGCAGCTACAGCCCCACCGCACTGGGACGGCGCGAGCTGGCGATCACCGTCAAGGCGATCGACGGCGGCCTCGTCAGCCAGCACCTGGTCAACCACGCGCAGCCGGGCGAACTGTTCCGCCTCGATGCCGCCTTCGGCGAGTTCCACATGCCGGCTGCGGCGCCGGTGTTGCTGCTGGCTGCCGGCAGTGGCATCACGCCGATGCGCAGCCTGTTGCGCGACGCCTGCCAGCGCCCGCTGGCAGCGCCGGTGGACCTGTTCTACTGGGAACGCAGCGCCGCCCACCTGCAGTTCCGTGATGAGCTGCAGGCGTTGGCCGCCAGCCAGCCGAACCTGCGTGTGCATCTGCTGACCACCCGCGAAGGGGATGTGCCCGCCGCACGTATCGATGCCCACGACCTGCAGGTGGCGGGCGATGACACCCCGTTGGCGCAGCGCCATGTGCTGGCCTGCGGCCCGGACGGCTTCGTTGCCGCCGCCCGCGAACGCCTGGCGCACCAGGTTGCCGGTTTCCAGGCGGAAGCGTTCACTCCTCCCGCACCGCTGCGTGACGCCAGCAGTGAAGGGGAGGTCGTGCTGACGCTGGCGCGCAGTGGCCGCCAGCTGAGCGTGCCGCGTGGCAGCTCGTTGCTGGAAAGCCTGGAAGCCCATGGCATCAAGCCCAGGCATGGCTGCCGCATGGGCATCTGCAACACCTGCAGTTGTGACCGCGTCAGTGGCGCCACCCGCCACCTGCGCACCGGCGACCTGCAGTCCGAATCGGCGCAGCCGGTACGGATCTGCGTGAGCGCACCGACCACCGACCTGACCCTGGATCTCTGAGGACGCCTGCCATGACCCGCGCTACCGACCGTGCCCTGAGTACTGCCGAGATGCATGCCTTCGGTGAGGAACTCGACGCGATCCGCGACCGTGTGATCGGCAGCCTCGGCGCCTCCGATACCCGCTACATCCGCCGCGTGGCCGCCGCCGTGCGCTGGTTTGGCGTGGGGGGCCGTGGCCTGCTGTTCCTGGCGGCGTTCTCGCCACTGTTCTGGATGCCGCTGCTGTGGCCGGCCGCGATCACCGGCACGCTGCTGCTGGCGCTGTCGAAGATCCTGGAGAACATGGAGCTGGGCCACAACGTCATGCACGGCCAGTTCGACTGGACCGGCGACCCCAAGCTCAACGGCAATACCTATGAGTGGGACATCGTTGCCACTGCCGACAACTGGCGCAAGACCCACAATTTCCGCCACCACACCTATACCAACGTGCGTGGCATGGACGATGACATCGGTTATGGCCTGCTGCGCATCTTCCCGGAGCAGCGCTGGAAGCCGTTCTACCTGCTGCAGCCGATCATCGCGCCGATCTTCGCGCTGCTGTTCCAGTGGGGCGTGGCCGCGCAGGACCTGCGCCTGGGCCGCTGGCTGAAGGGCCGTATCAGCGGCCGTGCGATGTGGCTGCAGACCCGCCCGGTGGCGCGGAAAATGGCCCGCCAGGTGCTGAAGGACTACGTGTTCTTCCCGCTGCTGGCCGGCCCGTTCTTCCTCACCGTGATGCTGGGCAACATGGTGGCCAACGGACTGCGCAACATCTGGACCTACGTGATCATCTTCTGCGGCCACTTCACCGCCGAATCGGAAACCTTCCCGAAGGAATGCCTGCGCAATGAATCGCGCGGCCACTGGTACCTGCGCCAGCTGCGCGGTTCATCCAACATCAGCGGCGGCTTCCTGATCAACGTGCTGTCGGGCAACCTCAGCCACCAGATCGAGCATCACTTCTATCCGGACCTGCCGGCCAACCGCTATGCGGCCATTGCCAAGGAAGTGAAGGACATCTGCCGTCGCTACGGCCAGCACTACAACAACGGCTCGCTGCCGCGCCAGTTCGGCCAGGTGGTCTGGCGCATCCTGCGCCACGCGTTCCCGAGCAAGCCGCGCCGCCTGCCGATGTCGGACATCATGTCCGCACCGGCATCGGCCAACGCGGGCTGATCAACTCAGCCCGCCTTCGCCGGCTCCGCCTGCTCGCGGTCCAGGCGGCGCAGGAACACCTGCATTTCCCTGCGTGCCTGCTGGTCGCCCTTGCTGCCGGCCACGCTCAATCCGCGCTGCCAGGCTTCGCGCGCCGCCTGCGGCTGGCCACTGGCCAGCCAGGCCTTGCCCAGCAGCTTCCACGCCGCCGAGTACTGCGGATCAAGCACCACGCAACGGCCCAGATGGGTGGCCGCGCGCACCGGGTTGCCGGCATCCAGCCAGCCCTTGCCCAGGCCGAAGCGCAGCAGCGCGCCATCCTTGCCGGCGGCGAGCATGCATTCCAGAGCTTCGATGTTCATCCGCGCACCTCCACCAGCAGTTCGGCCGGGCCGGGCTGGAAGCGGCCGCGATGGAACAGCAGCGGCGCGCCGCCGTTCTCGTGCACGTCGATGATGCGGCCGGCCAGCAGCAGGTGATCGCCCACCGGCCACTGTGCGTGGCGGGTACAGGTGAGATGGGCGACCGCACCGGCGATGCGGGGTGGGGCGTCCTCGTCGTCATCCAGCAATGCCAGGCCGTCGAAGCGATTGCGGACCTGCGGATCGGCGAAGCGCCGGGCCAGCGCTTCCTGGTCGGCCGCCAGCACGCTGATTGCAAAGCGGGTGGCGCGCTGGAAGGTGGACAGGCTCTGCGCGTGCAACGCCAGGTTCCACAGCACCAGCGGTGGCTGCAGCGAGACCGGTACGAACGAGTTGATGGTCAGGCCGACCGGCTTGCCCTGTGCATCGCGCGCGCAGACGATGGCCACGCCGGTCGGGAAATGGCCGAGCAGCCGCCGCAGGGCACGCGGCGGCATCTCGACCGACGGCACCGGCGCCGGTGCGGGGAAGACCCCCGCCCACGGCCCGGCGTACGGCACTGTCTCGCCGCTCATGAGGCCCGGGCCTGGCGGTAGCGCCGGCCGACCTCGGCCCAGTTGATGATGTTGAAGAACGCACCGATGTAGTCCGGGCGACGGTTCTGGTAGTGCAGGTAGTAGGCGTGTTCCCAGACGTCCAGCGCGAGGATCGGGGTATTGCCTGACAGGCCCACGGTTGCACCCATCAGCGGGCTGTCCTGGTTGGCGCTGCTTTCGACCTGCAGGCGGCCATCGCGGTCACTGGTCAGCCAGGCCCAGCCGCTGCCGAAACGGGTCTGCGCGGCCTTGCTGAAGGCGTCCTTGAAGGCATCGAAGCTGCCCAGGTCACGGTCGATGGCGGTGGCCAGTTCCTCATCGGGTGCACCACCGTCGGCGCTGAGCACGGTCCAGAACAGGCTGTGATTGGCGTGGCCACCGCCGTTGTTGCGGACCGCGCCACGCTGCGCCTCGGGCACGGCACCGAGGTTGGCGATCAGCGCCTCGACCGGCAGCTCGGCGATGCCGGCCTGCTCGATGGCGGCATTGAGGTTGTTGACGTAGGCCTGGTGGTGCTTGCTGTGATGGATCTCCATCGTGCGCGCATCGAAGTGCGGCTCAAGGGCGTCGTAGGCGTAGGGGAGCGGGGGAAGCGAGTACGACATCGAAGCAATCTCCGTGGGGAAGGCCAGGGGCTGGCCGTGGGGAGATTGTTATCGCACCTCAACATTGGTTGAGGTCAAGGGGCGGGATTGAAATGCGTGCGCGTTCGTCGCCTTGATTCTTCCTGGCAGGCAGGGGCTGATGGGTCAGCGCAGGACACGCCGTGAACCCATCCATGGGGGCTCGATGGCGCCATCCGTGGCGCCAACGGTCCTGCGCTGACCCATCAGCCCCTGCAGGACAGCTCCCTGCGCTGGCGCGGAGACGGAGTCAAAGGCAGGAGCAGGAGCGGCATGGTAGTGCCGGCCGCTGGCCGGCAATCAGCGAAGGTCGGGTTGCCGGCCAGCGGCCGGCACTACCAGAACCCGCTTTTCGAACCTCACCGGCGCGCTGTTGCGCTGCCCGCGCTCGCAGGAAACTGTCAGGAGGGGGCGGGGGCCGCTGGACAGGACCGTTGGCGCCAAGGATGGCGCCATCGAGCACCATGGAGGGGCTTTTGCGTGTCCTGGCCAGCGGCCCCCGCCCCCTCCCACACGGATCAACGAAAGCGCCGGCAGGCGAACCAGCCGCCAGCGCCTTCATCAACTCAACTCAACCAATCCTTGCACGCACCATCAACCTGTTCCCCGCACGCCTGCTGCATCCGCTGCTGCAGCCGCGCCAGTGTTTCGGCGCCCTGGTGCTTGCCGCTCCACGTCTTCAACTGCCCGGCCAGGCGCTCGAAACGCTGGCGGGTGCGCTGGTGGTAGCCCGACGGCTGCGCTTCCAGTTCGGCGATCAGCGAGGCGGTGGCCTGCTCGATGCGTGGTGCATCGTCCGGCGCCAGCTTCAACAGGCCCTCCACGTACAGCACGCCCCACTGTACGCGGGTGGCCGGGCCCTGCGCGCCATCGTAGGCGCGCTTCAGCCACTCCAGTGCGCCGGCGGTGTCGCCGCGCTGCTCGGCCAGTTCGGCCAGCTCGGGCATGTAGTAGTACGGCTGCTCGCTGCGCTTCAGCTCGGCCAGCAACAGCGCCTCGGCGCCCGCGTCGTCGCCGACCTGGCGCAGTGCGTAGACCGCGCCGCTGATCGTGGCCTGGCGTGCATGCGCATCGGTGGCGGCGGCATCGGCAGCGGCCACGCGCTGCTTGACCCGCTCAACCAGGGCCGCGGGCAGTGCGCCGTTGGGCTGCTGCTGACGGGCCAGCGACACTTCGGTCAGCGCACGCGACAGCGCGTCGTCGGCACGGTTGCCGCGCTCGGCATCTGCGCGCTCCAGTGCGACCAGCAGCTGCTGTCCCAGCGTGTTGCTGGTGGCCGGCCCCGCACTGGCCTGCTTGACCAGCGTCGCGCCCGCGTAGCCCAGCAGTTCGCGGTTACGACGGACTTCGGCAGGTTGCGCCAGCACTGCCTGCAGCAGCTCACGCACCTCGGTGGGCGAGCTGGCGGGCGTGTCGGCGGTGGCCAGGGCCAGCAGGGCGAAGCGGCGTTGCAGCGCCGCGTCGGGTGCGGCCTTGGACAGCTGGCGCAGCACATCCTGGCTCCTGCGCTCGCCGGCCAGGCGGTTGGCGTCGACTTCCCAGCCGTAGTCGCCCAGCACCTGCCAGTCTTCGGCGGCCAGCCTGTCCGGCGTGGCCAGCGCCGTCGCCAGGGTGGCGGCGATGGCGCTGCGGCGCCCGGCCGCGACGGTCAGCGCACGGGTCAGTTCGGCCGCGTCGTTGCCGCCGGCCACGCGGGTGAGCTCATTGCGTTGTGGGTCCAGCACGATCAGGGTCGGATAGCCGCGCACCCCGAAGCGTTCGCCCCAGGCCTGTGCCCCTTCCTCGTCGCCATCCAGGTAGACCGGCACGAACTTGCCGGTCAACGCGATGAACGCCGGGTCCTTGAACAGGCCGGCCTTGAGCTGGTTGCACGGCGGGCACCAGACCGCGCCCCAGTACAGCAGCACCGGCTTTCCGCTGTCGGCGGCCTCGGCGAAGGCATCGTCCACATCGCCCTGGCGCCAGGCGATGGCGGACGCCGGCGCGGGCGCCTCGGCGGAGCTGGCGGTGGACACCGGGGCCGGGGTGCAGGCGCTCAGCGCCGAAGCCAGCAGCAACACGGAAAGCGCGACGCGCATCGGCGGCATCTCGAAGGGGGGACAGTCCATTGTAGGAATGGCCGGGGAGTGTGCTGATTCAGTTTGCTTATATCGGCCGTGCAGCGGGGCATGACACCCGCTGTCCTCAGGCGGCTGCCCGCACCATCTGCTGGTACACCAGCCCGTTGAACTCGCCGACATCACCGTCCAGCACGAAGCCATAGCGCAGGTAGGTAGGCACTGCGTTGAGCGAGGCGCGCACGGTCAGCACCGGTGTGCGCAGGTGCGGCAGCACGGCTTCGAACAGGGCATGGCCGATGCCCTGGCCCTGGCAGGCGGGATCGACGAACAGCATCGCCAGGTGGCGGCCTTCCTTCAGCTCTACCACGCCGAGGATGCGGCCATCCTGCTCGGCCACCAGGATGTGGTTGTCACCCTGCAGGCGTGCAGCGAACGCATCGGCGGCGGCGACACTGCCGAACGTAGCAATGCCGGCCGCGCTGAGCGAGGGCGCGACGGCCGCAGTGAATGCGGCCAGGCATACCGCGCTCATCGCGGGCAGGTCATCGATGAGCGCGGGGCGGATCCTCGGCATGCAGCGATCTTCATGTGGTGTGTGGCGTGTCATCGTCGCCGGTTGCCTGCACGCTAAGCTGGTCCCATGAGTGAATTCAATCCCGCCTACGCTTCGTTGTTTCCGCAACAGGGACTGAGCCTGGGCCTGATGACGCCCGTTGCGGCGCATGGGCTGGCCGATCCGGGCGCGGCGCGGCGCATTGCGCGGCTGGCCGACGATCTTGGTTTCGCCGCGTTGTGGGCGCGCGATGTACCGCTGATGGTGCCGCAGGGTCCGGACGCGACGGCGAGCGCGCTGGACGACCCCTTCCTGTGGCTGGGCATGCTGGCCGCCGCGACCACGCGCATCGTGGTCGGTACCGCCGCCATCGTGTTGCCGTTGCGCCAGCCGTTGCAGGTGGCGAAGTCGGCCTTGAGCCTGGACCGGATCGGTGCAGGGCGGTTCGTGCTGGGCCTGGGTTCGGGTGACCGCCCGGAAGAATTCGCCGCCTTCGGCGAGGATCTGGAGGGCAGGGCGGCGACCTTCCGTGAGCGCTGGACGTTGCTGCGCGCGGCATTGTCACCGGAGGCCGATGCGCGGACCGCCGTACTGCAGGCCACGGGTGGCTTCGACGTGCTGCCGGCGCCGGCAACCCGCATCCCGATGCTGGTGGTGGGTACCGCGCGGCAGAGCCTGCAGTGGATCGCGCGCGAGGCCGAAGGCTGGGCCACCTATCATCGTGAGGAGGCCGCGCAGGAGGGGCGGATCGGCCTGTGGCAGCAGGCGCTGGTGCAGCGTGGTGGCCCAGGCAAGCCGTTCGTGCAGTCGATGCTGCTGGATCTGCAGGCAGATCCGCAGGCACCAGCCGAGCCGCTGCCGCTGGGCCTGAAGGTCGGCCGCGATGGCCTGCGTGACTATCTGCTGCGCGTGCATGGGCAGGGCGTGGCGCACGTGATGTTCAATCTGGTCGACAACGGGCGGCCGATGGACGCGGTGTTGCGTGAGATCGGGGAGCAGGTTCTGCCGAATATGCCCCGGTAGGTGTCCACCTTGGTGGACACGCTCCAGCAGTCGAGCACGGCTCGGCTCTACATGCACTGTGCATCTGCGTATCATTCGCATTTGATACCCCGCTGCCGGAGCCCCGTGTGACCCAACGTTCCCCCATGCACCCGAGCGGACGCCTGTTCGCCGCGGTCGCTTTCATCGAGGCCGTGACCTGGGCCGGCCTGCTCATCGGCATGTGGATGAAGTACGGCCCCATGGCCAACGTGGCGCTGGTGAAGCTGTTCGGACCCCTGCACGGCGTGGCGTTCCTGCTCTATGTGGCGGTGACGCTGTTCGCGGCGCTGCGCCTGCGCTGGCCGTGGTGGGCCAGTGCGCTGGCGCTACTGGCAGCCATCCCGCCGCTGGTGACGCTGCCATTGGAATGGTGGTTCAAGCGCCGTGGCCTGTTGGGCCTGCGCGCGGTGCGCTGAAGTCGCTGTTGCGTGCTCGTTCAAGAGAATGGGTGTCAAATGCAAATACGAGCCGTTATCATTTGAGGATGGCGTCCGGTCCTGAGCAGGGCCGGCGCCGGGCGGGGCGCAGGTGCGCCCGGCGATCCCTTCCTGTTACGGCTGGTGTTCCATGCACGCACGTCCCGTCGTTCCCGGCTTGCCCGCGCTGGTAGTGGCCGCCCTGATCGGCACCATGGCGATGATGTCCTTCGTCGCCGTGATCGGTCCGGTGGTCCGCATGCTCGGGCTGTCCGAGTGGCATGCCGGACTGTCGGTCACCGCCGCGGGCGCGTTGTGGATGCTGGCCGCGCGCCCATGGGGCCAGCTCAGCGACCGCATCGGCCGCAAGCGCGTGCTGATGCTGGCGATGAGCGCCTACACCGTGGTCTACATCGCGCTGGCGGTGTTCATCGACGTTGCCCTGCAGGCGGTGCCGCCGGTACTGGTATCGGTGCTGGTGCTGGTCGGTGCGCGAGGCCTGATCGGCCTGTTCTACGCGGCGGTGCCACCTACCGCAGCCGCGCTCATCGCCGACAAGGCACCGACCGGCCAACGTGCGAAATTCCTCGCCCGCCTGGGCAGCGCCAATGCGCTGGGCATGGTGCTCGGGCCGGCCGCTGCCGGCTGGCTTGCCTATACCAACCTTTCGCTGGCGCTGTACGTGGCCGCGTTGCTGCCGCTGCTGGCACTGGCATTGCTGGCCTGGCGGCTGCCGGCTACACCGCCGGTGGTTGGCGCGTCCGCACAGCGCCGCGCGCCGATGAGCCGCCTCGACCCGCGCCTGCGCCTGCCGCAGCTGGCGGCGCTCATCGCCATGGTCTCGGTGACCATCGCGCAGGTGACGGTGGGCTTTTTCGCGATTGATCGCCTGGGCCTGGATGCTGCCGCTGGTGCACGCATGGCCGGCATCGCGCTGACCGCGGTCGGCATCGGACTGATCCTGGCGCAGGCGCTGGTGATGAAGCTGGAGGTGCATCCGCGCCGCTGGATCATCCTCGGCGCGCTGATTTCCGGCATTGGCTTTGCTTCGGTGGCGGGCGTGCAGCAGGGCTGGCAGTTGCCGGCGGCATACGCGCTGGCCGCGTTCGGCATGGGCTTCGTATTCCCCTCGTTCCAGGCGCTGGCCGCCGACGCGGTGGAAGCGCACGAGCAGGGTGCCGCGGCGGGCACGGTCGCTGCCGCGCAGGGGCTGGGCATGGTGGCCGGGCCGATGCTCGGCACGCTGTTGTATCGCGGCGGGCCCAGCCTGCCATATCTGCTGGTCGGCGCGCTGCTGCTGTTGCTGTGCGCGCTGGCTGCAGCGCATCGGATGAAGGAGACCCCATGAACGATTCCCTGATGCAGGGCGCGTGGCCGGAGGCTGCGCCCGCGCCGCTCGAGAGCACTGACGACGCGTCGTTGTTCCTGCTGCAGCATGCCGGCCAGCATGTGCACGCACGCGGTTGCCGCCTCGCGCTGCCGGGTGGCGCGCTGGCAACCCTGGCAGAGCGCGTTGCGGCCTTCTTCGCCCAGCAGCGTGGCGGTCCGGGCCTGCTGGTCGGTGCGGTGCCATTCGAACCGCGTGCCGACGACGCGTTGTACCAGCCCGAGCGCCTGCTGCCGGCCCTGCCGTTGCAACCACGGGCGGCGCCGGCGCTGCAGGGCCCGCTGCAGGCGGAGCCCGCAGCGCAGGACTATGCAGCCGCGGTTGCCGAGGCAGTGAAGGCGCTGCGCGCGCCCGACCAGGACCTGCACAAGGTGGTGCTGGCGCGCAGCCTGCTGGCGCACAGCCGCCATGCGCTGTCTCCAGAGGTGCTGCTGGCGCGGTTGGGCGCGGATCCCTCGGTGGCGACCTATGCGGTGCCGCTTCCGGTTGAACCGGGGCACGCACCGGCCTGGCTGGTCGGCGCAACACCGGAGCTGCTGCTGCGCAAGCGTGGCGCCGAGCTGTTGTCGCACCCGCTGGCCGGGTCCGCGCGCCGCAGTGCCGATGCCGCCGAGGACGAGCGCGCCGCGCAGGCGCTGCTGGCTTCGAACAAGGACCATGACGAGCACCGCCACGTGGTCGAGGCCATCATCGAGGGCCTGGCGCCGTACTGCAGCCGCATCAATGCGCAGCCGCGCCCGGTGCTGCATGCCACCGCCAGCATGTGGCATCTCGGCACCCGCATCCACGCCACCCTGAAGGATCCGCAGACATCGGCGGCCGAGCTGCTGGCGCAGTTGCATCCAACGCCGGCGGTCTGCGGTACACCCCGGCTGGCGGCACTGCAGCGTATCCGCGAGCTTGAGCCGGTGCCGCGTGGCTTCTATGCCGGTGCGGTCGGCTGGCTGGATGCGCAAGGGGATGGTGACTGGTATGTGGCGATCCGCTGCGCACGCCTGCAGGGCACGCAGCTGCGCCTGTACGCCGGCGCCGGCATCGTTGCCCAGTCGCAGCCCGAGGCCGAGGTCGCCGAAACCGCGGCGAAGTTTGCCGCCCTGTTGAACGCGTTGGGCGTCCACGACGCCGCGCCCGTCATCGAGCCTGCTGCATGAACACGCCCACTGTTTCTTCCCGCCTGCCACTGCAGCAGGCATGGCCCGATGCGCTGGTGGCGCGCTATCGCGAGGCGGGCTACTGGCGCGGCGAGACCTTCCCGGCGTTCCTGCGTGAGCGTGCGGAACGCTACGCTGATGACATCGCCGTGGTCGCTGGCGATGTGCGCCTGAGCTACGCGCAGCTGTGGCACGAGGCCGGTCGCATCGGTGCCGGACTGCTGGCACTCGGCCTGCAACCCGGTGAGCGGGTGCTGGTACAGCTGGGCAACACCGCCGGGTTCATCGCCACCGTATGCGGGCTGTTCCGCGCCGGCCTGGTGCCGGTGTACGCGCTGCCGGCGCACCGCATCACCGAGCTGGTGCACTTCGCCAACAAGGCCGAAGCCAGTGCCTACATCACTGCCGACCTGCACGATGGCTTTGATCATCGCGGGCTGGCGCGGGCGCTGCAGGCCGAGGTGCCGGCGCTGCGCCACGTGGTCATCGATGGCGATGCAGCAGAGTTCACCGCGCTCGAGGCGCTGCAGGGAGACCGCAACCAGCTGCCGGCCGACCCGGACCCGCAGTCGGTGGCGTTCCTGCAGATCTCCGGTGGCAGCACCGGGCTGTCCAAGCTGATTCCACGCACCCACGACGACTACATCTACTCGTTCCGTGCCAGCAATGACCTCTGCGGCATCGACCGCGACAGCGTGTATCTGGTCGCGCTGCCGGCCGCGCACAACTTTCCCATGAGCTCGCCCGGTTTCTTCGGCGCGCTGTATGCCGGTGCCCGCGTGGTGCTCAGCCCCGGTCCGGGGCCGGACGCGGCCTTCCCGCTGATCGCGCGCGAGCAAGTGACCTGCTGTGGGCTGGTGCCGCCGCTGGCGCTGTTGTGGGCACAGGCCGCCGCCACCAGCAAGCACGACCTGTCCAGCCTGCAGGTACTGCAGGTGGGCGGGGCCAAACTGGTGCCGGAAGCCGCACGGCGGGTGATTGACGGCCTGGGCTGCACCCTGCAGCAGGTGTTCGGCATGGCCGAAGGCCTGGTGAACTACACACGGCTGGATGATCCGGAAGAACTGATCGTAGCCTGCCAGGGCCGGCCGATCAGCCCGGACGACGAGGTGCGCGTGGTCGATGACCATGACGAGCCGGTGCCGGAAGGCGAGGTAGGGCATCTGCTGACCCGCGGCCCTTACACCATCCGTGGCTACCACAACGATGCGGTGGCCAATGCGCGTTCGTTCACCGACGACGGCTTCTACCGCACCGGCGACCGCGTGCAGCAGCTGCCCGGAGGCTACCTGGTGGTGCAGGGCCGTGCCGGTGACCACATCAACCGGGCGGGCGAGAAAATCTCCGCCGAGGAGATCGAAGATCACCTTCTGGCCCACCCCGGCGTGTTCGACGCCGCCGTGGTCTCCATTCCTGACGAGTATCTCGGGGAGCGCAGCTGCGCGTTCGTGATCCAGCAGGGTGAGCCGATCAAGGCGCCAGCACTGAAGGCCTGGATGCGCGGGCGCGGCCTGGCGGCGTTCAAGGTGCCCGACCAGGTCGTGTTCGTCGACAGTTTCGATACCACCGCGGTCGGCAAGATCAGCCGCCGCGAACTGCGCGCGCAGTTGCGTGCGCGTCATCTGCAACAGACAGGAGGAACGCGCTGATGGCGCTGCCCCGTATCACCGATTACCCCTTGCCGACTGCCGCCGAACTGCCGCAGGCGCGCGGCCCGTGGCGCCCCCAGCGCGATCGTGTCGCGCTGCTGGTGCACGACATGCAGCGCTACTTCCTGGCCGCATTCGACGCCGGCAACGCACCGCTGCGGCCGGCAGTGGACAACATCGCACGGCTGCTGGCGCATTGCCGCGCGCACGGCATTCCGGTGTTCTACACCGCCCAGCATGGCGACCAGGACCGCCGTGACCGTGGCCTGCAGGCCGACCTGTGGGGACCAGGCATGCGTCGCAGCGCCGACCATGAACCAATCATCGAGGCACTGGCACCGCAGCCTGGCGAGCACGTGCTGGTGAAGCACCGCTACAGCGCGTTCCAGCGCAGCAACCTGGAGACGCTGATGCGGGTGCGTGGCCGCGACCAGTTGCTGGTGACCGGCGTGTACGCGCATATCGGCTGCACCGCGACCGTGGTCGAAGCGTTCCAGCGTGATATCGAGGCCTTCATCGCCGCCGATGCCGTGGCGGACTTCTCGCGCGCCGATCATGATCAGGCGCTGCACTGGATTGCGCGCACCAGCGGGGTGCCGATGACCACCGACCAGCTGCTGGAGGTGCTGTGATGGCTGCCACGGGTGAGGTGCTGGATCTGGAGCGCATGCGTGCCGACGTGGCGCGCGTTCTGGAGTGCGAGCCAGCAGAGATCGGCGACGACGACAACCTGATCGACCTGGACCTGGACTCGATGCGCATGCTCGGCCTGGTCCTGGCCTGGGGCAACACCGGATTGCCGCTGGAGTTCTCACAGCTGGCCGAGCACACCACGCTGCGCCAGTGGTGGGCTGTGGTGCAGCAACTGCAGGCCGCGCAGAACGCATGAACGCCGCTGCGCTGGCCACACCGGTGGCATTGACCGAGGCCCAGGCCGGACTGTGGTTCGCACAGCGGCTGGCACCGGACAATCCGTCATTCAATACCGCGCACGCGGTGTGGATCGACGGCCCGTTGGACGTGGCCGCGTTCATTGCAGCGGCAGACCAGGCTGCAGGCGAGGCCCAGGCCTTCGCATTGCGCTTTGCCGAAGGGGCCGATGGCCAGCCGCTGCAGTGGCATGACCCGGCACACGTGCCGCTGCTTTCGGTGCGCGATGTTTCCACCGCGGCGGATCCCGCCGCTGCGGTACGCAACCTGATGCACACCGACCGTCTGAGCCCGGTCGATCCCACCCGTGACCGGATCAGTCAGCAGGTGTTGTTTGACCTGGGCGGGCAGCGCTGGGTCTGGTACCTGCGCGTGCATCATCTGGCCGCCGATGGCTACGGCATGGCGCTGTTCACCGATCGCGTGTGCGCGTTGCATGCCGGTCGCATGGCTGAACCGCTGCCAGGGCTGGCGGGCGTGCTGGCGGATGACGCCGCCTATCGTGCCGACCCGCGTCGTGCGCAGGCCGGGCGCTGGTGGCGCGAGCAGTTGCAGGGGGCGCCGGCGGGCGTGGGCCTGGCGGGTACCGTGGCGGCCAGCGACGATGCGCTGCGCTGGGTGCAGCCGCTCGATGCGGCCTTCCGTGAGCAGCTGCTGCAGGCCTCGGCACGTTGGCTGCAGCCCTGGCCGGATGTGCTGGCCGCGCTGGCGGGCGAGTACCTGCGGCGGATGAGCGCCGCCGATGAAGTGGTGCTGGGCGTGCCCTACATGGGCCGGCTCGGCAACGCGTCGGCGCGGGTGCCGGCGATGGCGATGAACGTGTTGCCGCTGCGCGTAGCGGCCGGCGAGGGCAGCGTCGAGGCCTTCACCCGCGGCCTGGGCCGGCAGCTCAGCCAGGGTCGCAAGCGCGGCCGTTACCGCAGTGAGCAGCTGCGCCGGGACCTGGGGCTGGTCGGCGCGCAGCAGCGCCTGCACGGTCCGCTGGTGAATGTGCAGCCGTTCTACAAGCCGCTGGCGCTGGCCGGCGTGCAGGCGACGCTGGAGGTGCTGTGCACCGGGCCGGTGGATGATCTGACACTGGGCTTCCGTGGCGATGGCCAGCACCTTCTCGATCTGGAGATCGAGGCCAATCCCGCGCTGTACAGTCGCGAGGATGTCGAGGCGCATGCAGCGCGGTTGCTGCATTTCGTGTCGGCAGCATTGCAGGCTGACGATATCGCAGCCGTGCCTTTGGCGACGCTTGAGGAGGCGCAGCAGGTGCTGCACGGTTTCAATGCCACCGCGCACGCGCTTCCCGAGACTACCCTGGTTGAACTGCTGCAGCAGGGCATGGATCGGGATCCGCACGCGCCGGCGCTGGTGTTCGGCGACACTACGCTCGACTATGCAACGCTGGAAGCGCGCAGTTTCGCGCTTGCCGCACAACTGCGCGGGATGGGCGTCGGCCCGGGCAGCGTAGTCGCGGTGGCATTGCCGCGCTCGCTGGAACTGGTGCTCGCGCTGGTCGCGGTGCTGCGCGCAGGCGCGGCCTATCTTCCGCTGGACCTTGCCCATCCTGACGAGCGGTTGGCACGTATTCTTGCGTCGGCGCAGCCGGTGTGCGTACTGGCTGCGCCAGACGTATCGGTGCGCATGGCCGGTGTGCCGGTGCTCGCGCCGGAGCAGTGGACCGCGCTGAGTTTTGCGGCGCCATGGGCGGATCCTGCGCCCAGCGATGCCGCCTATGTGATCTATACCTCCGGTTCGACCGGCGAGCCCAAGGGCGTGGTCGTCGAACACCGCGCGATCGTCAATCGCCTGCTGTGGATGCGCGAGCACTACGACATCGGCGCCGATGACCGCGTGCTGCAGAAGACCCCGGCCACCTTCGATGTCTCGGTCTGGGAATTCTTCCTGCCGCTGCTGTGCGGGGCAACGCTGGTGGTTGCCAGGCCCGATGCGCATCGCGATCCCACTGAACTGGCGCGCTTGATCCGGGGCCATGGCATCACCACCGCGCATTTCGTGCCGTCGATGCTCGACGCCTTCCTCGCTGCGCCGGCCTCCGAAGGTTTGCAGCTGCGCCGCGTATTCACCAGTGGCGAGGCGCTGGACGCTGCGTTGCGCGACCGCTTCCATGCGCGCGTGCGCGCAGAACTGCACAACCTGTACGGCCCGACCGAGGCCGCAGTAGATGTCAGCTATTGGCCGGCGTCAGCGCAGGATTGCTCGCGGCCGGTGCCGATCGGCTTCCCGGTCTGGAACACCCGCCTGTACGTGCTGGACGCCCGGATGCAGCCGGTGCCGGTCGGTGTGGCCGGTGACCTGTACCTGGGCGGCGTGCAGCTGGCACGCGGCTATCTCGGTCGCGACGATCTGACCGCCGAACGCTTCCTTGCCGATCCTTTCCTGGCGGGCGAGCGCATCTACCGCACCGGCGACGTGGCGCGCTGGCGCCGCGATGGTGCGGTGGAGTACCTGGGCCGCAGCGACCATCAGGTGAAACTGCGCGGCCTGCGCATCGAACTGGGCGAGATCGAGGCGGCTTTGCGCGAACTGCCGGGCATGGAGCGGGTGGAAGTGCTGCTACGCCAGGATGCTCCCGGCGAAGCGCGTCTGGTGGCCTATGTGCCGACCGCGCTTGCCGATGCCGTAATGCTGCGCAGCCACCTCGCCACGCGTGTGCCGGACTACATGGTGCCCTCGGCCATCGTTGGTGTGGACCACTGGCCGGTGACCGCCAACGGCAAGCTCGACCGCAATGCGTTGCCGAAGCCACCGCAACGTGAAGTTGCCGGCTTGGCGCCGCGCACGCCGTTGGAACAGGAGCTGGCGTTGCTGTTCGCACAGGCGCTTGGGCGTGAGGCGCCGGTGGCGGTGGATGCGGACTTCTTCAGTCTCGGCGGTGACTCGCTGTCGGCGGTGCACCTGCTGCTGGCGATCGAGCAGCGCTGGCGCTGCGATCTGGGTTTGGGCGCCTTGTTTGCCCAGCCCACCGTGGCCGCGCTGGCGGTTCGTATTGCCGCGCCACCCGCGCTGGCCGATCACGCGCTGGGGCCGGTGATCGCGCTGGCCGCAACCGACGCTGCCGGGCCCACGCCGCTGTTCGTGCTGCACCCGGCCGGTGGCATCGCCTGGAACTACCGCACGCTCGCCCGGGCACTGCAACCAGCCCGCCCGGTGTATGGCCTGCAGTCGCCGGCACTGGACGCGCGGCTGCCACTGCCGAGCAGCATCGAGGCGATGGCCAACGACTACGTACAGCGCGTGGTCGCACTGCAGCCGAAGGGGCCGGTGCATCTGCTGGGCTGGTCGGTGGGCGGCATCCTGGCCCAGGCGATGGCGGTGCGGCTGCATGAGATCGGCCGCGACGTTGGAGAGCTGGTGCTGCTGGACGCCTATCCCAGCGAGTGCTGGCGGGCCGAGCCTGAACCGGACGCCGTCGCCGCACTGCGGGCACTACTGGCGATTGCCGGCCATGACCCGGATGCGCATCCGGAACTGGACAGCCGGGAACGCATACTCGCGTTCCTGCGTCGCGGCGGGAGTGCACTGGGCAGCCTGCCGGATGTGGTGCTTGACGGCGTGGTGCGCGCGGTGACCGGTACCAATCGGCTGATCCGTGAACATATCCACCGGCCGTTCGAGGGCACGCTGGTGCACGTCCGCGCGGGCCGGGATCACCAGGCGCGGCCACAGCTGCAGTCGGCGTTGTGGCGGAGCCACGCGCGCAAGGTGCAGGCACTGGAACTGCCGTTCCTGCACGCCGAACTGACCGGCCGCGATGCGGTGGCGCAGCTGGCACCGTGGTTGTCGGCGCGGTTGCGCCACTGGGACGAGCAACAGGAGACCGCAACATGCAATTGACCGGTTTTGAAGGTCGTGTGGCGCTGGTGACCGGTGCCGCCGGGGGCATCGGTGAGGCACTGGTACGGCTGTTGGCCGCGGCCGGTTGCATCGTGGTGGCGACTGATCGCGAAGCACCCATGTTCGCGGATGCACGTGTGCAGGCGTTTGCTCTTGACGTGACCGACAGTGCGGCCGTCGACGCCTTGGTGGATCGGGTCGAGTCCAGCATCGGACCGATCATGCTGGCCGCCAGCGTGGCCGGTGTGCTGCATGTGGGCGGCGTGACCGAGACCGGCGATGACGACTGGCGCCGGGTGTTCGCGGTGAACACCGACGGCGTGTTCCATGTCGGGCGTGCTCTGGCGCGGGTGATGTCGCCGCGCGGGCAGGGCGCGATGGTTACCGTCAGCTCGAATGCGGCCGGTGTGCCGCGACACGGGATGGCCGCCTATGCGGCATCCAAGGCCGCCGCCACCATGTTCACCCGCTGCCTCGGGCTGGAGCTGGCGCCGTTGGGCATCCGCTGCAACATCGTCGCCCCGGGATCGACGTTGACCCCGATGCAGACCGGCATGTGGCAGGACGAGCACGGTGCCGAGCGGGTGATCGCCGGCAACCTGGAGACCTACAAGGCCGGCATTCCACTGCGCAAGCTGGCCACCCCCGAGGACATCGCGCACTCGGTGATGTTCCTGCTCTCGGAACAGGCCGGGCACGTGGCGATGAGCGACCTGTACGTGGACGGCGGCGCCACCCTGCGCGGCTGAGCCCCGACGGCCGCCTGCCGGCAATGGTAGTGCCGGCCGCTGGCCGGCAACCTACGGCCCCCGGTAGTGCCGGCCGCTGGCCGGCAACCTCATTCAACTTCAGACATCTCCCAACCTCCATCGAGGCATGGCCCGACAGCCAACGCGCAATGATCGACCCACCATGGGGCATGAGCAGCCATCGCCTCCGCCTGGGCCGTCACTCGATCATCGGCCAGGTCTACGTTCTGACAACTACCACGTATCAGCGCCGCCGCCTCTTTGAAAGCAAAGCTGCAGCAGCATGTGTGATCGACCAGTTCGATTACATCGAACAGCGCGGGCTCGTACGGTCACACGCATGGGTCGTCATGCCGGATCACGTCCACCGGATGTTCGAGCTGCGCGCAGCTGACCTTCCAGACATCGCACGCCGGATGAAATCGTCGAGCGCGCTTGCCCTGAATCGCTTGGCGGGCCGTTGAAGTACGGTGTGGCAGCCCGGCTACTTCGATCATGCCGTGAGGGCCGAGGAGTCGATGGCGCGGCAAGCGCTATACATCCGGGGGAATCCGGTACGCGCCGGTCTTGCTGGGCAGATTGGCGAGTATCCGCATGCGTGGTCGGTCTGGGTGTGATGCCGGCCAGCGGCCGGCACTACCAGTCAATGTTCAGCGCGGCCATTCGCTGTTCGGCGCCGCTTGAGTGCGCTTCGGCCGTGGTCGGTCCGGTTTGATGCCGGCCAGCGGCCGGCAGTACCACGGCAGAACCGAAGCGCAGCGCAGATCGTGTTCCGCGCACAGAGCACCCGCGATGGTAGTGCCGGCCGCTGGCCGGCAACCCCATGGACCTGCGGCCATCAATCAATTGCCGCCCAGCGGCCGGCGCTACTCCTTCGGCGTTTGGCGCGGCTTGCGCGTGCGCTTCGGCTTTGCGCTATCCGCACCGCTGGCGGCGCCATCCTGCAGTGCCTGCAGCCAGGACAAGGTGTCCACGTAGTCGATGAAGTGGCGCAGGTAGCCGGGGCTGGTGGCCTGCATCGTGTCCAGCATGCGCTGCACCAGCACCGCCGAGTTCAGCGGGCCGCCGTCAGCCGGGGCCTCGGCGCGCAGGGAGCGGCGCACCTGCAGCTCGCTGCGCAGCTCCGACCACTCGCGCTGCACCTGCTGCAGCATCGGCACCTGCGGGTAATGCGGCAGCGAGCGCGACCCTGCATCAAGGTCGCGCACCAGTGCGCGCAGGCCTTCGAGCGCTGGCGACTTACTTGGCATCCGGGGCCTTGGGCTTGGGAATCGGCGCGATCTCGACGCGACGGTTGCGTGCGCGGCCTTCCTCATCGGCATTGGAACTGACCGGCTGCTCGCTGCCGAACGCAGCGGCGAACACGGCGTCAGCCGGTACGCCATCGGCGATCAGGGTGCGGGTCACGGTCAGCGAGCGCTGCGCCGACAGCTCCCAGTTGTCGGCGAAACGCCGGTTGCCTTCGCGTACCGGCGCGTCATCGGTGAAGCCGCTGACCATCAGGATCTCTTCGCGGCTGCCCAGGTAGGCGGCCAGCGGTGCGGCCAGGCTGCGCAGCAGCTCCTGGCCTTCCGGCTGCAGCTGGTCGGAGTTCAGCGCGAACAGCACGCTGCCGCTGATGCCGATGCGGCCATCCACCAGCGTCACGCGGCCGGCCGCCAGCGGTCCAGCCAACGCTTGCTCCAGCGTCTGCAGGCGCTTGGCTTCGGCCTGGCGCTGTTTCACTTCCTGGTCCAGTCGCTGCGACAGCTCCAGCTGCACGGCGACCACACCGACCAGTATCAGCACGAACGCGCCCAGCAGCACCGACATCAGGTCGCCGAAGGCTGCCCAGATCGGGGCATGCGAACCGCCGTCGACCTCCAGCTCGTCGCTCATGCGCTGCCGGCCTTGCCGCGGCGCGCGGCCAGCTGCTGCAGTTCTTCCATCACCTGCTTCTGCGACAGCAGGCTGAGGTCGACCACCTCGCGCGCCTGGGCTACGTAGTAGGCCAGCTGCTCGTCGCTGCGGGCCAGCGAGGCATCCAGTGCGCCGCCGATCTGTTCCAGGCGGCCGGACAACTCGGTGGCGGCACTGCCAAACTGCGCGACCGCTTCGCCGAACGTGCCGGCCAGCTGGCCCACTTCGGCAGCGCTGCCGTTGAGCGCTGCGGCAATGCCATCCAGCTTGCCGGTCTCTGCGGCGATATGGTCGGTGAAGCGATTGCCAACGCGCTCCAGCAGCTCGGCCGAGCCACCGACCAGTGCGTTCACGGCGGTGCGCTGCTCGTGCGAAGCGTGATTGATCGCATCCAGCAGGGTCTGCACGGTGGCCAGCAGGCGGCCGCGCTCTTCCAGCATCGCGTTGTCACGCACCAGGCTCTCGGACAGCGTGCTGCGCAGCTCGTTGATGACGTCGGCAGCAGCCTTCGGAGCGGCGGCGGCGGTCTGCAGCAGGGTAGACACTTCAGCCAGCGTGGCGCTGGCCTGCGCGCGACCGTTCTCGCCGATCTGCTGTGCGGTGGCCGCCAGCGCGTCGCAGACCTGCTGCTGCTGCGCGGCCAGGCGTTCGCCGTTGGCCTGCAGGCGCTCGGCCAGGTCGCTGGAAACGTGCTGCAAGACATCGCTCCAGCGCTGCAGGCGCTGTTCGTCGCCGGCCTGCAGCTGCGCCTGCAGCGCGGCGTGGGCCTGCTGCAGCTCGGCGCTGACCGCGTCCCAGCGCGCCTGGCGCTGCTGCTCGCGGCTGTCCAGGCTGGCTTGCAGTTCGGCGTGCGCGGCCGCGGCGGCGGCCTGCGCAGCCTGCCACTGCTGCGAACGCTGCAGTTCGTGGTCCTGCAGCAGCGCCTGGCTGGTGCTGTGGTGCTGCTCCAGCGCCTGTAGCAGCGCCTGCGCGCGCGCGTCCAGATGCTCGCTGGAGGCCAGCAACGCCTGCTGCTGGCGTTCGACCAGCGCGCTGTTCAGTGCCTGCTGCTGTTCGGCGGCGGCGCGCCATGCCTCGGCATTGCCGCGGGCATCGGCCTGCAGGCGCTCGCCGAGACGCGCGACCAGTGCTTCGGCGTGCGCGCCCTGGCCATCGCTGAAGGCCTGCAGGTGCTGGCGCAGATCACTGACCAGCGCCTGTTGTGCCTGGGTCTGCTCGCTCACCACCTTGGCCCAGCTGGCCTCGGTGGCGACGCGGCTGCGCTCGAAACCCTCGCTCAGGCCGGCCAGCTGCTGCTGCACGGCCTGCTCGACGCGGGCATGCAGTGCTTCGCCGTGATGGGCCAGGCCAGCCAGGGTGGTTTCGGCCATCGGCTGCAGCGCACCACCGATGGCGGCGGCGCTGGCTTCGGCCCCTTCGCGCAGCGACTGCTGCAGCGAGACGGCCAGGCGTTCCTGCAGGGCCTGGCTCTGGGTCAGGAACTCGGCCTGGCCGGCCAGCAGGCGCTCATTGGCGGCCGCACTGTGCTGTTCAAAAGTGCTGGTCATCGCCTGCAGGCGGTCGACCAGCGCCGGCAGCGCCGCAGACTGTGCCTGCAGCAGGCGCAGCGATTCGGCGCGCTGCCAGGCCTGCGAGTACGGATGCAGGTCGCCGGCAATGGCGCGGTCCAGCTGCTGCACGGCCTGCAGGCGGTCACGACGCAGCAATGCCGCCAGCAGGCCGAGCATGGCCGAGCTGGCCACACCGGCGATCGAGGTACCGAATGCCACCGCCAGGCCCTGCACCGGCGAGGCCAGCGAGCCGCGGATCGCGGCCATGTCGGTCGCACTCTGCAGCGCCAGGCCGGTGCCACGCAGCGTGTCCATCATGCCCAGCAGGGTGCCGAGCATGCCCAGCAGCACCAGCAGGCCAACCAGGTATGGGGTCAGCACCGGTGCGGGCAGGGCGGTGCGCTCGCCTTCCACGCGCAGGCGCACGGCGTTGCGCAGGCCCAGCGGCACGCGTTCCAGCCAGGCGGCGAGGCTTTCCTTCGCGCTGGACAGGTCGTTCAGCGCGCTGCGCAGGCCGTTGCTGGCCTGGCGGTAGCGATACAGCTCCACGCCACCGGCGACGTAGCAGGCCGCGATGATCGCCGCCACCGCTGCACCCAGCGGATGCACCGAAACGTAGCCAATGCCGATCCAGCACACGGCCAGCAGGCCGACAAGGAAAACAACGACATGGAAAACAGTTCTGGACATGGTGTTCCGGTCAGTGGGAGCGCAGGGCGTCTTGCAGCCCTTCGATCGGGTGGAAGCGCAGCTGCAGCTCGGCGAGCAGCAGGGTGCGCATGTCATGGCGGAAGGCCGCGCGCCAGCCGGGCTGGCCGTGCACGCGTTCAAAACGGGCGCCGAGCACCGCCGGCGCCGTGGCCAGCAGGCTGTGCTCGCGCGGGGTGAGGGTCTGTTCCATCACCGCATCGACCTCGGCCAGCCGCGCCAGCTCGGGTGAAACCTGCACCAGCTGGTCGCGCAGGCGGCCGCGCAGGCGCCCGGTGGCCGTCTGGATGGCCTGCTGCAGCACCCGATAGCGCTGGCGCAGCGAGGCGAAGTTGGGTACAGCGGCGGCTTCGGCCAGGTCCAGCAGGCGCTCGGCTTCGGCATCCTCACTGATCGAGGCCAGCAGGCTGGCGTGCGCCTGCGCGCAGTCGGCCAGCACATCCTCGAGCGCTTCGGCGGCTTCACCGGGCTCGGGCAGGCGTCCGCCGAGCGCCCCGGACAGGGCCACGGCGCGGCTCCAGTCCACCCACTGGCCGAGGCGATCGGTCAGGGCGGGACTGGTGGCCGGCATCGCGCCGTCGCTGAGACGGGCGAGCAGGCGGAGGAACTCCGGTCCACCCAGGACCGGCTGCGCTGCGTTCGCCATCAAGGGGTGAGGGGCCAAAAACCGTTGATTTTACAACCAGATGACCCGGCCTGGATGAAGGCGGGGCCGGGGGGAGGGGCCCCGCAGGCGCGACAAGGCTTAGAATGTCCGGCTGCACCCATCCGTTCGACCCCTGGAGTTCCCCAATGACTGTTGCGCAGTTCTACCCGATCGGCACCCCCGGACAGCCCTGGGGCGACGCGGAACGCGCACAGTGGCGGGCCCGCCAGCAGCGCCAGCGCAGCTACCACGACGATGTGGTGGCCGCGCTTGAACGCCTGGACGACAGCTTCGATGTGATCCAGTACGGTCAGCTGGACTACGCGCCGGACCATTACCCGCTGTTCGCCGTGGTCAACCACGACTGGAACCCGGCGCTGCCGACCGCGCTGATCACCGGCGGCGTGCACGGCTATGAGACCAGTGGCGTGCATGGCGCCCTGCAGTTCCTGGAACAGCAGGCCGAGCGCTACCTGGGCCGGCTGAACCTGATCGTGGCGCCGTGCGTCAGCCCATGGGGCTACGAGCGCATCCAGCGCTGGAACCCGGATGCCGTCGACCCGAACCGCAGCTTCCGTGACGGCGGCCAGATTGAGGAAGCCGCCGCGCTGATGCGCTGGGTGGCCGAGCGCAAGCCGAACCTGCTGGTGCACCTGGACCTGCACGAGACCACCGACAGCGACCTGCACGAGTTCGATCCGGCCCGCTGCGCCCGCGACGGCAAGCCGTTCGAGCGCGACACCATTCCGGACGGCTTCTACGTGATCGGCAACAGCGAGGATCCGCAGGGCGAGTTCCAGAAGGCCCTGATCGCCGCCGTCGCCCCGGTCACCCATATCGCCCCGGCCGACGCCGAGGGCAACCTGGTCGGCCTGCCGTTGCAGTCGCCGGGCGTGGTCTGGGGCGAATCGCGTTCGATTGGTGCCTGCGCCGGCTTCACCGATGCACGCTTTGCCACCACCACCGAGGTCTACCCGGACAGCCCGCGCACCAACCCGCAGGAATGCAACGACGCCCAGGTGGCGGCGGTATGCGCCGGCCTGGATTTCGCCCTGGCCGCACAGTAACGCGCCACGTTCCGGGCGGTGACCGGCATCAGCCGGTGCCGCTTGGCCGGCGCGGTGGCGAGCGGCGCGCCGGTCGTCGCCCGGCAGCCGGCGAAGACATCCAGATCGCGCTGGTACACGCTGCTGCTGACACCGAACAGGCCCAGCAGGGAATGGAAGACATTGTCGTGGCTGTAGGCGCGGCGCGCCGCATTCCCACGCAGGCAGGCCATGTCCAGGCCCGCGTTGCGGCTGAACTCCGTTGAGAGCCACATCACCATCGGCACCTGGGTCTGTTCGCGCGGGGCGATGAAGTAGGGCGTGCCGTGAAGGTACATGCCGCGTTCGCCGAGCGACTCACCATGGTCGGAGACATAGATCAGCGCAACGTCGCGGTGGTCCGAATAGCCCTGCAGCAGGTCGATGGTCTCCGCCAGCACCTGGTCGGTATGCACCAGGGTGTTGTCATAGGTGTTGACCAGTGCCTCGTTGCTGCAGTGCTGGATCTGGTTGCTGTCGCAGGTCGGGCTGAAGGCCCGCGACGCTGCGGGATACCGTTCAAAGTAGGTCGGCCCATGGCTGCCGAGTTGATGCAGCACGACCAGGGCATCGCCGTGGATGGCGTCGATGCGTGCGCCGAGCTGATGCAGCAGCACGTCGTCGTAGCAGGTGCCGTCGGCGTTGACGCACCGGCCGGCCACCTTGAGTGCGGGCATGTCCTCGGTCGGCACGCGCTCGCACACGCCCTTGCAGCCGCCATTGTTGTTGTTGCGCCAGAGCACGCCGACGCCGGTACGCTGCAGGATGTCGAGCACGTTCTCCTCGGTCGCCGCGCGGACGTCGTCGTATTGCTGGCGGGTCATCTGCGAGAACATGCACGGTACCGAAATCGCCGTTGCGGTTCCGCATGAGGAAACATCACTGAAGCTGATGACGCCATCCTTGCGCGAGAGCCGGGGATTGGTCGCGCGTGGGTAGCCGTTGAGCTGGAATTTCTGTGAACGCGCGGTCTCGCCGACGACCATGACCACCAGCTTCGGGCGCGGGCCCGGAACGCGCCGCGCGTCCGTGCCGATTGGGCGCAACGGTTGCTGGCGGGTGCTGTAGAGGCTCTTCAGGTAGCCGTGGGTATGGCGCACCACGTTCAACGGCAGTACCTGGTCGCGGATGTAGCGGTTGTTGCGCAGCAGCGAGGAGTAGTCCTTGTAGAACGAAAAGCCGATCACCAGCAGCACCACAAGCGACGCCAGGACGTTGGCCGGCCACACCAGCAGCGAACGTATCGAACCGGCCCCGCTGGTGGTGCGCACCAGGGCGAGCCCGGCAGCGGGCAGCACGCCCAGCGCCAGCAGGGTCAACAGCAGCGGCAGCGACAGATAGGCGTTCAGTTCGGCCTGATTGGTCTCGAACACGTTCTGCACCATGCTGCGATCGATCAGCACGTTGTAGTGCAGCATGAAGTAGCTGCACGCGGCGCTGACGACAACGAGCAGCACCAGCAGCGGCCTGCGCAGGAATGGCAGTGCCAGCAGTGGCGTCAGCAGCAGGTTGAACAGGCAGAACAGCAGCGGCGGCAGGCTGGCCAGGAACAGCATGCTGCGCAGGCTGTTGAGATCGATCAGCCCCCAGAGCGTCTTCCAGAGGGCAATGTTTCCAATCGTGGCGAAGAACAGTGCGGCGGCCCAGACCAGAACGATTGGATGGGACCGCGGGAAACGGAGGCATTGACGCACGAGCAGGTTCCGCGGAACAGGAGTGCGCGCAGTATCGAAACGGCCTTATCAGGAAGTTGTCAGGATTGCCGGGCTAGCCCAGCAGGATCACGCCCCACACCGCACCCACCATCAACAACGCGGTGGTCTGCGCGGCGCTGCCCATGTCCTTGGCGTTCTTGGACAGCGGATGCTTCTCCAGCGAGATGCGATCAACCACGGCTTCAATCGCCGAGTTGAGCAGTTCCACCAGCAGGCTGATGAAGCAGACCGCCAGCACCAGTGCCCGCTCGACCGTGCTGATGTCCAGCACGAACGCAGCCGCCATCAGCAGCGCGTGCAGCAGCAACAACTGGCGGAACGCCGCCTCGCCGCGAAAGGTGGCGATGAAGCCATCGCGCGAATGGATGAGGGTGTGGAAGATGCGGCTCAATCCGGTCTTGCCGTGCGGGTACTTGCCGCTGTCCTTGGGGTGCTGCATGCCGTCTCCAGAGCGGGGGAGCAGCCCGGAGCATGTGCAGCCCGATGTCAGGAATCCGTCAGATGCGGGGGGCGGGGCCAGCGCAGGGTGAACCGGCACCCCTGCCCGGAGGATTGCACGGTCATCGTCCAGCCCAGGTGCTCGACGATGCGCTGCACGATCGACAACCCCAGCCCCTCGCCGCTGTGCGCGCCACCCGGCGCGAAGCGCTGGAACTGCCGTGGGTCGATGCTGGACGGCAGGCCGGGTCCGGTGTCAGCGACGATGAGTGCGGTGTCGTGGAGGGTGATTCGCACCTCGCCGCTTTCGGTGTACTGGCAGGCATTGCGCAGCAGATTCCAGATGATGCTGTGCGCCAGATCCGCGTTGGTGACCAGCACGGCGTCATGCCGGGCATCAAACGCAACGGTCACCGGCTTGCCGGAAAGCCAGGGCTGGCAGCGCTCCATGCAGGATTCGAGCAGCGGACGCAGGGCCACCGCGTTGCGCGGCACGGCGCCGGGGGCACGCGAGAGCAGCAGCAGGCAGGTCAGCTGGCGCTGCATCTCCTGGGTGGTACGCAGGATGCGTGCCGCGCTGGGAACCAGGTGGCTGTCGGCCGGAAGCTGGCAGGCCAGCGTTTCGGCAGCACCGCCGATGATGGCCAAGGGCGTGCGCAGCTCGTGGCTGGCATCGCCGCTGAAGCACTGCTCGCGATGCAGGAACCGTTCGAGCTCGTCGCTATGGCGGGCAAAGGCGCGCGCGAGCACGCCGATCTCGTCGCGTGCGTCCTGGTAGGGAAAGGGCTTGTGGCCGTCCTGCACCGCATCGGCCAATCGTGTGATGGGCGCGATGACGTGGGTAGCGACCTTGCGGCCGATGAGGAAGGCGCCGAACACGCAGACCGAAATGACCAGTGCCGCAAAGGCATTGATCAGGTGTTCCAGATAGCCATAGGGTGCGGCGTCCTGCAGCAGGTAGTAGCGTTGGCCACCACTGTCGAACACACGCAGGTGCCACTCGTTGGGCGCCTCTTCGCCGTGGTAGCCCGGGCCGTATTGGCGCAGCACGACAGGCACGTCCTGGGCATCGAACAGCTGGGTCCCTGGTGGCAGGGCGGGGCGTTGGCCACGATCCAGCGCGGCCTGCAGCCTTTGCACTTCGCCGTGCTGGGTCCGTGCGACGACAGCAGTCCGGACCTGGTCGTAGTCGACCTGTTCGGCCAGTACGATGAAGCCCATGGCACCGGCCATCAACAGCACGAACGAGATCGTGATGCGGGTGCGCAGGCTCAGGCGGCGGTAGAGGGAGGCAGGGCTCACGCCTGCATGCGCCAGCCGACGCTGTGCACCGTGGTGATCAGCGCGGTGTCGAAGCTGCGGTCCACCTGCAGGCGCAGCTCATGGATGTGGGTTCGCAGCGCGCCGCTGTCCGGTGGCTCGTCGCCCCAGACCAGGTATTCCATCTCCTGCTTGCGCACCACGGCGGGAGCTGCACGCACCAGGCACATCAGCAGCTTGTGCGACGTGGGCGTCAGCGCAATGCAGCGGCCTTGCCGCCAGGCCTGTGGCGAGCGCGTGTCCACCTGCAGGTCCTTCCACGCCAGCACGCTCTGGACCTGGCGCCCCTGTGCCCTTCGTACGAGGGCCTTGATCCGTGCATCCAGTTCCACCAGCGAAAACGGTTTGACCAGGTAGTCATCCGCGCCCAGGGCCAGGCCCTGCACACGGTCTTCGACCGGATCGCGCGCGGTCAGCATCAGGATCGGCACCGGGTTCTGGAACTCCTGGCGCAGCTTCTGGCACAGCGTCATGCCGTCCAGGCGCGGCAGCATCAGGTCCAGCAGGATGGCGTCGTAGTCGTGCTGCGTGGCCCGGCGCAGGCCACTGGCGCCGTCGCGCGCGTCGTCCAGCACGTAGCCGAGCGGTTCAAAGAAGGCATACAGGTTGGCAACCAGCTCGGGGTTGTCTTCGATGATCAGCAGGCGGGTCATGGCATGCGTCCTTGCGCGTGGCCGAACTCTGCCCGATCGATGGCCGAATGCCAATGCCCTTGCTGAATGGATCGCGGCCTGGGTTCGGCCCGGTCAAGCGACGTTCAATCGCCCGGGCTGCGTGAATCGCGGATCGAGTAGATCACCGAGAAGATCTTCCAGCCCTGCTCCGTGCGGACCAGCTGCCACATTTCCTTGCCCCAGTTGGTCTTCACCCCATCGTCGTGGAAGCTGTAGTCAAACGAGACCGAGGCCACATCGCCGTCCGTCTCGATCTTCGTGTTGGAGAACTTCTCCTCCTTCGGCTTCGGCGAGGCGACCGCCCCGTCGATCAGCGCGATGAAGTTGTTGGCGGGAATCTGCCGTGCCTTGATCGCATCGGGCTTGGCCTTGCGGATGTCCTGCAGGCGCACATCCTCGGAAACGAACTGCCAGCCGATGTCTTCCGGTTTATCAGAGAAGAACAGGCCCATGTAGGTCGGCTTGTCCTTGTTGATCAGCGAGGTGCGGAACGCTTCGACCACCTGTTCGATCGCCTTGACGTCGGCGGGGGCGTCCTTTGCGGCGTGGGCCGGCAAGCACGCCGGGAGGAAAAAGGCGAGGGCAGCGAAGCGTGCACGTGCGTTGGGCATCATGGGGTCCTGGGGAGGAATAGGGTGGCGCGGGCGCATCACCGCGCGTAGGTTCGCCAGAAGAGCACGTGGTCTTCGGTCCTGTTGATGGCGACGAAGACTGATTTTCCGGATTCGGGCGCGCAGCGAAAGACGTGGTACGACGACTTGAGCGTCCCGTCGCCCGGCCACCAGTATCGATCGAACGCAACAGGATCGCTGCTACTGAATGTCGTTGCCTGGCAATCCGCAGGCAGCTGCAGTGATACCGCAGGGGGTTTGGTGAAGGCCAGCGCGCTGGTGCTCGAGTCGAGGTCATGTACCTCCCGCAGGTCGGTCGCCGCTTGCGGCACCCAGCCGGGAATCCATCCCTTGTTCACCATGTCGGAATCGAGCGCCTCGCGCAGCGTGTCGAACGAACTGTCCATAACCAGGCCGCAGGCGCATAGCACCGTGCAGGCCGCCAATGGAAAGGCAGATCGCAACTTGATCCAGGTGGTGGGTGGAAACATGGTTCCTGCTACCCCGGGGAATACCGTCCGACCTATCGGGTCAGTGCGTCGAACAGGCGATTGCGGTCCGCATCGCTCATCGACCAGCTCTGCCCGAGCGGGGCCATGCGCACGGATTCGGTCTGGCCACAGGCCCGGTACTGCCAGGTTTCCGAGCCATCGGGCTGGGCGGCCACGTCGATGCCGTCCAGGCGCGCGCACTGCAGCCGAGCCAGCACCATCGGTGCAAAGTGCAGCATGTAGTGCTGCACCCGGTCGGCCGGCATTGCCGTGCCGGAAGGCAGCGGGTGGGCCGGGCCGTACTCGGCGAGCAGGCCAACGCAGGTCGCTGCGGCGGACAAGGTATTGCGACCGAAGGCGCGGGAGGCATCCCGCTCCACACTCTTTCCCAGAGTCCTGCCTTCCTTGCTGCTGGCATAGGCCTCGGCGGCCTGCAGTTGCGCGGCGTCGAGTGTCGACAGCCAGTGCTTGCGGCCCTCCTGCAACTGCAGTTCCAGGCCGGGCAGGCTCTTCTGGCAGCGCGCGGTGATCGCCTGTGTCTGCACGAAATCCTGCCCACGATCGCCCGGCATTGCGGTCGCTGTTGCGGCCGCTGTTGCCGCCGCTGGGGCAACAGCCAGGGCCATGCAGGCGATCACCAGATTCCGTCCCATTCCATTGCGCATCCTGCACCCCATGGAGAGTTTGACGGCGCACGCTAGCACGGATGCCGGGCGCTGCAACAGGCCCGCGTGTCGAGGTTTTACGTTGAAGAAGGTCTGCGCGGATGATGCGCGGGCGCGCGGCGCAGGAGGGGATCTGTCAATGAGGACACTGATGTGGGGGCTGGTCGGGCTGTTCGTGGCGTACGTGGCCGGTTGCTCGGCGATCTCGGCGTGGCATTCCCACGCGCTTGCCTCGGTCTCGGTCGGGGCGAGCAGGGCCGAGGTACTGCGGGCGCTGGGGCACCCTGACGTGGTGGAGCACGCCGGTGCTCCCTTTACCCGCTATGCCAGCCGTGGATGCAGTGGTCGCTGTGCGCAGCGATGGTGGTATGAGAACCGGCTGCGCCTGGATACCCAAGCCTGGTCGGTAGAGCTGGATGCTTCCGATCGCGTACTCGCAACGTCGCGCTGGACATCACCGTAGAAGACCGCGACGAGCGCATGCGTATCCATCGACCTTTCATCTTCATCGCAAGCCTGGCCCTGATGGCGTGGTGCGGGCTGATGGGCGTACTGGTGCTCATCCATGGCTTCAACGAGCACGGCCTGCGCTGCGGCAGGCTGTGCTCACTGGAGACCTCCATCCGCCTGCTCTTTGGTGATCGGGGATTCGAAATACTGGTGGCGATGGGGCTATTTGCCACAGCGCTGATGTGCGGGTATATCGCGCTGCGGGAGGGCCTGCATGGCGGGCCGCGGAGGCGGGCGGGGCGCCGTGGGCGCAGACACCGCCGACCGGGGCGGCCCCGGTCGTAAGGTGTCTGCACCGATGTAAATCGCTGCGTGTGCGGACGCTGCAGGTCGCTTCAGCGATGCAGGGCGTCGATGATCAGCCCGGTGGCGATCTCCACCAGCAGGTACTCGTTATCGGACTGGCGCACCCAACGCCGGTCGCGGCCCGGTTCGCGCAGGTCATAGCGCGCGTAATCGTCTACCCAGTAGCGGCGGTCCACTTCGGCCCACGGCAGGCGCTCGCCACGTCGCCAGGCCTTCTTCTGCCAGCCCGGCGGCGGCGCATCGCGGTTATGCGGGCCGCCCGCATGCGGCGGCGGGCCGTTGCCGCGGGCGTGGTGCGGCGGATCGGCGAAGGCGGGGGCCGCAGCCAACGCGGTGGTGGTGGTCAAGGCGATGGCAAGCAAGCGTGTGGTCTTCATGGAGATGCCTCCGTCATGGCCGCAGCATGCGGCGCTGTGGCGGGAATATAGGGCAGTCAGTGTGAATGAATACGGGTGTAGGCGGTACATTCCTGAACAGACGGCGCGGCGTGCAGTCGCTGCCCTGAACGGGTCACCGGGCACCGCCCGCGGCCGAATCCGTTGCGGCCCAGCCTCCGCCCAACGACAGGAAAAGATCCAGCTGGCGGTCGACCCGGTCCGCGCGCGATGCAGCCAATGCGGACTCCGCATCTGCCAGCGCGGCCTGGGCCGAAAGCACATCGAGGAAATCGATCCTGCCGAAACGGTAGAGCTGCTGCGCCTGCCCGGCGGCCCGCGCTGCATCCCCACGCGCCTGCGCCAGGCTGCGCTCGCGTTCAAGCTCCTGCGTGCAGGCAGAAAGCGCGGTCTCGGTCTGCCGCAGAGCCTGCAGCACGACGCCGTCAAAGGACGCGAGAGCGGCATCTGCATTGGCGCCGGCCGCCGCGATGCGGGCCTTGGCTACGCGGCGGTTGGGCCAGTGCCATGAGAGCAGTGGCCCGACGCTCACCCCTAAACCGTCGGCGGAAAGCAGCTGAACTCGCGTGCCTGCCGTACCCAGGGACCCGCCCAAGGTGACCCGCGGATAAAGGTCTGCGGTCTCTACGCCGATCATCGCCGTGGCCGCCGCAAGGCTGCGCTCGGCGGCACGTATGTCGGGGCGCCGCTGGAGCAGCTGCCAGCCATCACCGACCGGCAGCGCCTGCTCCAGCTCAGGGGGCTGGGGGCAGGCTTCGGCCTCCCTGGGATAGTCTGCCGGAACCCTGCCCATCAGTGCGGCCAGCTCGAATAGTGCGGCCTGCCGTTCCGCCAGCAGGTGCGGTATCGCCGCCGCGCTGCGGTTGACCGCGGCACCGGCACGGCTGACATCGAAGTCCGTTCCGCGCCCGCCTGCAGCCAGGCGACGGGTTGCCTCCAGCGTGTCGCGCTGTATCGCCAGCACCTGCCGGGTTGCAGCGAGCGTGTGATTGCGGGTGCACACCTGGAGATAGGCACGGGTGACGGCCGCAGCGACGACCACGCGGACCTGGTCGCGCACCGCAGCAACCGCCTCCGCGTCGGCGTTGGCGGCTTCGATGCCGCGGCGGATGCCACCTGCAAGATCCAGTGGATAGGAGAGGTGAAGGCCCAGCGCGTACGACTGCGGGGCGGCCGACGCCTGGGTGTAGCCACCGGCATGGGTGAGCGTGCCCGATGCATCCACGTCGGCCTGCACGGCACCGCGCGCGCGATACTCCAGCACGGTAGCGCTGGCGCGCCGAAGGTTGGCATCGGCGGCGCGCAGGTCGGTATTGGCCGCCAGTGCTTCGCGTACGTAGGCGTCAAGCTGAGGGTCACCATACAGGTGCCACCATCGATCCGGTGGCGCGTCGTGGCTGAACGATGCGTCCTGGCCTGAGACGAACGCCCGCGCAGCCTGTTGTGAAGCTGCGACGGCGTTCGCAGGCAGGTGATAGTCGGGGCCGGATACGCAGGCCGTCAGGGGCAGCAACAGGGCAAGCAGCCCACCACGTACTGTCCGCACGCTCACTTGCAGGCTCCCGGTGCCGAGGGCGTGATGGTCACACTCGCAGTGCGACCCACGATCAGGCGCGTATCCGGCGGCGCATCATCGATACGGATGCGTACCGGGATGCGCTGTGCCAGCCTCACCCAGGTATAGGTCGGCGCCACGGCCGGCAGCAGGTTGTGCGTGCTTGAGCGCTGATCGTCGGCAATGCCGGCGGCGATGCTGTCAACGTGTCCGCGGACATCGCGGGTGTCGCCCATCAGCCGCGCCACGGCGGCATCGCCCTCGGTGATGCAGCCCAGTTTGGTTTCCTCGAAGTAGCCCTCGATACGCAGGCTGCCGGTGTCGATCAGCGCCAGCGCCTGCGCGCCCGGTTGCAGGTAATCGCCCGCATGCAGGTCCAGGTTGGTGACGATGCCGTCGGTGCTCGCGCGCACCTCGGTGCGTTGCACGTTGAGCTGGGCAACGCGCTGTTCGGCCCGTGCCTGCGCCAGGGCGGCCAGCTCGGTGTCGACCTTGGCCGCATTGCGTTCGCGTGTCTCCGAGGCGACCAGGTTGCCCAGTGCGTTGTCCCGCGTCGATTCGCGGCGGGCCAGCGCCAGCGTCGCGCGTGCGCTGCTGACCGCTGCGTCGGCCTTCTCAAGCGCGGCAGCCAGGCGTGGCTGATCCAGCACCAGCAGCAGTTGTCCGGCGCTGACCCGCTGGTTGTCGTGCACCAGCACCTGGGTGACCAGCCCCCCCATGTCCGACGCAACGCGCACCACATCGGCGCGGACCCGTCCATCCCGCGTCCACGGGCGTGTTTCGTAACGCTTCCAGATGGACAGCGCGGCGACGACAGCAATCGCGAATACAACCAGCGTAGCGCTCCAGCGCCCGATGACAGCAAGCAGGTGTTTCATTTCATTTCTCGAGCAGGGGCGAGAGCCGGATCATCAGCTCCGCCAGGATCACGAACAGGGACAGGCCCACCAGTGGTCGCGCGGCGAACAAGCGGTACAGACCGAGACTGGCGAGCAGGCGCGAGGTCAGCATCGACAGCGCCAGCGCGGCGGCGGCCACGGCGAGCAGGCCGGGGATCAGCACGCCATCAATGGAGAGATCAGAAAACATGAGGTCAGTGCCGAAGGGTGAGAGCAGGCGCCAGCAGGTCGCGGCGCAATCCGCAGAGCAGGTGCGACAGATGCTCACGATCATCCCCGCTGCTGGCCACTGCTGCCTCGCGCATGCGGTCGAGCAGTTCCAGAAGATGGGCGTCGACGCTGCGTGGCGCGTGGGCACGAACCCTGAAATGTGCGGCGACGCGTTCGATCAGCGCCGCATGAAGCACCCGGACCTGCGGGTTTTCCTGGCACTTGTCCAGTGCGCGGAGTTGGTTGGATGCACGTACCGCACGCACGTCCGCAAACAATGCCCGCAGGTCGTCTGCGGCACTGGAACCGCCCCGCAACCGGGGAGCGAGCAGCCCGATTCGATCCAGCATGCGGCTGAGCCAGGCCCGGGCCACGCCACCTTGTCCGGCGGCGTGTCGTGCGATATCCCGACGGATCGAACGCTCCAGCCGTGCGCGGTTGCGGCCCGCATCGGCGGTCTGGAACAGCTGCATGCTGCACAGTGCCACTGTCGTACCCACGAACAACGCTACGCTGTTGTTGAGTGCGCCGACGATGTTGACCGTATTGGTCGCGCCCAGTCCCGCGATGAGCGGAAACGTCAGCACCACGCCCAGGGCAGCCATGATGAAGGGAGGCCGGGCCAGGAACGATCCGCACAGCAGCAGCGCAGGCGCCAGCGCGGCAATCAGGCCGACGACATCGGACAGCGCGGGGAAGATCAGCAGACCGTAGAGCAGGCCGACGGCAACGCCGATCAATGACCCCACCAGATAGCGCATGACAAGCGGCGCAGGCGCTTCGATCGTGCCGAACAGCACGCACGCCGTGCCGATGATGGACACCGCCGTCGCGCCCTCCGACCAGCCGGTAACGATCCACAACACGCAGCTCAGCAGGATGCCGACGAACGCGCCCAGCGCGCTGCGCAGGGCAAGCCGATGATCCCGGTGAAGTACCGCACCCTGCGTATGTCGCGCAAGGCGGGCAGGTACATGCCGGCGCCAATCGGGGCGGGCGGTGTGCAGTTGCGCCTGCAGCACGCGGCAGTCGGCGTGGGCCAGGTCGAGCTCGGCCTGTTGCGCGGCGAGGCCGGTCTGCGTCAGCTCGCGCCAGCCAGGCGAATCCATCGCACTGGCCTGTGATGAGCGCAGCCTTGCGAGGGAATCTTCCACCGCGCTGGAGAGCATCAGTACATCCAGCATCCGGTCATGCAGGGCGCGCAGGATCTGCACCTGGGCCACGCCGTGGGCGCTGTCGAAGGGCAGGTGGATCGACAGCACATGCAGCTCGAGCAGGTCGGCGGCCACTTTCGAGCGGTCCGTCGCCAGCACCGTGTCCGATGCACCGGCGCGCATGTCCCGTGTCCATCGTTCCGCGTCATCCAGCACGGCAGCAACCCGCGCGTGCACGCGTATCGAGACCCGGCGCGGCAGCACCAGCGCGTGTACCAGCGTTGCGGCCAGGATGCCGATGGCGATTTCCTGCACCCGCGTGATGGCGATGGTGAACACCTCTCCGGGCACCATCACCGCAGGAAACCCGATCAGGCTGGTGGTATAGCCGGCCAGCAGGAACGCATAGGCACGTGGCGTGCGGTCGAGCATCGCCAGATACAGGCACAGCGCCATCCAGGTCGCGAGCGCGGCGCTCAGCACCAGGGGTGCATTGGCGAAACGTGGCACCAGCACGACGGTGGCGACGGCTCCGCCCACGGTACCGAGCAGGCGGAACAGGCCGCGGCTGAGTGTTGCCCCGGACAGAGGCTGCGATACCAGATAGACCGTGCCGATCACCCAGAACGGGCGATTCAGGCCGATCCTTAGAGAGACATACAGCCCCAGCGACGCGGCGAGCAGGCATTTGAGCGAGAACAGCACCGCCTCCTGATCGGTCCTGAGGGCAGGGCTTTTCAACCGGGCGAATGCCTGGAACACGTGGGGACGGGCAGGAGTGGGGGAGTGCATGCGGCTCATGCTAGTGATCGGCCGCACCGGCGAATTTCGCTACAATGACAACCAATCGCTAAAACCGGTCAATGTGAGAATGGCTCGCATTTCGCTCCCCGGCTTTGACCTGGACCCTGACGAGACCGATCGCCCGGCGGTTGCCAGCCGCCTGCAGGTGGCCGAGCACGACGCGGAAATTCCGGTGCATGAGCACCGCAAGGGTCAGCTCATTCTTGCGCTGCATGGGGCGGTGACCTGCGAAGTCGCCAATGCGTTGTGGATCGTGCCGCCCCAGTGTGGCGTCTGGATTCCGGGCGGCATGCCGCACAGCAACCGCGCCACCGCCAACGCGCGCCTGTGCTACCTGTTCGTCGAGCCCGGCATCGTCGACCTGCCGGTGCAGTGCGTGACGCTGGCCATCTCGCCGATGCTGCGCGAGATGATCCTGCACCTGGCCGACGCGCCGCTGGACTATCCGCATGGCAGCCACATCGACCGACTGGCGCGGGTGTTGCTGGAGGAGCTGGTACAGATGCCGGCTGAGCATCTGTCGCTGCCGGTCAGCCATCACCCGAAGGTGCGTGCGCTGGCGGCGGCGCTGTCGGCGGATCCGTCAGACCGCAGCACCATCGGCCAGTGGGCCGTGCGCCTGGCCCTGGGCGAGCGTACGTTGACCCGCCTCATCGAACGCGAAACGGGCTTGTCCTTCGGTCGCTGGCGGCAGCAGCTGCACCTGCTCATCGCCATTCGGGAACTTGCCGCGGGCGCACCGGTACAACGCGTTTCCGAGACGCTGGGTTATGAGTCGGTGACGGCCTTCATCACGATGTTCAAGAAAGCGCTTGGCCTTTCCCCGGCGCGGTACTTTGCGGTGCGCCTGCGTGGGCAGTAGCGGGGAACAACGGGCGAAGCCGTTGCCTGAAACGCCTACTTCGAGGTGCCGGAGACCGATTGAATCGCGGCCACCACCGCAGCAGGATCCTCGCGCTGGAGGGCGTGGCCGGTTGCCAGCTAGCGGTGCGAGCCGCGCGTGAATCCTGTGAGGAGCAGGGCGTGTGCTGGTAGTGTTGTGAGCTATGAACACGGACTCCCTGTAGAAGAAGTCATGGGAGCCCGGCGTAGGCCGCTGAATGGCCACGGATGCTTGAATCTGTGACCGGTTACGCGACTCCACACTTGAATGTGCAAGCGTCCTCGACGATAAAGGCGGCATGTGGCACTGCCGCATTCCGGACCAGGGACGATCCGATGCACGACGCGTGGGCTCAGCTCCGCGTTCTCGTTCCCGCCGGCGCTGTGTTCGTCCAGGAAGGAGAACAGGGATGTTGGAACGACTGAAGACCCTCTCGCGTGCCGCGCTGGCGATTGTTGCCCTCGGCTGCTTCGCCCCTGCTGTGGCGCAGGCGCAGGAAAGCAAGATTACCTGGCGCATTTCGCAGCCCGGCGGCAATTCGACGCAGTACAAGACCCAGCAGCAGGCGGTGCAGGCGATCAAGAGCCTTCCCGCACCCAGTCCATTCCCGCCGGAGTTCCAGTTCGGCTGGCAGTCTGTCGACAAGATCAAGTCGAAAGTTGTGGACTTGAACGGCAATACGTCGATCACCTACTGGATGGGGAAGTCGCAGCCCTCCGACCCGGACTGGTCCTACATAGGGCGTGACATATTTCCGACGGAAGAGGCGATGGTTGCCGATTTTCTTGCGGACGAACAAGCCAGCAATCCCGTGTGCCCCGGTGCAGCGGTAACTCCGTCAGGCGAGTGGTTTGCAGCTTCGCCCGATCAGGAAGGTGTCATCGAGTCGCGCTACTACGATCTGACTTCCATGGCTGGCAACAACACGGCTGAATCACCCTGCACGCCATACACCGGAACGGTGGCGGTCGCGCGTACCCGGCGCTTGAACTGCCCGATTCCCCTCACACAGTGGTCCAACAAGCACAACGCCTGCGTCAGCGAAGAATTCGTTGCGACCATCACCTCGAAGTCGCAGAAATGCGACAAGGACGGCGGCAACGGTAGCTGCCCCATGTCCCGCAACGATACAGCGGCGAACATGAGTCCGATTCCCGACAAGGACCCGGCCTCCAACGGCGGTACCTGCGACGGCAATGTCGGCAACCCATGTGATGTCAAAACGGGCGAGAAGTACGAGATCGCGCCGGACTTCGATCTGGGCTGGATCGCGCTGACGCGCTTCTATCACTCCGGCATCTCCACCTCATCCGGTGGCTTCGGTTATGGCTGGACCCATTCGCTGGGCGCCCACCTGGCACTGGACGGCGTTGACAGTGTGGGCATCATTGAAAGCACCGGTTTCCAGCGTGCATTCAAGAAGATCGGCCAAGCCTATGAGGCGGACGACGACAGTGGTGACCGTCTGGTCCAGAACGGCAACTGGACACTGTACTCGGCGGGCTCCATCTCGACCTTCGGCGCGGACGGACGTCTGACCGCCAAGCGCTTCCCGGATGGCACGTCGCTGACCTACATCTACGACGACAACGACCGCCTTGCGGCGGTCACCCACAGCAGTGGCCGCACACTGGAGTTCGTCTATCAGTCCAATGACTATGAGGCGCTGATCAGTTCGGTGCTGGTCGAAGGCATTGCGCTCGCTACCTATACCTACACGCCGCAGAACCAGGTCGCCACGGTGACCTATGCGGGTGGTGGTGTGCGGACATATCACTACGAGAACCAGGACTTCCCCCAGCACCTGACCGGCATAACCGCCGAGGACGGTCGCCGCTACAGCACCTTTACCTACGATTCCATCGGCCGTGTTATCTCCAGTCAGCACGCTGGCGGTGCCGATGGCGTGACGCTCGCCTACAGCCCCAACGGCGGTGCAGTCGTGACTGACGCGCTTGGGCGGCAGACCGACTACACCCTGACACCCGGCGGCGACACCGCTCCGTCGCGCAAGGTAACCGGCCTGACGGATTCGCAGGGAACCGTCAGCCGGACCTACTACGACCAGAGTGTCGACTTCCGTCGGCGCCTGGATACCTACACTGATCGTCGCGGCATCCAGACCAAGCACACCTATGCGCAGGGTACTGATGCGGTGAGCGGCCGTGCCGTCAGCATCCATACCGTGACCGAAGCGGTCGGCTTGCCCGAGCAGCGTGTGGTGACCACGGCGCGCGACGTTGAAACCAATGCGGTACTGACCACCCGGATCGGCAATCGTGAAACCCGAACGTCCTTCAATGGCCGGCGCCAGCCGACAACCAACACGGTGACCGACATCGCGTCCGGTCAGACGCGCATCACCAGCTATACGTACTGCGAAGCCGCTGATGTGGCAGTGGCAGGCAGCTGCCCGGTGGAGGGGCTGCTGAAGAGTGTGGATGGCCCGCGCACGGATGTGGCCGATGCCGTTACCTATGCTTATTACTCGGCAGATGATGCAGGGTGCGCGACCGGAGGTGCCTGCAGCTATCGCAAGGGCGACCTGCGCAGCGTGACCAATGCGCTGGGCCAGACGGCCGAGACTCTGGCCTACGACGCACTCGGAAGGCCGCTGTCGGTCAAGGACGCCAACGGCGTGGTGACTGATTACACCTACCATCCCCGCGGCTGGCCGACCTCGGTCACCGTGCGTGGCGCGACCACTGCCGAGAATCGGGTCACCCAGATCAGCTACTGGCCGTCCGGCCAGGTGCAACAGATCACCGAGCCCGACGGCAGCAGCGTTTCCTATGTCTACGATGCGGCGCTGCGCTTGACCGATATCGAGGACAACACGGGCAACACGATTCACTACACGCTGGACAATGCCGGCAATCGCCTCAAGGAAGACACGCTCGATGCAGGCGGTACCCTGCGCCGCACCCTGGCACGGACGTTCAACACGCTCGGCCAGCTGACCGCACTGAAGGACGCGAGCAATCACGCCACCGGCTTTGCCTACGATGCCAACGGCAACCCGCAGACGGTGACCGACGCACTGCAGCGCGTGACCAGCCAGCAGTACGACCCGTTGAACCGCTTGGCGCAGACCCTGCAGGACGTGGGCGGCGTGGCGGCGGAGATCCGCAGCCAGTACAACGCGCTGGATCAGGTCACCCAGGTCACCGACCCGAAGGGTCTGCACACCACTTATGCCTATAACGGTTTCGGTGATCTGACCGGGCAAGTCAGCCCGGACAGCGGTGCCAGCAGCTTCACCGTGGATGCCGCCGGCAATCGCAAGACGGCCGCCGATGCACGCGGCGTCACCGCCACCTATCACTACGATGGGCTCAACCGCCTGATCGGCATCGCCTATCCGGACCCCAATCTGGACGTGGGCTACAGCTATGACGTGGCGCCGGCCGCCTGTGCCGCCGACGAGCGCTTCGCCAAGGGACGGCTTGGGCAGGTGCTGCATGCCAATGGCAGCACCCAGTACTGCCATGACCGCTTCGGCCAGGTCACCCGCAAGGTACAGACCGTCAACGGCGTTGCCAGCACGCTGCGCTACGCCTATAGCAAGTCGGGCCGCCTGACCGCGTTGACCTACCCCGACGGCAGCGTGGCTGACTACGTGCGCGATACCCAGGGCCGCATCAGCCAGATCGGCCTGACCCGCCCCGGCCAGGCGCGCCAGATCGTGGTGAACAACGTGACCTATGCGGCCTTCGGCCCGGCGACCGGCTGGACCTACGGCAACGGCCGCCAG